>NZ_RHOJ01000009.1 GCF_003946485.1 Lacticaseibacillus jixianensis | reverse complement strand
TGATTCCATTTTACAAGGACTCAGGCTATGAGTCTTTCTATTTAGCTAATTTGTTGCACTTGCATTGTAAATCCGTCGTGCAAATAATGCAGTCTCTCCCTGAGTGAGCGAAAGTCGAAATATGTCACTAGTGTTGAGGAATTGGCTCCATTTTTGGCTCTTGGGGAATGGTGTGCCCAACAATTGTTGGTGATGAATCTCATAATTGTGGGGCTTTTAGCATGACGGCTAATCCCAGAAGCCCGGCAGGTGTTGAATCAATAGTTGGCCCGCCGCTTCGTACTCCTGGTGGCACAGCAGCTGACTGATTCGTTTCGCTTGCCGGATCGAATTTTGGGCGGACGCGACCTCTTCAAAGCCGTGAAAGGTCTTCTCGTGCTTATACCACTGAAGCCACAAAATGGTGAGTGTCGTGATGTTGTGGTCAGCTAACGGGCTGAACTGATCGATCAAGTCGAGCAGCCAGTCGCCGTTTTCACGGAGGTAGTTGAAGAACGTGAAGAGGGGCGCATCGGGAACCAGCGATTGGCTAAGCGGCCAGTACGCCTGAACCATTCGTCTGCCAAAAAGCATGGTCAGGTCGTTAGTTGTCAGTTGATGCGTCTGCGAATAGCCAGTGAGAAGCTCCTCAAAGTAGAGAAATGGCAACGCCACCCAGCCCTGTCGAGGCTGCATTGAGATGCTGGAGAGTGTCGCTGGTTCAAGCGACTCCCCAATTTTCCTAACTGCTACGGTCCGCTGCTTGAAGTCGGCCAGTTCCTGATTGATGTCTTGGGTAAAATGTCCCCAGGAAGTCCGTTCTTCGGCGATGATGCAATTTAGGCGGGCTAGCTGGGGAAAAGAAGCGGCCAGATAGATGTCGTCGGCAGCCGCTTCGCCATTGTCGATCGCCAGCGCCTGCCCCGTGGTGGTGAGCAGCTGCTGCTCACTAGCGGTTAAGCTGGCAAGGACCATTTTGGCGTTCAGGTAGTCATGGATTGTGGCGGCGAGATCGGCAAAGTCGTACCAGTGCAAGGACGTCTTCATCCGGTTGCTCAGAGAGCCGTTGATAATGTGATCGATCTGCGTTTCGTATCTGTTAGACATCGTTACCCTCCTGACCTGAGCGTCGCTGCGAGGTCATTTGTGTTCAAGTGAGAATCAGCCAGTGCCCATTTTATCATAGGCTCAGGCCTGCATTTTCCGCCGATGCTCGCCTAGGGTGCGGCATGCTTCCTTGCTGCGCTTTGGGGTTAGGCGAAGGCTCACCCATGGCAAGGTGCCCGGGAACCAGAACTGGACCAGTGTCCGAGATTCCTGGAGAAAAATTGCCGTCCGGAAGGAAAAAGTGAGCATGCATTCGGGAAAATAATAAATGACAGCGCAAGCAAATGCCAATTGCCGTTGATCGATACTTCCAGATGCGAACAGCTTCAATTGCTTCGCCAGGAATTAAGCGCGGAGTCGGAAAGTGTCAAGACACCATATTATTCTTTATCCACTGGTCTGACGCATTGATCGCACGGATGCACAGCCAGCCAACGTTTGCCGGACTTGAATAGAGACAATTAAGAGAAATCCTCATTCACTGGGAAGGCATTCTTTAAAACAAGACCAAAATATTCAGTTATCAGAATCTTATACTTTTTTTGTTCCCACAAATAGTCTTCGACTATCATTACATAACAATTGCCGGTAATTATGACATGCGTAATTTTTAGTCTTGCTCAATAGTTCTAGAAAAGATAAACATTTCTTTTGAAACCTGACTAGAGTCTTGAAAATTCGAATGATATACTCAACTTATTGTTGAATTTGTAAACCCTGTAAACATGTTGCTTATCGCGGGGGAGTCACGAAAAAGGAGGAGTATGATGAAGTCACGTTCCGAAATTAGCTCTATAAGAGCTGAAGCTGATCGTAAAGTTCATTATAAGATGTTCAAAGACGGTAAAAAATGGGTATTTGCCGGATTAGTGACCACCTTCTTTACTGTTTTGCCATTTGTTCAAGGAAACATTGTTCAGGCGGACACCACTGCCGATCAAGGCGCCAATGCGACCGCGGCCGCTGCCGACCCAGGTGCAAGTGAGGCGAAAACCGCAAGCTCTGCTGTGCTGAAGACATCAACGGCCGCTGCGCCAACACCGACGACCAAGACTGTGGCGGTCAAAGCACTGCTTGAAATCAAGGGTGCCCAGGCCGCTAAGAGCGAAAATGGCGTGGTCACAATCACTGGCGCGACGACTGCCAATGCGCAGGTGACGGCGACTGCCGCGGATGGGGCCACCCAAACGGAGACCGCAGACGCGAACGGTCATTTTAGTGTTGCCCTGAAGGCTACAGGCACGGTTATCCTGAAGGCCGCTCTGGACGGGCACACCAGCGAACCGACGGCCGTGGTAGCGCCGGGAGCTGCCTCCCAAGCCACTGAGCCGGCTGCTCAAGCGGCAAATACAGCGACCAAGGCTGAAACGCAACAGTCTAGTGAGACCTCAGCAGCCCAAGCAACCAGCGCCAATGCGCCGACCGCTGAAAAGGCAGCAGTGACAGTTGATTCAGCCGCTACTACCGCAAGCGAAGGCAATGATGCGCCAAGCAAAGCTAATACTGCGGCCTCCGATGGCGCGGCTGACCAGACGGCAGCCGCTGCATTGCCTTCGTCAACCGGCGAGACGACCACCTTAGTGGATCCAAGTGCAGCGGATTTGGCGGCGGCCAAAGCCGCTGCAGCCGCGGCATATGACCAAACCGGGGTCCCCCAGACGCTGCAGGTGCTGGCGGCAGGAAATGTTGCCCAGTCGGTCTTTAAGACGACAGACTTAACGGTGGAAACTGTTGATGACAAAGGCGAAACGGCTGACAAAGCCTTGCCAAGTGGTGACTTCACTGGTGAGTCGAAAGCCGAAGCCACGTTCACGGTTAAGGGGATAGATCCGTCAACCGATCTGGCAGGCGATCATGTTTATGTTCAAGTCTTGGTTCCCAAAGGCATCAATGTCACTGATGCCAACGGTGAAGGTCAACTGAACTTTACCATCGATCCGTATGCGACGCTGGTTGCCGTGATGAATTACAATTCATCTGCTAAACCAGAAACTATTGATGATATTAAGGAACACGTCGATAAGTACGTTAGCATATCCGGTGATACGGATTTTAGAAATGAACTCAACCAGAAATTCACTGTTCAAACGCCATTTGCAACAGCGGCGACACTGACTAAAGGTGATAATGGTACCATGATCACCGTGGATCTTGATGACGTCCCGAATCTAACGGCCGACTTGGAACAAGCTTTCCAAGGAGGCATCAATTCGATGATCAAAGCCTGGTCTAAGGTTCCAATATTCGGGCTGGGATTTGGGGCTGCAGCCAATTTTGGCCTAGGTTGGTGGGTCGGCGGTGATGTTGCAGCGGATCCTGCGAAGTTTCTCTCCTCAGTCATTGAAAAAGGTATCCTGACTGACATGGCTGCCACAGTGAAATCGACTTTGACTGTGGATAAGGGGACACATGTCGTCACCGGCGATGATCCTCAACCAGTGACGCTCAAAGGCGCCATTACGGTGGGAAAAGGTGCGGATGACTTAGGTACCGGTGCCGGGACAACTAAACTGTACTATGTCGATCAAACCGATGCTAGCGGTACGTCAACCGGTACGGATGATCCAGGAGATACCACCCCAACAACTGACGGCTTCCCAGTTACTTACAAGTATTTGGACGAAAATGGGACGGAGATTTCTGGCTCAGCAAAGACTGCTTATGTCGCAAAAGATGGCGAAATTGACTTCAATCCACTGGATCCGCCTAGTGGGTATACTTTTGATCCAGCAAAGACGACGCTTGATGTTGGTTCAGTGATTGCTAATGAGATTCAAAGTTCTTTTAGCGGTGCCAAAGATTTCGCTAGTCTAAATAGTTCAATGAAGACTATGGGGTTGACCAACCCGAACCAATACACTGATTATGGTAGTGATGAGCTGACGATCACCTACAAAGGCACCAAAGCGGCTCAAACGGAATACGTCGCCTGGGTCAAATATGTTGATGAAGCTGGCAATACGTTACTGCCTGACTATAGATTAGGAGCACACGCTGCTGGTATAACGATTAAGACCGGTGGTGTTCCTGTGACTGTTAAAGGGTACAAGCTGAAGGGGGAAAATCCTCTTGCAGTACACTATACGTACACAGATGTCGAAAACCAGTTCGTTACCCTGACGTATGAACCAGTTGATGGTGGTACCGGAACGACTGACCAGACCACAACGGGCACCGTTAAGGTCAAATTGGTGGATACCGAGGGTAAGGTCGTTACCAATGACGCCGGTCAGACCGAGTTGTCTTATAGCGGGACTATTGGCGATCCAATCGTAGTTCCGGACGCAGCTAAGAAAGTCACTGGTCGTTCGATAACCGGTGGCGGTGACGGTACGCTCAATAAGGTCTATACCGAGGCGCCACAAGAACTGAAGATCACTTACACGCCAGTCGCAACTAAGGGTACGATCACTGTTAACTTAGTGGACGAAAATAACCAGCCGATTTCCAATACTGATGGTAAGCCTTCAATTGATCTCGAGGGCAATATTGGCGATCCAATTACAAGCGTGACCCTCAATAAAGACGTCCCCGGTCACAAGATCACCACCGATGGCACGACCAATGCGAAGTTTACTAAGACTGCCCAGACGCTGACAATCAAGTACGCGCCAGTCGAAACAAAGGGTACGATCACTGTTAAGTTAGTGGACGAAAATAACCAGCCAATCAAGAATACTGATGGCCAGTCTTCAATTGATCTTAAAGGCAATATTGGCGATTCAATTACAAGCGTGGCCCTCAATAAAGACGTCCCCGGTCACAAGATCACCACCGATGGCACGACCGATGCGATGTTTACTAAGACTGCCCAGACGCTGACGATCAAGTACGCTACAGACGGGCCGAGAGTGTTCACCCCGGGCAATCCTGGTAAGAGCCCGGACAACCCACTTACAGTGACCTCGCGTTATTTAATTGGGACGTTGCAAGCTGACATTGTGTATACCGGTGAAGGCGCCCCAGCTAAGAAGACAGGGACACCAATCAAGATCTATCGTACGGCGACGCTGGATGCTAGTGGTAAGGCTGTGTACACGCCATGGACCACTAATCCGACCGGCGTTGGCGGCAGCGACACTGATGTTCTGGTGGCGCCCATTACTGAAAGTGATATTCCACCAGTTGCCAACGCGGTCGGTACGATCGTGGATGAAACGAATGAGCCGATTACGTCTGCTGGTTTACCTGAATCCGGCCAGAAGTCGATGGCTAGTGATGGTAAAACCACTTTAATTGACGGTAGTGCAGTTAATGTTGACAAAGACCTTGGCAAGTTTGTGACGAATTTCGTTGCAACCCGCGTGGTCAATTACGGCGCGAACCAGCCTGACTTGCAGTGGCATGACGCACCGAAAGACCCGACAGATCCTCTTTACAACGACACGCATAAAGTCTTGCACCCGCTCATCATGATGACAAAAGACGGTGTAACGACGCAGCAAGATAATACCGAAAATGACATCGTTTTGACGCGTCAATATCAGACCGATAATAACGATCCTGACAGTGGCGTGAAAGGTTATGGCGAGTGGACTGTTGATGACACTGGCAAGTTCATGACCTCTGGCTATGTACCGGTAATTTACGATGGGTATAAGGCTTCACCAGCAAAAATTGACCAGGATACCCAAGATGATGATCACAAAACCGTCACGGAAGAACTTGCGGCAATGGCGGCTGAGACAGCAGACCAAGATAAAGAAATCACCTTCACCATTAACTATGACAAAGAAAAGGCTGAATTG
Source organism: Lacticaseibacillus jixianensis (assembly GCF_003946485.1). GTDB lineage: Bacteria > Bacillota > Bacilli > Lactobacillales > Lactobacillaceae > Lacticaseibacillus > Lacticaseibacillus jixianensis. The sequence continues at coordinate 1,386 of NZ_RHOJ01000009.1, read as the reverse complement.
GTCGAGCACCCTGCACCAAATGAGCCAGGTGATGTGAACTATGATGATACCCATAAGTTCCTGAATGTCACAATTAACGGTGATCAGAACGGTCAGAAGAAGCTGTTAGAGACTGGGAAAGTTGAGTTCACTCGGACTTACTACACAGAAGAAGGCGACACGACTAACAAGGTCGTTAAGTATGGCGATTGGAAGCAAACTGCACCGTTTGCAACTTTCACTCCTGAGTCAGTCGATGGCGCCAAGCCAACTCCGGCACAAGTGACCGAAACAACGGTAGGCGACGATGGTCAGTCTATCAAGCAAGCCGCAGCTGGTTTACTTGCCGCAGCCGACGACGAAGATAAAAACATCACGATCACTGTGACCTATACCAAGGCTGAAGCAGCCCAAGGCACAGGGACTGTTCACTATGTCTATCAGAACGTGGGTGGCATCGAACTGCAACCGCCTGTAACCGTTAGTGGTCCAGAAGGCACAGATTACTCCACTCAATATAAGATTCCAGACACATTGAACAGTGATGGCAAAGACTTGCCTGATGCAGGCGGAACGCTTGATACCAGCATCCTGTATTACTATGCGACTGCTGACATCAACGGCGGCCAGATCAATAGCTTACCGGATAATGGTTCAGCCGATGCAGCCTTCAAGACAAACGGCCAAGACATCTGGGTTATTTATGTTGCCAAGCCAAAAGCAAGTGCTGCGGATACAGTTACTGCTGAGGAAATCGAAGGCGACGCTGATCATCCAAATGGCGGGACCAGGATCACCGTTAAGCATGTTGACGGTAGTCCCGACACCGTGACGACAGTATGGAATGGTAATGACGGGGTAACGCCAGTTGTTGATCCAAATGGCACCGACAATGGCGACGGGACGACTACGTACCAGATCACCGCAGATGGTCAGCCGGCAGGCTCGTTCACCGTTAAGAATGGTGAAAAAGGTAAGGATGGTGTAGACGGTCAGACGCCTCAGATCAAGACAACTAATGATGGTAAGATCGTGTTCTATATACCGGGCTCGAAGGGCGATGGTACTAATGACACGATGTTGGCTGAAATCGATGCGCCTAAGTCCGGAGATACGATCACCGCAACGCCGGCAGGAGTTACTGAAGATCATCCGAACGGTGGGACCACGATCACTGTTACGCATGGTGACGGCAGTGCCGACACTGTGACGACGGTATGGAATGGTAACGATGGGGTAACTCCAACCATTGAGCCAACCAAGGACAAAGACGGCAACGAAACTGGTGAAGGATTTGACATCAAGGTCAACGGCCAAACTGTCGCAACCCTGAAGAATGGTGTTGATGGGAAGACGCCTGAAATCAAAGCCGTTGAAGGCAAAGATGGCAAGACGACTAACCACTTC
>NZ_RHOJ01000008.1 GCF_003946485.1 Lacticaseibacillus jixianensis | reverse complement strand
GTCACGATCACGCACGCCAATGGGAATACTGAATCTAAGAATCTGTTCAACGGCGAAACACCAACGTTGGATCCAATCAAGGACGAAAACGGCAAGGAAACTGGCGAAGGCTATAACATCGTCATCAACGGGCAACCTGTCGGTGTTCTGAAGAACGGTGTCGATGGTAAGAGTCCTGAAATCAAGGCAGTACCAAGTGAAGACGGCAAGACGACGTCTTATCACTTCGTGATTCCTGGTGGTGAAGCCGATGGTAGCGATACTGATCTTGGTGTTGTGCCATCAGCAGCTGGCGATACGATTAGTATCACTAACTATGTACCAACAGGTGCGGATGATAAGAAGACCGGCTACATCTTGACGGTCCACCACGCCGATGGGACAACAGATGAACCAAAGCAAGTCTTCAATGGTTCCTCGATTAGTGTGACTGGCCAGGATACTGATGAAAAAGGCAACACGGTCCTGACGTTCTCTGATGGCAGCACCGCAACGATCGACAAAGGGGTCGATGGCCGGACGCCAACGATCAAACCTGTGACGGAAGACGGCAAGACGGTCAACCACTTCTTCCTTGTTGGACCAAAGGGTGATGGCAGTGATGACACCGACCTTGGGGTCGTACCAGGCAGTGACACGATTGAAGTCACGAAATATGTACCAGCTAACGCGGATGATAAGAAGACCGGCGTCACGGTAACAGTGCGCCATTCAGATGGGACGACTGGCGACATTCAGAACATCTTTGATGGCGCGACACCGGTAATCGATCCAAATGGTAAGGACAACGGAGATGGGACGACGACCTATAACTTCACGGCAGATGGGAAGCCGGCAGGCTCCTTGACTGTGAAGAATGGTGTCGATGGTAAGAACCCTATCATCAAAGCTGTTAAAGGCGAAGATGGCAAGACGACGTCTTACCACTTCGTGATTCCTGGTGGTGAAGCCGATGGTAGCGATACTGATCTTGGCGTTGTGCCGTCAGCGGCCGGCGATACGATCAGAGTGACCCCACTCGCTGGCGACACTGAACATCCAAATGGCGGCTACACTGTCGAGATCATTGGTAGCGATGGGAAGACTAAGAGCAGCACGCCTGTCTACAACGGGACGGATGGCCAGACGCCACAAGTTGAAGCTGTTAAAGGCGACGACGGCAAGACACATTATAGTTTCTATGTGCTTGGACCGGATGGGACAACGCATGTGCCTGTCGGCACGGTGGACACCCCAGAAGTACCAAAGGTCAAAGCAGACGGGGACAAGTATGTCTTCTATCTGGACAACGGTACGCCAAATGATCCATCAGACGACACCAAGCTTGGCGAAATTGCTAAGCCAGCAGATGGTAAGAATGGCGATACGATCAATGTAACTCCACTGAAGGGCGACACTGAACATCCAAATGGCGGCTACACTGTCGAGATCATTGGTAGCGACGGGAAGCCTAAGAGCAGCACACCTGTCTACAATGGGGCCGATGGTAAGACACCACAGCTTGAACCGGTAACGGACCCAGGTACTGGCAAGGCCACTGGCTACAAGTTCTTCGTGATCGGTGACGACGGTCAGACTCACGAAACAGTCGGTACTTTGGATGTCCCAGAAACGCCGAAGTCGAAACTGAGTGATGACAAGAAGTCTTATATCTTCTACCTGGATAACGGTACGCCTGACGATCCAAGTGATGATACGACGCTTGGCACGGTGCCAATCGGCGATACGATTGCGGTGAGTGACTACAAGCCGGCCGACGATAGCGATAAGAAGACGGGTTACACCGTCACGATCAAGCACGCCGATGGCACGACCGAAACGAAGAACCTGTTCAACGGCGATGGGGCAACAGCGCCAGTCATCACCTCTAACAAAGATGATGAGGGCAATGTCCTTAGCTACACGATCACTTATCCGGGTCAAGAACCAATCACGATTTACAACGGCACTAAGGGTGAAAAGGGTGATAAAGGCGATGCGCCAACGTTAGAAGCAGTCACTGATCCGAAGACTGGCAAGACGACGGGGTATAAGTTCTATGTCATCGATGGTAATGGCGATAAGCAAGAGGTAGGTGATTTTGAAGCACCGAAGGACGGCGATACGATCGATGTGACTGACATCACACCGACAGATGCTGATTCGCGTACTGGCTACATTTTGACCATTAAGCATGCTGATGGGTCGCAAGATGTGAAGACTGTGTACAACGGCCAAGATGGTCAAACCCCAGTCGTAACGCCGATCACCAACGCCTCTGGCAAGGTGACGGGCTACACCTTCACGCTGAATGGACAACCATCGGGCACGGTGCTCAACGGGACTGATGGCCAAACGCCGCAAGTGGCAGAAGTCAAAGACGATGACGGCAACGTCACTGGCTACGAATTCTACTATGTCGACGGCGATGGCGAACGGATCGTGGTGGGCCAAGTGGAAGCGCCAAAGCCGATCACGATCACTGATACTCAAGTCAAAGACGGGACCACCACGTTGACCTTCTCTGACGGCAACAAAGTGACGATCAAAGATGGTAAAGATGGTGCCGCCGGTCAAACGCCGAAAGTGAAGGCAGTTGTAGGCGAAGATGGTAAAACCGATTACGAGTTCTATATCACCGGTCAAGATGGCAAAGAGATCCCAGTTGGCACCGTCGACGCACCAAAAGACGGCAGCAACGGTCAGACGCCAATCATGGAACCAGTGGTTGATGGCAACGGCAAGACCATTCGCTACGACTTCTACTACACTAATGATGCTGGCGAAAAGGTAACCATGGGTACGATCCAGGCGCCTAAGGATGGCCAAACACCAACGGTTAAGCCGCACACCGACAGCGAAGGCAAGACTGACGGCTACATTTTCACCTTGGATGGGGTTGATTACACGGTCCTTAACGGTAGAGATGCTGCCCCACTGACGGTGGACGACACCACGGTCAACGACAACGGCGATACCGTGATCACCTTCTCTGATGGCACCGATGTCGTTGTGCCAAAAGGTCAAACAGGTGATAACGCGCAGACTCCTAAGGTGCGCGCAGTCACAGATGAAGCCGGCAAGACCAGCTATGAGTTCTATGTCACTGGTAAAGAGGGCAAGGACACCACAGTCGGAACCGTCGCCGCCCCTAAAGACGGCGAAACACCAAAGGTCACACCACACACTGACAGTAATGGTGACGTTGATGGCTATGTCTTCACGCTCGATGGTAAGGACTACATCGTCAAAAACGGCGCTGATCTGACAGTGAAGAGCACCACCCTTGATCCTGAGGGCAACACGGTTATTACCTTCTCCGATGGCTCGCAAGTCACGGTTGCCAAAGGCGCCGATGGTCAAGATGGCGTAGATGGTAAGGATGGTCAAACGCCTAAAGTCCGCGCAGTCACAGGTGAAGACGGCAAGACCAACTATGAATTCTATGTCACCGATACAGATGGCAACCAAATCCCAGTGGGAACGGTTCAAGCACCTAAAGACGGCGAAGATGGCAAGACGCCGACGATCAAACCAATCCTTGACGATGATGGCAAGACGACTGGCTATAACTTCTACTACATCGATGATGCTGGTAATGAGGTATCCATGGGTTATGTTGAGGCACCTAAGGATGGCCAAACACCAACTGTTAAGCCGCATACTGACAGCGAAGGCAAGACTGACGGCTACATTTTCACCTTGGATGGTGTTGATTACACTGTTCTGAATGGTAAAGATGGTGCTGATGGTAAGGCTGCTGCTGCGTTGACAGTCACTGGTTCCACGATTAACGAAAATGGCGACACAGTGATCACCTTCTCTGATGGTTCTCATGTCACTGTGCCAAAAGGACAGAAAGGAGATAACGCGCAGACCCCTAACGTTCGCGCAGTTACAGACGAAGACGGCAAGACCAGCTATGAATTCTACGTCACTGATAAAGATGGCAAAGAAATCCCGGTTGGGACAGTCGACGCGCCTAAGGATGGCGAAACGCCTGAAGTGACACCACACACTGATAGCAACGGCGATGTTGATGGCTATGTCTTCACCCTTAACGGCAAAGACTATATCGTCAAGAACGGTGCTGATCTGACGGTTGAGACCACTACTCTTGATAAGGATGGCAATACGGTCATCACCTTCTCCGATGGCTCACAAGTCACGGTTGCCAAGGGTACTGACGGCAAAGACGGGGTTGACGGTCAAACGCCTAAAGTCCGTGCAGTCACAGGTGAAGACGGCAAGACCAACTACGAATTCTTCGTTACTGATGAAGCTGGCAAGGAAACTCCAGTTGGGACGGTCCAAGCACCTAAGGATGGCGAAGACGGTAAGACGCCGACGATCGAAGCGGTTAAAGACGGTGATGGTAACATCATCAGCTATAACTTCTACTACACCAATGAGGCTGGCGATAAGGTTCCAATGGGCTCGGTTGATGCGCCTAAGGATGGCCAGACGCCAGACGTCAAGCCGCATACTGACAGCAATGGCAACGTTGATGGCTATGTCTTCACCCTTAACGGTAAAGACTACATCGTCAAAAATGGTGCTGACCTGACGGTTAAGACCAGCATCACGGATGGCGCTGGCAACACGGTCATCACCTTCTCCGATGGCTCGCAAGTCACAGTTGCCAAAGGGGCTGACGGTAAGGACGGCGTTGACGGCAAAGACGGGGTTGATGGTCAAACGCCTAAAGTCCGCGCAGTCACAGGTGAGGACGGCAAGACCAGCTATGAGTTCTATGTCACTGATAATGATGGCCATGAAACGACAGTTGGGACGGTCGACGCACCTAAGGACGGCGCTGCGGGTAAAGACGGCCAGACGCCACAAGTCGAGGCAGTTAAAGACAACGATGGCAAGACCATTAGCTACAACTTCTTCTACCTGGATGAAGAGGGGAAGAAGGTCATCACTGGCAACGTTGAGGCGCCAAAGGACGGTCAAACGCCAACGGTCAAGCCGCACACGGACAGTCAAGGCAATGTTGATGGTTACACATTTACCCTTAACGGTGTTGATTACACCGTTAAGAATGGTCAGGATGGTGCGGCCGGCAAGGATGGCACCGACGGCAAGGACGGCGCTGACGGAACAGACGGTAAGGACGGTAAGGATGCGACACCACTGACAGTGACCGGATCGTTCATCGATGAAAATGGTGATACCAAGATCACCTTCTCTGATGGGTCGACGGTGACTGTGGATAAAGGCGAGAAGGGTGCGGATGGCCAAACACCGTAAGTTCGCGCTGAGGTGGCCGAGGACGGCACCACGCGTTACGAATTCTTCGTGGTTGGTGAAGACGGCAAGGAAACGACGGTCGGTACCGTCCAAGCACCAAAGGACGGTGAAGCGGGCCAGACGCCGCAAGTCGAGCCAGTCACTGACGCTAATGGCAAAGTCACGAGTTACCGGTTCTTCTACATCAACAAGGCTGGCGAAAAGGTCTTGGTAGGGACGGTCCCGGCACCGGCCGATGGTAAAGATGGTCAGACCCCAACGGTTGCACCACATACCGACGCCGATGGCAATGTCGACGGCTGGACCTTCACGCTTAACGGCACTGACTATACCGTTAAGAACGGTGATAAGGGCGATAAGGGTGACCAGGGTGAACCGGGTCAGACTCCGCAAGTCAAAATCGTCGCCAACCCGGATGGGACCAAGTCGTATGTCTTCTACATCATCGGCAACGATGGCAGTGAGCAGACGATCAGCACTGTGCCAGTACCGGATAACAACCAGACTCCAACGGGCACTGGGACCGGCGGCGGCAATGGCGGTGGCACTACCATCACGACGCCGACGAACGGTACTGGGACCGACGGTGGCAATGGCGGTGGCAGCACGACCACGACGACGCCGACGAACGGCACTGGGACCGACGGCGGCAATGGCGGTGGCACGACCACGACGACGCCGACGAACGGTACTGGGACCGACGGCGGCAATGGCGGTGGCACGACCACGACGACGCCGACGAACGGTACTGGGACCGACGGCGGTAATGGCGGTGGCAGCACGACCACGACGCCGACGAACGGCACTGGGACCGACGGCGGCAATGGCGGTGGCACGACCACGACGACGCCAACGAACGGCACTGGGACCAACGGCGGCAATGGCGGTGGCAGCACGACCACGACGCCGACGAACGGGACTGGAACCGACGGCGGCAATGGCGGTGGCAGCACGACGACGCCAACGAACGGCACTGGGACCGACGGCGGCAATGGCGGTGGCACCATCACCACGACGCCAACGACCGGGACCGGGACCGATGGCGGCAATGGCGGTGGCAACACCACGACGACGCCAACGAACGGTACTGGAACCGACGGCGGCAATGGCGGTGGCAGCACGACCACGACGACGAACGGTACTGGAACCGACGGCGGCAACGGCGGTGGCAGCACGACCACGACGACGCCGACGAACGGTACTGGGACCGATGGCGGCAACGGCGGTGGCACCACCACGACGACGCCGACTAACGAGACCGGGACCAATGGTAGCGACGGGACCCTCGTCACAACCAATGAGAGCAGCATCGGGGGCAGCCCTGACGGGGTTCTCACGACCACTAACGAGAGCAGCATTGGCGGTTCTCCGGTTGCTGAATCTGACGAGCAGCCAGCGGGCCACCAGACTGAAGGCTCAGAAGCGGTTCTGGGCGATCCAGAATCTGCGATTGGTGAGCTGGCAATAGGCGGTGGCGCTGGTTCCGCTGCTGACCCTGCGGCGGCGCTCGCCGCAACCGGCAGAGTCAACGAGCGTCTCGTGCTTCCGGAAACTGGCGAGGCGGAAGATGGTAGTGCCGTACTTGTCGGGGTTGGCTTGACTATGCTGGATGCGCTAGCCGCATTCGCGGTCGTCAAGAAGCGCCACGATGCGGATGATGATCCACTGTATTAGGCGCATAACGCAGTGAGCGGCAGGCAAGCTGGGTGCCTCGGGTGACCGAGACGGCCAGCTTGTTTTTGCAAAAAAAGTACCCGGCGAAAATGAGAACTGCATCGGCAATCCGCGCGATAAGCGGGCTTAGCACGAATGGTATGCCAAAGTTAGCCGAAATTCCTTGCGTCTTCTTCTGTCCTGACACGGATAGGGGTAAACTGAATACGTGGCGACGCTTTCAGCCGAGGATCAGAGTGAAATTTGGTCACGCGGTAAGGCGCTGGAAGTAGCCAACGGGGCGGCTTCGCATTAGTCGTTGATCGGGCATGGACAATGACGGAAACGTTCGGCTAAGCAAGATAATTGCACGGGGCGGCGAGCGCTGGCACCGTTACGCGCGGTTGGGCAGCAGTTAACTAATCTGGAGGAATAGGAATGAGCAAAACTTTAAGTCTCATCATTGCGGTCGAGTCGGCAGACGTTCATGATTTGGCGGTACCGCTTTCGTCCATCAACAATCAGTTGGGCGTGGACTTTCGGCAAATCGAGGTCTTGCTGATCGATAATGGCCGGTATCAACTTGATGATCTGGAACCGCTGCGGGTGTTCAACCACCTTACGTTCCGGTACATCAAGCCGGCCCAAATCTGGCCGTGGCCAGTGGCCTTTCAGCAGGGGCTGATGCTGGCGACGGGGCGCTTTGTCGCCTTTCTTGGGCCCAATATGCAATTCAACTCGATCGACGTGCTGCAGCAAGTCTTCGCGACGATGGCCGCTCATCCGGAAACGCAAATGATCTCCGGCTTGCTCATGCGCCAGCAGATGAAGCTGGATCGAACCTTCAACTATCAAGTCGAAACGGCTTCGCACCTGCTGGCCGGGCGGTTCGTGGACCGGGCGTTGGTGATGCAAAACCGAATCCAGTTTGAAGATTTTGGCCCGTACACGGAACCCTTCGTTGGGCGGCTGGTCGAGGCCGTCGCCAAGTCGCCGCAGCAGCTGGATCACGCCGTCACCGTGCAGTTTCTCGGCCGCACGGTTTCGGATGCGGTGCTCCCGCCGCTGCCGGCAACTTTGCAGCTTGACTGGGTGCGGATGATGACCCGGTACCTGTTCAAGCTGCGGACGCTGGCCCCGGACCAGTACTTGAAGACGCTGGCGCAAACGATCGTGCGGTTCTACTCCCAGGCCGGACGGGAGCCGGCAATGACTGCGCAAATGGCGGAGCTGGCGTCAGAAAACGCGGCGGAGTGGCCGCAGATCCTTGCATTTGTTGATCGGCTGCGGGCCACAGATACGACGGCAACCGCCCCGTGGAATGCGGAGCCCTCGCGATTTGCGGCGTACCTGCAGCGGGTCTCACCGCTGACCGCGCGCGTCTCGGCCCCAGCGGCCGCTGAGTTTGCGTAACGCTTTCCGCTGATGGTAAATTGTTCTAACGCGCTGGCACAATCCAGCCAGTCAGACAGAGTCGACCGCACCGTGGTTGGCTCTGTTTTTTTGATTTGTCCTGCTGGCGGCCAGACACGGCCGAAAAACGACGGGGTTAAATTTTGAATGCGTCAATTGTCCAGTCAGGCTTGATTCACATGCCCCAAAATGGCGCTGCACCGCTGTCGATCACCCCGACGAGCCGCCAGCCCGCTGATGAATAACGGCCTTGACTCGACTGCAGGCGGAGCAGCCCGCGGCTTGAAGCGCTTGCAATTATTCCTAAAGTGTAGGATAACAGAAGACATGGGGACTGATAAACTGGATCGAATTGACTGAGCACTGTGAACTCACCGGTGAGGTGGGCGCGGCTGGCACCTGAAGTCAAGCCGTATTCGTGCACAGTTTTTTCGATTTCAAATTATGGATTGCATATTTGAGAGTTTATCACGAGAGAAGGATTAGACTGATGGTTGAAATTGATCTAGATCATTTATACAAGCGCTACGAGGACGGTGAAGACTACGCCGTCAAGGACTTTGATCTGCACATCAAGGAGCGCGAGTTCATTGTTTTCGTTGGCCCGTCTGGGTGCGGGAAATCCACGACGCTGCGCATGATCGCCGGCCTTGAGGACATTACCGAGGGCGAGCTGGTCATCGGCGGGAAGGTCATGAACGACGTGGCCCCGAAGGATCGCGACATCGCGATGGTGTTCCAGAACTACGCCCTCTACCCTCACATGACCGTGGCGGACAACATGGCGTTTGGCCTGAAGCTGCGTCACTACAGCAAGGAGGACATCAAAAAGCGGGTCGACAACGCCGCCGAGATCCTTGGCCTAGAAGAATTCCTGCAGCGCAAGCCGGCGGACCTGTCCGGTGGTCAGCGCCAGCGGGTTGCCTTGGGCCGCGCCATTGTGCGGGACGCCCCGATCTTCCTGATGGATGAGCCACTGTCTAACCTGGACGCCAAGCTGCGGGTTTCCATGCGGGCCCAGATCGCCAAGCTGCACCGCCGCCTGAACACGACGACGATCTACGTCACCCATGACCAGACCGAAGCGATGACGCTGGCCGATCGGGTGGTCGTCATGTCTGTTGGCCAGATCCAGCAGATCGGCACGCCGGCTGAGGTCTACCAAAACCCGCGGAACATGTTCGTGGCGGGCTTCATGGGCAGCCCGGCGATGAACTTCTTCCACGTGACCTACAAGGACGGCGTGGTTTCCGACGGCAAGAAGATCACCATGAAGGTGCCGGAAGGCCGGGCCAAGATCCTGGATGACCAGGGCTACAACGGCAAGGAGATCATCTTTGGGGTCCGCCCTGAAGACATCCACTCCGAGCAGGCCTTCCTGGATACCTGGCCGGACGCGGTCGTTGGCGCTGAGGTCGTGGTCTCAGAGCTGCTGGGCGCCACCGAGCAGTTGTACCTGAAGACGGACGACGAGGAGTACGTCGCCAACGTGAACGCGCGCGACTTCCACAACCCTGGCGACAACGTTAAGGTCGGCTTTGACATCAACAAGGCCCACTTCTTTGACAAAGATACCCAAATGACGATCGTCGATAAGCCGATCCCGATTGAGGCGATGTCCTAGCTCAGCAGGGATTACCGGCAGTCTAAGCCGGGGGTGGCAAAGCCCGCCTGGCTGGCCGTAAACGCAATGATGCACTCGAAAAGCGGTTCTCTTCAACTTACGAAGGGAACCGCTTTTGCGTGGGCTGGAACTGGTGGGGGCTAAGTGCGCTCCCCGCGACGCAAGGCCTTTAGACGGGTGACTGGAGGGCGCGCTGCTGATGGCGATACGCCATCGGGGTTTGGCCGACCTCCCGCTTGAACAGGCGGGTGAAATAGGAAAAGTTGGTGTAACCCAGCGACTCGGCAATTTGGTTGATCGGCCGGTTGTCGGTCACGATCAAGTGCTGGGCAACGGCGATGCGCCGGTTGATGATGTAATGGTTAATGGAAAGCCCAAATTCATCCTTGAACAGCTTGGCCGCGTAGTCCGGGTTTAAGTAGACAATTTCCGCCAGGCTCTCGCGCGTGAGGTCGTCGCCCAGGTGGCTGTCGATGTACTTTTGCAGCCGCTGTGCAACGCTGATGCTGGAGTCCGCAAATTCGGCGTAGGAAAATGCGCTGGCCGTGACATAATCGATGAAGTCGAACATGATCTCGAGGTTGTTGAGCGAATCCAGGTAGAGGCTCTGGTACTCGCGCGAGGAGAATAGCTTGTGGGCCTGAACGTTGTGGCGCTGCAGTTCCACGTAGATCTGCTGAAGCAAGTCCTCCCGGAAATTGCGCAGCGTCCGCCGGTTGAGCCGCTGCTCAGTCAGGCAGGTTTGCAGGTACTGCTGACAGTAGTCGTGAAGTTCTTTCCCGGCTTTTTTGCCAATCAGCTGGCTGATCAGTTGCAGATCCGGCTCCAAGTAGTCGATCTGCCGGTGGTGGTAAAAGCTGAGAAAGTGAATGCTGTTGCGGTGAACGGCCAGCTCCGCCACCATCAAGGTCAGCTGCTGGTAAACCGCGGCAAGTTGCTTGGCCGGCGTGAGGGTGCCGATAAACAGGGTAAAGTTGGTATGCTCATCGCTGAGCGCCTCCCGCAGGGCCTGGCCGAGGGGCACGAGGCTCGTGATCGCGCTGGTCGCGGTGGTGGCCGTCTTGGGCGTTTTAAGCAGGAGCACTAGCCGGTGATTGTTGTCGGGAAACGCGAACGCAGGGGTAAAGGCCGGGGTCCCAAACGTTTCTTGGCCGTCGCTGAGCCGCAGGTGCAAGGCACTGACCTTGCTGCCGCGCTCGGGTTGCACAATGACCGGCAGCAGGTCGCTGTCTTCTAACTGCGCCGCCGTCTCGGCGCTTTCCTGCCCGTTCAGCAGCCGGTGCCAGGCCGCCGCGGTGAGGGCGGGATGGGCGCGGCGGGCGGCAGTCTGTTTTTTGGCCTGGATCTTGGCGATGGCTTTGTTCAGCACAGTGGTGAAAGTGTCCGGGATCACCGGCTTGAGGTAGTAATCAAAGCTGCCCAGTTCGATGGCCTTTTGGGCGTAATTAAAGTCCGCGTAGTTGGTCAGAAAAATCAGCTCCGCCGAGCTTTTCAGCTCGTGGCGCAACCATTCGAGCAGGTCGAGCCCGGAGCCCTGAGGCATCTCGATGTCTGAGATCACCAGGTCGATCGGCGTGCTTTTGAGCAGGGCCTGGGCTTGGTGCATGTTGGCCGCCTGCAGAACGTCCGTAAAGCCCAGCTTGCCCCAGGCGATGGTTTGCTCCAGAACATTCAGGACAAAGCGATCATCATCAACTAAGAGTACTTTCATCTGTCAGTTCTCCCTTCTTGACCGCCTGCTGAACAGGGAGGGTCAAATCGATGTAGGCACCGCCTTCTGGCCGGTTGCCAATGGTCAACTGATAACTCTGATTGAAGAGCAGGTCAAGGCGGTTGATCACGTTGTTGATGCCGATGTGGTGCTCGTTTAACGCGATCAGGTGTGATTTGGTCAGGGCGTCCAGGATGTCCTTAGGGAAACCCGGGCCATTATCCTGGATGTGGATCGCCAGCACATCGCCGTATTGATTCCGGATCGTCTTAGCCGTGATCTCGATCTTGGTTTGGCGATCAAAGGAGACGGCGTATTTGACTGAATTTTCCACGAACGTCTGCAGCATCAGCGGGGGCACCAAGTAGCATTTGGTCTGCGGCGCGATGTCAAGCACGACCTGAATCACGTCGTTGCCGTACCGGATCCGCTGAATGTTGAGGTAGTCGTTGACGTGGCTGATCTCCTGACTCAGCGGCACCAGCTCTGCCCCGGCGTTGAGCAGGTAGCGCATGTAGCGGGTGGCCGATAGGATCAGCTCCCCCATGTGCGCGGTTTGGTTCATCTGGAGCATGCTGTACAGCGTGGTGAGAATGTTCAGGTAGAAGTGGGGCCGCACTTGCAGCTGCATGAACTGGATCTGCGTCTTCTTTTGCTGGATCTCTTTTTCGTAAAGCGAGACCTTGAGGCTTCTGACCTGCTGCATCAAGGTGTGGAACTGATGGTTGACGTTTTCTAGTTCCTTGATCCGCGAGTTCTGGATGCTGGCGGTGTTTGGCGATTGCTGCAGTAAGGTGACCGTTGATGAGAAGGTCCGCAGGGGGACCACGAAGTTCCGCCACAGGTAGAACGCGCCGAACATGGCCGCGATCCCGATGATCATCGTCAATGTCATCAGCATCAGCTGAATCAGGGTGAACTGTTCGGTGCGGCCGAACCGGTTGACGACGACGTTAAAAGTGAACGGCAGGGTTTGGCTGTCATCGTTTTGGTGAATGAAGTGGTTCGGACTGAGGTTGCGCCGGCGGTACCGCGGATCTTGCCGATTCACCAGATCGTGGCCGTTCAGGCGGATGTAGGCCAGATCAGCGTTGGCCAGGTACTGAGTCTGAATCGGGTGGGTCAGGGCGCTGGCCTTAACGGTGCAAAATAAAACGACCCCCTCATATTTTACTTCGTGGTACAGGTAGTACGTGCCATCGATCTTGACCTGCCGCCACGGCTCTTCGGCGATCTTAGTTTGCGTGGCCCAACCTGTGATCAGGGCACTCTTCAGTTTAAGGTAGGGATCATATCCCATCTGCAGTGAGGAGACGTTGGTGAAGTACCCAGTTTGCGGCGAGTAGTAGAAAAATTGATAGGCCTTCCCGGTGTTGTACTGGAAGTCGAAGACCCGCTGCCGAAACTGGTTCAGCGGCTTGATCAAGGCGACGCTGTTCGCATTCGGGTCGATCGGCGCCATTTCCTTAAGGCTGCTTTCGTTGACGACTGAGTAATCCATGAAGTGGTCGATGGCCTTGAACTTGGTTGCCACGTCGCCAAGGTAGATGCCAATGGTGCTTTCCAAGCGCTCTAGGCGCTCGTTTCTGGTGGTTTGAATGGTCGCAATGATCAAGAGAATGTTGACCACACAGACGATGACCAGGCTGGCCGTCAGAACACGCAGATATTGGTTGATTGAATGACCCTGGATCGTTTTTTCTGGCATGATGCTCCTTCGCGTCTGGCCCGAGACCACGCCGTACGGGAGGATCTGCCAGACTGTTCCTATCATCATTGAGTCCTTTACCATAAGTATAGCGCTCTCAAAATCATTACGTCTGTCTAAACCCGAGGATGTCTTGCACTTTCCCGACATCGGCTCAACTTTGCGCAGACAATCAGGTTCCAAGCCGCGAGCGGCCCCTGTGGGGAGGATAATGGGCCACTGCATTCTGTCATTATGTCTCGGCTGAGTTATAGCGAGCCTGAAAGCGGATACAGTACACTCATCTAAGAAAGGAGGAAGAGACATGGATATGCAAGTGCCAATGAGCGATGAGTCGACTGCGCAGCTGAAACTGCGGCGCAAGGCCAGAAAGCGACGAGATCTCAAGAAAAGCCTGCCGCTTTACATCTTACTGTTACCATCGGCAGTGCTGCTGCTGATCTTTGCTTACATCCCGTTGTACGGTCTGGTTATGGCGTTTCAGAACTATTCACCGGCGTTGGGGGTATTTCACAGCCCCTGGGTTGGATTTGACAATTTTATGCAATTCTTCCGTTCCTATCAGTTCCCCATAACGTTGAGAAACACGCTGGTAATTAGTCTTTACAGCCTTGCCGTCAACACACCACTACCTGTGGCCTTGGCGATCATGACCAACCAGATCCGCAAAGCGGGCTTCAAGAAGAGCTTCCAGGTGATTTCCTACCTGCCCCACTTTATCAGTACCATGGTCATGTGTGGGATGATCTTGATCTTCCTGTCCCCGCAAAGCGGGCTGGTGGCAAACATATTCCGTCTGTTTGGAGCAAAGTTGCCAGATCTCATGTCGAGCTCAAGCGCATTTGCACACGTTTATGTCTGGAGCGACGTATGGCAGAACATCGGTTGGAACAGTATCATCTACATCGCCGCCTTGTCCGGCATCGATCCGACGTTTTACGAAGCGGCCACGATGGATGGCGCGACGGCCTGGCAGAAGATCCGCAACATTGATATTCCCATGATCATGCCGACCGTGATGATCCTCTTGATCATGAGTGTGGGGAATCTGCTAAACGTTGGGTTTGAAAAGGTCTTGCTGCTGCAAAACCCGCTGAACCTGGGCGGAAGTGAGATCATCTCGACTTATGTTTATAAGATCGGACTGCAGAACTTCCAGTACAGTTTGTCCACTGCCATTGGATTGTTTAATACTGTGATCAACGTCATCTTACTGCTCGGCGTCAACTGGCTGTCTAAGAAGACGACGGATACAAGCTTGTTCTAAAGGGGGGAAAGTCATGGCACTCGCAATACCGCACAAAGTCAAACCAAAAAAGGTGAAGCTGAGTGGCAAGGATCTTGCATTTCAGATCTTCATTTACGCCTTCGCTATCTTGATGATTTTGGCCATCATCTACCCACTTTGGTTCATCATTATCGCGTCTTTTAGTAATCCAGCTGAGGTCGCCAACGGCCAGGTTTGGCTCTGGCCGTCGCATTTGGATTTCAAGGGGTATCAAGCCCTGTTCAAGCAGCCGATCATCTGGCGTAGTTATGGCAACACCGTCCTGTACACGGTGATCGGCACTGCCTTTGGCCTAGCAGTCAACATTCCAGCAGGTTACGCCCTTTCGCGGAAAGACCTCGTCGGCCGCAAATGGATCAACGTCCTGTATGTCATTCCCATGTTCATTAGCGGCGGCCTGGTGCCAATTTACTTGACCGTTAAAGGGGTTGGCCTGCTGAACAGCTTCTGGGTCATGATCATTCCGTTCGCGGTTTCACCGTACAATATCATCGTTGCGCGGACGTTCTTTCAATCTAGTATTCCCGAAAGCCTCTGGGAGGCTGCGCAACTGGACGGCGCTGGGACCTTTAAGTACTTCTTCAGTATGGTCTTACCGCTGTCAAAAGCGATCCTGGCCGTGTTAGGCTTGTGGACCGCCGTTGGGATCTGGAACCAATGGTTTAACGCGTTGATCTACTTGCAAAACGAGAACCTGCAACCTTTGCAATTGATCTTGCGCCGGATCCTGATTTCCAATCAACAAGTCGCCGGTAACACGACCGGTCAGCTGGCTGCTGAGTTACAGCAGCTGTCAGACATGATGAAGTACGCGTCGATCGTTATCTCGACGCTGCCCATCATGATGGTTTATCCGTTTTTGCAGAAGTACTTTAACCAAGGCGTCATGTTAGGATCGGTTAAAGGGTAGTTCCGATAATATTAGTGGAGGGGAATTTACTGATGAAGATTAGTCAACGCGTGCTTGCAAGCGGTGTGGCTTTGGCCGCACTGGCCGGCGTCATGTCCGGCTGCAGTTCCAACGCGAAAAACAATGCTAGTGATACTTCTGGCAAGCCGTCATACCGGATCACGACGGTTCGTTGGTCCGACTGGGGCAATAAGTTCACGAAGGGCTTTGTGGATAACTCCGCAAAGAAGTCTGGGATCAAGGTCAAGTGGGATACCTACCTGAACTCTGACTGGCCAGATAAGAAGTCGGTCGTTATGTCCGGTGGCGATCTGCCTGATGCCTTCTGGGGTGACATCTGCCTGACGGACGCGGAAGTGGCCAAGAACCAGGACAGCTTCATTCCTTTGGAGAAGTACATCAAGAAAGACATGCCGAACCTGGAGCGGGCCTTTAAGAAGGATCCGAGCCTGAAGGCCATGGTCACCTCACCAAATGGACACATTTACAGCCTGCCAAAGAAGTCACCGATGCGGCCAAAGATCACAAACCAGCTCTTTATCAACAAGACGTGGCTGGACAAGCTGCACCTGCAGATGCCTGATAACTACAAGGACTTCATCACGGTGCTGGAAGCCTTTAAGAATGACGATCCAAACGGCAACGGCAAGCATGATGAGATTCCTTACGGTGCTGGTAATGACGATGCGATCCTGAACTTCATCCAGCCGTTCGGCATTACCTCACCGAACCCGGCGGCGCAGAACATGGCGATGCAAAACGGCAAGCCCGTTTACCAGCCGGTTACCAGCAACTACAAAGCTGGGATCGCCTACATGGCTGATGCCTTCAAGAAGGGCTTGATCGATCCCCAGATCTTTACTGAAGATGCTTCTCAAGGTCAGGCCAAGGTTCAGGCCAAGACTCCGATCGTCGGGGTTGCTGCGGGCTGGACTGCTGACGCGATCTTTGGTGCCAACGCGGATCAGTACGTCGCTTTGCCACCGCTGAAAGGCCCTGACGGTAAGCGCTACGTCAACTCTGACCCAGAGCACTGGAACTACTCACGCAACGAAATGCTGGTCACGACTCACGCCAAGAACGTGGACAAGCTGATGAAGTGGGCTGACAAGTTCTACACCAACGATGCTTCGCTCCAGACTTACTACGGTTCCTTCGGTGTGGGGACCAAGAAGCTGTCTGACGGTCGCATTCAGGTCCTGACCCCACCTAAGGGTCAATCGTCCGATATCTTTGCTTGGACCAACTCGTTCCGCGACTTCGGGCCGAAGTACTCTGACCAAAGTTTCGACAAGAAAGTGATCCTGCCAAAGTCCAACGGCGACTACGAGAAGCTTCAGCTGGATGCTAAGTACAAGAAGTACGCACGCCCAGCGTTCCCGAACGTCACCTTCTCCCCAGAAGAGCTGCAAAAGACTTCCCAGGAGTACACCGATATCAGCACCTTCGTGACACAGCAATCCTCTAAGTGGGTCACCAAAGGCGGCGTGGACAAGGATTGGAACGGTTACATCAGCAAGCTGAATCAGATGGGCCTCAAGGACTTCGTGAAGACTCAGCGGACCGCTTATAGCCGTTACGAGAAGAGTGTCAACAAGTAGTCAAGGGCAAGACCTCTGACCGCTAGACGAGGCGAGGGCAAGAAACGTGTTTGCGCCTGCCTCGTTTTTTGTTTCAATTTTGCATTAAGCCGGCGGCATCCGGCCTTGGTAAAGCCTTGCGCTAGCGCAGGGTTTTACCAAGGCACTGCCGTTTGACCAACTCACCAGACCCCAAATCAAGGAGGAAGCAGTCGTGAAAGTTTCGGTTGGAGACCGCATGAAAAGTACGTTCACTTACGGTAGCAGCTTCATGAATTTTCTGGAAAATATCACTAACGTCTTACTGCTCAATTTCTGGATGCTGCTGACGGCCTTGCCGCTGATCACCATTCCGGCGGCTTTAATGGGCGCAAACGCCACGATGGCCCGGGTGCTGGCTAACCAGGAGGCCCACGTCACGCGCGACTACTTCCGCTTCTTCAGGCAAAACCTGAAGCAGGGCCTGAAGCTCGGCGTGTTCACCGCCGCGGCGGCGGCCGTCATCGCCTTTGACCTGCGCTACCTGGATAAGCTGCCGATCACGCTGCACCTACTGTTAGGCAACACGCTGCTGGTGATCGCAGTGGCGACTGCGATCCTGCTTTCCCTGCTGCCGAGCTACCTGAGTCGCTACGAGGAAACAATTCCCCACGCGCTGCGCAACCTGTTCATCATTTTCCTTCATCACGCCGGGTGGAGCCTGCTCATGGTGCTCGTCACCATTTGGCCGCTGTTCTTGCTTCAGGCTGGTGCGATCGGCGTCTGGACGTTGGTTTACTGGTTCAGTTTTGTTGGCTTCGGCGTGTGCGCCTGGCTGCAGACTCTGATTTTTCGGCACATTGTGAGTTTGATCGAAGCGTAACCAGATTTCATTGGATGAGGAGGAACACTTTTGAATGATGCAGCTTGGCAGCTGACGGCAACCGGGTATGAAGCTGATCAGATCACCGATTTTGGCAATCGCTTCCTGCTGGCCAACGGCTATATGGGCTATCGCGGGACGCTGGCTGAGTATACCAAAGCGCAGCAAGTCGCCTTGAACTTGGCCGGGGTCTACGATCGCCGCGGTGACCAGTGGCGCGAGACCGTGAACGCGCCCAACCCGCTGTTTACCCGGCTCATGTTTGCGGGCCAGCCCCTGAGCGTCTTGACCCAGCAGCCGCTCACGCATTCGGTCACCTTGGATTTTAAGGCCGCGACCTTCAGCCGGCGCAGCGTGTTTCAGGCTGGCGGCGCCCGCGTGACGGTCTCGACGCTGCGCTTCTTATCCGGGGCGGATCACACCCTGGGCGGCATGCGCTATACGGTGGTCGCCGACGCGCCGGTGGCGATCACGTTGACCTGCGGGATCGATCAGCAGGTCTGGGACATCAATGGGCCCCACCTGACCGCCGCCGCGGCGAGTCACTTTCCCGGCGGGCTTGCGGTCGTTGCGACGACCGGCGAGCTGCATCGGCAGGTCGGCGTGTGGCAAAAGCAGTTCCTGCCTGAGGCCGCGGGGGCCCTCATCCAAAGCGAGCACGGCCAGGCCTATGCCTACGCGCTTCAGCTGACGCCGCAACAGCCCGTTACCCTGACGGTGCTGTTTGGTGTCGGGGTTGATGACAACTGTGAGGCAGTGGCGGCCAAGGTGCGAGCTGCCGATCAGACTAGCTTTGACGGCTGGCTGGCCGCACATCGGGCAGCCTGGCAGGGCTACTGGCAACGCAGCGACGTCCGGATCGAGGGCAATGACGCCGACCAAAAGCACCTGCGCTACAGCATTTACCAGCTGCTTGCCATTGCGCCGCACCACGCCCGCGCCCAGTCGATCCCGGCGCGCGGGCTCTCCGGGCAGACCTACAAGGGGGCCATTTTCTGGGACACGGAGATGTTCATGCTGCCCTTCTTTCTTGCCACCGATGCTGAAACGGCCCACAGCCTGATCGGCTACCGCCTCAAGGGGCTGAAAGGCGCCAAAGCCAAGGCCCAAAGCTACGGGTTTGAGGGTGCCTTCTACGCTTGGGAAAGCCAGGAGGACGGGTTTGATGCCTGCTCCGACTACAACGTGACGGATGTGTTCACCAAGCGGCCAATGCGGACGTACTTCCGCGACAAACAGGTGCATATTTCCGGGGCCATTGCGCTTGCCATTTGGCAGAGCTACCAGTGGCTGGATGATTTAAGCCTGCTGACCGGAGGCGGGGCTGAAGTGATCTTGGAGTGTGCCCGGTTTTACCTTTCCTATGCCAAGGCTGGCCTGCTCGACCAGGTCGTCAGCATCGACGATGTGATCGGCCCGGACGAATACCACGAGCGGGTCAATAACAACGCCTACACGAACAAGCTCGTGCAGACCACCTGGCAGATCGCGCTGCAGACGCTGCAGACCCTTGAAGCACAGGCGCCGGCGGAGGCGGCCAAGCTGGTGGCCCGGCTGGACTTCCACCCTCTGATCAGCAAGCTGCAAATGGCCTTGGCGCGCTTGAAACAGCCAACGGTCGATGACCAAGGGGTGATCGAGCAATTCGACGGCTACTTCAAACTTGAGGACGCCTCGGTGGCGACAGTCCGCGCCCGGCTGCTTGACCCGCACGAATACTGGGGCGGGGCCTACGGGGTCGCGTCGCAAACGCAAGTGCTCAAGCAGGCTGACGTGGTGATGATGCTGGCGCTGTTCCCGGATGATTACTCGGCGCAGACCCACGCGGCCAACTATGCGTACTACGAGCCGCGCACTGAACACGGCTCCTCGCTCAGCTGGAGTATGTACGCGATCGAAGCGGCCCGCATGGGCAAAACGGAGGCCGCGCATCACTTCTTTGAGCAAACCGCCACGGTCGATCTGACTGGTCAATCAAAGCAGTGGGCCGGCGATATTTACATCGGCGGGACGCACCCGGCAGGAAACGCCGGCGCCTGGTTAGTTGCTTTGCGCGGATTTGCGGGGATGCACGTGGCCGCCGGCCGGCTTCAGTTTACCCCGCACCTGCCGCAGTCCTGGCACAAGATGGCCTTTCAGGTGAATTATCAGGGCCATGCGTATGAGGTGACCATTGCCAATGATCACGCAACTGTTAATGAAATGAGGAAAAAGTAATGGCAAAACAAGCTGATAAGTATTTTGATATTGCCCCGTGGTCGGTGAGTGAGACCGGGTTTGATCCCGAGCATGGCCGGGTGGCCGAATCGATTTTCTCGATTGCCAACGAGTATTCTGGTGTGCGGGGGTATTTTGACGAAGATTACAGCGGGGATCGGCTGGTCGGCAGCTACTTTAACGGGGTTTACGAATACACGCCAAACGATCCTTCCATTATCTACGCGGGCATCCAAAAGCGGGGCCATTTCATGGTCAACGCGGTGGACTGGCTCTCGTTGCGGCTGGTGGTCGACGGTGAGCAGCTCGATCTGCATCACAGTCAGTTCTCCGCGTTCAAGCGGACCTTGGATCTGCAAACGGGCGTGTTGACGCGCAGCTTCGTGTGGACGCTCGCGGATGGCCGCAAGCTAGCTTTGCGGTTTGAACGCTTCGTCTCAATGCAGATCGCCAGCAACGTTTATCAGCGCCTGGCAATTACCCCGCAGAATTTCGCCGGCGACCTGACGCTCACGACGCGCATCAACTTTGACACGCGGCACAGCAACCAGGCCGGCTCTTACTGGGAGGACGTTCGCGAATTCAACGACCCCGAGCAGTTTGGGATCCTGGGCAAAACGAAAGCCACGCGGAAACGCGTCTTCTCCCTGGCGAAGATCAAGGTTGCAGGCGGCGCGCTCAAAGCCAATGAGCCGGTCAAGGCAGAGCGGGTGGTCGGGCGGCAGCTGACGCTGGGGCTGACCGAGGGCCAAACCCTGGTGTTTGACAAGGCGGTCACCAACATTGTCGAAAAAACGCCTGATGTGCCGAATGACACGGTGTGGGCGAAGGGGCTGGCTGACAACCAAGCGCAGGTCGGGTATGACGACGCGTTGGTCCAGCAGCGGGCCTACTGGCACGATTTCTGGCAGCGCAACGATATTCAGATCGAAGGGGACCCCGAGAACCAGCAGGGGATCCGCTACTGCATCTTCCAAATGGCCCAGACTTATCACGGCCAAAGCCCAACCAATAACGTCGGTGCCAAGGGTCTGACGGGCGAGGCGTACGGCGGTTTGGCCTTTTGGGACACTGAAACGATGTGTCTGCCATTTTACCTGTTCAACGATATCAAGGCCGCCAAAAACCTGGTCGAATTTCGCTACTCAACCTTGGCCGCGGCCAAGC
Source organism: Lacticaseibacillus jixianensis (assembly GCF_003946485.1). Classification (GTDB taxonomy): domain Bacteria; phylum Bacillota; class Bacilli; order Lactobacillales; family Lactobacillaceae; genus Lacticaseibacillus; species Lacticaseibacillus jixianensis. Next base: position 66,761 of record NZ_RHOJ01000008.1, on the reverse strand, counting down.
GGCGTGCGCAGATGGTGGACTGTCAGGGGGCGAGCTACCCGATCTCAACGATCAACGGGGACGAGTCGACCAGCCTGTGGCAGCACGCCAATACTCAGCTGCAGCCAAGCACCGCGGTGGCCTACGCGGTGTTCCACTACGCGCATCTGACCGGGGATCACGACTTCCTGTACGGGCACGGCGCCGAGATGCTGGTGGAAATTTCCCGCTTCCTATACTCACGCGGGGATTGGAACCGCAAGCACGAGTTCAGCTTTTACGGCGTGATGGGCCCCGATGAATTTCAGGTAATGGTCAATCACGATGCCTACACGAACTACATGGGCCTGAAGACCTTCAGCTACACCTTAAAGGTCGTGGCGGCGATGAAGACCAAGGCGCCGGCCGCCTACCAAGCCCTGCAGCGCAAGACCCACTTTACCGACCAGGAGCTGGCCGATTGGCAGGACGCCAGCGACCACATGGTATTTTTGGGCGATAACAACGGGATGATCGAGCAGCAGCAGGGCTTTTACGATCTGCCGCACGTGGATGTCGATAAAATCCCGGTCAGCGATTTTCCGCTGTACGATCACTGGTCCTACGACCGGCTGTTCCGCAACGATATGATCAAACAGCCCGACGTCCTGATGTTCCAGTTCTTGTACAGCAACGACTTTTCCGCGCGCTCCAAGCGCTTGAATTATGACTACTACACGCCGCGGACGATCCACGAATCCTCGCTGTCGCCTTCGATCCACTCGATCATGGCGCAAGAACTGCACAAAGCCGCTGACGCGTATAAGTTCTTCGGGTTCGCGACCCGGATGGACCTGGATAATTACAACCGCAATACGCGCGACGGACTGCACACGACGTCGATCGCAGCGGCCTGGTTGAACATCGTGTACGGTTTTGGTGGGCTGCGCAGCGATGGCCCGACTTTGAGCCTGAATCCTGGGCTGCCCAAGCAGTGGCAGGGTTACGCGTTCAAGATCAACTACCGCGGGGCAAATATTCACGTCCAAGTCAACGCGCAAACGGTGACCATCACCGCGACGAGCCCGGTGACGTTGAAGCTTTATGACAAGCTGGAACAGGTCGGGGAAACGCCGCTGAAGCTGAGTATTCCCGCCGTATGGCAAGCATAGAAAAGGGGAATTATAGTGCTGAAAGGATTTGTCTTTGATTTAGATGGGGTCATCACGGACACGGCCCGCTTCCACTATCAGGCGTGGGCCAAGATCGCCAAGGACGAGCTGGGGATCACGATCAATCCGAGTGTGAACGAGCAGCTAAAGGGCGTCAGCCGAATGGATTCGCTGAACGTGATCTTGCGGTTCGGCAACCAGGAGAACCGTTACACGGAGTCGCAAAAAGCGCAGTTTGCGACCGAGAAGAACGATTACTACATTAGCCTGATCAGTCACATGACCCCCAGCGACATTCTGCCGGGAATGAAGCAGTTCCTGGATGATATCAAGGCCGGCGGGTACGGGATCTCTCTCGCCTCGGCGTCCAAAAATGCGCCGCGGATCTTGACCGGCCTGGGCCTGACGGATTACTTTGATGCGATCGTCGACCCGGCCACGCTGCACCGCGGCAAGCCGGATCCGGAGATCTTTGCCCGCGGCGCGGCGCTGCTGAAAATCGCGCCAAGCGAGGCAGTTGGCCTTGAAGACGCGGTGGCCGGCATTCAGGCCATCAAGGCGGCCGGCGAATTTGCGGTTGGGATCGGCGATCCGAAGCTGCTGCACCAGGCTGACTTGAACTTCACGACGACTGCGGACGTCGCGCTGCCGAAAATCGTGGATGCGTTTATGGCGGCGCACCCGGTGCAGTGACGCCTTGCCGCACCTGGTGAGCCCCAAGCGGCAAGTAAAAGGGGCCAGCCTTTGGTCCCTTTTGTGCGCTGGCGCCAGGGTGCCGGAGTGCGGCACCGCGCGGTAAAAGTTCGCTTCAATCGCGATAGGAGGTACTGATGGAAAAACACTGGTGGCAAGAAGCGGTCGTGTACCAGATTTATCCGCGGTCTTTTCAGGACAGCAACGGCGATGGGATCGGTGATCTGCGCGGGATCATGCAGCACCTGGATTATTTGCAGCAGCTCGGGGTCACGGTGCTGTGGCTGAGTCCCGTTTACCAATCGCCGAATGATGATAACGGTTATGACATTAGCGACTATGAGGCCATCATGGCCGATTTTGGCACGATGGCGGATTTTGATGAACTGCTGGCGGCCGTGCACGCCCACGGGATGCGGCTGATCATGGACCTGGTGGCCAACCACACCTCAGATGAGCACCCGTGGTTCAAGGCCAGCCGCGCCAGCCTGACCAATCCTTACCGGGACTACTATTTCTGGCGCGATCGGCCCAACGCCTGGCAGTCGAACTTCTCGGGCCCGGCCTGGCAATTCGATGCGAAGACCAAGCAGTACTACCTGCACCTGTTCTCCAAAAAACAACCCGACCTGAACTGGGCCAACGCGGCGATGCGCCAGGACATCTACGCGATGATGCGGCGGTGGCTCGCCAAGGGGATCGATGGGTTCCGTCTAGACGCGATCAATTTGATCGATAAGCACGGGGTCCCAGACGACCTCACGTATTTCCCGCGCAACGGCGCGCGGGTCCATGACTACCTGCGGGAAATGAATCAAGAAGTCCTCAGCCATTACGATATCATGACCGTCGGCGAGACTTCCGACACGGTGCCGGAAGAGGCACTTCAGTATGCCGGCTTTGACGCGCACGAACTCAACATGCTTTTTCAGTTCGACCACATGGAGGTGGATTTTGACCCTCAGTTTGGCAAGTGGCAAAAGCACCCGTGGTCGCTGGTGGCGCTCAAGACCATCCTGTCGCGCTGGCAGACGGTGCTGGCGGGCAAAGCCTGGAACTCACTTTACTGGAATAATCACGATCAGCCGCGGGTGGTTTCCCGCTTTGGTGACGATCGGCCCCAGTACCGGGTCCTGTCTGCCAAGATGCTGGCCGCGGTCTTGCATCTGATGCAGGGGACGCCGTACATCTATCAGGGCGAGGAGCTGGGCATGACCAACGTCGCGTTCCGCCAGCTCGCGGACTACCGGGATATCGAAACGTATAACGCCTACCACGAGTTCGTTGACTCCGGCCAGCTCACGGCTGACCAAATGATGGCAGGCGTTCATCACGGCTCACGGGACAACGCCCGGACCCCGATGCAGTGGGACGATTCAGCCAACGCTGGCTTCACGCAGGGGCGACCGTGGATCGAGGTCAATCCCAATTATCCGGCGATCAACGCCAAGGCGGCCTTGGCGGATCCCCAGTCCCTGTATTATTTCTACCAGCACCTCACTGCCCTGCGGCGAAAGTATCCGCTGATCGTCTACGCTCAGTACGCGCTGCTTGACCCGACCAATGAGCAGACGTGGTGCTATACCCGCACGCTTGACGGCCAGACCCTGGTGGTCACCGCCAACTTCACGGCAGAGACCGTTGCCTGCCCCGCCGCCGCGGCTGCCGGCGAGCAGCTCGTTCATAATTACGCAGTGGCCCACACGGCGACGCTGCGACCCTACGAAGTCAGAGCGATCCTCCTGGCCTAAAATAGTGTCGGCGGTGGTGAGGTTGCGGAAGCACAACGGGCTTAAATCCATCGCCGAGGCATGCGGTGGGTCTGATAATTAGGTGTTTAACCTACTTTTTAGTAAAAAATGGCGGTGGTTCGCCTGCATCCCCCGTGTCCCACATGAACTGAAGAAAAAAGCGCCCCGTCGTCATCCAGTCCGGATGATGGCGGGGCCCCCTGTGATCAAGTCATATCTTTTGCCGGCGACGTGCACCGGGCATACAATGATGGTGGCGCAAGAAGCCGGCCATTCTGGCGCCATTGCACAGCGCTCAAGCGATGTTTTCCCTGACGGAGGCCCTGCTGTTTCGAAGCGGAAACGGCAGGGCCTTTCACTTGCTCAAGGCTTAGTCTGTTTGGGTCAATTCTGCTAGCGCGGCGTGCAGACCTGCCTTTTGCGCCGCGGTCACCGCCGGGTAGGCCAGGGGCAGCTTGGCCAGGCGCGCCAAGATCAGTTTTGACACGATCAGGCGGCCGAACCACTTGTTGTCGGCGGGAATGATGTGCCACGGGGCGTGCTTGGTCGCAGTGGCACCAATGGCGTCCTGATAGGCCTCCTGGTAGTCGGTCCAGAAGCGGCGCTCCTGAATGTCGGCGGCGGAGAATTTCCAGTTCTTATCCGGCTGCTCGATGCGGTCCAAGAACCGCTCCTTCTGCTCGTCTTTGCTGAGGTAAAGGAAGAATTTCTCAACGACGATGCCGTTGCGGCTGGCCATGTTCTCCAGCTGGCGGATGTCCTTGTAGCGCTGTGCCCAGAACTGCGGGGTGACGTCGGCCACGCTGTCAATGCCAGGCAGGTGCTCAGCCAGCAGGTTCTCGGGGTGGACTCGGTCGACCAAGACCTCCTCGTAGTGTGACCGGTTGAAGATCGTGATGTTGCCGGCCGCGGGGAACGCGACCCGGGTTCGCCACAGATAGTCGTGGGTGAGTTCCTCGGCGGTTGGTTGTTTGAAGGAGACAACCGTCGTGCCCTGGGGATTGACACCGGTCATCACATGCCGGATCATCCCGTCCTTGCCTGCAGCGTCCATGCCCTGGAAAATCAAGAGTAAGCTGTACCGCTTTTGGGCGTATAGCATACTCTGAGCGGCGGCGAGCGTCTGCACGTCCTGGGCGATTTCGGCTCTGATCTCTTCCTCAGTGAGCCCCTGTTCAGTTTTAGGAATATCATTGTCCCAGTCCTTGAGCTTGAAGTCGCCCTTGCCGGTGTACGTGAAGTGCGATAAGTCGAGTTGCATGAGCTGGCCTCCTTTGCTGGTCTGCTTCTATTATACGAGTATGCGGTGGCGCGGCGCAGGGCTGGGGCTTTAAAAGGGGCGAGGCAGATATTTTGCCAGCGGTGCGTGCAGGGGGTAAACTGCAACTGTCGTCTGGGAGCTGCCCTCAAGCGACAGTAGTTTGTCATTTCTGTTCTACTCCTCTTCAATCGTTAGCCGCCTCAGCCAACCGCCTGGGGTGGCTTTTTTTGAAGGTGCAAAGACTTGGCGGTTTTAGCGGAATGATTAGCCTAGGTTGTGGCTTTGCCTGCGCAGCAGGTGAAGCCGCGACCGTAGCTAATCACTTCCGCGTTGCCAAGTCGTCGCCCGATTAAAAGGTGCGAAGGCTGGCGTACTTAGCGGGATGGGTAGCCTAGGTGAGGGCATTGCCGCTGTATTTTGGCGGCGAGGCCCTCACCGTAGCTACACACTCCCGCGTTGCCCGCCGCAGCCCGATTAGAAGGTGCGAAGGCTGGCGTACTTAGCGGGATGGGTAGCCTAGGTGAGGGCATTGCCGCTGTATTTTGGCGGCGAGGCCCTCACCGTAGCTACACACTCCCGCGTTGCCCGCCGCAGCCCGATTAGAAGGTGCGAAGGCTGGCGTACTTAGCGGGATGGGTAGCCTAGGTGAGGGCATTGCCGCTGTATTTTGGCGGCGAGGCCCTCGCCGTAGCTACACACTCCCGCGTTGCCCGCCGCAGCCCAATTAGAAGGTGCAGAAGGCTCGCGCACTTAGGCAGACGCATAGCCTAGCCAGGCCCTTTGCTCGCAAAGCGAGTGAAGGGTCAGGCGTAGCTATGTGCTCTGCCGTTGCGAGCCGGTCGCCCGATTAGAAGGTGCAGAAGGCTCGCGCACTTAGGCAGACGCTCAGCCTAGCCAGGCGCTTTGCTCGCAAAGGGAGTGAAGGGTCAGGCGTAGCTATGTGCTCTGCCGTTGCGAGCTTGTCGCCCGATTAGAAGGTGCAGAAGGCTCGCGCACTTAGCGGATTACGTCGCCGGCGGAAGTTTTACTAAAATATTGGCGCTAGTCGTTGGTAAACAAGTGTTCAAGGCGGGCCCACAATGCCGCGAAAGCAGCTGTTTTCGCCGTCAAAAGGCTACTTTAATTGATTTTCTTTAAACTAAACTTCCAAAAATATTCAAGGTCCAGCCAATAATATTCTATGGTTCCCTTATCGCAAGCCCTGTACACTGAGAATCAAGAAAGCGCATACAGGACGCGCTCAAAGGGAGGAATTTTACACCATGAAGAAGCAAAAAGCACTTGAGGCTTTGTCTTTGGTTTTGGGGGCATCTCTGTTGCTCGTTGCCTGCGGCTCTAAGTCAGGCGGCGGCTCAGATAAGACCGTGGCGAACAAAGATAAACCAGTGGTCTTTTTCAACCGTCAGCCGTCTAACTCGAGTAACGGGAAGCTTGACATGACGACCCTGAAATTCAACAAGGACACCTACTATGTGGGGTTCGATGCGAAGCAGGGGGCTGAAGTTCAAGGGAAGATGGTCAAGGACTACATCACCAAGAACATTGCGACAATTGATCGCAACCATGATGGCATTATTGGCTACGTGCTGGCCATCGGTGACGTTGGCCATAACGATTCGATCGCGCGTACTCGCGGGGTCCGGACCGCGCTGGGCACCGGCGTGAAGAAGGGCGGCGATATCAACTCGGCACCAGCCGGGATGAACTCAGATGGCAAGTCCGCGATCGTGAAGGACAGCAAGTTGACCGTTGGAGGCAAATCCTACACGATCCGTGAGTTGGCTTCTCAGGAAATGAAGAATAACTCAGGCGCGACCTGGGATGCCGCAACTGCCGGCAACGCGATCGGCACTTGGGCATCCAGCCTTGGCCCGAAGATCGATGTTATCGCGTCGAACAACGACGGCATGGGCATGGCGATGTTCAACGCTTGGTCCAAGAAGAACAAAGTCCCAACCTTCGGGTACGATGCGAACTCCGACGCCGTTGCCGCGATCGCAGAAGGCTACGGCGGCACGATCAGTCAGCACGCCGACGTCCAAGCTTATCTGACCCTGCGCGTGCTGCGTAATGCGTTGGATGGTGCCAAGAAGGGGGCCGGGATCGAAACGAAGGACAAGGTTGGCAACGTGCTGGCCAGTGACACCTACGCATACCGCGCAAATGAGCGTTCCTACTACGCGATGAACGTGCCAGTTACCGCGGACAACTACAAGGACTTCATGAACCCAACGAAGACCTATCCTGATGCTTCCAAGCAGCTTTCGACTAAGACCTCACCAGAAAAGAAAGTTTGGCTGGACATCTACAACTCCTCAGATAACTTCCTGGGTGCGACCTACCAGCCGCTGCTGAAGAAGTACGCCAAGCTGATGAACTTGAAGGTTGAATACATCGGCGGCGACGGCCAGACCGAATCGAACATTACGAACCGGCTGGGCAACCCAAGCGAGTATGACGCGTTTGCCATCAACATGGTTAAGACTGACAACGGTTCTTCATACACGTCCATTCTGAGCCGGTAATTCCGCCTCTGCACCACCCGCAACTCCAGGGATAAGGGATCGCCGAAAAGTGCTTCTCGCGTTTCGGGGCCGCCCCCTTACCTGGAGTTGTTTTTTCAAAAAAATCTAAGCAGGCGCTGGAAAGGATGAATTAGGATGCAGGAATCAACAATAATGACCCCGGATAAGCCAGTGATTGGCGGAGACGTCATGCTTGCCATTCGCAACCTGAGTAAGTCATTTGGCCGCAACCGGGTGCTTCAACACATCGACATGGACGTCAAAAAAGGTTCCGTGATGGGCTTGATGGGTGAAAACGGCGCCGGCAAGTCGACGATGATGAAGTGTTTATTTGGGATCAAGACGCGCGACGAAGGCGAGTTCTACCTTGACGGAAAGGAGGTCTCCTTTGCCGGACCGAAAGACGCCTTGGAAAACGGGATCGCGATGGTGCACCAGGAGCTGAACCAGGCGCTGGATCGCAGCGTTCTCGATAACCTGTTCCTGGGCCGCTACCCAACGACTTCGTTGGGCGTTGTGAACGAAGCGCAAATGCGCCGGGAGGCCACCGAGTTGTTCCGGCGGCTCGGGATGACGGTCAACTTGACCCAGCCGATGCGCAAGATGAGCGTCTCGCAGCGGCAAATGGTCGAGATCGCCAAGGCCATTTCCTACCACTCCAAAGTGATCGTGCTGGACGAGCCGACGTCTTCGCTGATGGATCAGGAAGTGGAAAAGCTCTTCGACATGGTGCGGATGCTGAAAAGTCAGGGCATTTCGATCATTTTCATCTCCCATAAGATGGATGAGGTCTTCCAGATCTGTGATGAGGTCTCGGTGCTGCGCGATGGCCATCTGGTCATGACCAAGAACACCAAGGACACGAACCTGAACGAGCTGATCAAAGCCATGGTTGGCCGGCCGCTGGACAACCGCTTCCCGCCAGTTGATAACACGGTGGGTAAAACGATTTTATCCGTTCAGCACCTATCCACCAAGTTTGCCCCGTACCTGCAAGACATTACCTTCGATGTCGGCAAGGGCGAAATCTTCGGCCTTTACGGATTGGTCGGCGCGGGGCGCACTGAGCTGCTCGAGACGATCTTTGGGGTGCGGACGCGGGCCGCGGGCCGGGTCTACTTCAACGGCAAACTGAGCAACTTCAACTCCGCCAAAGAAGCGATGGAGCACGGTTTTGCCATGATCACCGAGGAACGCAAGGCCAATGGGCTGTTTCTGAAGGGAAGCTTGACCTTCAATACGACCATTACGAACCTGAACGCCTACCGCCGGGGGCCGGCACTATCCAATCCGCGGATGACCAAGGCCACTCAACATGAAATCAAGGTCATGAACACCAAAACGATGGGCCCAGATGAGTTGATCGCTAGCCTGTCGGGCGGTAATCAGCAGAAGGTGATCGTGGGTAAGTGGCTGGAACGGGCGCCGCAGATCTTCATGATGGACGAGCCGACTCGGGGGATCGACGTCGGGGCGAAGTATGAAATCTACGAGCTGATCATCAAGATGGCCAAAGAAGGCAAGACCATCATCGTGGTGTCTTCGGAAATGCCTGAGATCCTGGGCATCACGAACCGCATTGGCGTCATGTCCGATGGCCGGCTGGCCGGGATCGTTGAGACGAAAAAGACCAATCAGGAAGAGCTGCTAAGGCTCAGCGCGAAATACATGTAAGGGGGAGACACACATGGCAGAAAGTAAAGTGTTAACCGCGCAGGCCGAAGCAGCCCTGCGCAAGCCGATCGATGAGGCAGTGGGCAAGATCCAAGCCCAGATCAATGACCTGCGCAAGGACGGGACCGATCGGGTCATCAGTTTAAACAGTCACATTGAGGCCATGAAGCGGGACAAGAGCCTGAGCAAGGCCGAGCGCGAGGCCGGCATTGAGGCGGATAAACAGGCGCTGGTCGGGGCCAAGCAGGTCGAGGCGGCCAACAAAGATCAGGTCAGCAAACTGATTGCCCAGGCCGAGGCGTACCTCAAAGAACACTTTGAGCAAGAGTACTACCAGCCGGTCGCTGCCAGCTGCGCCGAGGAAAAGGTGATCGCCAAGAAGGCCTACGATGAGCAGGTCGCCAAGCTGGAAAGCGAGCACAAGGCGACGGTGGCCAAGCTGTCTGATCGCAGTGAGATCAAGGAAGAAAATTACGTCCACAAGAACAAACTGTTCGACGCCAAGGTCACGCTCCAGGCGCGGCAGAGTCAGATCAAGGATCGCCAGCACGAAGCGTTCAACTACCAGTACCATTTGCTTGATCTGCTGCGGATGTCGAAGTTTACCTTCGCCGAGGAGATGAAGCAAAAGTGGGAGAACTACAAGTACACATTTAACCGCCGCGACTTCCTGCTGCGCAACGGGCTGTACTTTGCCATCATCGTGGTCTTCATCATCTTGGCAATCATCACGCCGATCATCAAAGGGACGTCCCTGTTGACCTACAATAACATCCTGAACATCCTGCAACAGGCTTCGCCGCAGATGTTCCTGGCCCTCGGGGTGGCAGGGCTCATCCTGCTGACTGGGACCGACCTGTCCATCGGCCGGATGGTCGGGATGGGGATGACCGCCTCCACCATCATCATGCACCAAGGCCCCAACACTGGGGAGGTGTTCGGCCACCTCTTCGACTTTTCCAAAATGGGCCTGTGGCCGCGTGTCATTCTGGCATTGGCCGTCTGCATTGTCCTGTCGACCGTGCTGAGCGCGATTGCCGGGTTCTTCACCGCCCGGTTTGGGATGCACCCGTTCATTTCAACCATGGCCAACACGCTGATCATCTTCGGCTTGGTCACCTACGCGACCAAAGGGGTGTCTTTCGGGGCGATCGATCCGGCCATTCCAGGGATGATCATCCCGCAGATCGGCGGCTTCCCATCCATCATCATCTGGGCGATCGCGGCGATTGCCATCGTCTGGTTTATCTGGAACAAGACGCGTTTTGGTAAGAACCTGTACGCGGTTGGGGGCAACCCCGAAGCCGCTTCCGTTTCCGGGATCTCCGTCTTCGCCGTCACCCTGGGCGCCTTCGTGCTGGCCGGGGTCCTGTATGGCTTTGGGTCGTGGCTTGAATGTGCCCGCATGGTCGGGTCAGGGTCCGCGGCGTACGGGCAAGGCTGGGAAATGAACGCCATCGCGGCCTGCGTGGTCGGTGGGGTTTCCTTCACCGGTGGGATTGGTAAAATCTCCGGGGTCGTTGTCGGGGTCACCATTTTCACCGCGTTGACCTACGCGCTGACCATCCTCGGGATCGATACGAACCTGCAGTTTGTCTTCTCCGGGATCATCATTCTGGTCGCGGTGACCCTTGATTCCCTGAAGTACGTCCAGAAGAAGTGACGTGGCATTAGTCTTGATCACTAACTCGGCGGCGACTTGATCATCGCCGGTGCACTTTGTTGAGTTGCCGCGGCCTGCAATCAGGGCCGCGGCTTTTTTAATGGATCGAGCGGCTGCCATTGATGATGATATCCTAATGATTATGCCACGAGAATATAATCTTAAGGGAAGTGCTTTTGATTGAAGTTAAGCGCTTGCATGATATACTAAAATCGATTGATAAAGGCGCTGTGTGTTTTAGTAAATGCGATTACATTGGGTTGAGGACCAGACAGGAGCATGACGATGGGGAAGTACAGCGTACTATTTGTGCAAGACGCGGCGGTTGCCTCGGGCTTGAAGGAGACAGTCCAGTGGGAAGGACTTGGCTTCAGCGTGATCGGCACCGTCTTTTCGACCGCGTCGGCGCTAAAGATGATTCAATCGGCGCGGCCAGATGTGGTACTGACCGAGGTGAGGGTCGCCGATGTCGATGGGTTGGACTTGGTCCGCCGCGGCAAAGCCATTTCACCGGAAACGGAGTTCGTCATTTTGACGGACTGCGCCGATTTTGAGTGTGCCCAAGCGGCGCTGCGCCTTGGGGTCACGGATTACCTCAGCCTGCCCGCGGATGCGGGCGAGGTGCACCGCGCCTTTGCCAGGCTGTGCCAGCGGCTGAATCAGCGGCGCAACACGGCGCAGAACTGGCGCGCCATGCAGCAGTATTACCGGGATTCGCTGCCTTTGATGCAGGCTAACTTTTACGCCGCGCTAGTGGATGGTCAAGTGGAGCGGCAGACGCTGGAGGCCTACCTGCATGACTATCAGGTGGCACTGAGTGGTCCTTACTACGTCTGTTTAGTCCTGCATACTTCAGCGGCGCAGGTACCAGCAAGGATGGACGGACTGGCGCTGCAAGCGCAGGTCGATAAGCAGGCGGGGGACTTTTTTGGTGCGCTATATTCGCTTGTGACCTTCACTTATTTGCGCAACAACGTCATGGTGATTCAGCTGCCAGACGAGGCAGAATCCGCAGCCGTGACCGATAACGCCGATCGCTTCTGCAAGCTGGTCAAAAATCAACTCGGGGCGGTGATCACGATCGGCGTCGGCGCGGTGATCGATGACTTGTTGGAACTGCCGCGGGCCTACCAAGGGGCGCGCACGGCGGTATCTTACCGCAGTCTCTACGGCGCCAGCAAGGTGATCAACATTCGGGAAATCGCGCCTACGGAGATCACCGATTTCACCCCGTTATCCGATGCGGCGCTGTCGCAGCTGTTCAAGGTCGTGCATGCCGGCTCTGACGAAGCAATTGCCGCGGCAGTTGACGAGTACCTTGAGAACATCAACCAGACGGCCACCTGTATGGCGCATCACACCGTCATCATCAACGATTTGATCTCTGCGTTGTTCCGGTTTGCGGTCAATAACCATTTGCACCTGCCAGAGCTGACGGACAACGTTAAGGAGCTTTATGCCGGGTTGCCAGAACTGTCCCCGCAGACCCTGCGCGAATGGCTGCTTGACCTCTGCACGACGTTGAACCGGCGGCTGGCTGCCGCCCGTGATAACTCGTCCACCATGCTGATCCAAAGCGCGAAGGACTTTGTCCGTGCCCATTTCAGCGATGAGCAGCTCTCGCTCAACGATGTCTGCCATGCGCTGGGGGTGTCTAACTCGTATTTCTCCACCTTGTTTAAGCGGGAGGTGGGGCAGTCGTTCATTACGTACCTCACGGATTTTCGGATGGATCGCGCGGCGCGGCTGCTGCTGGAGACGACCGAAAAGAGCCAGGCGATCGGCCATCAGGTCGGGTACGCAGATCCGAACTACTTCAGTTCCGTCTTCAAAAAGCATTTCGGCAGTTCCCCGACGCAGTACCGGAGTGGATTGGCGCAGGTATCAGGAAGCAAGTCATAACGAATAACGGTTAATGAAACCAGGAGTGTTGCCCAACGCGGCGATGCTCCTTTTTTTGTAAGGTGCGAAGGGGCCGCGTACTTAGGGGAATGGGTAGCCTAGCCCAGGGCATTGCTGGCGTTTTTTGCCGGCGAGGCCCTGGGCGTAGCTACCCACTTCCCCGTTGCGGCCCTGCAGCCCGATTAGGGGACTCCGCCCGTCATCCTGTTCGCGCAAAGCAAGCCGCAGACGGCCATGCAGTGGTGGCAACCCTCGCTCGCCCGATCACCAGTCAAACGCGCTGTGTTCAAGGTGATGCGGCTTGGACTCGATGCGTCGGCCGGACTGGGGCCAGTAGTCCTTGGGGCCAAACCCGCAGTAGTCGATCGACAGGTGGGTGTGGCGCTGAATCCCCGCAATGACCTGCTCAAAGTAGGTCAGATCGGCAGTTTTCAGGCTGTGGAGCGGCACTGAGCGGCGCCGCCGGTCCTTAGGCGAGATGTTCATGAAAAACGAAATGGTCCCGTCAGGCTCCTTGCTGGCCATCAGGACGTAGCGAGTCTGGTGGCGCCGGCGGAATGCGGCGTCGATCCGCTCATTTAAAATCCGTACATCCTGGGCAACAGCCATGATGATCACCTCATCAAGATTATCGAACATGTGTTTGTATTTTGCAACCGTTGGGGGGGTGATTCACCTGTTCTTTAACGGGCAAGCTGCTTTGCCGACTGGCTGATTAGATTGCCCACACGGAAAACAGCACGTCAAATTAAATAACTAATATTCATAATTATGATTGTTATATAGGGGACCAATTATAGTACCTGGTACCATATTTAAAGCCCACAACTAGCCAAATTCAGTTTTAAAAGGGCACTTTATGGCAAATGAATTAAAAAACGAAAATATCATGCTGAAATTCGAGGGTTCTTGTTTGACGGCGGTTTCATTAGGGCTTAAGTTCGCGTGGTAGGGACCACAGGAGGTGATCGCATGGGGCGAATATCGCTGGCCGAGAAATTAACGGCGGAACTTGAGCAGTTGATCAAGCAGCAGTTGAAGCCAAACGACAAACTGCCCTCGGAGCGCTCGATCAGCGAGCAGTACCACGTGAGCCGCAATACGGTGCGAGCGGCGCTGAACCAACTGTTTCTGCGCGGCTTGATCTATCGCAGTACGGGGAAGGGCACGTTTGTGGCCGAGCGGTTGGAGAATCGAATCGACGTCGCGGGTTCATTTAGTTTCACCAGGCAGATGGGGGCGATGAACCGCCATCCGGAAAGCCGCGTGGAGGGCTTTAAACGGGTCCCAGCCTCTCCTCACGTGGCCGACCGCTTGGAGGTCAACCACGGTGCGGCAGTGTTCGTGCTCGACCGACTGAGGCTGGCTGATCGGCAGCCGCTGATGGTCGAGCGGAGCTACTTACCGGCGGCCTTACTCCCAGGGTTTGACGTCAAACTTTTGCAAGGCACTGCGCTGTACGACTTGTTTGCACACCATTATGGGATCCGCATTGCGTCGGTGGATGAATCCTTCTACGCGGATCTGATGGCGGCCGAAGATGCTGCACTGCTGGCAGTTGGGCTCAATTCACCCTGTTTGAAGATCCAGCGCACGACCTTCACGGACACAGGCGAGATCATTGAGTACACCGAAAGCGTTGCGCGCGCCGATAAGTTCGTTTACCACGTTCATCACGTTAATCATTAACAGTCAACTATTGGAGGGGACAAGATTGTTTGAACTCACTACAGAAGCACTCACGAAATTAGGCGCCCAGATCACGACGGCGGAGATCAAGCAGGAGCCGGAGTTGTGGCAGGAAGCGTTCACGAACTATGAGCGCGAGCAGCAAGCTATTACCGCTTTCCTGAAGCAGGTCGAAGCAGCGGCGGCCGGCCAGGTGGTGCGGGTGATCTTCGCCGGTGCCGGGAGCTCTCAGTACGTTGGGGATACTGCGGCACCGTACCTGCAGGCCCATGGCGACCGGACCAAGTTTAGCTTTGAGTCCATTGGCACGACGGACATCGTCTCCGCCCCGACGGATTTTCTCAAGGCGGATACGCCGACGCTGCTGGTTTCTTTTGCCAGAAGCGGGAATTCGCCGGAGAGCCTGAAGACGGTCGAGCTGGCCGAGCAGCTGGTTTCAAACCTCCACCAGCTCAGCATTACCTGTGCGCCGGACGGCCGACTGGCAGAGAAGGCCAAAACGGAGCCGCAAACCTTGCTGCTGATGCAGCCGGCCCGGTCCAACGACAAGGGCTTTGCCATGACTGGTAGTTTCTCCTGCATGCTGCTGAGTGCGCTGCTGGTATTTGACACCGCTTCCCTGGAAGCAAAGCGGCAGTGGGTCCAGACGATTGCGGCGATGGGGCACGAAGCGCTGGCGCGTGAAGAAGCGGTCCAGGCCGTCGTTGATCAGGACTTCGAGCGGATCGTTTACCTCGGCAGCGGCAGTCTGGGCGGGCTGACCCGTGAGGCGCAGCTGAAGGTGCTTGAGCTGACCGCTGGGCGCTTTGCCACGATGTTTGACACCTCGATGGGGTTCCGGCACGGGCCGAAGAGCTTTGTGAACGGTAAGACGCTTCTGTTTGATTTTCTCAGCAACGATGCCTACACCCGCCAGTACGACCTTGACGTGCTGGAGGAGATCAAAGGCGACGGCATCGCCGAGACCGTCTTGGCCATCGGGACGCGACAAGCTGAGAACTTCTCCGGCACCGCGTTCTCCTTTGACCATGGTGACCCGGCCTTGCCCGATGCGTACCAGGCGCTGCCTGACCTCATCTTCGCCCAGATGCTGGCGCTGCTGGCCTCAGTGAAGATCGGCAATCTGCCGGACACGCCCTCTCCAACCGGGACGGTGAATCGGGTGGTCAAAGGCGTGATCCTGCACGATTTTCCGGCGACCAATTAAGCCATGGGGGGAACTGAAATGAGCGAGTACATTCACGCAGCAAAGTTTTTCCTGCCGCACGCGACGGAAGTAGGCGGGTTTCTGGAGATCACCTCAGGCGGCAAGTTCGGCGCGTACCTGCCGGAAGGCGCGCGGCCGACTGGTCAGGTCGTGGAACTGCCGGGCCGGTGGGTCGCGCCGGGGCTGGTCGACACCCACATCCATGGCCTGCTCGGCCACGATGTGATGGACAACGACTGGGCCGGGATCGCCGAAATGAGCCGCAACTTGGTCAAGGCGGGCGTCACCAGCTGGCTGCCGACGACGCTGACGGGCTCGTTTGCCCAGCTGAAGGATGTTTGCACCACGATTGCGGCTCACGCCGGAGAAGAACCCGGGGCGAAAATTCAGGGGCTCTATTTTGAAGGGCCGTACTTCACGACCAAGCACAAGGGGGCCCAGAACCCGAAGTACTTTAAGAATCCCAGCGTGGCCGAGTTTGAGCAGTGGCAAGCGGCGGCAAACGGTCTCATCAGGAAAATCGCGATCGCCCCTGAACGCGCCGGTGCCGCAGCGTTCGCCGAGCACGTGGCAAGCGCGAGCACGGTGGTTGCGCTCGGCCACAGCGACGCGACGTTTGCTCAGGCCAAAGCTTGCGTTGACGCCGGGGCCACGGTGTTCACCCACACCTTCAACGGGATGAGCCCGCTCAGCCACCGGGCGCCAGGCATGGTCGGGGCGGCGATGGCGCTGGCAGGGGTCTGCGATGAGCTGATCTGCGACGGCCACCACGTGCACCCCGAGGTGGTCAAGACGCTGATCAGGCTGGTGGGGCCCGAGCACGTCGCACTGATCACGGACTGCATGCGGGCCGGGATGATGCCGGATGGCGATTACACCCTGGGCGAGTTTGCCGTGTACGTCAAAGACGGGATGGCCCGCCTCAAGGACGGGGACAGCTTGGCCGGTTCGGTCTTGCAGCTGAAGGATGCGCTGGTCAACTTGCTGAGGTGGGAAGCGGCAACGCCGACAGACATTGTGAAAATGGCGACGCAGACCCCGGCGGCCTCATGCGGGATCGCTGATCGGTGCGGCAGCATTTTGCCGGGCCGGGCGGCGGATTACCTGATTTTAGACGACCACCTGCAGCTGCAGGCGACCTACCTAGACGGCCAGGTCGCCTACCAGCGGGCAGAGTAGCCCGCGCTGCGGCGTTAAGCAAAGGAGGACGGCGATGACGACCACGTTTGCGATCGATCACGACTTTCTGCTCGACGGCCGGCCCTTCAAGATCCTCTCTGGGGCGATCCACTACTTTCGCGTTCATCCCGCGGCCTGGTACCACAGCCTGTACAACCTGAAGGCCCTTGGGTTCAACACCGTCGAGACCTACGTGCCGTGGAACCTTCACGAGCCGCGCGAAGGCGAGTTCGATTTCACGGGCATGTTGGCGGTGCAAAAATTCCTGGCCATGGCGCAGGGCCTGGGGCTGTACGCCATTGTGCGTCCGGCGCCCTACATCTGTGCGGAGTGGGAGTTTGGCGGCCTGCCCGCGTGGCTGTTGCCTAAGCAGGTGCGGCTGCGCACCAACGATCCGCGGTACCTTGAGGCGATTGACCAGTACTATGCGCATCTGATGCCCGAGCTGGTCGCTCATCAGGTGACCCATGGTGGCAACATCCTCATGATGCAGGTGGAAAACGAGTACGGGTCTTACGGCGAGGATCACGCCTACCTGAAGGCTTTGCGCGCGTTGATGCGAAAACACGGCGTGGACGTGCCGCTTTTCACTGCCGATGGGCCGTGGCCGGCGGCGCTGAACGCCGGCAGTCTCATCGACGAGGGCGTCTTGGCCACGGGTAATTTTGGCTCCGCGGCGGCGCATAACTTTGCGCGGCTGGCGGCGTTTCACCACGCCCACGGCCGCGATTGGCCCCTGATGTGCATGGAGTTCTGGGACGGGTGGTTCAGCCGGTGGGGCGAGCCCGTCGTTCGCCGCGCGCCGGCGGACACTGCCGCCGCGCTGCGGGAGGTGATCAACCGCGGCAGCGTGAACTTGTACATGTTTCACGGTGGCACCAACTTTGGGTTCATGAATGGCACCTCCGCGCGCCTGGCGCACGACCTGCCGCAGGTGACGTCCTACGACTACGACGCACCGCTGAACGAACAGGGGAATCCCACGCCGAAGTACTTTGCCATTCAGCAAATGGTGCATGAGGTGATGCCGCTGCTGCCGCAAAAGGCGCCGCTAGTGAAGGCGACCTTGCCGCCAGGGGGTGCCAAGCTGACCGCGAAGGTCTCGTTGCTTGAAGTGCTCGACCAGTTAGCCGCGCCGATCAGCGCCGCATACCCTCAGCCGCAGGAGGCGCTGGGGCAAACTGTGGGCTACACGCTTTACCGCGCGCACCCGCTGATCGCTGGGACGGATAAGGGCGAGCCGGCCGGACTGCGCGTCATCGATGCGCGCGACCGGGTCCAGGTCTTCTTGGACCGGCAGCCGGTGGGCACTCAGTACCAAGAGGCGATCGGCGCACCCTTGCCGCTGCCGGCGGCGGCCGGCCGGCACCAGCTGGATCTGTTAGTCGAGAACATGGGCCGCGTGAATTACGGCCCCAAGCTCGGGGCGATCACGCAACAGAAGGGGATCCGCACCGGCGTAATGGTGGATCTGCATTTTATCACCGGCTTTACGCAGTACGTGCTAGATCTGAAGCGAGCCTCACAGGTCGCTTTCACCAAGGCGTGGCGGGCGGGCGAGCCGGGTTTTTATCGGTACCAGTTTGAGTTAGCGGAGCCGTTGGATACGTATCTTGATACGCGTGGTTTTGGTAAGGGGGTGATGTTGGTCAATGGGGTCAATGTTGGCAGGTTCTGGGACCGCGGTCCCACGTTGTCGCTGTACGTGCCGGCAGGAATGCTGCACCAAGGCGTCAACGAGGTGATCGTCTTTGAGACCGAGGGCCGGTTTCAGGAGGAGCTACACCGGGTCGACCACCCAATCTATGAGGGAACAGGGAAAAAGGAGGAATAATTTATGGCAATTATTGCAGCACGAATTGATGGCCGGCTTGTTCACGGCCAGGTCGCCAACCTTTGGACGACCAAGCTTGGGGCCAGCCGCATTATTGTGGTGGATGACGCCGCTGCGAAGAGTGATGTTGAAAAGAGTGGCCTGCGCATGGCCACGCCGGAAAGCGTGCGACTTTCGGTCTTAGATACGCAGCGTGCCGCCCAGCAGCTCCTTGACCACCGCTATGACTCCCAGAAAGTCTTTCTGGTGGCCAAGCGGCCAGAGACCTATCTGGCCTTGGTTCAGGCCGGGGTCCCGATCAAGGAACTGAACGTGGGCAACATGTCGCAAACAGACGAGACGCGTTCCATTACGAAGTCGATCAACGTGGTCGACAAGGACGTCGAAACTTTCCAGCAACTGAATGACTTGGGCGTTCACCTGATCGCTCAGATGGTGCCAGGGGATGCGGCCGCAGACTTTATGCCGCTGCTGAAAAAAGATAGGAGGGGCTAAACATGATCGCATGGTGGCAAATTGCACTTTTAACTTTATACGCCGGTTATCAAATTCTTGACGAACTGCAGATCTATTCCGCGATGAGCTCTCCCGTATTTGCGGGTTTCGTGACTGGGCTTGTCATGGGCGACATGAAGGCCGGACTGCTGATTGGGGCGGCGATGCAGCTGACCGTGCTCGGGGTCGGGACTTTCGGGGGCGCATCGCGTATCGACGCGAACTCCGGGACGATTCTGGCCACGGCGTTTTCGATCAGTTCGGGGATGAAGCCGGCCGCAGCGGTTGCCGCGATCGCGGTGCCCGTAGACAGCATCATGATCCAAACCGATATTCTGGCCCGGTCCACCAACACGTTCTTCGCCCACAAGATCGATAAGATGGTGGACCAGTACAACTACAAAGGCATCGAGCGTTACTTCATTGCCGGGGCGCTGCCATGGGCACTGTCGCGGATGATCCCCGTCGGCTTGGCGCTGGCATTTGGGGGCGGCTTCGTTACAAATCTGGCGAAGATCCTGAATACCAGCTGGAAGTGGCTGGGCGACGGTCTGGCCACCGCGGGGGCGGTCCTGCCTGCCGTCGGGTTTGCGATCCTGCTTCACTACCTGCCGGTCAAGAAACACTTTGCTTACCTGATCCTCGGGTTCACCTTCACGATGCTGTTCAGCACCGTTTTCGGCAACGTGCAGCTGCTGGGGACGACGCTGGCCGGCGTGGCGAAGGGCTTCACGACCTCGTTCAACGGCCTGTCCATGTTGGCGATCGCGTTGATCGGGTTCGCCTTTGCCGCAATTGCTTACCAGCAAACGACTAGTGGCAGCGCTGGCGGCGGCGCAAACGCAGGCAGTGGTTCAAGTGCCAAGGCAACTGACGAGAAAGGAGAAATCGAAGATGACGAACTCTAAAACACCGACATATAAACTGACCGATCAAGATTTCCGGCAGATCAACCGGCGCAGTCTCTTCGGCTTCCAGCTGGGCTGGAACTACGAACGGATGCAGGGGTCAGGCTACCTGTACACGATCCTGCCGCAGCTGCGCAAGATCTACGGCGACGGCACGCCTGAGCTGAAGAAGATCATGAAGACCCACACGCAGTTCTTCAACACCTCAAACTTCTTTAACACCATCATCACCGGGATCGATCTGGCGGTCGAAGAAAAAGAAGGTATCAATGGTGAGGAAACTGTTGCCGGGATGAAAGCCGGGCTCATGGGTTCGTTTGCCTCCATCGGGGACTCGATCTTCGCTGCCTTGATCCCCGCGATTTTTGGGGCGATTGCCGCGAACATGGCGGAAAAAGGCAACCCGATCGGGGTCTTCATCTGGATCGTGGCGCAGATCGCAGTCATGGTCTTCCGTTGGAAGCAGCTCCGCGTCGCGTACAACGAAGGGGTCGCGTTGGTCACCACGATGTCGCACCGCTTGGCCGCTTTGACCAACGCTGCGACTATCATGGGGGTCTTCATGGTCGGCGCCTTGGTTGCGACCATGATCAACGTCAAGTTCGCTTGGGCGCCTAAAGTTGGCACCGTTCCGCTGGATATTCAAAACAGCCTTGACATGATCTTGCCGAAGCTCCTGCCAGCCTTGATCGTGGGCGGCATCTACTGGCTGCTTGGCCGCAAGCACATGACTTCGACGCGCGCGATCTTCATCGTGCTGATCGTCTCAGTCCTGCTGTCAGCGCTTGGCCTCATCGCGAAGGGTTAGTTGCCTGATGACGCCACCAGAACGGCGTTTTGAAACGTTTTGTCAAATTCAATGAATAAGGAGCCGAAGTTTAATGAGCAAATTGGTTTTGATCAGCCATGGCAGTTTTAGTGCGGCGCTTAAAAGCAGCGCCGAGATGATTATGGGTCCGCAGCCTGAGATCGCGACCGTGAGCCTGGAGCCCAGCGAGGGACCCGAGGATTTTCGCAAGAAGTTTGAAGCGGCGATCGCGGGCAGCACCGACGTCACCGTCTTGGCTGATTTAAAGGGCGGCACGCCGAGCAACGTGGCCGCTGCGGTGTTGGCCGAAACCGGGAACTTCGACCTGTATGCCGGCGCCAATCTGCCGATGGTCATCAGTTACCTGAACGCCGAGATGCTCGGGATGAAACCCGAGCTGATCAAAGACGGCCAGGCCGGGGTCGTTTACATCAACGACCTGGTGAACAAGCCGGCTCACCACTAAGCAATCGTTGGGGTAGAAGTTACGAAGCACACGGGGGGTTGACAATGTCTGTCAAATTAACGACCAGTCAGTATGAACACTTGAAACAGCTTTCGAATGAGCAGGATGTGATCGCCGCTTTGGCCATCGACCAGCGCGGTTCACTCCACAAGATGATCGCGGCCGCAACGCCTGGGGAGGCGAGCGCGACGGCCATCACCGAGTACAAGAAGATCGTGTCTGAGGAGTTGACCAAGTACGCCAGTGCCATCCTGCTTGACCCGGAATTTGGGCTGCCGGCAGCGCACGCCCGCGCGGCCAATGCGGGGCTGCTCTTGTCCTACGAAAAGACCGGCTATGATGCATCTGAGCCCGGCCGGTTCCCGGATCTGATCGAGAACCAAAGCGCGCTGCGGATCGCCGAGGAAGGCGGCGACGCGGTCAAGTTTCTCCTGTATTACGATGTGGATGAAGGCGATGCGGTCAATGACCGCAAGCGGGCCTTTGTCGAGCGGGTCGGGGCTGAAGCCAAGGCAAACGGGCTGCCGTTCTTCCTGGAACTCGTCACCTACGCGGCGGACCAGGATTCAGTGGCAGACGCGGCCTACGCCAAAGTAAAGCCGCACAAGGTCATCGAGACGACGCGTGAGTTCAGTGACCCACGGTACAACGTGTCGGTCCTGAAGGTTGAAGTGCCCGTGAACCAGCAATTCGTCGAAGGGTTTGCCGCCGATGAGAACGTGGTTTACTCGCAGGCTGAGGCCGCGGGCTACTACAAGCAGCAGGCTGAGGCCACGGCGCTACCGTTCATTTTCTTGAGCGCCGGCGTGTCCAATGAGCTGTTCTTGGCGGAGCTGAAGTTTGCCAAGGAGGCAGGCTCCACCTTCAACGGGGTCCTTTGCGGCCGCGCTACCTGGAAGAACGGGGTGGTGCCGTTTGCCAAGGACGGCGAAGCGGCCGGCAAACAGTGGCTGCAGACCGAAGGCAAGGCCAACATTGAGCGCCTGAACGCGGTCCTGGCCGACACTGCCACCCCGTGGGACAGCAAGGTCACCGTCGAAGATTAGGCACTTTTCCAGAAACCATCAACCCTCCAAGCGGAAGCTTTCGCTTGGAGGGCCTTTTTTAGTAAGGTGTGTAGGCTCGACGGTCTTAGCCCGACGGCTAGTCTAGCCCGCGTCATTGTCGGCGCACTTAGCCGACGAGGGCGCGGGCGTAACTAGCCGCTCGGGCGTTGTCGAGCCGAAACCCGATTACATTAAGGTGTGTAGGCTCGACGGTCTTAGCCCGATTACAGCAAGGTGCGTGATTCCGGGCCGCGCACGCAGCCTTGGTTGACTCGCTTGCAGGCGGGCGGCAAAGCCGCTGGGCCGCAAGGAATAGGGGTCAGCCTTCATTGACTCGAAAGTCATTGACCGGCCAGTCATGCGGCTTTACACTTGCCTCATCAATCAGGGAGGCGATGATGATGGCGGCAGTTTTAAGCATTGATCATCTGCAAAAACGCTTTGGCAAATTTGAGGCGTTGAAAGATATTACGTTTAGCATTGAGCCGGGCGAGGTGTTTGGCTTCATTGGCCCCAATGGTGCCGGCAAGTCGACCACGATCCGCACGCTGCTGGGGATCCTCCGGCCGACTGGCGGCCAGGCAACGATCTTTGGCCTTGACGCCTGGCGTGATGCCGTCAGTATTCACAAGCGCATCGCCTACGTGCCAGGGGATGTCAACCTCTGGCCGAACCTCAGCGGCGGCGAAGTGATCGATTTTCTGCTGCGGCTGAACGGCCAAACGCACACGCCACGCACAGACGAGCTGATCAAGCAGTTCGATCTGGACGCGACCAAAAAGGCGCGGACGTATTCCAAAGGTAATCGCCAAAAGGTGGCGCTGATCGCGGCGTTTTCCAGTCGTGCCGACTTGTACATCTTCGACGAGCCAACCAGCGGCCTGGATCCGCTGATGGAAGAGGTCTTCCAGCAGCAGGTCTTAGCCCTGAAGGCGGCGGGTAAGAGCGTCTTACTGTCTTCGCACATCCTCAGTGAGGTGGAGCGGATGTGCGACCGGATCGCCATCATTCGCCAAGGTGAGATCATCGAAGTGGGGACCCTGGCGGAGATGCGGCAGCTCAGCCGCAGCACCGTGCGCGCGGCGACCCAGCAGCCGCTTGCGGCCATTCAGGCGCTGCCGGCGGTGCACCAGTTTGAGGCGAAAACGCCGACTCAGGCGGTCTTTTCCGTTGACGCCGAGGCGATTGGCGACGTGGTGGCCGCCCTTAGTCGGCTGGGCATCACCCAGCTGACGACCACGCCGCCAACGCTGGAGGATCTCTTCTTGCGCTATTACAACCAAGAAGGTGGCAGTCATGACTAACCGGTATGCGAACACTTGGGCACTGGTGCGCCTCAACCTGCGCCACGACTGGCTGAAGATTGCCTTGTGGATCGCCGGGTTAGCCGGGCTGATGGCCAGTGCCGCCGCGAAGTTTGAGGGAATCTATGGCTCCCAGCACGCGATGGCCTCGATCGCCAAGACCCTGAAGACGCCGGCCATGGTTTCGCTCCTCGGGCCGTTCACCGCTAAGCCGCCGTACACCACGGCGGTGATCTACGGCGCGGAGATGATGGTCTTCATGGGCCTCTTTGCCGCGATGATGAACGTCTTCTTCGCCGTTCATGCCACCCGGGACGAGGAGGACACCGGGACCTCAGAGCTGATCTTGGCCCACGCGGTGGGGCGCCAAAGCCCACTGCTGGCGGCCATCATTGAGCTGATCGTCATTAACGGGGGCGCTGGCGTGCTGGAGGCGGTGGGCCTGCAAGCGGCGAACATGCCAGGCGCCAATGCGGCGGGCAGCTGGCTGTTCGGCCTGGGCCTTGGCGTCTTCGGATTCATGTTTGGGACCTTCGCGCTGCTGTTTGCGCAAGTCGCCAGCTCCGCGCGCACGGCCACTATTTTGAGTTACGCCTGGCTCGGGGTCCTCTTTGTCGCCCGGATGGGGACGGATGTGAAGGATCCGGATCTGACCTGGTGGACTATTTTCGGGTGGATCGAGAAGATGGCACTGTACACCGCTAACGTGTGGACGCCGGTGCTGATGATGGCGGGGCTGAGTGTGATCGTCTTGGCGATGACTGTGTCCGTCGCCGCACTGCGGGACATCGGCGCCGGCCTTGTTGAACCGCGGTCCGGGCGCCAGACCGGAAGCGCACTGCTGCGCGGGCCACTGATGCTGCTTGCCCGCCTAGAGCGCATGAGTACGACGATTTGGCTCATCGGGCTGTTCTTGCTCGGCGCCTCATACGGCTCAATTTTCGGCACCGTGGGCGATTTGGTGAAAACCAACCCGATGATGGCAAAGCTGCTGGGCAGCAGTGGGGTCAATGCGGCCAACCGAGCCGTCGTGATGGGACTGGCCAACACCTTGGTCGTGATCTTCGCGGTGGTGGCGGTCGTACCGGCGATTTCGACCCTGCTGCGGCTCAACAGCGACGAGCGTAAAAGTTACCTGGAGCTGCTGCACGCTGCGCCGGTCTCTAGGCTGCGGCTGTTTCTCAGCTTTGCGGCCCACGCCTTGGCGGTCGGCACCGCGGCCCTGGCGCTCGGGGTGCTGGGGATGGCGGTCGCCGGTAATGCGGCGATGAGCACCCCGATCAGTGTGGCGCGCTTCATGCGCGGGTTTGTTGGTTACTGGCCGGCTTTGCTCATCGTTTGCGGCGCGGCGGCAGTGCTGGCCGCGCTACTGCCGCGGCTGCAGGCCGTGATCTGGATCGTGCCAGTCTACGGCGTTTTATCCATGTTCCTTGGCCCAATGCTTGATTTTCCAAAGTGGGCGCAGCGCTTAACGCCGTTTGGCTGGGTCAATAAGGTGCCGCAGCACGCCGTGGCCTGGGGCCCCTTCGCGTGGATGACCGGCCTTGGGGTGGTGCTGTTTGTGGTCGCCTATCTGGGCTATCGGCGGCGCGACCTGACCATGAATTGAGGTGAGTCCATGCGCTCTTCTGAAAAAACCGGGCCGCGTGATCCAGCAAAAGTGGCCCGGATCCTTGCCGCCGCCATGCACGAATTCGCCGAGGAAGGCTACCGGGCGGCCAAGACCGAGGTGATCGCCCGGGCGGCACAAGTGTCTAAGGGGCTGGTGTTCCACTATTTTGGCAGCAAGGCCAACCTCTACTTGGCCGTTGCGCACTGGGTGTTTGACCGCTTAAACGCGGCAGCGGACTTTTCGGTGTGGCAAAATGCGCCAGACCTCAAGACCATGATCGGGCGGGCGCTGCGCTACAAGATCCAGTTGCAGCTCAAGTTCAAAGACGAGATGCGGTTTGGCATGACCCTCTACGGCGGCCACGATTTGCCCAAGGCGGTGCAGCCGCAGCTGCAGGCGCTGCTTCAAGCCGAGATGAAGATGGCCAGCACCGATCTGGTCACCCCGGTGCTGGCCCGGATGCCGCTGCGGCCGGACGTTTCGCCCGCGCTGGTCTTGGACTTGATTCAAGGCATGCTCAGCTTCGTTAGCGAAAAGGCGCAGCCGTTTTTGGACGCGCATCCGAACGCCCAAGTGGCGGACCTCAATTGGTTAGTGGACGAAGTGCTGCAGTACGTCGATGTGCTCGAACACGGGTTTTTGGCGTCATGAGCCAATGAAGAAGTCTTCCAGAAAATGGAAGACTTTTTTTGGTGGCGCTATACTAAGAGTGATCAACGCAGGAGGTGAGCACATGAAACTCGGATTCATTGGGACTGGCATCATGGGGACCGGGATCATCAAGAATCTGTTGAAAAGCGGCTATGACGTGACGGTGTATAACCGGACGCCGGCTCACGCGCAGGCGGTGCTTGACGATAATGCAAAGTGGGCGGACTCGCCGCGCGCGGTCGCCGCGGCCGCGGACGTGACGTTCACGATGGTGGGGTTTCCGCAGGACGTTGAGCAAGTCTACTTTGGGGCAAACGGGGTCCTGGCCGGAGCCAAATCCGGCAGCGTCGTGGTGGACATGACCACCAGCCAGCCGCGCCTGGCTGTCCGCATTGCGCAGGCTGCGGCCAAAGCGCAGGTGCGTGAACTGGACGCCCCGGTTTCAGGCGGCGACATCGGCGCCCAAAAGGGCACTTTGACCATCATGGTCGGCGGTGACCGCAGCGCGTACGATGAGCTGCAGAAGGTGTTTGCGGTGATGGGCAACACACGCCACTACTTCGGCCAAGCTGGTGCGGGGCAGCACGCCAAAATGGCCAATCAGATCATGATCGCTGGCACCATGACCGGCCTGGCTGAAATGCTGGTGTACGCCAAGGCGGCTGGCCTGGACCTGCAGACGGTGCTGGCCACAGTCGGCGAAGGCGGCGGCGCGAACTGGAGCCTCACCAACTACGGGCCGCGGATCCTGGCCGGGGACTATACGCCGGGCTTTTTCATTAAGCACTTCGTCAAAGACCTGCGCATTGCGTTAGAAGAGGCGGACCGCATGGGGCTGGCGCTGCCCGCGACTGAGCAGGCCAAGGCGCTTTATGAGGAGCTGCTTGATGCTGGCCAAGGTGATCTGGGGACGCAGGCGCTGATCACCCGTTATCCGGGGTGGCAGAAGTGACGCTGCGGCGGTGCGACTGGTAAAATGATCAAGAACGGCTAATCAACTTTCAAAGGAGAATATCATGTCTGACTTTAACAAAATGAGTGACACGTACACGTTGCAAAACGGGGTCAAGATCCCCATCGTGGGCTTTGGCACCTGGCAGACGCCGGATGGCGAAGTCGCCAAGCACAGCGTTGAAGTGGCCATCGCGGCGGGGTATCGGCACATTGACACCGCGGCCATGTACCAAAACGAGGACAGCGTTGGCGAGGGCATTAAAGCGGGGCTAGCTGCCACTGGACTGAGCCGCGATGAGCTGTTCGTCACGACCAAGCTCAACAACAATGCGCACAGCTTTGACTTGGTCCAAAAGGCCATTGACGACTCCTTGCGCAAACTGGGGCTCGATCACGTGGACCTGTACCTGATCCACTGGCCGAACCCAGTGGCCTTCCGCGACTCCTACCCGGACAGCCTGAAGGACACCTGGCGCGGCATGGAGCAGGTCTACAAGGATGGTAAAGCGCGGGCCATCGGGATCTCTAACTTCCGGCAGGCGCACCTCGATGCGATCTTGGCGGACGCCACGGTCGCCCCGATGGTCAACCAGGTCTTCTTGAACCCGTCCGATCTCCAGCCGGCGGTGACTAAGATGAACACCGATCACCACATCTTAAATGAAGCATACAGCCCACTGGGCACCGGCAAACTGCTGGGCGATCCGCAGCTGGCCGCCATTGCCGCCAAGTATCACAAGGGCGTGGCCCAGGTGCTGCTGCGCTGGTCGCTGCAACACGGCTTCCTGCCGCTGGCCAAGTCGGTCCATGATGAGCGCATTAAGGAAAACACTGAACTGTTCGACTTCAGCATCGATGACGGCGACATGAAGGCGCTCGATGGCATGCGGGGCATTGCCGGTTTGGCAACCGACCCGGACACCACCAATTTTTAAATAATACACGCAAGCGGGAGCTGGCCAAGTGGCCGGGGCCCGTTTTTTCGTGGGGCGGTCAAGTCAAAACGGGCCGGCCCGCGCTTGGGGCGGAAAGCAGTCGGAAAATAGCCTATAATTGGGCCAAGATGGACCATGAAGGGAGCCGGCTATGTTTTTCTTCATCAATCAAAACATGCACGCGGAAAAGTCTGGGATCGAGCACGCCGAACTCAAGCGGCTGGCGTTGTTCAATGCTCACCGCGAGCCCTGCCGGCTGGTGATTCGCGACTGGGACCCGATGCTGCACGTGAACACGCGGGCGGCGGGGGTCCAGGACGCGCAGGTGATCAGTCTGTTTGATTACTATCAGCGGGCCGAGGCGGTATCCGAACAAGCGGTGTCGCTGGCCGACCTTGATTTCGGCGCCGGCCCGTTGACGCGCACAATGGAACCAGAAAAGCAGCGCGCCCTTTTGAGCGCGGCCGGCCGGCTGGTGGCGCGCGTCAACTTCTGGCCGGGAACGCGGCAGGTCCACTCGACCGAGCAATTTGACGACTTTGGCAACCTTTACTTAGTCGAGCAGTACGACCGCCGCGGGTTTGTCAGCCTGCAGCAGTGGTACACGCCGGATAATCACATTGGCATGGAGACATGGCTGACGCCGGATGGCCTGCCGGTGCTGGAAAAATACCGCCGCAGTGATGCGGGCGGTCACCACCTGGCGAGCTGGCGGCTGACCGACCGGCGCGGCCAAGTCTTTCAGTTTGCCTCGCTTGAGGCGCTGACCCAGCATTTTCTCGATGACCTGAACGCGGCCTATTGGGATGAAGCGCGGCCCAACGTGTTTGTGCTGGACCGCGCGGAGCTTGCCGAGTGGGGCATCACGCGCCTGCGCCGCCCGGCCTACACCGTGCTGTATCTGCACAACGCCCACACGGCTAACGCTCAAGACCCTGCCGCCCCGCTGCTCAACAATCATTACGAGTTCGCCCTAAACGACCTGGATGCCTTTGACGCGGTGGTGGCGGCGACGGCAAAGCAGACCCGCGATGTCGTGGCCCGCTTTGCCGCCCGCGCCGCGGCCTTCACGATTCCGGTGGGCATCGTGGCGGAGCGCCAGCTCACCGCGCCTCGCGTGCCGGTGGCGCAGCGGCAGTTTGGTAAAATCGTCGCGTTTGCCCGCATCGCCTGGGAAAAGCACCTTGATGACCTAGTGCGCGCGGTGGCCATCGTGCACCGCCGCGTGCCTCAGGTGACCCTGGATCTATACGGGTACGCCGATGCGGCCGACGACTATCAAGCGCGCCGCGCCGTCGAGGCGGTGATCGCCGCAGAACACTTGGAAGCCGTGGTGCACCTTAAAGGTTACACCACTCACATCGATCAGGTGGAGAACCAGGCAATGCTGTTTGGGGTGACCTCCCGGATGGAAGGCTTCAACTTGGCGGTGATGGAGGCCATCGCTCACGGGCTGATCGCGTTTACCTATGACGTGAACTACGGCCCCAACGAGATCGTGCAAGACGGCGTCAACGGCCGGGTGGTGCCCGCCGGTGATTACCAGGCGCTGGCAGCGGCCATGATCGCGGTCCTTCAAGATCCGGCCCTGGCGCAGCGCTATTCGACCGGGGCGTACGCGTCGGCCCGGCGCTTTGCCCCGGCCGCCGTGTGGACCCAGTGGCAGCAGCTGATCCAAGATGCGCAGGCCCACTGGCCGGCCAAGCTGGTCGCTTCGCGGTTTCGCCAGCCGAAGGACCAGCCGAAGGACCAGCCGAAGGACCAGCCGAAGGAGGACCGGCCATGAACTATTTCATCAGTGAAAATATATTCGCCTTAAACTCCGGCACCGAGCACGCCCAGGCGCGGCGCGTAAAGGTCTTCGCCGCGCTGCCGGGCGAGGCGGCCCTTTACGTGACGCGTAACTACAACCGGTTTTTGGACCGCGACCGGCAGACGCTGGGGCTGCGGCAAGACCAGGTCCTGAACATGTACGATTACTTCCAGCAGGCGACGCGGTTCCCCCGCCGTGAGCAGCCGCTGCGAGGACTTGCGCAAATCCCGCTGGCAGCCTACAAGATCCAGGGCTTTGGTCCGAACTACTCACTGCTTTTGGCAAACGGAGAGCCGCTGGCCCGCGCGAACATCATGCCGGGCACGGTGGGGTTAGTGGGCGACATTAATTACCAGGATCGCAGTGGGCACCTGTTGGTCCGCGAGAATTTTGACTGGCGCGGCTTCAAGTCGTCGGTCGATTATTTCCATCCCCAAGGAGCCCGGGCGCGAACCGTTTACCTGGATCCGGCCGGCAAGCCGAAGCTGGTGGTGGTGTGCATGAACCGCGGCGGGCAAGTCGCGCCGACGTTAGTGCAGCTGCTTGACTACCACGGCAAGAACTACCGGTTTGCAAGCGAAGACGAGCTGTTCCAGTTTTTCCTGGACCAGCTGGTGGCAAAAGACCCCCAGGCGCGGTTGTTCTGCGAACGGCGCAGCCTTGATCGCGTGGTGGGGGCGGTGGCGGCCAAGCAGAAGTGGGTCGTCTTCCACGACGCGCACGCCGTCCAGGGCCAGCTGCTCGCCGCCTACCGCGCGGTCTTGACTGAGCATCCCGAGCAGTTCACCGGCGTGCTGGTGGCGACCAAGGCGCAGCAGGCGGCCTTGATGCAGCAGTACCCGCGCGTGCAAGCGGTGGTGGTGCCCGACACTGCAGCAGTGCCGGTCAGGGCGCCGCTCGCTGACGCCCCGCGGCCAGGGCACGTGCTGATCATGGTCGGCCGCTTGGCGCCGGAGAAGGGGGTCGAGGCTGCGCTGCGCATTTTCGCCCGGGTCCGAGCCGCTGTGCCAGACGCGACTCTCGTGCTGCGCGGTTACGCCCAAAGCGCGGCGTACTTGACGCAGCTGAAGCAGCAGGCCGCCGCGCTTAAAGTGGCGGCGGCGGTGACCTTTGCCCCGTACGTCACCGGGTCAAAGCTGACGCAGACCTATGCCGGCGCGCACGTTTTGCTGGCGCCTTCGCGCCATGAGGGGCTGGGGATGCAGTTGATCGAGGCGCTGAGTGCCGGCACCCCGGTCATTGCCTACGACTGCGAGTTTGGGCCGGCCAGTGTGGTTTCACCAGGCGTCAATGGCGACCTGGTGCGGCCCGGCGCTGAGGCGGACGCAGCGGCAAAGGTGATCAAGCTCCTGCGTTCGCCGATCCTGTGGCGCCAGTTGCACCGCGGCGCGCTGGCGACGGCTAGCCGCTATCGCCCGGCCGAGGTGGGCAAGCAGTGGCAAGCCTTCCTGAAGGCGCATCCGGTGGTCTAAGGGGCTTGGCCGCTGGGCGCGGGCGACCTGGTGAAAAGGGTTTCCAACGCCTGGCCAGCTCGCTATACTGAAGGCATCGTGGGAAAAAGGAGACCGGTTGCATGTTGTCTGCACATTCTAACGAGGAAGACAGTTCTGTTGCGGAGCTCGCCTTCTTTCTCGTTTTTTCGATCTTACTCAATGGGTTTGGTAATGGCCTGACGGTCTGCATGAACCTGGGGTCGGCGCTTTGGACGGCCTCGGCGGTCAACCTGAGCCACACCCTGCACTGGTCGCTACTGGTCGTGCTGCTGGTCGAAGGGGTGGCAGTCACGGGGACCAACGTTTTATTTCTCGGCCGCTTCCAGTGGCGGCGCGTGTTAGGCAACTTGATTTACATGTTCCTGTTTGCGTACGTGGTGGCCTTTTTCGCCGATGTCCTAGCGCTGACCCCGATCACGCACTGGCCGCTGGCCGTCCGCGTCGCGTTGGACATTTTCGGGTTGGCCTGCATTGGCGTGGCGATCTCGGTGTACCAGCGGGTCAACGTGATCATGCACCCCAACGATGACTTTATGCAGATCATTCGCTTCAAGTGGCTGCATGGCCGCGCGGGGGTCGCGCAGCCCGTGTCCTTCATCCCGCCGATCATGATCAGCCTGCTTTGCTTTGCGGTCACCCGCCAGCTGTACGCGATTAACATCGGCACCCTGTTTTCGCTGACGTGCCAGGGCTTTGTGATCGGCGCAGCGGACCGGCTGGTTTTTCCCAAGTTGAAGCACCGGCATTTGGACGTTTAGCGATTGCTTATGCAGTCGCTTTTTTGGAAGGGGAACGACATGGAAAATATCAACCTAACGCCGGCGGCAGTGAGCTTTGACCACGCTGGCCACCACTATGAACTGACGGCGGTCAACGACCACCTCGTGCACCTGCTGGCCTATGCCGGCGAGCGGCCGGCGCACCCGACCGTTGCCAGCCAGTTAAAGCTCGCAAAACACGCCGACGAAACGGTGGCTACGGGCGGCACGGGGCAGCGCTACGACGCGCCACTGGTCATCAACCAGGGCCGCCGCGACTTCGACGAGGTCCGGGCGCCGCTAGCGCTGCAGCTGGGGCAGTACCGCCTGGTGCTGGCCGCGGCCACCGAGCGCCTGAGGGCAGTCGGCAGTGCTGAGCCGTTCACGCTGGCCTTGCCGACTTTTGACGCGGCCGGCTGGACCCAAGTCGTGCGGACCGCGAGCGATGCGGCCTTTTTTGGCGGCGGCACCCAAAACGGGATCGTCGCGCTGACCGATCGGATCATCAAGATCGCAAACGAGAACGTGTGGACGCAGGGCGGGGTCACCAGTCCGGTGCCATTTTTCTGGAGCACGGCTGGGTTTGGCCTGCTGGCCAACACCTTCACTCCCGGCGAGTATGATTTCTCCAACCTGCACCACGGGGTGCGCATTCACCACGCCGATCCGGTCTTTGACGTCTATCTTATCTTAGGGGCCACCCCGCAGGCCCTGATCCACGGCTATCACGAGCTGACGGGCGCGCCGAACCTGCTGCCGTGGGCCAGCTATTACCCGACCCACCTTAACGCTTACAATCGTGATTACTGGGTCAAGGTCACGGCGGATTCGGCCGGCAGCGTTGAGATGCTGCCGGGGCAATTCTACAAGGAGTACCAGCCAATCGCCAAGGAGTCGTTCAATACCGCAAAGCGGCCGGGCACGATCACCGTGCAGGGCCAGCAACTGGTGCCCAACGTTTACGGGTCAGGACGCGTGACTTTTTTGGCTGCCGGGCCGGATGGCATGCCCAAACAGGCGATCCACGAAAGCCTCAATGGGGAGCACGACCCGGCATTTTCCGCGCGGACGGCGGTCCTGCGCTACCAGCAGGCGGGGATGCCGCTGGGGACGATTTACCCCAACGATGGCTACGGGGCCGGCTATGGGCAGACGGCCTCTTTTGACGGCGACCTCGCCAATCTGGCGGCCTTTGTGCGCTGGGCAAAGCAACAAGGGGTCCGCACCGGGCTGTGGACGCAAAAGGGGCTGACGCCGGCAAACCCTGCGCGGCCGCGAAAAGGGGAGCGGGATTTTGCCCGTGAGCTGGCCGCCGGGGTCCTGGCCGCAAAAACGGACGTGGCCTGGGTCGGTGAAGGCTACACGTTTGGCCTGAACGCCACGGAACGGGTGGGCGCGCTAATGCGCCAGCGGGGGCTGCGGCCGGATCTGCTCACCGTCGACGGGTGGGCCGGCACGCAGCGCAGTGCCACGGTGTGGTCCGGTGATCAGGCCGGCAGCCACTGGGCTAATTTGCGGGCGCACATCGGCACCTACCTGAGCACAGGCCTGTCGGGTAATCCCAACGTGACCGCCGACGTGGATGGCATTTATGCCGGCACCGACCCCGTGATCTACGTGCGGGACCTGGAGTGGAAGACTTTCACCGCGAGCTTTTTGGCGATGGACGGCTGGGGTGAGCGGCCCAAGCAGCTGGGGCTGCAGTTTGGCCAGCCCTACGCCGACCTTTGCCGGGCCTTCGTGCGCTACCATGTGGCCCTGATCCCCTATCTGTACACGCTGGCTCACCAGGCACAGGTCAGCGGGGCGCCGCTCGTGCGGCCGACTTTTTGGCAGGAGCAAAGCCCATACACGCTGGGCCGTGCGCTGGACGATCAGTTTGCGCTGGGCGATGCCTTCCTGGTCGCGCCCATCATGGACGCGTACCGGCTGCAGCCAGACGGCAGCGATTGGCGGCCAAGCCTCTACTTGCCTGCGGGCCAGTGGTTTGACTTCTGGACCAATGCGCAGCTGACTGGGGGCCGCACCTATGCCGACGTGAAAACGCCGCTGGCGCAGCTGCCGGTGTTCGTCAAAGCCGGCAGCATTATCGTCTTACAGCAGCCGGCGCTAACGCCGCAAGCGGAAAAGCCGGACCGCGTGATCGCGTACTACCCAGGCCAGAATGGGCAGCTGACTTGGTACCAAGACGACGGCGCCAGCCTCAGCTATCAGCAGGGGGCCTACGCGACCAGAGTGATCGCGGGCCAAACGCGTGGCCGCGAGATCACAGTGACGATCCACCCCCAGCGCGGGGCCTATGCGGGCAGTGAGCAGCCGCAGCCGCTGGCGCTGTTTGTCCCGCTGACCGAAGCGCCAGTTGAGGTGGCTGCCGCGGTCTTGGGCAAGGGGCGGCCGGTGCAGGTGACAGTCGGCCCGCGCCTTGGCGATCCCCTGGCCGCGGCGCGGACGCAAACTGGGGTCACGGTGGCGCTGGGCGACTGCCGCACGCTGACGGAGCCACTGACCGTGGTGATCCGCCTGAAGGAGCCATTGGCTGAAGGGTAAGCAGGCGGCCGCCACCCAAAAACGGACTGTCATCTTCTGATGACAGCCCGTTTTTGTGCGGTCAGGAGGTGTTAAGCGAGGTCCTCACCGTTTGATTTGATCACTTTTGCATACCAGTCGTAAGAGTCCTTGGGGATGCGCTTCAAGCTGCCATTGCCCCAGTCGTCGCGGTCCACGTAAACCAGGCCGTAACGCTTCTTCATTTCACCGGTGCCGTTGGACACGAGGTCGATCGCGCTCCACAAGGCGTAGCCAATCAGGTCCACGCCGTCCTCGGTGATGGCGTCCTTCATCGACTGCACGGCGTAGCGCAGGTAGTTGATGCGGTAATCGTCGTGCACTTTGCCGTCTGCCGCAATCTCATCGGCCCAGCCTAGCCCGTTTTCAACGATGAACAGCGGCTTGTGGTAGCGGTGCCAGAGGTTGTTCAGCGCGAGGCGCAGGACGGCGGGGTCAGTGGCCCAGCCCCAGGCGTTGGTCTCGAGGTACGGATTCTTCACCGTGCCGCCGCCCAGGTTGCCCTGGGCATTTTCATTACGGGTGGGGTCCGCGGTGACGACCGAGGAGGTGTAGCAAGAGAAGCTGAGAAAATCGGCCGGGTACTGTTTGAGCAGTGCATAGTCCTCAGGCGTGTCCGCTAGCTTGATGCCGGCGCGCTGGTACTGGATCAGCCGCGCCTTGGGGTATTCACCGCCGGCCTGCACGTCGGCGTAGAAGAGGCCGCGCTCCATGTTCAGCATGGCCGCGACTTGGTCCTTGGGGTTGCAGGTCTCGGCGTACACCGGCTGATAGGCTAGCATCATGCCGACCTGAATGCCGCTGCCGATCTGGTGCGCCGCCCGCACGGCCTTCGCTGAGGCTACGAACTGATTGTGCGCGCCCTGTGCCCGGTTTTGCGGGGTCGGGTCAGTCAGCCCGCCGCCAAGGTATGGCGCTTCGTCCATCGCGTTGATCTCATTGAAGGTCGTGTAGTAGTGGACCTTCCCGGCGTAGCGCTTGAAGACGACGGTCGCGTACTTTTCGAATAGATCGATCAGCCGCCGGTCCTGCCAGCCGCCGTACTTTTGAACCAGGGCCAGCGGGGTGTCGTAGTGCTGCAGGGTGATGCAAGGCTCGATGTGGTGCTGAACGCACAGGTCGATCACCTTGTCGTAGAAGGCCAGCCCCGCTTCGTTGGGCGCCTTTTCCTCGCCGGTGGGAAAGATCCGGCTCCAGGCGATCGAAAAGCGGAAGGTCGTAAAGCCGATCTTGGCCAGCAGTTCGATGTCCTCTTGGTAGTGGTGATAAAAATCGGTGCCGCCGTGGCTCGGGTAGTAATAGTCTGGCAGGACTGCTGGCGTGGCGTCTTTAGGCACGGCAAAGTCGGCGCCCCACACCATCGGTGAATACCCGGTCGTCCCGTCCGCTTTTCGCCAAGTCACTTTGCGCGGTTCAGTGTTTGAACCGTTGGTCGTGACGTCGACGGCGGTCAGCCCTTTGCCGCCCTCGTCAAAGCCGCCTTCGTACTGGTTAGCGGCAGTGGCGCCGCCCCACAAAAATCCCTTCGGAAAACTCATGGTGAACCTCCATTTGATGTAGTTGTTCCTACAAATTTATTAACCGTTTTCATTGTACCAAACTACCGCGGTCAGGGTCAGCACCTGTCACTTTTTGGGACCAGTACCATTTTGGTGACAAAGCGGCGGTCGAAGCTAGGCGGCGCCGCGGCGGCCGGGTATACTAGGGCTAGAGCAAATGGGAGGTGGGCCAATGGCCAAGGCAATTGGCGAAATGAAAATCGCGCAGATCTATCAGTTGTACCTGCAAAAAGTGACGCGCAAGGGCCGCAGCCAGGCGGAGCTGGACGCGGTGCTGGGCTGGCTGACGAACCTGCCGGCAGCCGCCCTGCACACTTTGGCGCCTGCCGAGACCGTCCAAGCGTTCTGCGGGCGGGTCCAGTGGCCGCAGGCGGCGGCGCAGATCACTGGCGTCGTGTGCGGCGTCCGGGTGGAAGCGGTGGCCGACCCGCTGATGCGCCGCGTGCGCCAGATGGACAAGGTGGTCGACGAGCTGGCGAAAGGCAAAGCCGTGGCCAAAATTATTCGCCAGCCGGTGGCCCCGTGATGGACCCGATCACCAGTTTTCTGGGTGAAGATCGCGCGGCGCTGACGTTCTACACGGGGCTGGTGCCCAGTCATCGGCGGCGTCACCGGGAGCAGGTGGCGGCCGCGCGATGATGCTTTTTTTGCGGTGCTTGGGCCAAAAGAAGCCATCCTCCAGCTGCGGTTGTGCAGGCTGAAGGATGGCTTCTTAAGCGTTAAATTGGCAGGCGGCCTCAGGCCAGGGATCGCTGCCTAGGCGTGTGGCCGCTGATGACCAGTGACGGCGGTAATGATCACCCGCAATACTCAACGGACGGCGGCAGTGCTGACGTAACCAAGCCAGCTGCCGCCTTTTTTGGTGTAGATGGAGTAGTAGGCGCGGTTGCGCGTCCCGTTGACGTTGCGGGTGGTCACGTACACGCGGCGGTTGTTGTACGCAGCCGTGGTACCCTTGGTGCCCGACAGGTACAGGTTGCTGTAACGGGCGGCGGTGCGGCTGCGCACCGTCATGTAACGGGTGACGTTGGTGGTGGTCACCGATCGGAAGTTGCCGACGTTGGAATAACCAAGGTACTGACCGCGGGCGTTATAAACGGTGTAATAGGTCGCGCCGTTCCAGCCCAGGTACGACTTGCGCACTTGGTAAACCGTGTTGGTGCGGTTCTTGCCGCTGACGGCAAAGACCGTGTTGCGGTAGTTCAACGAATTGTTGGCGGTCACGTACACGAGGCGGTGCATGGACTGTAGTTGGGTCCATGAATTGCGCCAGCCCATGATCATGTTGCTGCGCTCAGGGGTCATGATGGCCCCGCCGTTGTAGCTTGCGCTGCCGAATGAATGGACGATGCGGATGTGGTTGCTCGAATCATAAACTGGGCTGCCAGAAGCGCCGGCAGCGGAATCCATCCCGTAAAGGCCCACACTCCCGGAGACCTTCGCCACAGGTCCGGCCATGGTGGCCAAAGCGCCGTTCTTATCGGCGGAATAGCCGCTTAACGTGAGGCGCTGGCCGACGGCTGCGCCGCGGCCTAGGCTCATCCAGCCGGTTTTTTTGCCGATCGGTGAGCTGAGCTTGAACGCGCCCACGTCGGTGCTGCTGGATGGGTGAGCCGTGTAACCGGGAGCGGTGAACAAGCGTGAGGCCCGCGCGGTGCCGTAAGGCGAGGTGCCACGGCTGTACGCTGGGACTGCCTCCACGCGGCTGGCATAGCCGCCGTAGCGCGCATCATAGATCACATGGGCCGCCGTCACGACGGTATCGGCGGCGATCAGCGTGCCTGTGCCCTGGACGTATAGGCCTCGGGCCAGTTTTGGAAAGTATGCCCGGATAAAGACGATCGTCCGGTACGGCCAGCCGGTTGTTCCAGGAATGCGGACCCGACTGTCGGTGCCGAGAATGGCCTGCGGTGTGCGCGTCGGGCTAGTCACGACGGGTTGCGGCAATTGCGCGACTGGCGCAGCACTGCTAGCGGCAGTAGAATCGGCCGCCTGAACATGAACCGCACTGGTCATGCCAAAACCCAGCAACAGAGCAGCGATCACGCTCAGGCGTGTAAGACGTTTGGTATTAATATTCAGTTCCCCCATAAAAAGCACGGCCCAAGCAGAAATGCCTAAGACCTTTTTCCATCAAGTTTTCATTCACTTGAGCCGGACAGTTATCCCCCAAATTTTTGGATATTATCGTGTGAATCAGAAGACGGCACAAGAGTTTCATTTTGCGCTTTGTATAACTAATAGTCAATGATAAAAATAAATAGATCACTGATTGCGTTGTACAAAGCCTTATTAATTGGGCTTTTAGCGCCTCACCCGCCGATAAATTGTAAGCGCATCACGTCCTTGACAACGGGTCATCTTTCGCCGCGGTTCGCAGTCGGGTACGAGTGATTTTAGCCAATGAAAAAGCTGACCTTAAAATGGAAAGGCCAGCTCGTCTAGAGACGTTTTCAGAAAATGTGCGAGGCTCAACGTAGCGCAGACGCACTCACGTACCCGAGCCACGTTCCGCCCTTTTTGGTGTAAATGGAGTAGTAGGCGCGGCCATTGACGCCGTTAACGTTCTTGGTGGTGACATACACTTGCCGGCCGTAGTAGGCGGCAGTCGTTCCTTTAGTGGCGGTCAGGTACAGGCTAGAATAGCGCAGCGCCGTGCGGCTGCGGACGGTCATGCTGCGCTTGACGTTGGAGGCCGTGACCGCACGGAAGTTGCCCACGTTCGAGTAGCCGAGGTACTGGCCCTTGGCGTTATACACCGTGTAGTAGGTCTGGCCGTTCCAGCCGAGGTAGGTGCGCCGGACTTGGTACACGGCATTAATGGTGTTCTTGCCGCTGGCGGTGAAGACAGTATTGCTGTAGCGCAGGGAGTTGTTGGCGACGACGTAGACCAGGCGACTCATGGTCTGAAGTGGCGTCCAGGCGTTCCGACAGCCGAGGATCAGACTGCTGCGCTCTGGGGTGATGATGATCCCACCGTTGGCGGTCGGGCTGCCAAACGCGTGCACAATGTGAACTTTAGCGGCGGCGTCGTAGACCGGGCTCCCGGAAGCGCCGGGCGCCGAATCCATCGCGTACAGGCCCAGCGTGCCGTCAATTGCCGAAACTGGCCCGGCCATGGTGTCGAGTGTCCCGTTCAGGTCGCCTGAATATCCGCTGAGGGTGAGCCACTCACCGACTGTGACGCCCACGCCGAGGCCCATCCAGCCGGTCTTCGTGCCAAGCGGCGAATTAAGTTTGATGACCCCAAAGTCGCTGCCGCTGGCAGGAGCGGCCGTGTAGCCAGGGGCGGTGTACAGCCGCACACCGGTGGCTGTGCCGTACGGGGCGGTGCCCTGACTGTAGGCCGGGGTGACGGTCACCCGATCAGCGTAGCCGCCGTACTGCGCTTCGTACAAGACGTGGCCGGCGGTCAGGACAGTATCGGCGGCGATCAGCGTGCCGGTACCTTGAACGTAAAAGCCGGCGGCCAGTTTCGGAAAATAGGCCCGAATGTACACGATCGCCCGGTACGGCCAGGCAGTCGTGCCGGCGATGTGGATGCGGTTGTCAGTCCCGATGATGGCCTGATCGTCAGGCGAGGGGATGGGGCTGAGTGTGCTGGAGGTTACCGATTGCGATTCTGCAGTGTTATCAGTTGGTGCATTAACTGCC
Organism: Lacticaseibacillus jixianensis; assembly: GCF_003946485.1. Lineage (GTDB taxonomy): Bacteria > Bacillota > Bacilli > Lactobacillales > Lactobacillaceae > Lacticaseibacillus > Lacticaseibacillus jixianensis. The sequence continues at coordinate 27,232 of NZ_RHOJ01000008.1, read as the reverse complement.
TGAACAGGGATGCCGACCGGCGAGGCCAAATGCCAGCCAGAAGGCAGCGAGCAGGCTGAAGCGAGTAAGGCGGTTCATCTTTAGTTCCCCCAATTTTTGTCATGACGGCCACGACACGAGCTGCTCTTCACTTTTCCCTTCACCCTAAATTCCGCAAGTGGTGACACTTTTCCCGAAATTAGGGAAGTTTTCAAAAAAAGGGCAGCGTCCGTAGTGGCTAGCACCGGCCGCCAGCGATGTCAACGTTGAATCACTATCCAGGTTCTGCCTATACTGGTCTTTGACTTTTCAAAAAGATGGGAGCTTTTCAATGAACAATTCACTGGATCAAGACAAGGCAATCACGAGTATTTTTGACCCGCGCTGGTACGTCGAACAGATGCGTGGCTGGACGTTTTCCAGCTACGTCCTACTCATGTTTGGGCTGGGCATCATTGTCGGGACCACGATCGTCAACAAGCTGACGATGTGGAGTGTGCTGACGATGCTGGCGGGGATGCTCGGTTTCACCTGCACCATCTCCATCACCAACGTGCGGCCGCTCAACGGTGTCTTCGGCCTGACGTCCGCCATTATTTACATTCTGGTGGCGGCCCGCGCGCGCAATTTCGCCGATGTGGTGCTGCAGTTTTCCTACATTGTCCTGCTCGACATTCCGGTGCTGCTGATGCCCAGCTGGGCGAAAAATGTGGGCGCCCGGGTGCGCAAGCTCAAGGATGTGGGCTGGCGTGGGTTTCTGGGCACGGCCGGGTTCTTCGTCATCGTCTTCGCGCTGCTCTACTTCATGGACACCCACTTGTTCATCTCGCCGCGGCCGGTGATCGATGCGCTGACCGGCACGATCGGCGTGACCGGGTCGCTGTTGGCCACGCTCCGCTTTTCCGATCAGTATTACTTCTGGATCATTCAAAGCGTCATGTCGATCGTCCTGTGGGGCGTCACGGCGCTTCAAGGGGACGCCAACCTCACGCTGTTCTTCACATACATGCTGTACTTTGCTAACGACATGGTATCGCTGTTTGACAAAGGTGTGGTCTGGTTCCACAAACAGAACTATCTGGCTGCCCACGAACACTAAAAAAATGAGGTCCTTGCCGCGCTGCGGCAAGGACCTCATTTTTTCTGGAAAGTGTCAATCACGCTTTATTTAGGGGTTGGTGCGGCCGTTCGCCACGGCCGCATGTGCGTGGCCGCGACCAGCGCCCCAATGACCAGCGGTGTCAGGACCATCGCCCCGATCATTTCCGGCAGGCCGTTGGTGACGACGATGGCGCCCAGCACTTTGCCCAGCGCCCCCGTCGAGACCTTGTAGGCCGAGGCAACCGGGCCGGTGTAAAGGGTCCCCATGGCCAGCAGGACCAAAACGGTGTTGGTCAAGGACCCGACCGCACCAGCGATCACGCTGGCCACCGCGACTTTCTTGACCACCTTATAAGCGCCCCAGAAGGCCAAGGCGGCAAACACGCCGACCAGCATGCGCGGCACCACCGACACTAAGGGGTTGGTGAACACCAGGGTGTCCAGGGGACTGGTCGGGGCGGTGTAGGCACGCACGATGGTCAAGGCGCCCCAGACGGTCCCAATCAGCAGCCCTTCGCCGGGGCCGAACATGATCGCCCCAATGATCACGGTAATGTGGATGATGGTGAGGTTGACGAACCCCAGCGGCAGGTACCCCAGCATCGGCACCATGGTTTGCACCGCGATCAGTGCCAAAAACAGCGCCTGCATGCTGACGCGGTAGGCACGGGAATGATTGCCCATAGTCTCTCCTCCATTCGAAAACTGATTATTCAGAGTGAGTATACCTTGTCAGCCGCCGCCTGTCATTACAGGCGGTCAGTTCACCAGCATTTATCGGCCAAGCCCTGTCAGCGGGCGAAAGCGTGAGGGAAGATTGGTGCCCAGTGGCGATCAGGGCCCGCGTTGGCGCGCCGGCCGCTGGTGCCGTTGGTTCAGCCGCTGCAGCCGGTGCGCGATTGACCGCAGTTTTTTTGCGCGGTTTTGGCCAGAAGTGGCCACGGTCCGTGAATCAGGCGCATGAATAGGCTATAATGACATTACACTAAAATTTCGGAGGGTAAATAATGGCAAAACACTTATACGAAATGTTTCAACCTTCTCACTACGATCTGTTCATCGCGATCGATCGCGCGAAGAAGACGATCACAGGCACGACCACCATTAAGGGGCAGGCGCTCGAGTCAACAATTGGCCTGAACCAGAAGTATCTTAGCGTCAGCGCGGTCAAGGCGGACGGTCAAGCCGTGCCGTTCACCGTTGATGATGCCAACGAGAAAATTGACATTACCTTGGCCAAGCCAGGCGAGACGACGATCACTGTCGACTACAGTGCGCCTCTGACCGACACCATGATGGGGATCTACCCGTCCTACTACACGGTTGACGGCGAAAAGAAGGAATTGATCGGCACCCAATTCGAATCGACCGCTGCCCGGCAGGCCTTTCCAGGCGTCGACGAGCCAGAAGCCAAGGCGACCTTCGACGTGGCCATTAAGTTTGACGAGAAGCCGGAAGACACCATCATCGCCAACATGCCAGAGACGAAAGTCGAAAACGGTGTGCATTACTTTGCCACGACGATGCGCATGTCCACCTACCTGATCGCCTTTGCGTTTGGCGACATGCAAAAGAAGCTGACCAAGACCAAGTCCGGCGTTGAGATCGGCGTCTTTGCGACCAAGGCTCACCAGGCCAAGGAGCTCGACTTTGCCTTGGACATTGCCAAGCGGGCGATCGAATTCTATGAAGACTTCTACCAGACCCCATACCCACTGCCACACTCTTACCAGTTGGGGCTGCCGGACTTTTCCGCCGGGGCGATGGAGAACTGGGGGCTGGTCACCTACCGTGAAGCCGCGATCCTGATCGATCCGGATAACACGGCGCTGTCCGTCAAGCAGTACGTTGCGACTGTCATCACGCACGAACTGGCGCACCAGTGGTTTGGCGACCTGGTCACCATGAAGTGGTGGGATGACCTGTGGCTCAACGAGTCCTTTGCCAACATGATGGAGTACCTGAGCGTTGATGCCCTGCAGCCGGACTGGCGCATTTGGGAACTGTACCAAGTTTCCGAGGTGCCTGCCGCACTGCAGCGTGATGCGACCGATGGCGTGCAGTCCGTCCACGTGGCCGTCGAGGACCCGGCTGACATCGATTCCGTGTTTGACGGCGCGATCGTGTACGCAAAGGGGTCCCGAATGCTCGTCATGGTCCGGGCGCTGCTTGGCGATGACAAGCTGCGCAAGGGCCTGAAAGCTTACTTTGACGCGCACAAATTCGGCAACGCCAAGGGCGCAGACCTCTGGCAAGCGCTTGGCGACGCGTCTGGGCTCGACGTCGGGGCCATCATGAACTCATGGCTTGAGCAGCCGGGCTACCCGCTGGTCTCCGCCAAGGTGGTCGATGGCAAGCTTACCTTGAGCCAGCAGCAGTTCTTCATCGGCGCCGGCAAGGACGTCGGGCGGCAGTGGCAGATCCCGCTGGAAAGCAATTACAGCGCGGCTCCGCAGATCATGAAGGATAAAGAAATCGTTCTGGGCGATTACGCCGAGCTGCGCGCTCAGGCAGGCAAGCCAATCCGGTTGAACGTGGGGAACAACTCCCACTTCATCGTGAAGTACGATGACCAGCTGATGGCCGATATCTTGAAGGATGCGGACCAGCTGGACCCAATCGCGCAGCTGCAACTGATTCAAGACACGCGGCTCCAGGCGGAAGCCGGCCTCACCACGTACGCGGCCGTTGTCCCGCTGCTGGTACGCTTCAAGGACAGCTCGTCGCACATCGTCAACACGGCGATCTACCAGGCCGCACAGCAGCTGCGCAAGTTCGTGGATCCGGACTCACCGGAAGAAAAGACCCTCAAGGCCTTTTACAGTGAGCTGTCGGCCAAGCAGTTTGCGCGCCTTGGCCTGACTGAAAAAGTCGGCGAGTCCACCGACGACCAGCTGACCCGCAACTGGATCTTGGGTGCGGCCGCTTACGCAGAAAACCCTGACGCGATCGCGCAGGAGCACGCCCTGTTCCAGCAGCATGCCGATGACTTGGCCAGCCTGCCCGCAGTGGCCCGCCCGGCGGTGCTGGTCAACGAGACTCGGCACTTCAGCACCGCGCGCCTGGCCGATCAGCTGTTTGCCGCATATCGGCAGGCGACTGACCCGAGCGCCAAGAGCGCCTTGGCCAACGCGCTGCCGGCCAGCGATGATGAGGCCGTCTTGAAGCAGATCATTGCGACCTACAAAGACCCTGACACCATTAAGCCGCAGGATCTGCGGAGCTGGTTCCGCGGCGTGCTGGCCAATCCTAAGGGCGAACAGCTGGCCTGGGACTGGCTGCGCGACAACTGGGGCTGGCTGAACGAGACCGTTGGTGGCGACATGGAATTCACCACGTACATCACCGTGGTGGCCAGCGTTTTCCGGACTCAGCAGCGGTTGGACGAGTTCAAAGCCTTCTTTGAGCCGAAAGTCGCCGTGCCGGGGCTTGGCCGCGAGATCAAGATGGACACCAGCGTGATCGAAAGCCGGGTCGCCCTGATCCAAAGCCAGCAGCAGGCCGTCAACCAGGCGGTCAAAGACGCGATCAAGTAAAAGGCAAAATTAAAAGGACGCCAGGCAGTCGCAGTTGCGATTGCTTGGCGTCCTTTTGCGTGGCCGATGGGCTTAGCCTGAGCCAAAACAGCCGGCCGCGCTGCCGGCGCCATTGCTGGCCTAGGGGCGCGCTGCCGACCATTGCTGGCCTAAACCGCGGGCGCGCCTGAATGGCGTTACAGCGCTTCTCGCGCCACGGGTTCAAAGCGAAAGCCCGGATACTGCGCGGAGAACTGGCGCTGCGCTTCTGCGTAAAGCGGGACTTGGCTGGGATCCGCAAGTGCGGCCGCCCGTGCTTCCGGCAGTTCGAGGTCCTCGATGTCAATGCTCATTTGCCACGCCAGCTCGCGCAGGGTCATGCCCTCAAAGCGGCGATAACTGGGCAGTTCGGCGGTGACGTCAGCGCCGGCGGCGAACAAGCGGCAGAATTCTGCTGTTGCGGCGACTAATTTGGCCCAGGAATCACCGCGTGCCGCAGCGACTTGGGTGAGCCAATCCGCCGTCAGTGCGGCTTCGGCGGTGATGACGCCGGTGTGCATCAAGACCCGCCGAATGAGCGGGGCAGGTAGCGGGTCCTTGCTGGTGCCAAAGTCCCAGGTTGCCGCAAATTGATCTGCGTTTGCGGCCTTGGCCAATAGGGTGGTCAGTAGCACATTTTGCTCAGGTTGCGAATCAGTCACACAAATCACTCCTTTACCGCCATAGTTTAGCCTATTTCGAGAGCGGAAGCACGGTCACCAGTCGATTATGCCTGTGAGCGAGCAGCAAGGAGGTCTCGGTTAGCGGCAATAAAGTCGGCCACTGAATGGGCTGGCCGGCCCAGGTAATCCGGCAGGTCGGCGGTGACTTGCTTGGCGTTACCCATCTGCGTGATGAGATACAGCATGACCATGACGTTGACGAATTCCTTCTTCATGCCCCGGGCGAGCATGGTGCGCCGAAATTTCCAAAGGCTTGGCTTGGAGTAAGTGATGGGCCGGCCGAGAAGGGTGGTCATCGTGCGGGCGACCTCATCGTAGGTCACCGCTTCTGGCCCCGTAATGTTAAGCTTTTGCGCGGTCTGGACCGGGGTGGTCAGGACCTTGGCCGCGACCGCTGCGATGTCCGCAGTGTCAATGAAGCTGGTTTTGGCGTGGCCGGCCGGGATGAAGAGGTCGCTGCGTTGGCAGATGTCGGCGCGGTGAGTGGTGGTCAGGTTCTGCATGAAGAAGCTCGGCCTGATAAACGTGTGCGGCAGGGCGAGGCCTTCGATCATCTGCTCAATTTTATGGTGCGGGGTGACCGGATTTTTCTCCACGCCGATTAGGGAAACGAAGACGGTCTGCTTGATCTGGTGGGCCTTGACCCGCGTCAAGAAGGGCAGCATGTCTTCCTTGGGCTTGGCCAGCTGAGGGGGCCGGATGAAAAAGACGCGATCAATGCCGGCGAGCGCAGCGTCGAAGGTCGCCGGATCGAGAAAATTAAACGGGCGCAGCGTGATCGGCAGCGCCCCGTACTTTTGGCGATCCTTGGCGAGATCATAGGCGCCGGCGACGAGCTCGACCGTTTCGTCTTGGGCAAGCAGCTGCACTAAGGGGAAGCCGATGTTGCCGGTGCCGCCAATAATCAGAATTGAATTGGTCATGAATTTGCCTCCACTAGTTTGGTGAGTGCTTGTGCTAACTGCTGCTGCTGAGCCGGCGGCAGGGTGGCCAAAAAGGCGGTCAGGGTGGCGCTGGCGACCTGCTGAAGGGCGGTCACCTGCTTGCGGCCAGTCGGGGACAGCGTGAGCGCCACCGCGCGCTTGTCCGCCTTTAAGCGCGTGCGTTCAAGCCATCCCTTCTTGGCCAAGCGCAGCACGACGGCCGCGGTCGTCTGCCGATCGCTGTCGATCGCAGCGGCCAGGCGGGCGGCAGTGACGGGTTCTTCGGTGCCCTCAAGGCGGGTGAGGGCTTCTAAAATGGCCCACTGCTGGGCGGTGGTGTTGTGCTGGCTTAACGCGAGGTTAAGCTGATGTTTGAGCCGTTTTGCGGCCTCTAACAACAGATAAGCGGTGTTCATTTTGCGCCTCCTGAAAAAATAATCAGTGCACTGACAATCATCTGTAAGTGTACTGATTATTTCGGAGGTGTCAAGCCCTGGCGGTTGCGGTATACTGACGCCAATCACTAAGGAGGCTCATTATGGCATATCAAGTCGACTATCAGACGGTTTCCCCTCAAGGCCTAGAAAAAGCCGCAGACCCGGCCGCTTTGGCCGGACTGCGGGCGAACGAGGCGCGCTATTTTGCCAATAAGTACAAGCACGTCTTTACCACGGTCCCGGCCGCAAAAAGCCGCGCCAGTATCGCGTTAGTGGCGCAGATCCTGAAGGAGAAGGACTTCGTTTTACCTTACCCGGTACTCGAGACCTCGACGTTCACTGTTGACGGCATCGCGATGATTTACGTCTTCTACCAAAACGGGCTGGTGATCAACGTGATGTACACGCTGGTAGCCGGGGGCAAGCGGGCAGTCGGCATCAAGTTGGCCGACGGCATGGCCGTGCCGCAGGAGCTGGCAGCCAAGTTCAAGTTTGCCCGCCAAAAATCAAAGCTGGCCGGGACCATCCGGGGGTCGTACTTTGTGATCAAGGGTGAGTACCAGTTCTGACCGAAGCTGGTCTAGGGCTGCGGCTTCAGCAGGCGGCAGTAGAGGGCAAAGATGGCAATTCCTAAGCCGCCAACGAGCAGAAAGGCCAGGCGACTGCCGGCGGCCGCGTTTTGGGCCTGGCTCCAGCCGGGGTGGTGCACGGCGGTCATGAGGAGCGAGAGGACCGTCGTGCCGATCCCCCCGATGGCCTGCTGCCCCATGTTGTAAAGCGCGTTGGCGTCGGTTTGCAAGTCCTTGGGCAGGGCTTTAAGCCCGTAGGCCACAGAGTTGCTGAAGGCCATGGAGCGGCCAATGGCGAAGAGCAGGTAAGCCAGCGTGATGCCTAAGACCCCCAGGCGCGGCCCCAGTCCCGCCATGATGATGTCCCCGAGGGTGAATAGGCCTGCGCCGAGCAGTAAAGGCAGCCCACCGCCGAACCGGTCGAGCATCCAGCCGTACACCGGTTGGCCGAGGCCGTTGAACACAGAGCCTGGGAGCAGGATCAACCCGCCGATCAGGGCCGTTGCGCCGAACACGTCTTGCACGTAATTGGGGAGCAGAAAGTTGAGCCCAACGTTGGCAAACTGAAGGCCCAGGTAGGGCAGAAAACTGAACACGAAGGCGGGCTGCTTGAACACCGTCAAGGCGAACAGGTAGCGGCGGCTGGTGCGCGACCGGCGTAAGAACCAGAGAAAACTGACGCTTGCACCTAGCAGCATGGCAGCGGCCTCGCCCCACTGCCGCGCGCCGATGGCGGTGAGGCCAAGGTTGAGTGCGACCAGGGCCGTGCCCAAAAGGCCGAAGCGAAGCCAGTCGAAAGCCAGGCGGTGCGGCCTTGAGTACTGATGAATGTGGCCGGCGCCAAGCATGAGCAGACCAGCGACGGGCAGCGTTGACCAGAAAATGACGCGCCAGCTGGCAAAGGCGGTCACCGCCCCGCCGAACGTCGGGCCTAGGGCCGGGGCGATCAGCACGATCACGTTGGCCAAGCCAATGTACAGGCCCAACTTCTTGCGGGGCACCACTTCTAAGATAATGTTGACCATGAGCGGGGTGCACAGCCCCACGCAGCCGGCTTGAATAATGCGCCCGGCGAGCAGTTGAGCAAAGACGCCGGCAGTCGCGCAGAGCACATCACCGAGCATAAATAAGAGGCCGGCCGCTGTGAAAAGCTGGCGATTCGTGAAGCGGCGTTTCATGTAAGCGGACGTGAGCATCACCAAGGCGGCCGTGAGCAGGTACCCGGACGTCACCCATTGGACCGTGGCCAAGGAGACCCCAAAGTTTTTCATCAAGGTCGGAAAGGTCGTATTCATGGCCGTTTCAGTCAGTACGCCCAGAAAAGACATGAGCGCGACGATCGAGACGACCAGCATCGGGTTTTCGTGCGGGCGAGGAGTTGACAAGACAATCGCTTCTTTCAGAAAAATGGATATGATCATTATAGACTATTTTCAGCACCGATACCTGGCGACTTTGGAAGCGGTTTGCGCTAAAATGAAAGGACAATCCTTAACGAAATGAGTGAAAACATGGAACCGACCTTATTAAATATTCATCACGGGTACAACTTTCGGGACCTTGGCGGCTACCAGACGGCCGATGGGCGCCGGGTGCGGCCGCACCGGCTGGTTCGCTCCGGGGGGCTGGATCGCCTGTCCGATCGCGACGTGGCCTTTCTTCACGAATATGGGGTGCGCGTCGACGTGGATTTTCGCACTCAGGATGAGCGTCAGGAAAAGCCGGACCGCCTGCCAGCGTCAGCCCAGTACGTGGCCGATCCGGTGTTCAGCGAAGACAAGACCCAGGTCTCAAAGACGTGGGCGGAGGAACAGCGGCTGTTCTCAAAGGATGCAAAAGCGGGGTATCACAACATGCTGCGGACCTATCGAGACTTGGCGTTGAGCGATTCGGCGCAAAAGGCCTACCGCGAGTTCTTCGACCTGGCCCTCGGTGAAGCCGACCACACCCTGCTGTTTCACTGCTCGGCCGGCAAGGACCGCACTGGCATGGCGGCGGTCTACGTGCTGGCCGCCCTGGGGGTCGATCAGGCCACCATCCGGAAAGACTACCTCGCGACCAATCAGTTCATTCAGCCGGCGCTTGATGAGGTGCTGACCCAGGCCAAAAAGGAAGGCGGCAACCAGAACATGCTGCAGGGGTTAACCGACATTTGGACGGTTTACCCCGAGTACCTGGATACTGCACTGGCCGCCATTAACGAGACGTACGGCGACATGCAGCGGTACCTGCAGGAGGCGCTGCGGCTGACGGATCATCAGCTGACAACGCTGCGCCAGTTATACTTGGCCTAAAGGAGGCATCGGGATGGCAAAACTAGACGCGTCGCACCGCTACTCGCAGCAGGCGGGCGAAAAAACTGAGCGCGCGTTTAAACTCTCAGTGTCAGTGGCCTTGATCGTTTTGGCGGTGGTCGCGTTCACCGCCTGGTGGTGGCTCCTGGTGATCGTGCCGGTGGCACTGATCTGGTTTCAGGTGTACACCCGCAAACTGCCCACCGCCGAGCTGCTGGACGTGACGGCCAACACCTTTGTGAGTGTCCCGCGGGCGCAGTGGCAAGAGTTTAAAGCGGCGCACCCTGAAGCCGTGGTCAAGCCCGGTGCCGACCAGGATGAATAAGCGCACTGGTGGGCGACTGGTGCGCCCGCTGACGCTCGGTGAGTAGGCCAAATACCTTCTCCGCTTTCCATCAAACGCCGCCCAAGGCCAAAAGTGCCTCTGCAGCGCGATCCGGTTTAGGATCGCGTTGCAGAGGCACTTGTACTTTACGCTAGAACCACTTGATGCCGTGGCCTAGCTGTTGGCTAGAGAATGTGAATGTTTGCCGCTTCGCACTGATCGAGCATGGCTTGCGGCCAAACAGCGGCCTGCACTTCACCCACATGGGCCTTGCCCAGCAGCAGCATGCACAGCCGGCTTTGGCCGATGCCGCCGCCGATCGTGTATGGCAGCTTGCCCGCAAGCAGAAGCTGGTGGAACGGCAAAGCGGCGCGCGCTTCGGCGCCGGCGGCCTTGAGCTGCTCGCGCATGGCCTGCTTGTCGACGCGAATGCCCATCGAGGAGATCTCCATCGCACAGTTAAGCGGTTCGTACCAAAAGAGGATGTCGCCGTTCAGCTTCCAGTCGTCGTAGTCGGGGGCACGGCCGTCGTGGCGCTTGCCGGACTTCAACAGCCCGCCGATCTGCATCAAAAACACCGCGCCGTCTTCCTTACAAATGGCGTCTTCGCGCTGCTTGGGGGTGAGGTCCGGCCAGCGGTCTTCCAGCTCCTGGGTGGTGTGGAAGTGGATATCCTTGGGCAGATGGTGGACGGCCTGGGGATACTTGTACCAGACCTCATCTTCCATGTGCTTGATCACCTTGAAGATCTGCCGTACGGTGTCTTTTAGTGTGGCCTCGGTGCGCTCTTCCTTGGCGATGATCTTCTCCCAGTCCCACTGGTCAACGTAGATCGAATGGAAGTTGTCGAGGTCCTCGTCTTTGCGGATCGCGTTCATGTTGGTGTACAAGCCTTCGTGCATGCCAAAGCCGTAGCGGTAAAGCGCCATCCGCTTCCACTTAGCCAGGGAATGCACAATTTCGAGCTGCTCGCCCGGCAGGTCCTTCATGGTGAAGGACACCGGCTGTTCAACGCCGTTCAGGTTGTCGTTGAGCCCAGTGGACCGTTCGACCATCATCGGCGCACTCATACGCTGCAGACCGAGTTGCTTGCCAAACTCGTCTTGGAAGGTTTCACGAATGTAGCGAATCGCGGCTTCTGTCTCTTTAACGGACAGTTTTGGATCGTAGTGTTCCGGAATAATTAAATGCATCGTTTTCATCTCCGAGTTTCTATTCAATGACTTGCCCCGGCGCCAGGCCAGACGCAAAAAAAGCCCTTCGTCCCCAACGCAAGGGACGAAAGACTTTTCGCGGTACCACCCTAGTTGCCTATCCGAAATAGGCCACCTCAATCCGCACTAACATGCGGCTCCGGATAATAACGCACCGGTCGCGTCTGCGCCTACTTTGGCTTGGGCCATTTGGGGCAGAGACATGAGCAAGGGTTATTCGCCAAGGGCTTGGTCTGAGCGGGTTTTCACTGGTCCCGCCTCACTGTCAGAGCGCCGTTGGTTACTGGTCTTGCAGGTCTTCGATTATTGATTGGGTCCACTTTAGCACGCGCGCTGCGGTTTGAAAAGGGGCTAACGCCAAAAACTTTCATGTTCTTGGTGCCAGGGCCAGTTGCGCGCCAGCAAATTAGGCGACGGAAAACGGCCGGCGCTTGGCCGACCGCTTTGCAGCGTGCTGACTGCTAAAGGCCATCAATAGAATGACGGCTTCGCCCCGTCAGTGTGCGGCTGGTTGACGCCCAGTGAATCTTTGACGGCCTGCTTGGGGTCGTTGATCAACTTGGTGACCAGATCGGCGACACTCTTGCGCGAAACTTCTGTGCCTTTAAACAGGTCGTCGCGGTGGGTCAGCTCATAATCGACCGTGTCGTTGTTGGATAGCCAAGCGGGCCGAATGATCGTGTAGTCCAGATTGGAATGCTCGATCACGCGCGCTGCGGCTGTGTAAGGCTCCAGGTAGCCGCCGTCCAGCTGTTCGTGATTCCATTTGCCAAAGGCCCCAGGGACCTCATTGTAAATGCCCAGCGTGGAGATCCAAATCAGCCGTTGCACTTTGGCCAGATCCATGGCCTGAACGACCGCCTTGGCCTGCGTCTCGATGGTCTTGCCGCCGCCCAGGTTGGCGTAAACGATATCGATGCCCACCATGGCCTTGCTCAATGCGGCAGGATCGGTGGCGTCGCCCTCGATCACCGTCTCGCGGGTGGCATCTGCGATTGGCAGGCGCTTGGCGTTACGCAGAAACAGCGTCAGGTGATGCTTCGTTTCTGCCAGCAGTTGCTGTTCGGCGAGGCGGGCAATTTGCCCGTTCGCCCCAAGTATTAATACGTTACTCATGTGCTCACTCCTTAATGATACAAGACCAGTTTAGCACTATGGTTTAGTAAGCAAACCGGACACTTTGGGCTGATTGTCCGTTACGCGAAAGCGGTCCAGCAGGCCAGCCAGGGCGTCGGCCAGGAACAGGTGCAGGTGGTCTTCGATCTGGGCGGCGTCTGCTTCCGGTTCGGCGAGCAGCAGTTGGATCGTCGCAAAGGCATTGGTCGCCAGCATTTGCGTCAGGTAGCGGTGGTAGGCGGCAGAGACCAGGATCTTTTCGTGTGCTTCAAGGTCAGTCAGGATCTGGTCGATCATCGCTTGCAGGTGGCCGTGGATGTAGTCACTGGGGGCGTTTTGATCGTCGATGGCCAGCGCTTTTTGGTAGAACGACCGGTTCTCCGTGAAGTATGCGAGCATGCGGTGGAGGGTTTCCGGCCAGCGCAAGTAATCGCCGCAGTACCACACGCGGGCGTCGATTTCGGTGCGATAGATGTCGCCCAGGACCTCGTATTTGTCCCGGAAGTAGTCGTAGAAGGTCTGCCGGCGCAGGTGGGCGGCGGCCATGATGGTGGTGACGGTGATGGTTTTAAACGGCACGGTGCTGACTAGCCGTTTCGCCGCTTGTGCGATTTCGGTTTTGGTTGTTGACAACTGGATCCCTCCTCATGTTTCAGGATAACACCCGAGGAGAAGCTTGCGGCTTGCCGCGGCCAAAAACCGCGATCATGATCGCTGGCAGGTTCGCGCAAGATCAGCGCAGCGGCCACAGACTGGTGATCTGCGTTTCCTTGACTCATAATATTCGTTATACTGAACAGTGAAAACGGAGGTATTAATTCATGAAATACCGTACTTTAGGTAAGACTGGTTTTAAGATCAGCGAAGTGTCACTCGGGACTTGGCAGCTGGGCGGTAAGTGGGGCGCGCCGTTCAATCAAAAGGACGCCGACGACACGCTGGCAGAGGCCTACGCCCAAGGTGTCAACTTCTTTGACACTGCGGATGGGTACCAGGGCGGCAATTCGGAACGCACCGTGGGTAATTTTGTGCGCAGTCATCCGGACGTGCATTTCACCACGAAGATGGGCCGCAAGGAGTCGCCGCTGAGCGTTGACCACTTCGACAACGCGCACTTGGACCGCTACGTGGACGAGTCGCTGAAGAACATGAAGCTTGACGCGTTGGACATGGTCCTGTTGCATTGCCCGCCGATGATGACCTACTACGACCCTGAGATGTTTTGGCACTTGGACCAGCTCAAAAAGGCCGGCAAGATCCGCAACTACGGGGTCTCGGTGGAGCGGGTCGAGGAAGGGCTGAAGGCGCTGCAGTACGACATCAGCGCGGTTGAAATCATTTACAACATGTTTCGGTTGCGGCCGGCCCAGCACTTCTTTGAAGCGGCGAAGCAGGCCAACGTTGGGATCTTAGCTAGGGTCCCGCTCGCCTCTGGTCTGCTGTCCGGCAAATATACGGCAGAGACGCAGTTTGCGCCGACTGATCAGCGCGCTAACAACCGCCACGGTGAGCTTTTCGACAAGGGGGAGACGTTCTCCGGGGTTGATTACCTGACGGGGGTCAAAGCCGCCGCTGAGCTCAAACGCCGGCTGGGGACCGAGGATCTGGCCGGCATGGCGCTGCGGTACATCCTCATGGCCGACGCCGTATCCGCGGTGATCCCTGGGGCCAGCAACCCGACGCAGATCGCGCGCAACACGCGCGCGTCCGCACTGCCTGCGTTCACGGCCGCCCAGATGGCGATCGTCAAGGACGTGTATGACGAGTACATCAAAAAGCCTGTGGACTATCTCTGGTAACCCTTGTCGCCTGGCGTGATCAGGCGGGATTGGCTGATTTTCCCTTGGCCCCTGCGTGACGATCCAGTTTTGGCGTCGCCGGGTGGGGGCTTTTTGCGTGGTTTGACGGGTTGAGTAGGGCGAAGCCGGCTTGACTCAGCGTCGCCGCACAGGCTGGTGATGAGGGGCCCGAGGGCATGCATGCAGCGATAAAAAAACTTATATTAGGTCGGTGCAGCGCCCCAGCGGCGTCATGATGGTTGGTATTGATTCCCATTGGTACTGCCGCGAAAAACGCGTATAAGCTGCTAAAAAGGGGAAAACAAGGCAATTATGGGCGCTCTTGGCCCACCCCATTGTTTATATATAAGGGGTAAAAGCGGGGTATCAATCAGACGGCCTGCTTGGCGGCGATCTGGGCGATCAGCGTCACGGGGGCCTTTTTGCCGTCGCGGATCCAGTCCAGCGTCATCTGGTACAAGCCTGCGCCAACGTAACTGTTGAAGTACCGTTTGAAATGCGGAGTGAAGGGGACCTGTTCGACGTGTTCCGCGTAGAAGCGGACGACATACTCCCGAAAGCACGCCGCGGGGATCAGCTCGGCCTGAGCGTGGATCAGGTCGGCGAGAAAGTCGCTGTGAGCGTCAATATATTCGAAGTACGCCTGGCTGAGAAACAGCGGGCCTTTGTGCGGCAGGCGGCCCATGAAGTCGTAAAGGGGTTCAAGCCGTTCGGCCATGTAGGCGATGAGCACCGCCTCTTTGCTGGCGTAGTGCCGGTAGAAGGCCATGCGTGAAAGACCAGCGCGCCTGGTGAGGGCAGTGATCGAGATCTCGGCAAACGGCTCGGTGCGGATCAGTTCCGCCATGGCGTGGCGTAAACGCTCGCAACTTTGTTGTTCCATTGTCTGATTGATCGGATTGGTCATGGTTTAACCTCGCTTCGTGTCATTGATTCCCCTAGCCGTGACAATTGTAACGCCAACCGGGCTGATGCGCCAGCAGCCTTTTTATCGCAACAAAGTGAGGGGAGAATCGGGCTCAATTGGTCCGCTTACTCGCCACTTTTTGGTACAATAGACCTAATTCATGTCAGCGATGACAGCCACTGGTGGGGGTAAACCGTGAAAGCAATTGAACTGATCGTCAACGAGTATGCCGGCAATGCCCGGACGAAAAAAATGATCCCGCGCCTGATCGCGGCGCTGGGCGAGCAGTACACGTTTGCCACCACCACCTACACGCATGAGGCGGGGGATGCCCGGAAGGCGATCGAACGCATCGTGGCGGTAGTTGGGCCCAGCGCACCGCAGCCGCAGATCGTGGTGATCGGCGGCGACGGGACGCTGCACGATGTGATCAACGGCCTGCAGGACCTGGGCCGCCCTGACATTCCGGTTGGCTATGTCCCAAACGGCACGGGCAATGACTTTGCGCGCGCCCACGGGATCCCGCTTGAGCCGTTTGCGGCAATTGCGGCCTTAAGGGACGCTCGGCCGCGCCTGGCGCGAATCGGCAAGGCCGAAACCGAGGAGTTTGGGACCCTGTACTTCATCAATAACTTCGGGATCGGGGTCGACGCGCGCATTGTCTACGACACCAACCATTCACGGGCTAAGGCCATGCTCAATGCCATGCACCTCGGCCAGCTTTCCTACACGGCCAATATTCTGCGGGCGGTGGCGACCCAGCACGCCTTTCGGGCCGCGATCACAGTGCAGCATGAGGCGGTCATCGATAATGCGTTTCTTTGCGTTTTCACGAACCACCCCTTCCTGGGCGGCGGTCTGCGCCTGTTCCCCGATGCTGCGCAGGACTGGCATCAGCTGAGCTTTGTGCTGGTCCGCAAGGAGAAATGGCGCATCCTGATTCAGGTCCTGGCGAAGATCCTCAGCGGCCAATCGGTGCACCCTAAGCTGGCTCACCTCACTGGTCAACGCTTTCGGTTTGAAACCGCGGCCCATGAGCACGTTCAGCTTGATGGCGAGGAGTACAACGCACCAGTCCACGGCACGCTCAGTCAGACGGACCAAAGCATGCTGCTGCCGCGCCCCACGCATTAGGGGCACTGCCTGGCCGAGCGCCCCGCCACTTTAAAAGCCGGCTCCCCGCACGAAACAATGGCGAGGGGCCGGCTTTTGGCTGACGTACCTTATTTATTGACGTAGTGATTCATCCAGACGGCAAACAGTCCCGCGAGCGCAACGGACAGCAAAATGGTGATGCCCCAGCCGCCGGGGGTGTGCATGAACGGCAACGGCACGTTTTGCCCGAAGAAGCCGGAGACAATGGTCGGGGCGGTGAGGACGATGGACCAGATCGTCAGAAACTTCATGGTGTCATTCAGGTTGTTGTTGAGGATGTTATTGTACGTCCCCTCGAGCTGGGCGAGGTTCTGGCTGCCCAGGCTGGTCATGTCCACCAGCTGCCGCGCTTCGATCAGTACGTCCTCCAGGCGCTCCTTTTCTTGGACCGAAAAGCCGTGGTAGACCGACAGCCCCTTGAGCTGCTCGAGCACGCTTTGATTCTGGCGGGTCGCGTTGCCGAGATATAACGCATTGGTCTCCAGGTCAGACAGTTCAAGCAGCCGTTTGCGGGTGGTTTTTTCCCGCAGCACCTGCGCAATGTGGTGCCGCTCGTTATCGGCCTTCTCCATCAGGGGCATGAAGCGCTGGGTGATCAGGTAGAGGCTTTCCAGCAGAAACTGGTAGGCGCTCAACGTCTGCGGGGCATCAAAGCGGCGCGTCAGCTGTTGCACCAAGCCGGCGGCGTCGGGGTGGCCAAAGGTGAGCAGGTCATCATTTTTGATCACGAATGTCATCTGGTGGGTCTCGGCCTGGGCGGCATCCTGATCGGCGTCGGGGATGTTAAAGACCAGTAGGAAGCTTTCTGCCAGTCCGTCGTACTCGACGTGGGCGCGCTCGTGCCGGTCGACTGCGTAACCGGTCTGCTCGGTGGAAAGCTGGTAGCGCGCAGTGGCCGCTCTGACCGCTGCGGGGTCGTCTAAATTAATATGGTGCCAAGTCCAGCGCTGCTGCATGCTTTACCTCCCTAGTTCCGATTGGTTCTATCATACTGCTTTCGCCAGGCGCCGTCAGTGAGGAATAAAGTGGTTCATTTGCGGAATTAATTAGTGGTGAGGGTTGGCACCGAACGTATGTTTTGGTGTATACTGAAGCTACGAAAAAGAGAGGACGGACACTATGGTTAAAAAAACTGCGAATGGGCAAACGTCACTAGATGGCGGGGCCCGCGAACAGGCGCTCGATGCGGCGCTGAAGAAGATCAAGAAACAGTTCGGCGACGGCGCGGTCATGAAGATGGGCGACAAGTCGCTGACCAACATCTCGGTCATTTCGACCGGGATCTTATCCCTGGATCTGGCACTGGGCGTCGGTGGCTTTCCGAAGGGCCGCGTGGTCGAGATCTACGGACCTGAAAGTTCAGGGAAGACGACCATTGCGCTGCAGGCGGTGGCCAGCGTGCAGAAGAACGGCGGGACCGCGGCGTACATTGACGCGGAAAACGCGATGGACCCGAAGTATGCCGAAGCACTGGGCGTCAACATCGATGACCTTTTGCTTTCGCAACCAGACACCGGTGAGCAGGGCCTTGAGATCGCCGATGCCTTGGTCCAGTCCGGGGCCGTCAACATCGTGGTCATCGACTCGGTGGCGGCCCTGGTGCCGCAGGCCGAAATCGAAGGCGAGATCGGCGATTCACACGTGGGGCTTCAGGCGCGGATGATGTCGCAGGCGCTGCGGAAGCTCACGTCAACGATTTTCAAGACGCAAACGATCGTGATCTTCATCAACCAGCTGCGCGAGAAGATCGGCGTGATGTTCGGTAATCCTGAAACTACGCCAGGCGGGCGCGCACTGAAGTTCTACGCCACGATCCGCCTTGAGGTGCGCCGGGCCCAGCAGGTCAAAAACGGGACCGACGTGGTGGGGAACATCGTGAAGATCAAGGTCACGAAGAACAAGGTCGCACCGCCGTTCAAGACAGTGGAAACGACCATGAGCTACGGCCACGGGATCTCCCCTGAGGCCGACATGCTGAACTTGGGCGTGGACCACGACATCGTTGAGAAGGCCGGCTCATGGTACTCCTATAACGGCGAGCGGATCGGCCAAGGGGCGGACAACGCGACGCAGTACCTGATCGCTCACCCCGACATCACCGAGACCTTGCGCAAGCAGCTTCAGGAGACCCTCTTCGGGGATGATGACGCAAAGGATAAGGACAAAGACAAGGACGAAGCAGGGGCCGCGACCAAAACAGCTGACCCCACGACGCTGGACATTGACAGTAGCGACAAATGAGTAAAAAAATAGCGTTGCGCGGGTGCGCAACGCTATTTTTTTACTCCGGATGCTGGCTAGGCTTGCGTTGACTGCCAGGCCCGATAAGTGGCCTAGATCAGGCGCTTGCGCAAGGAACCAGAAATGAAATCGGTCAGGGTGACCAGGATGATGATCCCGTACAGGATGATCCCCACCCGGCTCCAGGACCGCGTCTGAATGGCAAAGATCAGCGGGGTGCCGACCCCACCGGCGCCGACCATCCCGAGGATGGACGCCGACCGGATCGCCAGTTCAAAGCGGTACAGGGTGTTGGACACGAATTCTGGCATCAGTTGCGGCAAGCTGGCGATCAGCGTGACCTCCAGGCGACTGCCGCCCGCGGCAGTGACCGCTTCGCCAGCCCCGCCATCCATGTTTTCAATGGCTTCGGAAAATAGCTTGGCGAGCATGCCGACGGAGTGGAACCCGACGGCGAGGACCCCGGCAAAGGAGCCGGGCCCGACGGCCTTGATGAACATCAGGGCCAGCACAATTTCTGGGAACGTCCGAATCGCCGTCAGCAGGAATTTGCCGGAGCGGGTGGTCAGCCAGAACTTGTTTTTCGTATTTGCGGCCCAAAAGGCAAACGGTAGCGAAATGATGGCCGAGATGAAGGTCCCTAAAAAGGCGATCCCCAAGGTCTGCAGCAGGGTAGAGGTCAGGTCTTCGCCGTCACCGGTCCAGACGTAGCTAAAGTCTGGGTGGACCAGCCCGTTGACGATAGACTTGGTGACGAGCCAGGCGTTTTGCTTGATGTCAAAACTCGGCATGCCCGTGAACGACCAGCCGATGATCACCAGGACCGCCGCGGTGAAAAATAGGTTGCGGTAGCGGTGGGTCAGCGGTGCTTTCGGCAGCATGGTTGAGTTGGTCATAGCAGCGCCTCCCTTGCTTTACCCGAGATGTAGTCGATCACCAGCACGACGGCGAAGATGACCAAGACAATAAGGCCCACCCGGTCGTAACGGAACATTGAAAGTGCCTGCTGCAGGTAGATCCCGATCCCGCCGGCACCCATGTACCCGAGTACCGTGGAGGCCCGGACGTTGATCTCGAAGGCGTAAAGCACGTAGCTGATGAAGTAGTTCGCGATTTGGGGCACGACGGCGAAGCGAATGATCTCGATGCGCCCAGCGCCTGCCGCCCGCAGCGCCTCAAGCGGGCCGGGGTCAATGGTTTCGATGGCTTCGTAGAACAGTTTGCCGACCATCCCGAAGGTGAAGATGGCCAAAGCGAAGATCCCGGCGATGGGACCGATGCCGACCACTGCCACGAACAAGGCGGCCAGCATCAAGTCGGGGATCGTCCGCACGATGTTTAAAATGAACCGGAAGATCCCGACGACCACCTTGTTGGTGACGATGTTGCGCGACACCAGCAGCGCGTAGGGAAAGGCCAGGGCCGAACCGATCAGGGTGCCGATGATCGACATCTTGAGCGTCTGGATCATCGGGTCAACGGTGTAGTACGTGTAACTCCAGTCAACATGGGCCATCTCCTGAAAAATCACCGTGAATTGGCCAATGTTTTGGAAGAACATGCCCATGTGCGCTTGGGTGATCCAGGCTGACCAAATCAGGCCAACGACCATGAACGCCGAAAGGGCCCATTTGCGCCACTGCAGTTTACGTTTAGGCAGAGAACTTGGCGCCGTCATCTCAGACCTCCTGTTCTTCGCCGCTGTAAATCTCGGCGATGGCTTCGTCGGTCGCTTCGGCCACAGGGCCGTCAAAGACCTTCTCGCCGGCGCGGATGCCGATAATGCGGGTTGCATATTCCTGCGCAAGCTCAACCGAATGCAGGTTGGCGACGACCGTGATCCCCATTTCCTGGTTGATCCGGCGCAAATCATCCATGACCCGCTTGGTGGTCTGCGGATCCAAGCTGGCGATCGGTTCGTCGGCCAAGATGATCTGCGGCGTCTGGGTCAGAGCGCGGGCAATCGAGACGCGCTGCTGCTGGCCCCCGGACAGTTGGTCAGCACGGGTGTAAACCTTGTCTTGCAGATCCACCGTGCCCAGCGCCTCGTACGCACGCTGCTTATCTTCGGCAGAAAAGAGTCCAAAGATCATCTTCCAGGTCGGGTAGTAGCCCACCCGGCCGGTCAGCACGTTTTTCAGGACGGTTGCCCGGTTGACCAGGTTGAAGTTCTGAAAGATCATGCCGATCTGCCGCCGAATGTGCAGCAATTGCTTGCCCTTGGCCTTGGTGATCGAGGTGCCATCGATGCGCACGTCGCCTTCGCTGATGTCGTGCAGCCGGTTGATGGCCCGCATCAGCGTGCTTTTACCCGCGCCTGAGAGCCCAACGACCACCACGAATTCGCCTGGTTGAATGGTCAGGTTAATATCCTTGAGGCCCACGACCCCATTGGGGTAGATCTTGGACACATGGTCAAACTCAATGACCGGTTTAACAGTTTCTGCCATAACTTTCCTCCACAATTCCCGCTACGTACAGCAAAAGCGCTAGAGGGCTAGCGCTTCTGCGTGCGATCCATTACTTGTTGGTTTCACCATTAGCAATCTTATCGTATTTCCGAACAATGTCAAAGTTAGAATCCTTCGCCTTGACGTAACCCTCATGGGTGTAAATGCTGGAAATGATCTCGTGGCCTTTCTTGCTCTTAGCAATGGTGATGAACGCCTTGCTGAGCTTGTTGCGGAAGGCTTTGCTCATATCGGTGCGAACAGAGATCGTATCGTTCGGGATCGGCTTGGTGAAGTAGACCGGCAGCACTTCCGTCATGATGTTCGGCACGTCTTTCTTGACCACGTTGCGGGCGTCTTCGAAGACGAAGGCCGCATCGGTGTCGCCGTTCAGGACGGACATGACGCCTTGGTCGTGGCCTTTGACGGTCACGAGCGTATCGTCTTTAGGAATGTCGATGCCCTTCTGGGAAAGTTCTGCGACGGGCCAGATGTAGCCGGCGGAACTGGTGACGTCCTGGACCGCGATCTTCTTGCCCTTCAGATCCTTGTAAGACTTGATGCTGCTGCCTTTCTTGACCAAGATCTCAGAGCGGTAAGAGTCGACCAGTTTGTCGGTATTCTTGCCGCCTGGCTGCTTGATGCCGTAACGCTGAGCCTGCAGCAGAACGTCCGCAGCGCCTTGCTTGTGCGCTTGGACGTAGCCGTCAGGTGGCAGGAAGCCCACGTCGACCTGCTTGGACTTCATGGCTTCAACGATCGAGTTATAGTCGGTCGAAACCGTAACCTTGACCGGGATCCCGAGCTGCTTTTTCAGCAGGCTCTCAAGTGGCTTCGCTTTCGCCTCAATGGTGTCAGCGTTGCTTGATGGTACGAACTGGATGTTCAAGGACTTTGGTGTGTAGCCATCCTTGCTGGAACTGCTGGTGCTGGTTTTGCTGCTGCCGCAAGCGACCAGCGCCAAGGTTGCCACGGCAGTCAGAGTGACTGCTGCCATTTTCTTCCAGAGCTTCATCAATATCTCCCCCATAGTGTGAGTGTCGGTTGTCCTACCGGTGAAACCCGAACATTACTGGTCAATCTGAGGTGCCGATGCCGACCAAGCAATGAGTCGGTTCCTACCAGCCAATGTGTAGTATAGGCGAGAAAGTTCTCAAATTCAATGCAGACTCCTCACATTATCACCAAAAAGTTCGGCTTTGTCCTGAAAATTTCAGATGATTTTCAGAAACCGTTCTGTATTCTTGATAGTGATTATATACGAACAATAAATTTGTATGCAATGAGACTAGCAGGTGCTGGTTGAGGGTAATAAAAACCCGGAAGGCGGTTGGGCGTCTTCCGGGAAGTGGTTATGGCGCAAGGACCTTGTCGGCCGCCGTGATCGTTTGCTTGATCACCGTGTCGTCGAGTGGCTGATTAAAGTACAGAAACGACGCGGCGACGCCACCAACAAGCGACCAGAGGTACTTGATCACGGTGTGGTTGTCCCAGGCGATCAGCTGGCCTTGGTCGCGCAGGCGATCGAGTGCCTCGTCAAGCGCCGCCCAGTACTCTGTGGTCATCTGCGTCAGCACCAGCTGCCGGACCTCCTCCTGCGTTAGCAGTTCGGTAATAAAGACTTTGATCAGGGCGGAGTTATCCCGCAGCAGGACCAGCCGGCGGGTGATCAGCCCGGCACAAAACGCTTCTCGCGTTTCGTAAGGGATCGCGAGCTCGCGATCGATCAGGTCCGATACCGCGAAGGGAAAGACGCGCTTGGCCACAGGCTGGATAATGGCCTTGAGCAGCCCCCGTTTCGAGCCAAAGCGGGCGAAGAGATTGCCTTCTGCCACCCCGGCCCGCTTGGCAATTTCGTTGGTACTTGCGTTGGCGTAGCCTTTTTCGGCGAACACGTCGATCGCGCTTTCGAGGATCTTGCGCTGCTTGGCGGTCAGATTACCTAAGGCGTTGGTGGAGTCAAACAAACTGAGATCGGCCATGGTTATTCCTTTCCGCGCCAGCCGGCGATGTCCTCAGGGGCAAATTGATACGTGAGCTTGCGCTGGTACGCCCGCTCGTAAGCGGCGCATTTCTGCAGGTAATCCTGCTGCATCATGGTTAGTGAGTTTTCTCGCACCGATTTTGCCGGATCGGGGAAAAGCGGAGGGAGGATCTGCATGCTGTAGCCGACCTTGTTGAAGGCCGGGCTGACCTGCTTATCCAGGGTGTGGATCGCCACAAAGCAGGAAATGACCGGCACGTTGAACCGGGCGGCGTAGTAGTATGCGCCGCGCTTTGGGGGCCGGGGCTTACGATAGTTGTACCACATTTCCTGTTCAGGATAGATCAACACTTTGCGGCGGCGCTTTAACACGCTTTCAAGCAAGTGCGGGAACTCGTGGGCGAGGTAGTCGATGTCCGCCGTGATCGGCAAAATGTCAGCGTTGTTAAACACGTAGCCGAGTGTGCCTGGCATCGCCAAATTGGTGGTCTGACTGACGATGTACAGCCGCGGCAGCCCCAGCGCTTTGCGCACGATCAGATTTTCCACCGGGCTGAAGTGATTAGAGGTGACGATGGCAGCCCCCTGGACGGCCTGAAGGTGTTCTTGGCCCGTCACTTGAATCCCGTGGCCGATCCAGCGTGCGCCCAGGTTCATCCCCGTGCGCACGATAACGTTGTTCACGTGATGGCGCCAGGTGTGCTGGCGCACAAGGTAATTGTCAATGACGCCTTTTTCTGCGGCGGGCGGCAAAGTGGGATCATTCACTTCGACCTTATCGTTGAAGCGGCCATCGTGGACCGCCTGTTCAATGTTGCGGATCACCGGCGTGTGGGGATCGGATTGTTCAGTTGCGGTCATAGTTGCACGTGCCCCCCTTGGGCTGCGACGCTGGCAAACGTGACCGGTTCAGCACCAGTCGTGGCCGCCAGCCGCATCAGCTCGGTCTTGTGGGTCTCGTCCGCGCGGCGCTCCTTGGCCGTGAAGTCGGCTTGAGTCGCGTGCAGGCTAGCTGCCAGCGCCGGTAATGCGGCGGCATAATGCCAGAAATAGTCGCCGTTTGGCACCTGAGAATAGTGCCACGGCTTATCAAAAAGATTGTAATGAATGATCTTGGGCGCGCTGACCGGCCGGTCGCCCTGGACGTTCCACGACTCGTCAAGGTGCCTCAAGCGGTCCCGCGCGATCGCGTTGATGTAGTCCTGATCAGGCGCCAAGCTGTGGAAGTGGTACTGGTTGAGCAGCGTGAGGAAATGCTGTGCAAACTTGGCCTGCCGCATGGCGGCAAGGTCCATCAAGAGAACGCCGGAGTTGCAGTAACGCTGCACGTCCACCCCCACGGCGGCCGTCGTGTACGATGTGGTTTCGGGATTGGCTGCCATGAAGGGGTCGCGCACTGCGCCGAGCAGATCGCCGGCCAAGTCTTCGGCAAATAGGTTGGCGATGTCGGTGAGAACGACGGTGTCTGCGTCTAGGTAAACGGCCCGCTCAAGGTCAGGGAAGAGCTCCGCAATGAACAGCCGGAAGTAGATCGTGAAGGTGAAATAGTCTGCGCGCAGCTTGTTGTTCTTGTCGGTGATTTGAGCTTTCAGGCGCTTAGCAATGGACTCGAAGGCCACCGTCACGTTGGCGGTGGCCTGGCTGGTCAGCTGGGCTTGGTGAGCCGGGGTGAGGTGCTCCGTCAAGATGGTCACTTGGTAGTGGCTGTGCGGATCGGCGTTTGCGACCAGCGAATGCAGGGAGACGGTCAAAGGGTCGACGTAGTGATCGTCAACCGCGTAAAAAATTGAATAGGTCATTGAGTAGGATCATCCTTTTCTTGCGGCGCGAAGCGTTTGGTAGGCTTCGTACACCGCGTGAGTTTGGGGAGCGGCAGGGCCGAGGAGCGTCTGGGCCGCAGCGGGCTGCCATGGCTTGATGGTCACGGCGTGAAACCAGGGCCAAAAGCGCAGCCGCGTTGAGAAGTGGAGAAACACGGTATCGGCATGGGGTCCGTGCTGGTCATTGAAGCGCCGCGGCGCCAGCTTTTTTTCGCGGGCGAGCTTGTTCAGGGCACTTTGGTCTGGCATGAACATGCGCTTTTCCGCGACGCGCTTGCGACAGCGCGCAAAGAGGCCAGTGCGCCGGATCTCCGGCAAATTAAGCAGGAGAACGCCGGAATTCAGGTAGTCGCGCAGGTGGGGGCCGTGGTGAAAGTACCACTGGCCGTAATGGTCAAGGACGCCGACCAGTTCCGTTCCGGCCAAGGACTGTTCGTAGAATGGGCGGGGATCGCTGACGGCAAGGACGTCGGCGTCAAGGTATAACACCCGCTCTGGCAGGGCGGAGAGCAGATCGGCGTACAGGCGCAGCATGCAGTAGGGGGTGAAGCGGGTGTGCCAATTGGCGGTGGGCGGCGCCTGGTTGACCAAGTCGGTCACGTCAAATACCGTGACCGAGCCTTGGGAATTGTGGGCCAAAACCACCGCCCGCAGCTCGGCGACGGCCGCTTGCGGCAGCGCGGCGTAGGTGATGTGATCGACGGTCAAAGCGGCCGTCAGCAGGTAGACGTGAAGGGGCTGGCGGGTCTGCCGGGTCAATGACAGGACTGATAAGAGGACCCCGTCTTGCATCCGCGCGTCGCCGCAGTAGAGAATGTTCATGAGGGTCGCCTCCGGTAGATGACGTGGTGCTCGGTGCTGGCCTTAGCGCGCTGGGCCATCGCCTCGTGCACCTGCGTTGCAAGCGCGGCCCGCTGCTCGGCGGCAGGGCGGGTGCGATCCGGTTGGAACGGCCCGTCGACGTACACGGTCGTGCGGCCGCGCTGATAGGTGGTGGTGAAAGCAAAGACGGGGCAGCTGAAGGCCACTGGGTAATGGAAGGCGCCAAGCGCAAACGGGCGGATCTGAGTGGCATAAGGCCAGACGTGGGCCTCTGGGTACACCGCGACTGGGTGGCCGCGGGCGACCAGTGTCTTCAGGTAGGCTAAAAAGCGCCTCGTTTGCGCGGCGGTTTCCGGTAGGATCACGCCACCGCCGAGTTGAAGCAGGGGGCCAAACACTGGGACGCCGAGGTTCGCGGCCGCTCCGAGCGTTGAAGCGCGCTGCGGGCCGGCCAGCAGCATCGGCATGAACGGATCCCCAAACGGTTGCGTGTGGTTGCCGTACAAAAAGTAGGCCTGATGGCGAAACGGTGCCAGTTTCTCACGGCCGACGAACCGCACGTGCAGGCGGCCATACCAATAGAGCCGGCCCACTTGTTTCATGGTGTGGTAGACCGCGGCACTTTTCAGGCGGTACCACGGACCGCTGTGCGCCCACTGGTAGGTGGCTGGCAGCGGGGTGTGTTGGCGCCGGTTGGTCACCAGGTCAGTGTCAAAGTCGGTGTATTCTTGAACGCGGGGTTTCACCATCCCACCTCCTTTAAGTGAGCACTCACTTTATTCTGCTAAGTATAAAGAAAATAGGTGGTGAGTCAAGCCATCACCCGCTCAAAAGCATGGGTAAAGGGCGCGTTGGACGGGGATTGCAAACGAGGCTTCACGCCGCCGGGGGGAAGGGCTTAAAATAAGCAAGAGTGACTGAAAAGGGGAGAGACAATGACAGCATGGGTATTCACCGATATGGACGGTACGCTTCTGGACGAGACCGGCCGGGTGCGGGCGAGTAATGCGGCTAAGATCAAGCAAAGCGGGTTACCATTGACGCTGGTTTCGGCGCGCTCGCCGAAGGAAATGGCCGAGGCAATCGCCGCGCTGGACTTGCGCGGGCCGCAGATCGCGTACAACGGCGGGATGATTTTTGAACCGCAAAGTGCTGGCATCAAGGTGCTGTCTGCCCTGCCGATGCCGACAGACTCGGCGCGGACCATTGTCGGCGCAATTTTGCAGCAGTTTCCCAGCACATCCGTCAGCTATTACGACGGCGCGGACTGGTACGCGGAGCGCATGGATGACAACCTGAAAGGCGAGGTGGCGGTGTCCCGGCTGATGCCGACGTTTGCCCCGTACCAGGAGGTGTTCAAGCAGCCGCGCCAGATCATGAAAATCATGCTGATCGACTTTGATGCTGACGTGATGGCGCAAATCCGCGAATTTTTCCAAACGCACCACTTCCCGGGGATCACGGCGAACACGTCTAACGCCGCCTGGCTGGAGATCACCAGCAGTGAGGCGGATAAGGCGAGCGGGATTCAGCACGTCCTGGACCAGGAGCGCCTGACGCGCGCGGAGGTTGCCGCGTTTGGGGATGGGCAAAACGATCTGCCAATGTTGACCATGGTCGGGACCCCGATCGTGATGGCAAATGCGGCCCCGCAGATCAAGGCGGTGGCCAAGTTCATCACCAAGAGCAACGTGGAAGACGGCGTCGGGTATGGCATGCTGAAGTACTTATAGGAAAGGTGCGCAGGGGAGGGTGCGCAGGGGCCGCGTACTTAGGGGAATGGGTAGCCTGTTATGAAGTGACCCGTGTCAACTCCAACTTTCAATTTTCGATATCATCGC
This sequence comes from Lacticaseibacillus jixianensis, assembly GCF_003946485.1. GTDB lineage: Bacteria > Bacillota > Bacilli > Lactobacillales > Lactobacillaceae > Lacticaseibacillus > Lacticaseibacillus jixianensis. The sequence continues at coordinate 18 of NZ_RHOJ01000008.1, read as the reverse complement.
TGGCACCAACAAGCTTCA
>NZ_RHOJ01000007.1 GCF_003946485.1 Lacticaseibacillus jixianensis | reverse complement strand
TCATATAATGAGTTATTTGAATAGCTCGATTTGTTGTTTGCGAATTGACTTCGCTCATGTTAATTAATTCTTTTCAACTTTCATTGAAAAGCCCTATCACATTTACGAAACTTTGTTCAGTTTTCAAAGGACTACCTTGTCCATAAGGCAACTCTGAAATCTTATCAGATTGCTCAGCAGCTGTCAACCAAGATGTTCAATTGTCAGCCGCCGGGCGAGGTGATGATTGCCTCAACGACGCTATTTATCATATCAGCCTGACCCTAGAGCGTCAACTAAATTCGAATTTTTTTCACAATCACGGACAAAGAAATCGTCCGGCTTTTAATCGTTTGGATTCTGCGGTGGAGTGCAGCTGTCTTGCCCGTTTTCATCCGGTGTTTTTAAATTGGCTGGCACTAAAAAAGCCGCTGCAAGCAGCGGCAAGAAACTTTAGGGACGCATCGTTGGGAACAAAAGTACATCACGAATCGAGGCAGCATCCGTCAGCAGCATCACAAGCCGGTCGATCCCGATGCCGAGTCCACCAGTTGGCGGCATCCCGTACTCCAAGGCTTCGATGTAATCTTCATCGATTGGCTGAGCTTCATCGTTGCCCGAAGCCTTTTCGGCAGCTTGCGCCTCAAAGCGCGCCCGTTGATCGATGGGATCATTCAACTCCGTAAAGGCGTTTCCATACTCGTTGCCGTGCATGAACAGCTCAAACCGGTCGACAAACCGGGGATCTTTTTGGCTCTTCTTGGCCAGTGGTGAGATCTCGATTGGATGGCCGTAAATAAAGGTGGGCTGCTCCAGCGTTGGCTCAACAAACTCCTCAAAAAAGGCGTTAATGATATGGCCAGTCTGCCAGAATGGCTCGTAGTGGACACCTTTTTCATCGGCTAACTTCTTCGCGTCCTCAGTGCTCATCGGCGTCCAGAAGTCGACCCCGGTCACTTCCTTGATGGCGTCCACCATGTGCTTACGGGCAAATGGGGCATCCAGGTCGAGGGCCTGGCCTTGATACGTGATTTTGCCAGTGCCCAGCACTTTATTGGCCACAAAGCGGAAGAGGCCCTCTGTCTCCTTCATGACGTCCGAGAGGTCCCAGTAGGCCGCGTAGGTTTCCAGCTCAGTGAACTCGGGATTGTGCTTGGTGTCCAGGCCTTCATTGCGGAACACGCGGCCGATCTCATAGACCCGCTCCATGCCGCCGACGATCAGCCGCTTCAAGTGCAGCTCCAGCGCGATCCGGAGGTACAAGTCAATGTCCAAGGCGTTGTGGTGCGTGATAAACGGCCGCGCCGAGGCCCCGCCAGCTGATGTGTGGAGCACCGGTGTTTCCACTTCAAGAAAATCATTACTGTCCAGATACTCCCGAACGGCACTGACAATGTGTGACCGCTTCACGAAGCGATCGTAGCTGTCTGGGTTGGCGATCAAGTCCAAGTACCGCTGCCGGTAGATCTGCTCCACGTTAGTCAGGCCGTGATACTTGTCTGGCAGTGGCCGCAGCGCCTTACTGAGGAACGTCAGGTGCGTTGCCCGCACGGTCAGCTCCCCAGCATCGGTCTTCATCATGTCCCCGGCGATCCCGAGAAAATCACCAAGGTCCGCCTTTTTGAAGATCTGGTAGTTCTCTTCGCCCACCACATCCTTACGCACGTACAGCTGGATTCGGCCTGAACGGTCGCGCAAGTCGGCAAAGCCCACCTTACCCTTGCCGCGTTTGGCCATCATCCGCCCAGCGACGATGACCTCGATTGGCTTGGCCGCCAACTCGTCTTTGTCTGTTTCATCGTATTGATCGTGCAACTGCTTCGCCAAATGAGTCCGGTCAAACCGGTGGCCGAAGGGATCAATCCCATTGTCCCGCAGTGCGTCCATCTTTTGCCGGCGCGCGATCATCTGATCGTTCATTTCTGTATCTTTTGCCATGTTTTCCTCCTGTCGTGTCCTAAGCCATTTTGCCAATCTCACAACAAAAAAGCAACCGGCTAGCCGGCTGCTTGCGCCTTTTCACGGTTTTCGGTTTCCTCAACGAAGCGGTCAAAAATATCATCGACCTCCTGCTCAGTCTCGACGCTCATGGCCGCCGCCTTCGTGCGGGCCGCCCGCGGGATGCCCTTCAGATAGTAGGCCGCCTGGCTGCGGAACTCACGCACGGCCAGATTTTCACCCTTTAATTCAACCAGCCGATGCAGCTGAAGCTCAGCCGTCGCGATCTTCTCACGCGGCGTCGGCTCTGGGATCAACTCACCCGTGCGCAAGTATGTTTCCACCCCGCGAAGCATCCAGGGATTGCCCAGCGCGGCCCGCCCGATCATCACGGCATCAGCCCCGACTTCTTCAAGCATCCGCTTAGCATCCTGCGGCGAACGCACATCCCCATTACCCATGAACGGAATATGCAATTGGCCCTTGACCGCTTTAAGGATATTCCAGTCGGCGTGGCCGCGGTAAAGCTGCGCGCGCGTGCGGCCATGCATGGCCAAAGCAGACGCCCCGGCACGTTCAGCGGCAAGCGCATTTTCTACCGCATAAATGTGTTCATCGTCCCAGCCGGTGCGCATCTTAACGGTGACCGGCTTGTGGACCGCGTCCACGACCGCCGCCACCATTTCGTAGACTTTGTTTGGATCAAGCAGCCAGTGCGCCCCGGCATCCGTCTTGGTCACTTTGGGCACCGGGCAGCCCATGTTGATGTCGATGATGTCGGCCTCGGTGTTCTGATCGATAAATTTGGCCGCATTAACCAGTGTCTCCTTGGTCCCGCCAAAAATCTGAATCGAAATTGGGTGCTCGCGCGGATCGACAAACAGCATGCTCATTGTTTTCTTATTGTGGTACATGATGCCGCGGTCGGAGATCATTTCGCAAACGACCAGTCCCGCACCGAATTCCTTGGCGGTCACGCGAAACGCAGCGTTGGTGATCCCCGCCATCGGGGCGACCACGACCCGGTTGGGGATCGTCACGTTTCCAATTTGCCATGCTAATGGTTTAGTTGTCATTCTTCTCATCCTTTGCGTTTAACATTGCGGTCAGTTCAGCGGCGGAAAACTGGTACCGTGTCTCACAGAACTTGCAGACGGCCTCAGCCCCGTGGTCTTCCGTGATCATTGCTTGCAGGTCCTTGCGCGCGAGCGTTGCCATGATCTCGCCGAAATGGGCCTTACTGCAGGGGCAAGCAAATGCGACCGGCTTGGTATCAACCACAGTCAGCGGAATATCGCCCAATGCCCGGGCTGCGATCTGGGTTGGCGTAAACCCCTGTCTGAGCATTTCAGAAGTCAAAGGCAGGGTTTTGACCGTAGTCTCGACCTGAGCCAATTCCGCGTCGGCTGCGCCTGGCAGTGCTTGAATCATGAAGCCGCCCGCCACCTGAACGGAGTTGTCTGCGTTGACAAACACGGACAGCCCAACTGCGGCCGGGATCTGCTCTGACTGAGCCAAGTAATACGTGAAATCTTCGCCGAGCTCACCGGACACTACGGGCACTTGGCCCGTAAACGGCTTGCCCAAGCCCAGGTCCTTGGTCACGGCGAGCAGACCACGGTGGCCGACCGCCCGGCCCACATCGATTTTGCCCACGACGTTCAGCGGCAAGGACACGTGCGGATGCTCGACGTACCCGCGCACGGTGCCTTGGCTGGTCCCATCAGCAACGATCGCCCCCACTGGCCCATCACCTTTGAGCCGCACGGTCAACAGATCGTCTTGACTCTTGAGACCGGCTGCTGACAGCAGCAGCGTTGCCACCAAGGTGCGCCCCAGCGCGGCAGAGGCGGCACTCCAGGTATCATGACGCCGCTGGGCTTCCGCCACCGTCTCGCTTGCGTCAACGGCAAACACCCGAAACGCACCGTCTTTAGAAACTGCCGTGATTAATTGATCTGCCATATTAGGTCTCCTTTACCCTTGCGTAAACGCGAGTATCATACCAGAAGTTACCCTGTTTTGCCAAACCGGACCGGTCTTGACGCCAATCCCCAGACCCGCTGATGATCCGGCGGCGCCTTCACCCCTCAATACAAAAGGCAGAAACCTAATCTAGTTGCGCCCCAGCAACGCCTAGACACACAAACGCCCCTGCACCGCGATTCGAAATGCACGAATCGTGATGCAGGGGCGCCTGCGTTTTGGGCTAAAACCGCTTTGCGTCTCAGCCTCACTGCCAAAAGCTTAGTGCTCTGGGGTATGGTCCTCATCCGCATGCTCATCGTGCGGCTCAGCCGGCTGATCAGCCGCTGATGGTGCCGCAGCGGAGCCCTCAGCACTCGTCGGGGCATCACTGCCCTCGGCGACGCTGGCCGCAGAGTCGGTGCTTGCGCTTGAACTGTCACTTGCCGCAGAGGCCTCAGGCGCAGCGGAAGCAGCCGAGGCAACCGGCTGGTCGTCTTGATCTTCCTGCTTTGCCTTGTCCTTCTCCTCAAGGGCCTTCTTAGCTTCCTCGAAGGTGGCGGCTTTCTCGCTTGGGAACTCACTTGCCGACTCAGGCATCTTGCCGTCTTTGTACAGGCTCATGATCTGCTTTTCATCCAGCGTCTCGTACTTGAGCAGCGCTTCCGCGATCAGCTTGTGCTGTTCACGGTGGCTCTCGATGATCTCATGCGCGCGCTGATGATCCTCGGTGATGATCCGGCGCACTTCGTCGTCGATGGCCGTTGCCGTCTGCTGCGAGTAAGCGGCCATTTGACCGTATTCGGCGCCAACGAACGGCTGGCCGCCTTCACGCTCCAGCGTGACAGTGCCGAGCCGGTCGGACATCCCGTAAGTCGTCACCATACTGCGAGCAAGCTGGGTCGCCTGTTCGAAGTCGTTGGACGCCCCGGTGGACTCAGTGCCAAAGATAATTTCTTCAGCGGTGCGGCCACCCATCAGCCCGATGATCTGCTCGTTGAGTTCCTTCTTGGTCAGCAGGAACTCATCTTCCTTCGGCAACGTGATGGCATAACCGCCTGCCCGGCCGCGAGGGATAATCGTGACTTTGCGGACGACCCGCGAGTCGGACAGGACGAGCCCGATGATCGCGTGCCCCGCTTCGTGGTAGGCCACCATTTGACGTTCCTTCGGCGCGATCGTGCGATCCTTCTTGGCAGGACCCGCAATGACGCGATCCTGCGCCTCGTCGATGTCACTGGCGTCGATCTTGGTCTTCCCGCGGCGAGCGGCAACCAGTGCCGCTTCGTTCAGGACGTTCTCCAAGTCGGCCCCAACAAAGCCCGGCGTCTGCCGTGCCAGTTCAGCCAGATCGACATCAGGGGCAAACGGCTTATTTTTAGCGTGGACTTTGAGAATTGCCTCCCGGCCCTTAACGTCCGGCCGGCCCACGAGGATCTTCCGGTCGAAGCGCCCTGGCCGCAGCAAAGCTGGGTCAAGCACGTCGGAGCGGTTGGTGGCCGCGATGACGATGACGCCTTCGTTGCCCGTAAACCCGTCCATTTCAACCAGCAACTGGTTCAGCGTCTGCTCGCGCTCATCATGACCGCCGCCCATGCCGGCACCTCGCTGGCGCCCAACGGCATCAATTTCATCAATAAAGATGATGGAAGGGGCGTTCTTCTTGGCCTGATCAAAGAGATCACGAACCCGTGAAGCCCCGACCCCGACGAACATTTCAACAAAGTCAGACCCGGAAATCGAGAAGAACGGGACCCCGGCTTCGCCAGCAACCGCCTTGGCCAGCAAGGTTTTACCAGTACCCGGAGGGCCTTCGAGCAGGACCCCGGCTGGGATCCGAGCGCCCAGCTGCGAGAACTTGTGTGGGTCTTTCAGGAATTCAACGACCTCGACCAGTTCCTGCTTTTCTTCCTCTTCACCAGCAACATCGGAGAAGCGGACCTTGTTGGCCTTCTTATCCGCCTGTTTTGCTTTGGATTTGCCGAAGTTCATCACTCGGCCATTGCCGCCGCCTTGACCCGACTGATTCATCATCATGTAGAAGAACACCATGAAGATGACTAACGGCAGCACCGTGATCAGCAAGGTGACCCAAACGCTGGAAGAGCTTTCCTCCTGGGTCGTGATCGCGACTTTATTACTGTCAGCCGCTTTGGTGATCGTCTGCATGTAGGTGTTGTTCGTCGGGACGTACGACGAGAAGCTCTTGGTGGTCGACTGCGTGGTGCCCATCAGGCCCAGTCCCGACTGACCACCCGTCACCTTTTTCGGCTTGTTATATTCCCCGGTGACTTTGTAAACCCCGCCACTTGGCTGGATCGAGAAGGACTTGATGTCATCCTTCTTCAGCGCGGAGATGAACTGGCTTGAGCTCAGCTCCTGGGTGGCAGTACCGCTATTGCCGCGCAGGTACCATGCGAACACGGTGACCAGGGCGACAAAAAGAAAGACGTACATTAGCGTGCTGCCAAATAGCCCATTTTGTTTTTTATTCATGCATAACCTCCAGCAACGTAGTGGAAAATTGATTCATACTAATATGATACACCATTCAGCGGCCAGACTCAGCTCGCGTAGATTTCCGGCTTCAAGACCCCGATGTAAGGCAAATTGCGGTACCGCTCGGCGTAGTCCAAGCCGTAGCCAACCACGAACTCGTTTGGCACCTGGGTCCCGACATAATCCGCCTTGACGTTCTTGATGCGGCGCTCCGGCTTGTCCATCAACGTGCAGACCTTGATGGACTTTGCCTCCCGCGTCTGAAAAATCTTGATCAGGTAAGACAGCGTTCTGCCGGTATCGACAATGTCTTCAACGATCAGCACATCCCGGCCAGCCACACTGGTATCGAGGTCCTTGATCACCTTGACTTCGCCTGAGCTTTCGGTGGCGTCGCCGTAACTGGACACATCCATGAAATCGAGCTCAACATAGCTATCCAGCTGCCGCACTAAGTCGGTCATAAACATGATCGCGCCTTTTAAGATGCAAACAACCAGCGGGTTCTTCCCGGCGTAATCTCGCTTCAGCTCCCCGGCCAGTCGCTTGGTGATGGCCGCAATGTCGTCTTGAGAGTAAAGCACCTTCAATATGTCGTCATTCATGCGTTGTCTCATCCTTTGCCTCTGATTTCAATGCTAATACTGCTTGCAGTATATCAGTTTGAGAACCCGCAAACAATTGACGGGGGGCAATTCCCTGGACCCAGTAAACCTGATCACCAAGCGCAGCGACCAGCCGAGTTTCACGTTCGGGCTGAGGGATTTTTTGGTTGATAAAAAAGCGGCGCAGTAGCTGGTGGTGCCCATCAGCCAGCTGCAATTCATCATGCGGCCGCCGCGTTCGCACCGTGAGCGGCTGGTCAGGCACTGCCGCCAGAAAAGTGGCACCGCTTGGCAGCCGGTCAAAGCGGCCGATGGTCAACTGGCCGACCCGGTACCAGCGGCCGGCAGCCGACAGCAGCACGGCCGGCAAGGCGGCCGGGCTACTGTCGGCCACGGTCAACTGGCCGTATGCCGCGATCAGGATGCGGCCTGAAGCCGCAGCAAAACGCTTGGTCCCTTGCCGAGCGTTCAGGGCGCTCAGCACCTGGCTGCGCACTCGCGGGGAGACCCGCACCTGCCAGCGGTCCAGGGCCGTATCCAACAGCAAGGCCTGAACGGCGGGTGCTTCTTGCGTCAATGCGGTCCAGTCGAGTGCCTCACTCGCGTCCTGTGGCAGCATGGCCCTGAGCTGGCGATCAGCCAGGGTCAAGACCGCGGCCAGATCACTGCTAAAGCGTGCCGTATGCGCCAACACCCCCGGGTTAACCGCCTTTAATGCAGGCACTGCATCATGGCGCAAACGGTTACGGGCAAAGCGTAAATCACGGTTACTCTCGTCCTCACAGTATGTTAGTGCGTGGGCCTTCGCGTACGCAATCAGACTTTGCTTTGACAGCGCAAGCAGCGGCCGGATCACGGTCAGCTCCCCCCACTGCCGCTGCGGGCGCATCCCCACCATTGCTGGCAAGCGACCACTACGCGCGAGGCGAAAAAGCACCGTTTCCAGCTGATCGTCGGCGTGGTGCGCCGTCATGATGACCCGCGCCGCGCTGGCGCTTGCCACTTCCTTCAAAAAGGTGTAGCGGGCACTGCGCGCAGCCGCCTCCAGGCCGCTTTGCGGCTGGTCGGCGCGCGGCCAGCGGCCGGCGCGCACAGGCAGTCCGAGCGCAGTCGCCGCCGCGATCACCATTTGCTGCTCGGCCGCACTGCTGGGCCGCAGCTGATGGTCAAACGTCGCCACGGTCAGACTGAGCCTGGCTGGGGGCAACGTGCTGAGAAGATGCATCAAGACCATGGAGTCGACCCCGCCAGAGACGGCAAGAACGACGGGGGCACCTTGAGCCAGATGAAATGGCGCAATCAATTCTTCAGCTGATCGCATCGCCTGCTCCTTTCCGCATGAGATTCACCCTAGCACACTGGGTGCAAGGCATCGTCATACTAAAGACCGATTTCTGACAATGTGTCACATTTTACCGCAGTCAGGATCGTTCAAGCGACCGGGTTATCCCAACGCCGCTGTCAGTATACTGGCCGGGACCTCAGGCACAAAAAAGGCCGAGGCAAGCCTCGGCTTGGAGTTAGCTGCGCCGGCCGCCGCGGCCGCCGCGCTTACCCTCTGTATTGTGCCGCAGGTCGCTGAGCCGCGACTCACTTTCCTTGAGAAAACCAGACATCATCGCGTCAAAGCCTTCCTTCGGGGCCTCTTTGCTGCCGCGATCAAACCCACGCCCAGCGTTGCGCGGCCGACTAGTAAAGCTGCGGCCGCCGTGATCCTCTTGGTGAGGGGCGTGACTCGAATGTGGTGCGTGTGCGCCCTGGGACGCACCGCCGGCCGGCTGATCCACCGCCTTGCGAATCGAGAGACCAATTTTGCCGTCCTTGATGGCCATCACTTTAACGGTGACCTCATCACCAACGCTCAACACGTCGTGGATGTCTTTGACATAGGCATCGGAGATCTCGCTGATGTGCACCAATCCGGTAGTCCCTGACCCCAAGTCGACAAACGCCCCGAAATTCGTGATGCCCGTGACCTTACCCGTTACCTTTTCGCCAACTTCAATCGCCATATAAAAAGATGTCCTCCTGAATGATTTGTGACTCTAAGTATACCACGTGACAACCGCCGCGCAAAAATAAAGACCGAACCACAAGCTCGATCAGGTTCAGTCTCAACCCGCAGCGTCGAAGCTTTGCTGCTATTTTGCATCCGTCTGAACAGACGGCAAGGAGAAAACCACCTCGCCGGGCTTCGACATCAGATAACGCTCGCGCACCAACTTGCCAAGGTACTGCTCGTTGTTGAGCTGATCGATCTTGACGCGCAGGTTTTGCTTTTCGGCCTTGGCCTTGGCCAGGTCTGCCTGCGCAGAAGCCACCGCCGTCGACTGGGTCTTGATGGCATTATTCGTCGTCAACAGTTGGTAACTCCCGACCCCGGTCACGATCACCAAGGCAGCCCCAAACATCATCAGCCTGCGCTTGTGAACACGCAAAGCCGCCCCCGCTTTGTGCGGGCGCGTGGTTGATTGTCGCGGATGCAACTGACTAACGTTTGAAGCCATCAGAACCCCACCTTATCTTACTAATAACACAAGTATAACAAAGCACAAATTCGCAGCGCGTTACAGTTTAGTGACTTTCTTTGAAACTTTCGGCGACGACGGTGTACATCTCCCCCGCTTGGTCCTTTTTCGTGAGTTCGTTCAACGCCGCCACTTTGACCGTCAGGGTCTTATTGCCGAACACGATCACAAGCGTGTCGCCGATGGCCACATCACTACTGGATTTAGCCACCCGGCCGTTGATGGAGATCCGCCCTTTATCGGCGATCTCCTTGGCCACCGTCCGGCGCTTGATAATACGGGAAACCTTCAAGAATTTATCTAAACGCATTATTATTCCTTCCCGAAATGGTGCTGCCACCACTTCATGAACCGTCGTCCGTACGGAATCGCGAGCACTTCACGAACAGTATACAGACGACACAGCGCCCCCACCACCACGAAGAGAAGCACGCCGAGGGGCACGCACACCACGAACACGCGTAAGGTGTCCACCCGGCTGACTGTCGGCATGTGGGCGGCCACCTGGTGCACGGCCTCGCTCATAACCCCCACCACGACCATTAAGCGCAGGTTGAAGCGGCGCGGGTCAAGCCCTTGCAAGTTGCGCGGCAGCTGCAGGTAGAGCAAGCCCGTGATCACGAGCAGACTGAGCACCGTCCCGCTGGCGGCACCAAAGGCCCCGTAGTGAACCGTCAGCCACTCATTGACCACCAGTTTGACCACCACCCCGGCGCCGAGCGCATAACTCGTGTACCGGAACCGGTTGAGGCTTTGGAGCACTGCGTTGTAGGCATTGATCAGCGCCACCAAGATGATACATAAGGTGTACATCCGCAGTGTCCCGGTCAGCACGGTGTCGCCAAACAGCAGCCGGTTAACGCTTGGCATCAGGGCAATCAGGCCCGCCGCCGCGGCCAGCGAAAGGCCAAAATTAAAGCGGATCAGCTGCCTGGCCGTCTGCTGAAAGGCAGCCCAGTGGCCGCGGGCCACCGACCGGCTGAGGCTCGGCAGCAGCGTCGTCGAAAGCGCCGTGGCCACGACCAATCCCAGTTGCACTAGCGGCTGGCCGCGGTCGTACACGCCCTTCAACGCCCGGGCGGCGGCAGGGGCCAGCCCCTGCGCAATCAGCCCGCGCGTGACGGTAAAGGAGTCTACGAGCTGAAGCAAGATCAAAAGCGCCGCAAACAGCGCAATGGAGCCGCCTTCCTTGGCAAATCGCTCCAGCAGCTTCGCATAGGCACTCAGGGAAGTGCGCGGTGTGCCTTGGCCCTTCACCTTTTTGCGGTAAGCCGGCAGGATCACCAGCGTTGCCCCCAGGCCGCCGACAAACGCCCCGGTCATCGCCCAACTCGCCATTTTGTACGGGTCCCACTGTCGGTGCACCGCGATCGCGGCAGCAAGAAGGATCACCCCGACGCGCAGCAATTGCTCCACGACCTGGCTGATCGCCGTCTTGCTCATGTCGAACGTCCCCTGAAAATAGCCGCGGGCAGCCGACAGCAGCGGCATGGTCAGAAACATCAACCCGACGGAGCGAATGATCGGCGCCAGACCTGCATCCGCCATCGCCTGGGCGATCAGATCGGCGCCAAGCTCCAAGGCGGCAAACATGACCAGGCCGATCCCGGTCATCAGCACCAGCGCCCGGTGGGTCACCTCAGCCTGCGCGAACGGGTCTCTGGCCTGCGCCACCTGCTTAGAGATGTATACCGGAAACCCAGAAAGGGCAAACGTCATGCCGATCCCGTACAGCGGGTAGATCTGCTGGTACGCGTAAAACCCGGTATCGCCGACCATGTTTTGAAACGGCACGCGGTAAACTGCACTGAGGATCTTGGCGATCAGACCGCCGAGACTCAAAATCCAGGCGCCGCGCATCAGCGACGACATTTTTTTATTTCGCATTGGCCGCCTCCTGCTGCTGCGCCAGTGCCTGAACAAAGCCGGTCAGCTCCTTGAGCCAGGCACTCACCTTCATGTCCTTAGGCAACAGTAGGGTGACTTGCAGCTGCTGTTCGCCGCTAACTCGTGCTTTCAGCTGGGTTTGGGCAAGAGCGGCAAACAGCTTTTCCCCCGCTGCACTGTCGGCCTTGCCACTGACCACCACGGTCACTTGCTGCCCCGAGCGGCTGATCTTCTCGATCCGGGCTTGATCCGCAAAGCGCTTAAGGCGGGCGACCGCCAGCAGGTTGGCCACCGGCGCCGGGTAATCCCCGAACCGGTCCACAAGGTCGGCTTGAAGCTCACGCTCTTGATCATCGCTGGCGGACTCCCGCACGCGCTTGTACAGTTCGATTTTCTGGGCCGGGTCGGCCACGTAACTATCCGGCAAGTAGGCTTCAATGTCCAAGACCAGTTCGGCGTCGGCCTTGCTGCGGTGGCCCTTTCCTTGCTTCTCCGCCACCGCATCTTGGAGCATTTGAGTGTACAGGTCGTAGCCGACCGCATCGATGAAGCCGTGCTGCTGGCTGCCGAGCAAATTACCGGCCCCGCGGATGGACAGGTCCCGCATGGCGATCTTGAACCCCGAGCCCAGCGCCGTGAAGTCCTTAATGGCGCTCAGCCGCTTCTCGGCCTCCTCCGACAAGACTCGGTTCTGCCGGTACATGAAGTAGGCGTAGGCCACGCGGCTGGAGCGGCCGATCCGGCCGCGCAGCTGGTAAAGTTGCGCCAGGCCGTAGTGGTCGGCATCCTCAATGATCAGTGTGTTGACGTTCGGCATGTCGACCCCGGTCTCGATGATGGTCGTCGTCACCAGCACATCAAAGTCCCCGTGGACGAAATCATAAATCACGTTTTCCAGCTGCGTCTCGGTCATCTGGCCGTGTGCGTACGTCACCGTTGCACCAGGCACCAGGGCCTCGACCGCCGCGACCGTGCGCTCAATGTCGGCCACTTTATTGTGCAGGTAAAAGACCTGGCCGCCGCGCTCAAGTTCCCGCTCGATGGCGGCCTTGATGGCCCCAGCGTTTTGCTCCATCACAAACGTCTGAATCGGGTACCGGTTCGTGGGCGGCGTCTCGATCACGGACAGGTCGCGCACCCCCAGCATGGACATGTTCAGCGTCCGCGGGATCGGCGTGGCCGTCAGGGTCAAGACGTCAACGTTAGCCTTAAGGGCCTTCAGCTTCTCCTTGTGCTTGACCCCGAACCGCTGCTCCTCGTCGATGATCAGCAGCCCCAAGTCATGGTAGTGCACATCCTTGGACAAGAGCCGATGCGTCCCCACCACAATATCCAGCTTGCCGGCAGCCAAGTCGGCCAGCGTCGCCTTCGCCTGGGCCGGCGTGCGGAACCGCGACAGCATCCCCACGTTCACGGGAAAATCGGCAAACCGGTCGATCATGGTGTCGTAGTGCTGTTGGGCAAGGATCGTGGTCGGCACCAAAAATGCGACCTGCTTGCCGGCCTCGACTGCCTTAAACGCTGCCCGGAGCGCCACTTCAGTTTTGCCGAAGCCCACGTCGCCGACCAGCAAGCGATCCATCGGCCGCGCCTTCTCCATGTCCTGCTTGATCTCCTTGGCAGACCGCAGCTGGTCTTGCGTCTCAGGATAAGGAAACTCGGCTTCAAAATCGTGCTGCAGATCGTCATCTGGCGGAAAAGCATACCCAGGTTCCGCCTCGCGTTCGGCGTAGAGCTTGATCAGATCATCGGCGATATCCTCGATCCTGGCGGCGACCTTCTTCTTCGTCTTTTGCCACTCGCTGCCACCCAGTTTGTTGATGCGGGGATGCTTGCCGTCTGCCCCGACGTACTTTTGCACCAAATGCAGCTGGCTCACGGGAATAAAGAGTTTGTCGCCCTTTTGATACAAGATGGTGATGTAGTCTTGGTGCACCCCGTCGACTTCCAGGGTCTGCATGCCGACGTACTCCCCGATCCCATGATTGACATGGACCACGTAATCGCCAGGGTGCAGCTCTGTGTACGAGCGCAAGCGTTCAGCATTGGCGAGTGTCTGGTGGCGGGCGCGGCGTTTGACCTTGGCGTTGAACAGCTCGTGCTCAGTGACCACCACCAGGTGCGCAGTCGGCAGCTCAAACCCATTGGCCAGGCTCCCGGCGACCACCTGCTGGACGCCAGGCAACAGGGCAGTGGGTTCGGAGATCACCGCGTCGATCTCAAACTCCCGCAGCGTTTGGCTTAGCTTGGCGCGGCGGGCCTTTTCGTTCACCAGATAAACGACCGTCTGCTTCTGCTTGCGCCAGCGGTCGGCTTCGGTTTTAAGCAGCGGCATTTGGGAGAAGAACTGCTGCACGTTGCGCGCCGCCAAGTTGGTCAACGACTTCAGGCGAATGTTCCCCATTCCCTTTTGAAACAAGCTGAGATAGAGGTGGGTCCGCCGTTCAGCGTGGTCCAGTTCTTGCAGCGTGGGGGCATTCTGGCCCGTCGCCAGCTTGCCGCCTTCCTGCAAGCTGGCGTACCAATCAGTGGTTTCCTGCAGCAAAGCAACGTCAGCATCCGCCAGCTTCGTGTAGTCGTCGTAAACGACGATCGCGTCCGGGGTCAGGTAACTGCCGAGGCGAGCCGGCTCCCGATACAGCGCGGGCATGTAAAGGGCCAGCGAATCCGGCCGCTCGCCGCGACTCATCTGGTCGGCAACGCTAAGCAAGCCATCAGTCAGTGCCTGCTTGGCTTCCTTAGTCTTCGCCTTAGCTTTGGCCTTCGTACCTTGCGCCGTCAGCAAAGCGCCGGCGGCCTTCACGGTCTCATCGCTCGCCACCAGATCAGTGGCCGGTGGGATCACCACCGCAGTCAGGTTCTCAATGCTGCGCTGGGTCGCCATGTCAAACCGCCGCAGCGAATCCACGGCGGTATCGAACAATTCGATGCGGACTGGATCGTCCTGGTTCAGCGGGTAGACGTCAATGATCCCCCCGCGAATGGCGAACTCGCCGGGTGCCGCGACCAAGTCAACGCGCCGGTAGCCCATGGCACTCAGCTGCCGCGCCACATTGCCCAGATCCAGCTCACTGGCCATGTCGATGGTGAGCTTAGCGGCCTTCCAGACGGCCTTAGGCACCTGCAATCGCTTGATCCCCGCTAAGCTCGTGACCACGATCCCGGGCTGCCCTTGCGTCAACCAATTTAGGGTGTTGATCCGGTCGTTGACCGCATCCTTGGAGCTGACTGCGACCTCAGCGGCCAACACATCCTCAACGGGAAATGGCCACACCAAATCAGCCCCCAGCAGACCCGTCAGGTCCGCCGCGAGCTCATCAGCGTGGTACCGATTGTTTTCAACCACCAAGAGCTGGCGGTGAGTCTGCTTCAACGTCGCCGCCAAAAACAACGTTTTGGCAGAGCCGTCAAGGCCTGTCACCAAGTGCCGCCCGGCGTCGAGGCCCGGCCACAGTGTCCTAAACTCAGGCGCCTGCGCCATCATCTGGATGAGATCCATATTGTCTCCTATCTAACTAAGTCACTGCCAGTCTGCCACCCCCGGCAGGCCACGCGCGAGCGCTCACTTAATTATACTTATTCATCAAGGCATTAAAGTCCATGCCATGGATCCAGTCATCGGCCGCTAACGTCAACTTATCCAGCCCGGCTAGGATCGCGATTTGATCATCCGGCGCAAACGGAGTCAGGACCCAATCCACGACGCGCTGCTTTTGCGGGTGCTGGATCCCAATTTTGGCCCGGTAAAAGCGCTGCGTGCCGAGCACGTTAATGATGGACTTGATCCCGTTGTGCCCGCCAGCAGAGCCCTGGGGGCGGAGCCTGAGCCGGCCCATCGCCATGTCCATGTCGTCTTGAATGATCAGGATCTCTTCTTGCTCGAACTGGTAGAACGCCTTGAGCTGACCCACTGCGCGGCCGGAATCGTTCATGAACGTCTGTGGCTTCACCAGCAAGACCTTCTCCCCATCCACCCAAGCGGTCCCAGTCAGGGCGTTAAACTCCTGCTTGCTGATGGTGGTGTCATACCGCTTGGCCAACCGGTCAATGGCCATGAAGCCGATGTTGTGCTTAGTTTTTGCATACTGACTGCCTGGATTGCCCAGGCCTACGATCATCTTCACAATTTGCCTCCTCGACCTGGCTAAACGCAAAAAAGCGGGAGCTCTGCATGCCAGGCCCGCTATCTGAACCCATTATACCAGAGCAGCCCATGACTTGCGCGCTACCCGCAGGCGGCATGAAAGAACGGTCCCGATGAAAACGCTTCATTTCATCTTGGCAATTTTCCTTTTTCCCACCACCATGCCCCTTGAACGGGATTGGTGAATCATTTCACGAGTCCGCGTCGTGGCGCTCTTTTGCCCGCAGTCATAGGTTAGATTAAGGGACCATTAATTTTCTGGAAATCCGTGCATCAATGAGCGAGTGTGGTATACTTCAAGATGAATTGCACACTGCACATATGAAAGGATGGTATCACCGTGGCAAATGCAAAAAAAGATCACCAAAAAGTAATTCTTGTTGGTGACGGTGCTGTTGGTTCCAGTTACGCTTACGCAATGGTATTGCAGGGCATCGCCCAAGAAATTGGGATCGTTGACATCTTTAAGGACAAGACAAAGGGTGACGCGATTGACTTGAGCAACGCGCTTCCGTTCACTACCCCAAAGACGATCTACTCTGCTGAATACAGTGACGCTAAGGATGCTGACCTGGTTGTTATCACCGCCGGCGCTCCTCAAAAGGAAGGCGAGACCCGTCTCGACTTGGTCAACAAGAACCTGAAGATCTTGAAGTCGATCGTTGACCCAATCGTTGACTCCGGCTTTAACGGCATTTTCCTGGTTGCTGCTAACCCAGTTGATATCCTGACCTACGCAACCTGGAAGCTTTCCGGCTTCCCGAAGAACCGGGTCGTTGGTTCTGGTACTTCTCTGGACACTGCCCGCTTCCGTCAGTCCATCGCTGAGATGGTCGGCGTTGACGCCCGCTCGGTCCACGCTTACATCATGGGTGAACACGGTGATACCGAGTTCCCTGTATGGAGCCACGCCAACATCGGTGGGATCAAGATCTCTGAATGGGTCAAGGAACACCCAGAAATCGATGAAAGCAAGCTGGTTGAGATGTTCGAAAACGTGCGTGACGCCGCTTACGAAATCATCAAGCTGAAGGGCGCGACCTTCTATGGGATCGCCACTGCCCTGGCCCGCATCTCTAAGGCCATCCTGAACGACGAAAACGCCGTTTTGCCGCTGTCCGTTTACATGGACGGCCAGTACGGTCAGCACGACATCTTCATCGGCTCTCCGGCCGTGATCAACGCCAACGGGATTTCCAGCATTCTTGAAATTCCTCTGACCGACCACGAACAGGAATCCATGGACAAGAGTGCAAGCCAGTTGAAGAAGGTCATTGACGACGCGTTCGCCAAGAACGACATCGAGACTCGTCAGTAATCCCACTCCAGTTCAGTAAGCGTCGCCCGCGGGCGGCGCTTTTTGTTTTCAGCGCGAAGCTGATGCTGTGGTATGATAAAGCAATGAGAATTGCTCGCGAACACTTGGGAAATTTGGAGGAGTCACCATGCTGATTAAGTCACTGGTTCAAAAAAAGGACGACCTGACCACCGTCAAGGAAACCGTCACCCTGGCGGAGGCGCTGACGACCTTGGAATCATCCGGGTTTCGCTGCGTCCCCATCGTGGACGAAAGCGGCCAGATCTTCCGCGGCAACATTTACAAGATGCATATTTACCGCCACAAGTCTCAAGGCGGTGATATGTCGCTGCCCGTGACCTACCTGCTCAAAAACGCCACCAAGACCATTCCGATCGACGCCCCGTTCTTCAAGGTCTTCTTTAACATCAAGGACCTGCCTTACATCGCCGTACTGGATGAGAATGCAAACTTTTACGGCATCCTTACGCACTCACGGCTCCTGGCAATGCTGTCGGAGTCTTGGAACATCGACGTGGGCTCGTATGTGCTCACGGTCATGTCCGCCGGCGAGCGGGGCGACTTGGCGGCGATGAGCAAGATCCTAGCCAAGTACGTGTCCATCTCTGGTTGCCTCACTCTGGACGCCAAAAAGGAAGAAATCGTGCGCCGCACCCTTTTCACGCTTCCTGCCGGCATCGATGAGGCCACGCTGAACACCTGCGTCGCCAAACTGGAGCGCAAAGGCTTCCGCGTCGCCGAGATCGATGACCTGCAAAGTGGCCAACCCCTGCGCGTCGACGAAGAGCTGTAACGCCCCCTAACTAAACCGCATGAAAAACCGCCACTGCCTTCAGCCCTTCCTGAAAGCAGTGGCGGTTTGTTTAGTTGCCTAAAGTTAGCTGATGCGCTGGGAGAAGCGCACAGCCCGATCGATCGCGTACATGATCGGCCAAGAGATCAGCATGATAACCAGCTCCGACAGGATCAGTTCCCCAAGCGTCAGCATCGATGCCCCGCCGAACCAGGTCATGTGGGCGGTCAAGACGATCTCGATCCAGATCAAGAACATGGTCAGGCTCATGCTGCAGACGGTCAGGAGCTGCCGCTGCCAGACCTTCGCAAGGCGCGGCCCGACCAAGGCGACCAGCCCCAACCCCAGTAGGCTTTGACCACCGCCGAACAGGACATCCAACCAGCCCATTGGGGAAAATAGTGCGTTGTAGAGGACGACGCCGACCAAGACGCCATAGAGATACTTGCGGTTGAACGCGACGAGGTGATTCAGCGCCTCAGAGATGCGAAACTGGATCGCCCCACTGGCGAGGTTGAACACCCCGGGAAAGTATGACAGCACCACATAGATGGCCGCAACTAGCGCGTTGATCACAAGCGTCCGGGTGCGCGAATGTGTTTGCATAAGAATTGCCTCCTAGTTTTTTTACGTGGGATGGATTACGAACCACGACTCCCCAGTTTCCCATGAATGCCCGCAGCTGTCCACTGCATCGTCACATTTCTGAAAATGATTGTTCATCGCCTTCATTATGCCGTACACTGAAAGGGAGTGGTGTCATTCGCCACAAACATCTCAAAGAAAGCAGGCATACGATGACAGAAGCAACAGCTTACCGACTGAAACAGATCATGACTCAAGAACATCTGAGTTTGACCCAGGCGGCAAAGCAGATCGGGATCTCAGCTTCCAGCATGCGCAAAGTGCTGAAAGACACCCCGATGAGCCGGCCGATCACGTTTAAGATCAACCGCTTCATCGACGAGCACCCGGTCCAACAGTCTAAGAATAGTTTTACCATCTTCGACTCCGCCGAAGAAGAAGCCCAGTCAGCAGCGCCTAAGGCCACCCAGCCAGCAGCGACGCCGAAGCCAGAACCAAAAGCACCCCAGAAAACGGACCAGCAAGCCACTCGGAAGCCGGACCAGAAGGCACCACAGCAGGCAGCGCAGCAGCCAGTAGCCAAGCCGGCTAAGCCCAACAGCAAGCCGGCTGCTCAACAGCCTGCCGCAGACGAGTCTAAGCCGACCAAACAGCCGCGGCGGCGCGGCCGGCGCCAGCCGGACAAGAGCCAACCTGGCACGCAGCAAAACAAGCAGAGTCAGCAAAATCAGCAGAAGCGCAATTCACAACCAGCGCAGTCGCATGAGCAGCCTAAAGCCCAGCCTCAGCAACCGGCCAAGCCGGCTGAACAAGCTGAGGCTAAACAGCAGAGTCGCCGCAACCGCAGGGCCGAAGCACCTCAAAAAGACGCCCAAGCCAGCAACCGGCGGCGCCCTAACCGGTCGGCCGAACAGCACCAGGACAAGGCGCGCAAGCCAGCTCAGGCGGCCGCCTCAGAACCGCAGGCCAAGCAGGCCGCACCAAGTTCCGCAGCCGTTCAACCGGCCTTAGCAAGCAGCAATGCTGCTGAAGCGATCAGTGTGCCAGCCGCCAAGGCGCCTAGCACCGCGCCAGCATCTACCGCGCCGCAAGCAACCGATCACACTGACAGTCACCCGGCCCGTCAAGATCAGACCATTTTGATCTACATGGACGAATCATTTGGCGGCGGGTCCGACTACCAGCGTAATATGTCGATTGGGGCGACGGTCGTCGATCCTGATGACGAGCAGGCGCTCATTCCCTTCATGCAGACACTGTACCCATTCGGCTGGCAGCCGGGTGATGAAGTCAAAGCCCGCGGCAAGGCGCGCGAACAGCTGGAAGCAATGCTGCGCCACGCCAACACCGACCGGGTCTTGACCTACGCCGTCTACTCCCCGCTCTCGGATACAGGTAATTTCTCGCTGAGCTTCGGCATCTTGTACCCTTACGTGGCCGCCCTGATCCGGATCTTGAACGCACTGCCAAGCGCACCAACCAAGGTGCGAGTGGCAATGGATCAGCGCAGTGAGATCACCGATGAGCAGCTCGCAATGGCCGCCCGCATGCTTCACGCTTACGTGAAGGCCCAAACCGGTCGCGACGTGATCTTCATGTTCCGGACGACGGATTCCAAGCAGACGATCGGTGTCCAGTACTCCGACTTTGTCTCCCACGCCGCCATGATCTTTGGCCCCGACCAGATCGCCAGCACCGGTATTCACAAGCTCCCGGCAATTGGCACGCAACTGGGCGATCAGCTTCAGCTCTTCGCCATGGTTGGTCTTCAGAAGTACTTGCTGAACGACGGCCCGAGCCAAGACGACGCGCCAGAGCCGTTTAAGAATCCGCTGCTGAACGCCGCCGACCGCATGACCCACCTGGCCGAAAAGGCCGCAGACATGCAGGACGCGCCTGAGGAGACGTTTGCTCAAGGTAAGCTGGTCGTCAATCAGCTGCTGCAAATCGCGCCCAGTTCCGTTTCCGGCGCGATCAACAAAATGCCGTTCCAGAACTGGTACGATATTCTGGCCCGCACAGCGGCAATTCTGCACTACACGGATGAATCCTTACCACCATTTAGGATCGACCCGGACGCCATGCAGATCGCGACCGACGCCTTAAATACCATTCAGGCCCTGCTCGCAGGGGCCCGCTAACACAGAAAAATCGCCTCGCATGATGCGAAGCGATTTTTTTGTGTCACGCAGTCGGCTGATTCGCGATGGAAACGCGCGGCAGCCGCTCGCTCAAGCCGCAGGCGATCTCGTAGTGAATCGTGTGGGCGTAATCTGCGACGTCCTGAAGCGTGATCTCGCGCTCGCCGCTGCGGCCGACCAGCACGACCGGCGTGCCGGTGGGCAGCTGATGCGGCAGCCGGATCATGAACTGATCCATGCAGATGCGGCCGACGATCTCACATTCCTCGCCTTCGACAAGCACGTGGAAGCCTTGCAGCCGGCGCTGCCAGCCATCGGCGTAGCCCATCGGCACCGTCCCGATCCACTCGGTTTGCGGCGCATGGTAGGTCGCCCCGTAAGACACCGCCTCGCCGGCCGCGATCTGCTTCACGAAGCTGAGACTGGACACCACGCTCAGTGCCGGCGCCAGCGGGTAAGGCAGCGTCTCAATTGCCCGGCCAGAGGGGTTAAGCCCGTACATCGCCACGCCAAAGCGAACCAAATTGCAGTCGCACGCCGCATGCCACAAACTAGTGGCAGAATTAGCGACGTGAACGTAGCGCGGCCGCTCAGGCAAGGCCGCCAAGAACTGATGGAACCGGGCCACCTGCAAGTTAAAGTAGGTGGGATCTGGGTCATCCGCGGTGGCAAAATGAGTAAACAACCCGGTGATCTCGATTTGCGAAGAGGCCGCCTGCACCACCCGCACCGCCGCCTTGATATCTTCCAGGTGGCGGAACCCGATGCGGCCCATGCCGGTATCTAAGGCGAAGTGCACGTGCAGCTTGGGCAGGTCAGCCGCGTTCAGCCCTGCGATCGCCGCCGTCAGCCACTCGCTGCTGCCGACCGGCACGGCGATGTGGTTAGCGGCGGCGATCGCAGCATACTCGGGCTCGATGATGCCCAGCACAAGGATCGGCAGTGTGAAACCCGCCCGGCGCAGCGCCAGCGCCTCGTCCAGCACTGCCACACAAAAGCCGTTGGCCCCTGCCGCCTGGGCCACCCGCGCGACCCGCAACAAGCCGTGCCCATAAGCGTCCGCCTTGACGACCGCGAACAGGTCCGTCCCCTTGGGCAAGCCAGTTAGGGCGTGCGTCAGGTTGTGCGTGATCGCCGCTTCGTTGATCAACACCCGACTGGAACGCAGCGTTGCTGTCACCATACTCATTTGTCCACCTCCTCAAGGATCACCTGGGTCATGACCAGGTGGTCCGTGTGGGAAATTGAAACCAGCGCCGGGC
This sequence comes from Lacticaseibacillus jixianensis, assembly GCF_003946485.1. Classification (GTDB taxonomy): domain Bacteria; phylum Bacillota; class Bacilli; order Lactobacillales; family Lactobacillaceae; genus Lacticaseibacillus; species Lacticaseibacillus jixianensis. The sequence continues at coordinate 96,092 of NZ_RHOJ01000007.1, read as the reverse complement.
CAGCGAAGGGATGCTTGGTCACAACCGGCTTGCCCGCCTCATCATCCAGCGTCTCGATCGCGTGCAGGGCAACTTGGCCGATGCCTGTTCCGTAGGCTTTGGCGTACGACTCCTTGACCGAGAACCGCCCCGCCAGGTACTCGATTGCCCGCTTGCCCGAAAATTGGGCATAAGCGGCCAACTCAGCTTCTGTCAGGACCTTTTCCGCAAACCCCGGGGTCTTTTCCTGCGCCTGCTTGATGCGCGCCAACTCCGTCAAATCGACGCCAATGCCATAAATCATGCCGTCACAACCTTTCTGGTTTGATTATAAGCTAGCCCTTGGCCCTTGTCGCCCGCCTCTGCCTGAAACTTGGTCACGCTGAGATGAGGGAATCGCGCCTGGTAAGCCAAAAAAGACTCAGGCCATTAGCCTGAGTCCGTGATCCTTATTTGCTCCGGAAAGTGCGCTTGGCGCCCTGACGCTCCGAGCGCTTTTCTGAAAAGCGGTGCGACTTGTCAAAATCACGCTTGCCACGGGAGTTGCTCCGGCCACCGCTGTGGCTGTTGTTACCCCGGTAGCCGGAGTGACCATTGCTCTTGCCGCGGTAACCACCATGACCGCCGCCGTGATGCGGCAATGGCCGTTCTGGGGTGATCTTCACCGGCACCGCGCTGGCGTCGTCCGGGCTTACCGCCTTGATGTAGGCGGAAACCAGATCGAGGGGGGTGTACTGTTCAAGCAGGCCCTCGGCCATCGGCTGGAATTTCTCCAATTCGTCCTGGTCTGCCAGCTGCGCCTTGATGGTTTCAAGTCCAGTGGAGACCTGGCCGATGAAAGCTTCCTTTTCTGTCGGTGGCTTAAGCGGCGTCATCCGCTTCTTGGTCAAGTCCTCGATCGTGCGCAGGTACTCGACCTCGTTCGGGGTCACCAGCGTCACTGAGACCCCCTTGCGCCCTGCCCGGCCGGTCCGGCCGATACGGTGCACGTATGAATCAGGGTCTTGGGGAATATCATAGTTGTACACGTGGGTGACCCCGGAAATGTCCAGGCCCCGGGCCGCCACGTCGGTTGCAACAAGGAAGTCCAATTCGCCGGCCTTGAACTGCCGCAAAACGCTCATGCGCTTTTGCTGGCTCAAGTCGCCGTGGATGCCTTCCGCCTTGTAGCCGCGCGCCTTCAGTCCGCGGGTCAGCTCGTCAACGCGCCGCTTTGTGCGGCCGAAGATCAGCGTCATTTCCGGTGACTGAACATCGAATAACCGCGTCATGACGTCAAACTTCTCGTAGTCCTTGGCCCGCACGTAGTACTGGTCAACGGTGTCGGCGGTGAGTTCCTTTGACTTGATCTTGACGGTGATCGGCTCGTTCATGAACTTGTTGGTCAAGCGCATGATCTGGGCCGGCATCGTCGCGGAGAACAGCAGGGTCTGACGAGTGGCAGGCGCCTGCTCAACGATTTTTTCAATGTCATCGATGAAGCCCATGTCAAGCATTTCGTCGGCTTCGTCCAGCACCAAATGCTTCAGGTTGGCCAGCTTCAACGTGTGCCGGCTAATGTGATCCAGCAGGCGGCCAGGCGTCCCCACGACGATCTGCGGGCGATCAGCGAGCCCGCGGATCTGCCGGCGAATGTCGGCACCGCCGTAGACGGCCTGCACCTTGATGTGCTTGTCTGTCCCCAGGCGGTAGAGCTCTTCTTGAGTCTGGACGGCCAGCTCACGCGTGGGCGAGATGACTAACGTCTGCACTGAGCGGTCTTCCTTGTCGATCATTTGAAGCAGCGGCAGGCCAAACGCGGCCGTTTTACCGGTCCCCGTCTGAGCCTGGCCGATCACGTCCTTGCCCTGAAGGACCAGCGGGATGGTTTGTTCTTGAATCGGCGTTGCCTCTTCAAACCCTGACCGCTTAATGGCCTTGAGCAGATCGTGATCTAAACCTAGTTCGGTAAATTTCAAACAGTTCCTCCTTGAAGCGAATGCTTCACTCGTTTACAAATCAGAGCGAAGTGTGAGGGCCCTGTATTTGTAAAAATTATCGTATTAGACATGCCTTTTCTGAAAAAGCATCTGGACTAGCTTACCATGAATGGGCCTGATGCACAAGCAGAAGCGGCCACGGCCATAATTGAACGCCTCATGGTGGCAAAGTGCGCGCGGCGCCACCCGGTTCTCACATTTCAAAAAGCCCCGGCGTCTTGCCCCGGGGCTGCACCTCATTTAATTACCCAGCAAGCTCACCAGGGTCGTTGCCGAAAGAAATGGCATAAACTTCCGCGCGTTCTGCCCATCCCCCAGCCGGCTCAGCTGTTGCACATGGGCGGCCAGCACGGGCTCAGAAACAAACGGCGCAAGCGCCGGTAAATCAGCGGCGGTCAAGTCAGCCTGGGCCCGCGTCCTAAACAGCTCATCCACGGCGGTGCGTGACAAGAACGGCAGCAGCTTTTTGATGGCGGTCAAAGTCCCGCTACTTTTCGGCAACCGCTGGGCAAGCGCATCGTTCGCCGCTGAATGGCGAAACGGTGCCAGCTGAACCAATACTTGCAGATGATCCTCGTCTTCGGGCACGCCGGCGGTGATCACGGCCTCAAGGTCCGGGGCCCCCAGGAACGGCGCGATCGCCACCAGCAGCGGGGCAAAATCCGGGGTATTAAGCTGCGCCATCACTTTTTCCTTCAGCGTGGCACTTCCCAAAAACGGCGCAATTTCCTTCAAGGTGGCCATTGTCGGCGAAAGGGCGGCCACCTTTTCTTCGACCTGCGCAGGCTTCATCACCGGCGCCGCCTCTGCCAAGGTCCTGGCGTCCACCGCGGCGTCATCATTCACAATGGTCACGGTGCGTGCCCCCTCTGCGCCAATCAGGTCATCAAGATTCAGCCCCAGCACCGCCGCCAGCTGCGCATACTTATCGATATCCGGCAGGGATTGACTGCGTTCCCAGTTGGAGACGGCCTGATAGGAAACGTTGAGTTGGTCCGCCAACGCACTTTGGGTCATGTTCTTCGCCTTGCGGCCGGCCGCAATCTGCTGGCCGATGTGACGTGCATCAAAAATTTGCATTCTTTTTTCCTCCTTGCGGGTCGCGCGTTTATTTAACGCTGTCTTCAGCCTAATCGACCGACCCAGGTTTGCCTATCAACCAGCGCTTGAGTTGCCGCTTGAGTGCTAGATTAGACACAAAAAGCGGCGCTGCGCCGCTTTTAATGAATTATTCTGCGCCTTCGATCAGCGCCTGCAGGACCTTCTCCAAGTGCAGGCCGTGGCTGGCCTTCAGCACCACCAAATCGTCATGGACAATGCTGTCCTCCAGCGCCACGATCAGCCCGCGCTGATCAGCCTTGGGGAAGTAATGAAGGTGGTCCGGTGCGTACTTTGCAGCCAGCGCCTCTTTAAGGGCCACGATTTCGTCCCCGTAGAGATAGACGTCTTGGATCTTCGCCGGGTCCAGCGCAGCAGCCACGCTTGCATGCAACTGTGCACTGGCTTCACCGAGCTCCAGCATGTCCCCAAGTACGGCAATGCGGCGGCCCGAACACGGGAACTGCGCGAAATCGGTCAGCACGGCCTTCATCGCCGTCGGGTTGGCGTTGTAAACGTCTGACAGGATCGGCTCGCCGGCATCACCGGTCACCCACTGAGTCCGGTTCTTCGTCACCGGGAAGTCCCGGAGTGCCGCCTGAATGGCCTCCGGCTTAACGTGAAAGCGGCGTCCGACCAGGATCGCCGCCAGGGCATTGGCCACATTCCATTCCCCCATCAGCGGAATAGAAAAGCGCAGATCCGGCCAGCGGGACAGGGAAAAGTCGGTCCGGGTCTCGCCGGCTTCGATCTCTCGCGCGTAAAGCAGGTTGTCCGGATTAAGACCAAAGGTTTTCTGCTCCTGCGCGACGGCCTTGGCGCGTTCGCGAAGCAGCGGCTCGTCGCCGTTGTATATAAAGAGCCCGTCTTCCTTTAGGCCGTCGGTGATTTCCATCTTGGCGTCCGCGATCTTATCGCGCGTCTTGAAGAACTCGATGTGGGCCTCACCGATCATTGTGATCACGGCCACGTCAGGTTCTACTAGCTTGGAGAGCACATTCAGTTGGCCGGGCCGATCCATCCCCATCTCGACGACCAGCACCTCGGTGTTGGTGTCCATGGAAAGGATGGTCATGGGCACGCCGATCTCATTATTATAGTTATCCTGCGTCTTTATGACGTGGTACTGCGTAGCCAAAACCGCCGCAGTCATGTCCTTAGTCGTGGTCTTGCCGTTGCTGCCAGTGATGGCGACCACCTTCGGATTCACTTTCATCAGCAGGTAGTAGCGCGCAAGCTCGTTCAGCGCCTTCATTGGGTCTTGAACGACCAGCTTCGGCAAGACGGTCGCCACCGGCTCGTGCCCGGATTTGAACAGTGTGGCCACCGCACCGGCACGCTCAGCGGCCCCGATGAACGCATGGCCGTCGCGCTCGCCTTCGATTGGAATGAACAGATCCCCCGGGTGCAGCTTTCGACTGTCGAAAGCGACCCCCGTAACGGTCGGTGCGAGCGCGTCTGGCACGTGATAATCCGCGCCAATGACCCGGGCGATCTCACTCAACTTCATTTTCATTTATCCGTCCCCCACCTGTTTTTGAACACAGCGCTAATATTGTAGCGCAGTGGCCCTTATTCCGCCACCTCTTTCAGTCGCAGGTGCCACTGATTCGTGGCCCGCTGCAAGCGCACCGTGCCGACCCCGGCCAGTCCATCCTGATCTAACGGTTGGGCAAAGACGAACCGCCGCTTGACCCGATAAAGCGGCACGGCCACCTCGTCCCGGGAAAAACTGGTCCGCGAGAAGTCCATTAAAACGCCGTCCTCGAACAAGGGATACAGCCTAGCCAGCACCTTGGTCGTCACCGGGGGAAAGTGTTGGGCGCGCAGCCGCAGCCAGAAGGGTTGATCGTTGGCCGCTAGCCGCAAGTGCCGCACCATCCCCACCGCCAATGTCGCACTGAACCGCTCCAGGGTCCGAAAATACATCGTGACCTGACCGTCTTTCAAGGGCAAAAAGACGAGCTCGTTTTGCAGCTTGTAGTAAAATGGCGGGGTGATGTGGGTTTTAGCAAACCCCAAATAAAGCAGCTCCGCGACCTCAGTGGGCAAAAGATCACGCAGGTAGCTGGCGTGTTTATAGTCAAGCCAGCTGCGGGTGCGTGCGCCCTTACTCCGCAGAAACGTCGTCACTGCCGCCTCCCCTGAGATCTCATTCAGGCCGGTGTGCGGATCGATGAATTCATCTTCATCGACTGGCGGCAGCAGCAAGAGATGGCGAAAGCTCGCCGGTGATGCGTTTAGGACGTCGCTAGCTGATAGTCCTGCCGTTTTGAACATGTTCGCCAGCGGCTCGTAATGAACGTACACAATATTATTTCGCAAGTTTCTCCACTCTCCTGCCCAATTATACTGCTTTACTGCCCGTTCCGCCCGTCGATCTCGCCTTCTGGAAGGAGGATCTCCATGTCCGCAATCTCAATGCTTGCTTGGCCCGAAGAAGTCACGCCGATCACGGGACTGCCGACCATTCCAGCCGCCGCTCCCGTTCCCGCTGCCTACTTCGCGCTGGTCGAAAAAGGCCAGTGGCCCCGCCAGTTTTTCTGTCCAACCAAAGAGCCGACCAGCGAATCGCTGACCGGCGTCTCGATCCATGCCCTTGCCGCGGTGGGGCCAAAAATGGTCTCGCCACTACCAGCGCACTTATTACCCTTCGCCAAAACTGGCGCGCAGTATTGGTGTTTTGATCTGAACACACCCGGGCCGGCGATCCGTTACGTCGACTGGGAAGTCGATCAGTGGCTCACGGTTGCCCCAGACTGGCCCGGGTTTTTGGCCCAGCTCACCTGGCAGCCGCCACTTCTGCCGCCAGCGCCGAGCCCTCAGGAGTTCGCCCACGCGGCACTGGTCTGCGATGCGGCGGCCTTACCCGGCCTCTTGGACTTCGCCCGCACTGCGCTTTCAGCAGAAACCTACGGGCAATGGCTCGTCCACTGGGTCAAGCAGCCGGGGCTCGAAGCCCTGACGCGGACCGAAATCGCCTTTGCCAGGCAGTACCGGTGGGCCGAGTTCTCCGCCCCCCTTAAGGCCCAACTCAGCACGCTGAGTTAGCGGCTGAACTTGAATGCATCCAAGAAAGCAACGTCTTTTTTGCTCTGGAAGTAGGCCAGCAGGGCCAAGCATAAGGCGCCAAAAACGTCGGCAAACAGGTCCCCCATGGTGTCCATCAGGGCCGCCCGCCCGGCTAGTGCCACGCCGCCGGCCATGTAGCGCTGCATGTTAAGGCCCAACAGGCCATCGAAGGTGAACTCATAGAACTCCCAGAACACCCCGATCGTGGTCCCAAACGTGAAGGCAAACAAGGCGATCAGCAGCGGGCTGGTCGTTTTCAGGCGGGCCTTAGGCGTCAGTGCACAGAAAATCGCGATCCCAAGGCCTGCCAACATCGAGGCAGAGAACAGATGCAGGAACTTGTCCCAGTACGGGATGTTGTAGAACTGCATCCCGGTTCCCAGCAGCACCGAGCAGAGAATGAACACCTCGTAGATCAGCTTCAGCACCAACGGAAAGCGAAAATGAAAGAGCCGCTCGCTCCCCAGCGGCAACAGACTCAGCAAGAGCCCCGCCGTCACCTGCCCGAGCAGTCCCGCCTGGCCGGGGTAAATGGGCGTCCCCATCATCAGCTTGGGCAGACACACCGCCACGTACAGCAAGGCGCCGACAACGTTTGCGACGTACAACCATTTCAATAGTTTTGTCATATTGACTCCTTTTGCTTTCAGTCTACTGAAAGCCAGGGCCCTTTGGCAAGCCGCGGCAGGCGTGACCCCGCCAACTCACAGTCAGTGAACCGCATTTACCCTAGTTGCGTCCCCGCAGCGCCCGGACACGCAAACGCCCCTTCACCGCGATTCGAATTGCGCACAAATCGCGATGCAGGGACGCCTGCGTTTTGGGCCAAAAGGGCTTGGGGGCGCAACTTTGCCGGGAAGTTTAGCCTTGAGGCACAAAAAAACCACCATCGCTGGTGGAAAAGTTTGGGGGAACTTTTTTGGGAGTGTAAGTTAATGTGTAAGCTTAAGGCGTGTTCATTGCTGCCTTAATATGCTTTTATTATATATCGAATTTTCCCGTGAGCGGTTCAACTTTCATAAATAAAAGTTGTATTCTTGGAAAAAAGCCGGCCCAAGCCTACCCCACCAGCATTTGCGCGCTACCGAATTAGTTGTGGCCATTGCGCTGCTGATCCGCACCACCCGGATTCAACCCTGCACCGGGGCAGCAAAAAGGCCCATCCGCAAAGGATCGGCCTTCTGGTAGCTGTTACTTCTCGGTAGTGAAGCCGTACTTCTTGTTGAAGCGATCAACACGCCCGTCAGCCTTGCTGAACTTCTGCTTGCCAGTGTAGAACGGGTGGGAATCGGAAGAAATTTCAACGCGGACCAGTGGGTACGTGTTGCCGTCTTCCCATTCAACGGTTTCGGATGAGTTCTTGGTCGAGCCGGACAAGAACTTGTAGCCGGTCGAGGAGTCCAGGAACACAACTGGGTGATAATCTGGGTGGATGCCTTGCTTCATAATATCTTCTCCTTTGCCCTAAGCCATTGCCTGACCTAGAGATAACTTGTGGTACACAACTCTAGCATTTTATCATGCGGCCAGCTAACTTGCAATCAGTTTTCGGCGCGCATCGGCGTTTCTTCTGGTTCCGCCGCGTCAACAAGCTCGACGTCGGCGCCAAGGCCGCGGAGCTTCATGATGACCCGGTCGTAGCCGCGCAGGATGTTCTCCGCTTTGGTGATCGTGGTGTCGCCTTCTGCCATCAGTCCCGCCGTCATGAGGCAGGCCCCGGCCCGAATTTCTTCAGCGGCGACTTCACACCCTTCCAGGTGATCGGCGTGATGCACGATGATCACGTCGTTTTCGACGGTAATATCTGCCCCCATCCGGATCAGCTCAGGAATGTGCCGCACGCGCTTGGGGTAGAGAGTATCGATGATGATCCCCTCACCGTGCGCTTTCAGCATTAACGGCGTGACCGGCTGCTGCAAGTCGGTTGCAAAGCCCGGATACGGCAGGGTCTTGATCTGCACCATTTTGAGGTCGCCCGAGGGATAAACGAAGATACTGTCCTCGCCGACGTCCATCACGACGCCCATCTCCTCCAGCTTGGCCAAAAATGCGTCCAAGTGCTCCGAGATAATATTTTTAACGTTGATCCCGTCACCCACGGCCGCCGCCATTGCCAGGTAAGTCCCGGCTTCGATCCGATCAGGAATGATCGTGTGGGCATTGTGCGCGGCCAGCTGCGTCACGCCTTCGATCCGGATCGTATCCGTCCCCGCACCGCGGATCACGGCCCCCATATTGTTGAGGTACGTGGCCAGGTCGATGATCTCAGGTTCTTTGGCCGCGTTTTCGATCACCGTGTGGCCGTGCGCCGTCACGGCAGCCAAGATCACGTTGATGGTGGCCCCCACTGAGGAAATATCGAAAAAGATCCGGGCCCCGTGAAGGCCTTCCTTAGGGGCAGTAATGGCGATCGCGCCGTGGTCGTTCGTCACCGAGGCGCCAAGGGCTTCAAACCCCTTGATGTGCTGATCGATGGGGCGCGGGCCAATATCGTCCCCGCCCGGCAGGCCGACGACCGCCCGCCCAAACCGGCCAAGCAGGGCCCCCATGAAGTAGTACGAGGCCCGCAGGCTTTTGATTTTCCCGCTGGGCAGCGGGACGTTTTGGATCTGGGTCGGATCAATATGGAGCACACAATCGTCAAAGGTCGACTTGACGTTCATCTCGTCAAGGATGGCCATCAAGTTATAAACGTCCTGGATCACCGGCACAGAGTCAAGGGTGACCGGGGTGCGGGACAAAATCGCGGCTGGGATCAACGCCACGGTACTATTCTTTGCCCCGCCGATCACAACGGTGCCGGAGAGCTTCTTGCCTCCGTGGATCAGCATATTTTTCATTTAATTTTTCCTCACTAATACGAGCACTTCGCCCTCGGGCGGTCAGGTAGGCTGAAGCTGGCCTAAAATTATGGCTTCATGAAATACGCGAATACTGGTAGGATGATACGAATAAAATTCGCATTCACCGTTATATTCTAATGAACTCAGCGGCAAAACACAACCCGAAATCACCAGTCTGCCGCGGCTTTCACGAAAACGGCACTAGCACTCGAGGAAAAAAAGTGCCAACCCGCAGAGGGGTTGACACAGTCGCCGCGGCCTAGTAGTTGCCGGCTGCCTTGATGAACGCTTTGAAGAGCCCTTCCGGCTTGTTTGGCCGGGATTGGAACTCTGGGTGGTACTGCGGCGCAACGAAGAACTTGTTCTTCGGGTACTCGATGATCTCCATCAGGCGGTTGTCCGGACTGGTGCCGGAAAAGACGAGCCCCTTCGCTTCAAGCGCTTCCCGATACTTGGTGTTGAACTCATAGCGGTGCCGGTGCCGCTTTTCGATTTCTGGCACGTTATCGTATGCCGCGGCGGCCACCGAACCCGGCTTAAGCACACACGGGTAGAGCCCTAACCGCAGGGTCCCGCCGAGGTTCTCAAGGTTTTTCTTGTCCTTCATGATGTCGATCACTGGATCTTTAACGTCCTTGTCGACCTCAGTCGTGAAGGCGTCCTTGATGCCAGCCATGTCGCGGGCAAACTCAATCGAGGCCATTTGCATCCCCAAGCAAATGCCAAAGAACGGCACGTTGTTCTCGCGCGCAAACTTAATGCTGGTGATCATGCCTTCTAGGCCGCGATCGCCAAACCCGCCTGGCACGAGAATGCCATCGAAGCCTTGAAGCTTTTCCTTGACGTTCTCCTCGGTGATGTCGTCCGCCTGGAACTTGACCAGATCGATCTTCGCGTTCCAGAAGTAACCGGCCGACTTCAGGGCCTCCGTGACAGAAATGTAGGCATCCTTGAGCTCAATGTACTTGCCCACCAGCGCGATGCGGACCGTGTCCTGCAGGTTTTCGACCCGCTTGACGAGGCCCTGCCATTCGGCCATGTCGGCCTGCGGCGTGTCAAAGCCAAAGTGGTCCACGACCCGCTGATCCATCCCCTGGGCCTGCATCGCCAGCGGCACCTGGTAAAGGATCTTGGCGTCCCGCGATTCGATGATCGAATCGACCGGTACGTCCGTGAACAGCGCGATCTTTTGCTTCATCGAATCCGTGACCGGCTTTTCGGTGCGCAGGACCAGCATGTCAGGTTGGATCCCGACGTTCCGGAGCTCCTTGACACTGTGCTGCGTTGGCTTGGTCTTCATTTCCCCGGCCGCGCGCAGGTACGGCACCAGGGTCGCGTGAATGTAGTAGGTGTTCTCGGCGCCGACGTCCTTCTTCATCTGCCGAATGGCTTCCAGGAAAGGCTGGGACTCGATGTCGCCGACCGTCCCGCCAATTTCCGTAATGATCACGTCGGAGTCCGTGTGGGTCGCCGCCCGCATGATCTTCTCTTTGATCATGTTGGTGATGTGGGGGATCACCTGCACCGTGGCCCCCAGGTACTCCCCGTGGCGCTCACGGTTAAGCACCTCGGAGTAGATTTTGCCAGTGGTGACGTTACTGTACTTGTTCAGGTTGATATCGATGAAGCGTTCGTAGTGGCCAAGGTCAAGGTCCGTTTCGGTACCGTCATCGGTGACGAACACTTCCCCGTGCTGGTAAGGGTTCATTGTCCCTGGATCGACGTTGATGTAGGGATCAAACTTCTGAATCGTCACCTTCAGGCCACGATTCTTCAGCAGCCGGCCCAAGCTGGCAGCCACGATCCCTTTACCGAGCGACGAAACAACCCCACCGGTAACAAAAATATACTTGGTCATGAGAAGACTCCTTTATGATTTGTTGAGGCAAGCGGACCGTGCTCCGGCCCCGCCCAAGCGGCAATGAGAAATAACAAAAACAAGCTCCCTATTCGTGATGAACAGGGAGCTTGCAAGCGTCTGGCCCTGCATTTCTACAGGGCGCCCAAGCAATATAGTACCGGGAAGTGGGGTGGGTGTCAAGGGATTGGGCCCCTGGGTTTTCCTCGCGGCCGATACACCGCCAAGAATTAAGCGAGCTGGACCCGGTTGTGCCGGATCAACAGCCAGCTGAGGGCAGCGGAGGCGGCCGTCGCGCCTAAATCAAACCACACGCTGTTCAAAAGGACGCCAGTGGTGATGAATACCATTGCCAAAAGCATCCCACCAAAGATGGCCACCGTGCCCACTAGGCCGTTCTGCGCCCCGCGACTGGCCACAAACTCCTCGGTGAACGGCAGCCCGTGAAGGAGAAGCTGGCCGGTGCCCAGGGTCAATAGCAGGGTGAACGCCCCGGCCGCCAGCCCTTCAGACAGTCCGCGCAGCCCCACGAAGGGAACGGCAGCGAGGCTGAACAGCAGAATGAACGGCACCACCAGGCGCATGAACAGCGCCAGCACCACACTTTGCCGAATCAAACTGCGGTGCGCAAACGGCACGTAGGCGAAGACCTGCATGGCTTCAGGCTGCGCCGAGAACTTAAGGTTGATGATCGCTACCGGGATCGCGATCACTAGAGCCACGCCTAGGTACCCAAGCATGCCGGTCAGCTTCAGGTGGGTGTCGCGCAGAATACTGCTGGCAAACACGAGCGGAATAATGACGGCATATGCCAGCTGGGGGTAAACGCGCAACTTATAGTCACGCTGAGACTGCAGCTGCCGCCAGCCCAGCGTGAAGTAGGCCGCCGTCTCGTGCGTGCGCGAGGCCAGTTGCCGCGCCGCTCTGAACCAGAGGCTCGCTCTGATCACCCGGTCCGAGCTTTGATTCAGCTTCTCCAGCAGCTGCTCGAAGCGGCCAGCGTTGTGCAGGTACAGCCCCATCGCCAGCGCTGGCACCCCTAAGCTCAAGCCGGTGAACAGTAGGCTGAGTGTTTCCACCTGGCCGGCCGCCAGCAGCGGCAGGCCGGCAAACCACATTGGCACCGCCAAAAATTCCCACCACTCGACGGTTAAGGATAGCTCCAAGTGAACGGCACTGATCACGTCCACCCCCAGGAGATTGGGCAGCTGCCCCGCCGTGTAGAGCCCAATGGCCAAGCCGATCTGCACCACGTTCAGAATATTTTTGAGCTTCTCCCCGTCGAAATAATGGAGGACCAGCATGTACATGAACAGGGCCAACGTCAGACTGAGCACTGCCAGAAAAATGGCCGCGACCACACTGGCAATTGCCACCAGCGGCCCGAAACGCAGGCCCAAGACGACTGCCCCTGGCACGGCCAAGGCGAGCATGGTCACCGCCAGAAACAGGCCGACAATGGTGAGCTTGGCCGCGTTCAGCGTGCGATCAGAGACGCCCCGCACTGAGTAGACCGGCCGGTCATGCGGATCGAGCAGCAGGCTCGCGTATGACGTCAGCATCGTGAGAAAGAACATAAAGAACAGCAAGGAATAAAACAGGGTCAGCACCAAGATCAGCGGCAGCGGCAGCAGCATGACGAGGCCGACGATCACTCCCACCAGCAAGTTGCCGAAAAAAGACCAAAGCAGCGGCCGTGGATGACTGCTCGGCTTGCGCTGTCCCATCATGCCGGCCGGCGCCCGGTTAGCCAAAGTCATCTTGGTGGCCATGATCAACGTGAACTGCGGGTAGTCGATCCCCATGCGGGTGATCAGGGGGCGAAAGTGCGCCAGCCAGCGTAGACTTTTTGGCAAGGTGTTAGTCATCGCGGTTCGCCTCCGTCACAATATCGACGAATTGCTTGGCCTTTTCCCCGTGCTCGGCAAAGCCGGTCAAGTCATTGAACAGCTGCTGCAGGCTGGTGTCGGCGTTGGCCGCGATGGTCTGGAAATTGCCGTCCGCGATCACCCGCCCTTCATTGAGCAAAATGATCCGATCCGACAGCTTTTGCACCACGTCCATGATGTGGCTGGAATAAAAGATCGTCTTACCGCGGTTGCGCAACTCCTGCAGGATCTCCTCGACGACCAGCACCGAATTGGCATCCAGCCCGTTCAAGGGTTCATCCCAAAAGAGGATGTCGGGATCGTGCAGGAGGCTGGCGATGATCAAAACCAGCTGACGCATGCCCTTGGAGTAAGCGGCCACCCGCCGGTCAAAAGCGGGCCCGAGGCCAACAATTTCCGCCAGGGCTTGAGCCTTTACCCCCGCCGCCTGCTCGGACATCCCGTACAGCTGACCGATGAGCGTCAGGTATTCCCTGGCGGTCAGCGCATCGAAAATATCGGCGGCCTCGGGCACATACCCAATGTGCTGCTTATACGTCGGGTCCTCCCGGTCAATGGCCCGCCCTTGGAGCAGGATCTCGCCTGCATCCTGAGTCAGCAGACCCAAGATGATCTTCACCGTCGTGCTTTTACCCGCGCCGTTTTGACCGATGTAGCCCACAATGGTGCCGGGTTCGATTGAAAAGGACACGTCTTTAAGGACTGGCCGCCCGTTGAACCCTTTTTGAACGTGGTCGAGGGTGATTGCTGCTGTCATGAGTGCATCTCCTTTGGTTGCCTCTGCGCCTGTGCTTGCGCCAGACGCAGGGGAGAAAACCGCTGTATGCGGTTTCAACTGAATTGTAAACCCTGTAACGCAAAAAAAATACCCAAACCGACTGCGGCTTGGGTATTCATGAGGCCTGATCTATTTATCACTACTGTCGTCATCATCATCGGCATCGCTGGAGAAGTCAGGCGTGTCCGCGTCTTCCTCGTCAGCGTCGTCGGTGTCATCGTCGGAGAATTCGGCCAACTGGCCCTCGATGCCATCAGGTAGGCTGTCGTCCTCGTCATCCGTCTCATCAGTGTCATCAGCGTCATCGTCAAAGTCATCGGTGGCGTCTTCCGTGTCGTCGGCGGCATCAAAGTCGTCGTCTTCCGGATCATCATCGTTGTAGTCGATCACGTCATCATCATCCACGGCGTCGGCCAAGAAGGCATTAACCTTCTTGCGCTTCTTCCGGCGCGGTGTATCCTCTTCGTCTTCGGGATGGTTCACTTCTTCGTCGACGGATTCGTATGGATACCACGCCCGCAGGCCCCAGACGTTGTCGCCTAAGGAAATAAAGCTCCCGTCCTCGTTGAGGTCCGTGTAAAACTGCGGCAGGCGCCCACGGATTTCCGAGTCACTCTTTCCCAAGTAGGTTTGAATCTCGTTTACGATGTCCGCAAAGCCCATCGTGTCGCCTTTTTCCTCGAGAATGGCGCGTGCCACCTCGATCATGGACAATTCCGATTTGTTCGCATCGGCAAATACATCAAGTTTCAACCGGTACACGCCCTTTCTGGTTAATACAGTCTATTTTGAATCATACGCGCTCACGCGGTAAAAAGCAATCGCAGGCGATAATTTCCCAGGTGCTCACCATTGGCCAACAGTTCGTACTCAATGTAGATCTCGCCGGTCAAAGGGGCGGTTGTCAAACGTACGTCCAAGCGCGGCGTGATGGTCTCGACCGGAATGTCGCCGTAAGGGGTCCGATAGCGCGTCAAGATCCGCCGGTTGTTGGCAAAGTGCAGCCGTAGGTGGGTGTCATCGTCGCTGGACCCCCGTGATAACTGAACCGACCCGTCCCCGCGCAGCTTCAGCGTGACGGGATAATCGGTGTGTTCTTGCTCGTTGATCTCCCGGTACCGGACGTACAGCGTGTCCCCCATCTGGACGACCGTACCCGGTTCGTCGAACACGTGACGCTCCGTCTCGCCTTCTTGAGTGACAAAAGTCTCGAGGTGGACTTGAACGTCAACGCCGTGTGCTAAATCCATGGCCATCATCCTTTCTTGGCTATTATAACTTACCCGTGCGCTTTCCGGCACATTTGCGCCCAAAGATGCAGCGAGTGATCAAGTTGCATATAATAGGAATATATCAAGCTTGCGGCCATAACTGCCTCATGCCGCTGCAGCACTGAAGGAGATAAACGATGAGCATCAAACTGTTACCCCGGGAAAAAGTCTTCCGCGATCCAGTCCACAATTATATCCACGTTCAACATCAGGTCATCCTCGATCTGATCAACACGCCTGAATTTCAGCGGCTGCGGCGGATCAAGCAGCTCGGCGTGGCAGATTACGTCTTTCAAGGCGCCGAGCACACCCGTTTCACCCACAGCCTTGGCGTTTACGAAATCACCCGTCAGATCTGCGACAACTTTGCGGTTAACTACCCAACCAAAACGCCGGGTGATGGCCTGTGGGACGACCACGAGCGGCTGGTTGCACTGTGTGCCGCCCTGCTGCACGACATCGGCCACGGCCCTTACTCGCACACTTTTGAGCACATTTTTGACACGGACCACGAAGCCATCACGCGGCGGATTCTGACCGATCCCAGCACCAAAGTCAACGCGGTGCTCCGCAGCATCGCACCTGACTTTCCCGAGCAAGTGGCCAGTGTGATCGCCCACACCTACCCCAACCCCCAGGTCGTCCAGATGATCTCCAGCCAGATCGATGCCGACCGGATGGACTACCTGCTGCGCGATGCCTACTTCACCGGGACCAAGTACGGTGAATTCGACCTTGCCCGCATCCTGCGCGTGATGCGGCCTTATCAAGGCGGCATCGGGTTTGACGCCAACGGCATGCACGCGGTTGAAGACTACATCGTCGGCCGTTTCCAGATGTACCAGCAGGTCTACTTTCACCCCGTCTCCCGCAGTATGGAGATGATCCTGACCCACTTACTTGAACGGGCGAAGACGCTTTACGAGGCCGGCCGGTTCGATACTCGGTTCAATCCGCGCCTGCTGGTGCCGTTCTTTGAACATCAGTTCAACTTGCAGGACTACTTGCGCCTCGACGACGGCGTACTGAACACCTACTTCACTTACTGGCTCGATTACCCGGACCTGGTGCTTCAGGACCTGGCCAGTCGGTTCCTGAGCCGGCGGCCGCTTAAGTCGGTCGCCTTCACGGACAAGACGGCGGGCTTACTGCCGAAGCTGCGCGCCCTTGTGGCCGACGCCGGCTTTGATCCGGCGTACTACACCGCCGAAAATGACAGCTTTGACCTCCCCTACGACCAGTACGACCCCAGCGTCGCCGACCCCAAGACCCAGATCGAGATCATCCAGCGGGACGGGACGCTTGAGGAGCTGTCGACCCAATCGCCTTTGGTCGCCGCCATTTCCGGCCGTGCGATCGGCGACAAACGGTTCTACTTTCCTAAAGTCATGCTGAGCAAAAATGCCAGCGATTTATTCGCTGACACCTACGCCCATTTCCAGCAGTACCTTCTGAACGACTCATTGATCGATCCGCGCTAATGGGTACGCAGCCACTGGGCCACCCCGTAGCGGTGGGTCGGCCGCTTCAAGGAAGCGGCTGCCAGTGCGATCGGCATCAGCATCAGCGTGTTGAAATCCTCCAGTGGGCTTTGGACCTGCTTGATG
Source organism: Lacticaseibacillus jixianensis (assembly GCF_003946485.1). Taxonomy (GTDB): domain Bacteria; phylum Bacillota; class Bacilli; order Lactobacillales; family Lactobacillaceae; genus Lacticaseibacillus; species Lacticaseibacillus jixianensis. Next base: position 79,718 of record NZ_RHOJ01000007.1, on the reverse strand, counting down.
TCCGAACAAGCGTAGAACGTCGCCGGGTGGTAATAAGCGGTTTGGCGGTGATGGGAGTAAAAGTACTCCGCCGCCGTTCCCAGCTTCTCACCAATCGTGACGGTCACCCCGAATTCCTCAAGCAGCTCACGCCTCAGCGTTTGCTCGTCGGTCTCGCCTGCTTCGACCTCGCCGCCTGGTAAAAACAGCGCGTGGTTGGGCGCCTCCAAGATCAGGAGCCGCTTCCCATCACGATCTGGGATCACCCCGTAAACCCCGACCCGCTTTTGATAATCTAGCTTGGGATCTTTTTGACCAAACACTGGCTCTGCCATGACTCGTGCCATCCTCTTCTCATTTTTTCCTCATTATACTCGACCTGCTATTTAATCGCCACTAAGGATGTGTTCAAATGCCTTCGCCAAGTTTCTGGCTCTACCTGCCTGTCATCATCACCGGTGCCCTTTTTTTCTACAGCTTCCTGCGGGAACCGCGCCACCTTTATAACGGCATGCTGTTCAACCTCTTTGCGCTCACTGCCTTGGCCACTGCCGCTGTGGCGATCCTCAGCTCGCAAAACCGCCTTTTGATCGCGGTATCGGCAACGCTGTTCATCATCTTTGTCCTCGTGGTGGCGTTGCTCTTCTCGCTGCACTTAGTCTGGCTGCTGTGGAACGCGTGGCTGGTCTGGCGGCGCGAGGGGCATAGCCTCGGCAACATGCTGACGCTGGCGCTCGCAGTGGGGCTGATCCTGCTGGAAGTGGCGGCGGTCGTCGGCCGCAGCTGGGTCCCAAGCTGGCTCTACGCCGGCCTCAGCGTCTTCTTCACGCTGGGGATCGGCTACGAACTGATCGCCCTTTACAACTTTCTCACCATCCTCGTGCTGTACAACCTTTACCGGCCGCGGCATGATCGGGACTATTTGATCGTGCTCGGCGCCGGCCTGCTCCACGGCGACCAGGTGAGCCCGCTGCTGGCCGCACGCATTCAGGTGGCCATCACGTTCTACCACAAACAGGTCCGCCTGGGGCGGCCGGCCCCCCACATTATTTTTTCCGGCGGGCAAGGCGGGGACGAAAAGCTGCCCGAGGGGCGGGCCATGCAGCAGTGGGCGATCGCCCATGGTATTCCGGAAGACGCAACGTTGGTGGAGGACCAATCCAAGACCACCTACCAGAACATGAAGTTCTCCAAGGCCCTCATCACCAAGCGTGAAGGCCCCCGGCCTGTTAAGGCGGCCTTTTTCACGAACAATTATCACCTCTTTCGCGCTGGCGTCTTCGCCCGGGCCGCCGGGCTGGACGCCAACGGGGTGGGGGCCGCGACCTCGTTTTACTTCTTGCCTAACGCAGTGATCCGCGAGTACCTCGCCTTTGTGGTCATCCACAAGCGGCGCCACATCGTCGCCGGCGGCCTGATCACACTGCTGGCGATCGTGGTCGCGATCGGTCAGGCGGTCAGTTAAATGCAGAGAATTACCATGAATTGGCCTTGAGGCGCTGCCGCGGGGCCTTTTTTTGGTGCTCGGGTGCTGGCCACATGCGCCCCACCATCCAGGGGAATGCGGCTCTCGCCAGTCGTGAATTACTGGCTTTAAAGGGGTGGCCAACCCCCACAAAATCCGGTATGCTAGCGCGGAGGATATAAGTGTTTGATATGGAGGACATTATGAAAAACATTGCTCACCTGGTCGCCTTAGACTGGAAGCGCATCTTAAAAAGCCCCTTTGCCTTTCTGCTGATCGCGGCACTGGTCGTGATCCCCAGCCTGTACTGCTGGTTCAACGTGTGGGCGCTGTGGGATCCCTACTCGAACACGCAAGATCTGAAAGTGGCCGTTTACTCCGCCGATCAGCCCGCAACTTTTCAGAATAAAAAAATCGCGATCGGTGAGGCGCTCACTGATCAGCTTCACCACAACAAGAAACTCGGCTGGCAGTTCGTTGATTCCCAATCGCAGGTCATTTCCGGGGTCAAGTCAGGGAAGTACTACGCCGGGATCGTCGTGCCCAAGCGGTTCTCCAAAGACTTACTGTCGTTTGTCGACGGTAAAATTCAAAAGCCCCAGCTTAAGTATTACGTGAACGAAAAAATCAACGCCGTGGCCCCCAAACTCACTGGCACGGCGGCCTCGACTTTGCAGGGGACCATCAGCGATGAATTTGTCGATACCGTCGCCAAAACGCTGGTCGGCGTGTTTAACCAGGCAGGCATCAAGCTTGATGAGAACCTGCCGCTGATCCGCCGCTTCGCCAGCCTCGTCACCAGCACGGACGCCCAGCTGCCGACCATTGAACGGTACCTTAACGAGGTGACCGCACTGAAAGCCAAGGTGCCGGACCTTGAGGCCAAGCTGAACACCGCCAATCAGATGGCGACCTACCTGCCGGAAGTGAATGCGATGACGCAAAAGCTGGTCTCCGCGCAGCAGTTTTTGCCGATGGTCGCCTCGGCCGGCCAGCTGGCGACCCAGGTCCAAGGTAAGCTGCCGGAAGTGCAGCGCGCCGGCAGCCAGTTAAACACGGTGGCAACTCACTTTGACGACTTGAGCCGGGCCGTCGATAACGGCGTCACGATCACCAGCCAGAGCCTGACGATCATCGACCAAGTGGCTGGCACGCTGCCGGCACTAACGCAGTTTGGCCAGGCCGCGCAAGGAGCAGTCGGAACGACCAAGAACGCCGTCCTCCCCAAAATCCGCCAGGCCCTCACCATCGTCCAAAATGCCACCACCGCAGGGTTAACCCTCATCCAAACGGCGAACACCAGCCTCAGCCTGGACCTGAGCAGCCTGAATCAGCAATTAGCCGCGCTGGATCATGCCAAGGATACCGCAACCGTCAAAGCAGCCATGGCCAACCGCTTGACCGCGCTGGCCACGCGGCAAAGCCAGGCTGCTGCCACCGCCACCAGCCTGGCCCAGACGCTGACCAAGCTTCAGGCCAGCCTGCAGGCACTGAATCACGATCAGCGCACCCCGTTTGCTGATGCGATCAGCCGCCTGAACGCGCTCGCTGCGGTCGCAACCGTCGTCGCCCGCCAGGCCGATCAGCTCGCCGCTCAGGTCCCCACCCTTTCCACCGCGCAGCTGCAAGCAAGGCTCGCCCAGTTGGTCACCACCGCTGACGGCTTTGCGCAGGCCGCAAGCAACCTGCAGCAGCTTAACTTAGGCGGCAGCGTCCAGACGGTCCTGAGCCAGTTTGAAACGGTGCTGAGCAGCACCCAAACCACCCTGGGCACGATCAATGCGCACATCATCCCCGCGTTGCCGAGTCTGCTGAGTAACACCAAGACCTTGCTCACCCAGGCCAACGTCTTCCTCAAACAAGTCAAGACCCAGCTGCCGGCCCTGCGCCAGGAACTCACCGATGCCAATACGCTCCTGAACGGCCACATGGCCCTGATCAAAAGCGGCATCACCACCGTGGCCGCGCTGTACCGCAATGAATTCCCGGCGCTGCGCACAAAGCTGAAAACTGCCAGTGACTTCATCCAGTCCGACCTGCCGGGGATTGAAACCCAGCTGACGACCAGCCTCGCCTTGGCCAACGCCAAGATGCCGGCACTCAAGGATGGACTGAACAAGGCGGCGGCCTTTAAGCAAAGCGACTGGCCAACGCTCAAGGACGCCATCCAGCGCGGCAGCGCCGCCATCAAGAAGGGCGAGCAAACCATTGACCTCACGGCGCTCATCAAGCTGTTGCGCCGGGATGCTGGCAAGGAAGCCGACTTTTTGGCCAATCCCGTCACCATTGCGTCCACCAGTATCTACCCGATCCCGACTTACGGGTCGCAGAGCGCCCCATTCTACCTCGCACTTTGCATCTGGGTCGGTGCGCTGCTGCTCGGGGCGATCTTGATCACTGAATACAAGCTGCCTGCCGATTTCGCCGCCTCCGTCAAGCAGCAGTACGTCGCGCGGTGGTTGACCTTCGTGGGGCTGGCCATGCTGCAGGGGCTGATCGCCGGGGCGGGCAACATCATCCTGATCAGCACCTTTGTCGTCAACAAGCCCCTGTACCTGCTGGGCGCAATGTTTCTCAGCGTCGTCTTCGTCTCGATCATGTACGCGTTGATCAGCCTGTTTGGCAACATCGGCAAAGGCATCGGCATTATCATTCTCGTCCTCTCCATCTCCGGGGCCGGCGGGAACTTCCCGGTCGTTCTTTCCGGCCACTTCTTTCAGGCCATCAATCCCTGGCTGCCGTTTACCTATGCGGTGAACCTGCTCCGGGAAACCGTCGGCGGCATCTACTGGCCTAACTTCTGGCAGGACGTTTGGAAACTAGCCGCGTTTGGGCTCACCTTCTTCCTGCTGGGCTTGCTGCTGAAGGGCCCGATCCGGCCGTGGATCAACAAGATGCACCACATCACGCGCAAGTCTCAGATCATCGAATAGCGCCGCCGTGGTGTTCTCTCGCCGCTCGTTTTGCTACAATTAAGGCAAGATGCAGTGAAGGGGGAAATACCAGTGCTCAAAGAATTTAAGGCCTTTATCATGCGCGGTAACGTGCTCGATATGGCCGTTGGGGTCATCATTGGGGCGGCGTTCACCGCGGTCATCACGAGCCTCACCAAGAACTTGATCAATCCGCTCATCGGGTTGTTCCTGCGCAGCTCCAGCCTGACCAAGCTTAGCGCGACAGTGTTCGGTGCGCGCTTCGCCTATGGTCAGTTCATTAACGACGTGCTGAACTTCTTGATCGTCGCCTTCATCGTCTTCTTGCTGGTTCGCGCCGCCAACAAGCTGATGCCCAAGAAAGCGGCCGCGCCGACTGGTCCGACCCAAGAAGAACTGCTCACCGAGATCCGCGACTTGCTGGCCAAGCAGGCGCCAAAATAAGTGAAAAACTGCCCCACCTCAGCAGCGGCTGAAGTGGGGCAGTTTTTGGGATCCGGCAAAGTTGCCAGTCTTGGTTACTTGGTAAACCGATTCTCGAACAACGGAGAAACGGGCTTGTTTTCCTGGATCCGCGTGATGGCCCGCCCAATGAGCGGCCCAACTGACACGATGGTCAGCTTGTCGATCTTCTTGGCTTCTGGCAGGTTGATCGAGTCGGTGACGACCACCCGCTCGATGGCACTGTTTTGCAGCCGCTCGACGGCGGGGCCGGAGAAGACGGCGTGCGTTGCCGCGACCTGAACCTCGATCGCGCCAGCATCCTTCAACGCTTGGGCGGCCAGCGTGATCGTGCCGGCCGTGTCGATCATATCGTCAATGATGATGCACCGCTTGCCCTTAACGTGACCAACGATGTTCATGACCTCGGCAACATTAGGCCGCGGCCGCCGCTTGTCAATGATGGCAATTGGGGCCTTCAAAAACTCGGCCAGCTTGCGCGCCCGCGTCACGCCGCCGTGATCAGGTGAGACCACGACCGTGTCGGCGTTGGTGTAACCGCTGCGGATGAAGTAATCGGCCAGCAGCGGCGCCCCCATCAGGTGATCCACCGGAATGTCGAAGAAGCCTTGGATCTGTGCTGCGTGCAGGTCTAGTGCCAGCACTCGGGTCGCACCGGCCCGTTCAAGCATGTTGGCCACCAGCTTCGCCGTGATTGGCTCGCGTGAACGGGCCTTGCGATCCTGCCGCGCATAACCGTAGTAGGGGATCACAACGCTGATGGTATGCGCAGACGCGCGGCGCAAGGCGTCGATCATGATGAGCAGCTCCATCAGGTTATCGTTGACCGGCGCAGACGTGGACTGGATCAGGTAGATATCATCGCCACGGATACTTTCCTCGATGTTGATCTGAATTTCCCCGTCAGAGAACCGGGTCACTGATGACTTCCCTAACTCGACCCCCACTTCAGCGGCGATTTTCTCCGCGAGGGGCTTGTTTGAGTTCAGGGCAAAAATCTTCAACTTTGGATCAGAGTAGGACATGTTTTCCTCCATCAGATTGAATTGACTACCAGACGTTCGATCAAATTGCACAGTTTACAAGCCGATTATACCAGAACATCCAACCAAGCGGCGGGTCTGACGAACAGTGTCATCAGATTTTAACCGAACAAAACCAGCCGGCTTTCAAAATTTGCCTGCTGGTTTTCAAACAGATTTTCATGACTGATGCGCATCGTCCGCGTTCCATTCGGCGTCTTTCGCCAGCGCGGAGCGGTCCCAGAAATCGGGCTTGTTGGTCTGCCGCGCGCGGGCAATGCCCATTGCGTGGTACGGAACATCGTCGGTGATGGTCGAGCCGGCCGCGATGAAGCTGTGGTCAGCGATCTTGACCGGGGCAATGATGTTCGAATTAGAGCCGATGAAGGCGTGGCTGCCGACCTCGGTGTGCCACTTCTTCACGCCGTCGTAATTGACGAAGACCACGCCGCAGCCCACGTTGATGTCCGCGCCCAGTGTCGCGTCCCCCACGTAAGTCAGGTGGCCAACCTTGGTGCGGGGCCCAATCGTCGCCTTCTTGACCTCGACGAAGTTGCCCAAGTGGACCTCCTCGCCAATGTCAGACTGCGGCCGCAGGTGCGAGTTCGGACCGATGTTCGACCCCTTGCGCATGATCGAGTCCTCAATGGTCGAGCTCGTCACCGTGACCCCGTCCTCCAGGGTCGCGTCGATCAGCTCGGAGTGAGTCCCAATCTTGCAGTCCGCGCCAATCGTCGTGCGGCCCTTGAGCGAAACACCCGGCTCAATGACGGTGTCGGCGCCAATGGTCACGTCGGCATCGATGTACGTCGTCGCCGGATCGATCAGGGTGACGCCATTTTGCATGTGCTGACGATTGATGCGGGCCTGCATGACTTTAGTTGCCGCAGCCAGCGCCACGCGGTCGTTGACCCCCATGGACTCAGAGAAGTCCGGCATGCGATACGCGGCAATGACGTCGCCCTTGGCCTTCATGATCTGAATGACGTCAGGCAGGTAGTACTCCCCTTGCGCGTTGTTATTTTTGACCTGGTGCAGCGCCGCGAAGAGCTCTTGGTTGTCAAAGACATAGACGCCAGTGTTGATCTCGGCCACGCGCGCCTCTTCAGGAGTCGCGTCCTTTTGCTCCACGATCTTCTGCACGGTGCCGATATCGCTGCGGATGATCCTGCCGTAACCGAACGGATCAGGCGCCTGGGCGGTGAGGATCGTCGCCGTTGCGCCCTTGTCCTTGTGGTATTCGAAAAGCTTTTTAAACGTTTCTGCCGTGAACAGCGGCGTATCGCCTGAAACGATCAGGGTCATCCCCGCCTCACCGCCAATCAGCGGCTCTGCTTGAAGCACGGCGTGACCGGTGCCAAGCTGCTGCTCCTGGACAACGTACTGGGTCCTTTGACCGAGCGTCTCCTCGACCGCCTCGGCGCCGTGGCCAACGATGGTGACGACCCGGTCCGGGTGCGTTTTTTCCACTTCGGTCAGCACGTGGTCGACCATCGGCTTGCCGCAAACCTCGTGGAGCACCTTGTAAAGCTTGGACTTCATCCGGGTGCCCTTGCCAGCAGCCAAAATAAGCGTGAATTTCTTCGTCATGCTATGACTCCTATTCCATTTCAAATTATCCTAAGCATAGCCCAGCGGCGGGTTCGGCGCAAATCAGAAAATCGGAATAGACCGCTTCACAGCAGCGTTTGGGCGCTTACTGCTTGGCGTGAATAGTGCTGACCTGCTTGGTCTTGGCCCAGACATCGTAGAAGTAATGGTTGTCTAAGGTGACCACTTCCCAGAGCAAGTTGGCCACCAGAAATAGCACCCCCACCCCCAGGATGGCAAACAGCGCCCAGTTCAACTCGGTGCGGTGGAACTGAGAGAAAAGCGCCACGAACACCTGATTAAAGCCAATCAGGACATACTTGGCAAAGCCGTAAAGTAAAAATTCCCGGTAAGCTAAGCGCCAGAATTCCACCGGCTGGCCATCTTCCCGCACGATCCGGATGCCCACCAAACGTTTGCCTAACGTGGCGCCGCGGTTCAGCGCAGGGGCAATAATAAAGACCAGCAGCGGCGCAACGAAGGCACTGATCAGCGTATCAACTTCCGCCCCAGTGACCCCAAACAGCCGGGCAAGCAGCGTCAACACCAGACTGATCAAGCCGACGCCAACGAGGTTATCGATCAAAAAGGCTGCAAACCGGCGCAGCCAGGTGACCCGTGTCCCCCTGGCGTAGCTTTTGGCGTCCATCGCCTCGCGGGTCGGAAAGGCCCGCATCAGCGCTGGTGCAATCAGACCGCCTAGGAGCCCACCAGTCGTATTGATGATCAGGTCGTCGACGTCAAACAGCCGGTAGGGCCGCGGGTAGATGCCGTAAAGCCCCGATAACTGCGTCAGCTCAAAAACCAGGCTGAGGGCCAAAGACAGCACCAGGATCTGTTTGAGACTGCGCTTAAAGTAATAGCGCAGGTAGACCCCAAACGGCAGCGTCAGGACCAGATTAAACGCCGGCTGAATGAAGCCGGGCTGCTTCAACGCGGCAAGCCAAGTCCCCGGCTCACCAGGAACAAACACTGTGGTCTTCAGAAACGTTCGCAGCGCCATGAAAGGCGTGAGATTGTAATGCGGGGTCGTCAATTTCGCCACGCTGGCCACACTCGGCAACGGCAGCATGATCATGAAGTATGCCGCAAGGAGGTAGAACACAAAGCTGTACAGCACTACTGCCCGCCAGAACAGGAAACTGCCATACTTGCGATACTGTCCCACCATGAACGGCAACGACACGAAAAATGCGATGAAGGGAAAGGCCATCACCGCACTTTTGATTGGAATCAGGTAGGCACTCATTTGCTCAGTGCGTGTAGGCGGTCTTGATTTTGAACGAGGTAATTCCCTGCAATGGCGTGCAGCGTGTTGGCCTTGGTGTCCACCTCATCGACGCGGATCAAGCTGGTGTAGTCAGTCACCATGCGGTCACCGGAAAAGTTGCCTTCCGCAAACACGGAGATGCCGATCAGCTCGGCGTCGAACTCCTTGATCAAGCTCCGCATCCCGTTGACTGTGCCGCCGCCCTTCATGAAGTCATCGACGATCAAAACGCGGGAGCCGGCTGGGAGACTGCGCTTGGACAACTCCATTTTCTCAATGCGGGCAGAGCTGGCAGACACGTAATTGACGGACACCGTCGAGCCTTCCGTGATCTTGCTGTCGCGGCGCACGATCACGAACGGGACGTCCAGGTACTGACTCACGCTTTGGGCGATCGGGATACCCTTAGTGGCGACGGTCATCACAGCATCAACTTTTGCATCCAAGTACTGCGTGGCGATCAGCCGGCCGATCTGCCGCAGAACGTCTGGCGTTCCAAGCAAGTCGGACAGGTAGACGTACCCGCCCGGCAGCAGCCGGTCGGTTTCGGAAAGGCGATGCGCCATTTCCGTGAGAAACGCCTCGGCCTCGGCCTCGCCGATGGTTGGGATGAAGCGGACGCCGCCCGCTGCGCCAGGAACAGTTTCCAAGATCCCAGTTTGGCGAGTCGCAAACACCCGCCGCACGATCGCCAAGTCCTCAGAAATGGAGGACTTGGCGGAATCATACCGCTTCGAGAAATAAGTCAGCGGCACCAATGTGTGAGGCCGCTCCAATAGGTACCGGGTCATGTCGATCAACCGGTCGCTACGCCGAACTTTTGTCATAGGTTATCTCCTTAAACTCCGAATATTTGGATTATTGCACCGAATTTGGTACCAATCTCCAATATTATATGGGATTTCAGGTCATATTCCTAGACTTTTTGTAAAAATATGCCGAACGTTCGCCAAATTTCCGAAATAACCAATCTCGAATAGAATTTAGTGACACTGCCACCTTAATTAGATTAGAATGGTTATCAGATAGAAAGGACGTGAGTGAATGCTTTTTCAACTTGACCACGTCGGCTTCAAAACGCCGGAACGTGCGATCCTCACTGATATCAGTTTCACCGTCGAGGAAGGCGAATACGTGACCTTCTCCGGGCCCTCAGGCTCAGGCAAAAGCACGCTGCTCCGCCTGATTGCGACACTGCTGACGCCGACCAGCGGGACGATCACCTATCGCGACCAGCCGCAGGGGAGCTACGCCAAGGTCGCCTATCGCCGTCAGGTCTCGTACTGCTTTCAACAACCGAGCTTGTTCGGCGACACCGTTCGCGATAACCTCGCCTTTCCCTTCAGCCTGCGCGATCGCCCCTTCGATCCAACGCAGGCCATGCAGGCGCTGGCGGAAGTCGACCTTCCAGAGAGCATGCTGGACAAGCCGATCACCGAACTGTCCGGCGGCGAAAAGCAGCGCGTGGCGCTGATCCGGAACCTCCTTTTTACGCCTGACGTCCTTTTGCTGGATGAAGTCACCACCGGGCTGGATAGCGCGACAAAGGAAATTGTCCACCGGCTGATCGAATCAAAGAATCAGCACGATGGGCTCACCGTACTGGCAGTCACCCATGATGAAGGGGAAATTGCCGTCGCCCACCGGCTGATCACCATCACCGGCGGCAGAATGGAGGCAGAACATGAATAATCTAATCGTCAGTCCCACCGCCCTCGCCTTTGCCGTCGTGCTGGTCATCATCGCCTTACTGGTCAACTTCAAAGAGCACATCGGCATGGAGAAGGACCTGATCACCGGCGTCCTGCGGGCCGTGATTCAGCTGACCGTCGTTGGGTACGTCCTGACTTACATCATCAAGGTCGACCGCGCCCCCCTGACCCTGCTGATGGTCGCCGTTATCATCCTCAACGCCGCCTGGAACGCCCGGGGGCGGGCCAACGGGATTCCCCACGCCTACGCGATCTCGCTGCTCGCCATCAGCGCCGCCACCGTCACCACCATCGCCCTGCTGGTCTTGGCCCACGCAGTCAAGTTCACGCCCAGCCAGATCGTCCCGATCTCTGGCATGATCGCCTCCAACGCGATGGTCGCCATCGGCCTGTGTTACCGCAACTTAAACGCGACCTTTCACGACCAGCGCCAGGCTGTCTTGGAGCGGCTTGCACTGGGGGCCGACGCCAAGCAGGCCACCGCAGAGATCGTGCGCGCCGCAATTAAAACCGGGATGGCGCCGACCATCGATTCGGCCAAAACAGTGGGCCTGGTCAGCCTGCCTGGGATGATGTCCGGGCTGATTTTTGCCGGCATCGATCCGACCAAGGCCATCATGTACCAGATCATGGTCACCTTTATGCTGCTGGCCGCCACCAGTCTTGCCAGCGTGATCGCCTGCTACCGCGCCTACCCGCAGTTCTTCAACGCCGACCTGCAGCTGCGCTGACCTACGACTTAACGAAAAGACGCGCCGCAGCGCTAGGCGCCAATGGAGGACATCATGACAATCACGATCACGCGCATCACCCAGGTCAACGAAGCGGCGCTGAGGCTCCCAAACCAGCCGTTCACCCGCTTCGGCCACCTGATCGTCTCGTACGACAATACCGGCTGGCACCACCGCGAGCAGCTGGACCCCGCCTCTTCGCAGCAAACCTTTCCCGAAGAAGACTATCAGCTGGCCGCCATCGACGCCGCTGGCTTTGCCTTAGGTGCCTTCGCCGGCCAGCAGTGCATCGGCCTGGCGACCTTCGAGGATGATTTCCATTACAATCACTATCTGTACCTCGCCGACCTGAAAGTCAATTCCCAGTACCGGCGGCACGGGGTCGCCAAGCAATTACTGGAAGTCGCCGGGCCGATCGCCGAACAGCGGGGGCTGCGCGGGCTTTGCACGATCGCTCAAGGCTCGAACCTCGGGGCTAACCGGTTCTACCTCGCCAGCGGGTTTCACATTGGCGGGCTGAATACCAACGATTACCGCTTCACCTCGCAGCAAGGCGACACCGACATTTACTATTACCGCGAATTCTAGGTGAGTAAGCGATAACTCCCTAGTCGCGTTTCATAAAGCAACGCCACGTAAATAAGCGCCTCTACAGTGCGATCCTAAAACCGAATCGCACTGTAGAGGCGCTTGCGCTTTGGGCGAAAACCGCTTTATGTAGCGACCTTTGCTACGCTTCAAGCGTCAGCCCGTCTGCATCGATCACCTCGATGTGCTGACGGCCGCTTTGCTTGATCAAGCCGGCTGCCGCGAAGTGTGCCAGCTTACGACTGATTGTTTCCGGGGTCGTGCCAAGGTACTGGGCCAAGTCCTTTTTCTTCAAAGGCAGCTCAAAGCTCGTTTGGCCGAGCGCCGCCGACGTCTCGACGAGGTAATTAGCCAGCCGCTCACCCACGCTGGCCACCGCCTGCGCGGTGGTCTGCGCCTCCAGGGCCACGACCCGCTGGCCAAGCGCGTTGAGCACGTTTAGGGCCAGCGCAGGGGTGCTTTTGAGAAGCGCCTGAAAATCCTGCTGACTGATCGTGCAGACGCTCAGCGGGGTCAAAGCCGTGCTGGTCGTGGTGTGCTCACCCTTGGTAAACAGCACCCCTTCCCCGTCGAAATCCCCGGGCCCCAGCACCCGCAACAGCTGCTCGCGGCCGGCTGCCGTGCTTTGCGTGATCTTTGCCTGACCGTGGGCCAGGATGTAAAGACGATCGGCGGCGGTGCCCTCAGTGAACAGGAACTCGCCCGCCTTTAGCTGATGGTCTCGGACCAACTGCGCGATCGCGGCAATATCGGCCTCGCCCAGCGTTTGAAAAATGGGGACCAGCCGCACACAATCCTCTGCTTCGTGTTGATGCATGATGATTCCTCCCTGCGAGCCATCGCAACTAGCTTGCTCACCTATCAGCTTACGCGCCGCGCACAGTTATTAACTTGATTTAGATCAAGCCGGCCAATTGATTTTGGTGCCTCAACTAATACGGATTGTCGCTGGATTGCAGCGGCAGGTAGTCGCCGTATTCAACTTGGATCGTGACGTGAGCCACGCCAAAGCGGCGGCGCAGTTCGCAGCCGAGTTGCTCGAGAAACTGATCGTTGTTCACGTCGGTCTTGCGGGTAATGTGCACCGTCAAGGCCACGTCTGTCGTGCTCAGCGCCCAGATGTGCAGGTCGTGGCAGCCGGCCACCGTGGGGTAGGCATTGATCAAGGCGTGCACCTTCTGGGTGTCGATGGCCTTGGGAACCGCCGCCATCGCCAGGTTGACCGCATCCTTCAGCAAGCCCCAGGTCCCGCCAAGAACGGCCAGCGCAACCAAGATGGACACCACCGGATCCAGCCATTCCCAGCCGGTGAGCAGGTATATGCCGCCGGCGATCACAACGCCCAAGGAGACCCCGGCGTCCGCGGCCATGTGCAGAAAGGCCCCGCGGATATTGAGATCATGCTGCTGACCGGCGTGAAACATCATCGCCGTGGCACCATTGACGATAATGCCCAGGCCCGCCACCAGCATCACGATGCCGCCTTTGGTTGGCTCAGGCGTCGCCAGCCGCTGCACGGCCTCGACGATGATCGCGCCCATCGCGATCAGCAGAAAAACCGCGTTGATCAGGGCCGCAAGGATCGAGGACCCCTTGTAGCCGTATGTTCGCTGCGCCGTCGGTTTGAGCCTAGTCAGCCAGCTGGCGAACCAGGCGATCCCCAGCCCCAAGACATCACTTAAGTTGTGCAAGGCATCGGCGACCAGCGCGATGGAGCCCACCATCACGCCAAACGCGACTTCGGCGACGATGTAAAGCGAGTTGAGGAGAATCCCCCAGCGAAATGCATGATTCGGTTTCGGTTGTGTCATCCTAATTCCTCCCGTACGGCGGCCTAACGGATCCGCCCGTCCGCCCACATTGTCGCCTTCCCCCTCTTTAAAGTCAATTGAACCCGCGTCGCACCGGCGTTTATCGGGGGTGATTACGCATTACCACCGGCCGGTGCGTCCCCGCTGGCAAGGCTTGTTGAGACGTGATCCGCCGCGAATCGGCCTCGGCCGATGATCAGCTGGGCGCGCACAACGCGGCCAAGGACATTCGCAGCGGCTAGCTGTCCCCCTAGTGCGCAACCGCTCTGCACCCGATAAAAAAGGCGGCCCCTGACCGTCTTACTGGAGCGGCCGCACCAGGTAGACCTCCCGGCAAAAGCCCTTCATACTGTTATAGATCCGGTGGGCACGACTGCGCTTGCGGCACAATCCAAAAACGGTGGGACCGCTCCCCGACATTTGCGCCACTGCCGCGCCGTAACGGACAAAGCGCTGCTGCAGAGCCAGGATCTCAGGGTGGCGGGCGGCCGTGACGGATTCCAGTGAGTTGGCCATCCCCGCCGCCATGAGGTCAAAATCCCCGGCTTTGATCCCCTGAACGACTTTGGCCGTATCTGGCCGGGGCATGTCCTGATGGTAATCGATCGCACGCAGGATGCTGGAGGTCGAAACCGAAATGCTGGGTTTTGCCAGCACCACCCAGCAGTCCGGCCTGCGGCGCAGCGGCGTGACGATCTCCCCGCGGCCCTGGACCAGTGCCGTTTGCGAATACACACAATAAGGCACATCCGAATCAACCGCTAGCCCGACCTTCGCTAATCGTTCAAGCGGCCAGTTCAGCCCCCAGAGCTCATTTAACCCGCGCAGCACGGCAGCGGCATCAGACGAACCACCGCCTAACCCCGCAGCAACGGGAATGTGCTTTTCCAAATGGATCGTGGCCCCCTGGGTCACGCCAGCCGCCTGCTGCAGTTCATAAGCCGCTTGGTACGCCAAATTACGCGGATCCTCAGGGAGAAAGCCGCTATCCGTCGCAACCGTGATTGTGCGGCTCGGTTTAATTCGTACGTAGTCAGCAAGATCAACCGACGTCATTACCATTTCCCATTCGTGGGCCCCGTCACGATGCTGGAAAAGCGCGTCCAAGCTGAGATTGATCTTGGCTGGGGCCTTCTGGATCAGTTCCATGATCAACCCACCAGTCTGTCCTTGTTTAGGTTAAATTATACCGGTTTCTCGCGTGAATTCCTACGCCTCGGCAGCTAAGTCGCGGTCTAAAATCGTGACTGGCTGCCGGACCGCGGCGTTGAACCCGGCCTGACTTTCACCGACTGGCGCAAACCCGAGCCGTTCCCAAAACAGCAGGGCGGGGGTGTTGTTATCAGCAACGGCGACACGGATGCGGCGAAAACCCTGCCGCCGAAACTGGGCCGCTAGCCCAGTAATCGTCCGCCGGCCCAGCCCACGGCGCTGGTGATCGGCCCGGATCATCAACAGGCCGATGTACACCACGTCTGGGTCAGGATAACCCTCCAGGCGGTCCAGTACCCCTACAACTGCCGAATCAACGAGGAGGAGCCCAAAATGTTTCTGCACGGCACTGGTATCTCCAGGATGCGCCGCCTGGTCTTCTTTGACCGTCTGCAGTGTCGGCGCCGGCTGGTTCGTCAAGGCAAAGTAGTCCGGGTTGCTTTGATAGATGCTCAGCACTGCCTGCTGATCGGCTGAGTCCTTGACCGCATGAAATTTTAGCATGAATACTCTCCTTAGAAGGCCGCTGGCCGAGGGCAAGCCCGCTGCCGCTCCTTGATACAAAAAAAGCCGCGAACTGCGGCTGATCTGCTTATTATGAAGCTTGCTCTTCGTCATCAAACGTAATTTGGATCGATTTGGTGAGGAGGTCAGCATAGCTGTAGGAAACCCGCTCAAAAGAGTTCTCTTTCTGATCGAGTGCGACCACGAAAACTGCCGGGTACGTTTCCTTCAGCGTTCCTTTACGACGGATCACCTTTTTGCGACCAGCCTGTGCGACAACAGTTAAATTCTCCCCGATTTTGGCGTCGAGTTGCTGCTTGATGCTTGCTAACGTAATTGGCATGCACTTCACCCCTTAGTGGACATCTTAGCACAATTGCAAGAAATTTGCAATTATACCATTACACTAAGCGCCAGACAAGCGTTAATCCGGGTAATTCGCATAAACCGATGATCCGGCTCGTCCTTACAGTCCGTTGGCCTTCAACGCTTCCGCCAAGTCCGCGAACTGAGGGATGCTCAGCGTCTCCGCCCGCGCGCTGGGAGCCACCGCCACACTCGCCAAAGCCGCGGTCAGCTTGGCCTTAGTCGCATCATCCTTGCCAAACAGGTTCGTCAAGTTATTCCACAGGGTCTTGCGGCGGGCCGCAAAACTTCCCCGCACCAACCGATCAAAGGCCGCTTGGTCGCTAACTTCAACCAGTGGCACCGCTCGCCGGGTCAGATTCACGATGGCCGAGTCGACGTTCGGGGCCGGGACGAAGGCGGTCCGGCTGACCGTAAAGGCAGTTTCGACGACCATGCGCTGCTGCACACCAATGGAAAGGCTGCCGTAGTCCTTGCTTTGCGGCTGTGCCGTGAGCCGGTCGGCGACTTCCTTCTGCATCATGACCGTAATGCCAGCAAACGCCACCGGCGTCTGGATCAAATGCAGCAAAATGGGCGTCGTGATGTAGTACGGCAGGTTGGCAACGACCTTCAGCCGGTGGGCGCCGTCAAAGTGCTCGGCAATCATTGACGGCAAATCTACCTTCAGAATGTCGCCTTCCACGACCGCGACGTTCGGGTACGGCGCCATGGTTTCCGCCAGGACTGGGAGGAGCCGCGGGTCGATCTCAAGTGCCAGCACCCGGTGCGCACTTTCAGCCAAAAACTCGGTCAAGGCGCCGATCCCTGGCCCAATCTCGATCACGTCGTCTTCTTCGCTGACCGCGCCCGCCTGCACGATGCGCTCCAGCACCCGCGGATTGGTCAGGAAATTTTGCCCCAGGCGTTTTTTAAACCGAAAGCCGTGTCGTTGCAAGATCTCCTTGGTGCGACTAGGCGTTGCGATATGCTGATCTTCAGGCATGTGGCTCCTCCTCATTGAGTTGCTTCAGCGCGGCGGCGAAAGTGGCTTCACTGATTTGAAACAGGGCCAAGCGTTTCTGCAGCTGTTTCCCGTTCGTGTAGCCGATGTGCAGCAGGTCCCCAAGCCGCTCGCGGCGCGCACGGGCATTGGCCCCACCCAGCAGGCCGGAGGCAGCCAAAATGGCCCGCGGGATCTGCGGCGTCGCTTGGGGGTTTTCAGTGACCAAGTGCGCGAGCGCCGCCCTCAGTGCGGCCGGGCTGGCGTGCTCCACGCCCAAAGACCCCTTGTGATCTGGCACCGCCTCCTTGACCGGCAGGAAGGCGTGCGTCACCCCAGGCACCGCGGCACTGATGGTCTTACGGATCTTTTCGCCAGGGAAGTCCGGGTCGGTCAGGACGATGACGCCACGGGTCGCCTGCGCCTTTTTGATCAGCGCAAGCGTCTCCTTGTCAATGGCGCTGCCGCGCGTTTCGATCGTGTCGATCGGGCCAAAAGCCTCGGTCAGCCGTTTCGTGTCGTCGCGGCCCTCGACCACGATGATTTGTTTAAAAGCCGTCATGCGTTCTCCTTTAGCCCAAAGATGCGGTGCGCGTTGGCCCACGTCAGCGCGGCGATATGCTCCGGGGTGTCGCCGCGGTACTTGGCCTCCGCCTCAACCACGTACCGCGTGTTGCCGGGCTGATTCTGCTGGCCACGATACGGAGTCGGCGTCAGAAACGGCGCATCCGTCTCCGCCAGCAGCCGGTCATCCGGGATCACCTTGACGCTTTCGTGCTCCAGCGGTGCATTTTTAAAGCTGACAATGCCAGAATAGGAGATGTACATGCCCAGCGCCAAAAACCGCTTGGCCCACTCGGCGTCGCCAGTGAAACTGTGCATGATCCCCCCAAAGTCCTCCAGATGGGCCGCCTTCAGGATGGCGTAACTATCCTCAAAGGCGTCGCGCGAGTGGATCGACACGGGCAGGTGCAGCTCCCTGGCGATCGCCAGCTGCCGGCGAAACACGCGGCGCTGGATCTCACGCGGGCTATTATCCCAATGATAATCCAAGCCGATCTCGCCCAGCGCCACCGTTTTGGGGGCCGCCAGCTGCGCTTCCAGCTCCGCCTCGGCCGCTTGGTCGTAATCCTTGCTGTCGTCCGGGTGCCAGCCAACAATGGCGTACAGGTTAGCAAACTGGTCAGCCAGCCGCATTGCCCCGGCGTTCAGGCCGGCATTGGAGCCCACGATGGCCATTTTGGCGACGCCTAGCTTAGCCGCCGCCGTCACGTAAGCCGCTTCTTTGCCCGCGTAAGGCGTGTCGTTTAGATGGGTATGAGTATCAAATATTTGCATAATGTCTCCTTTGATGTCGCAATTCATTATACGCAGGCCGCCCGCTTTCCACAAACCGCGGCAAACTTTTCTGCGTCAGCAAGCGTGGGCTAGCGTACACTAAGGCTAAATCACCTTGACGGGAGGAATCATCATGTCAGTCAAACTCACTGCTGGCCAGTTTGCCCACCTCAATACCCTTTCGACGCCGGATCATATTATTGCCGCACCGGTGGCCCGCGCGGCCGTCCCTGGCCAGCTGGTCGCCTATGATGACCCCGCGGCCAACCCAGACGCGCCCCTGCGTTCTGACCTAAGCGCACTGCGCATCGCGGAGGCGGGCGGCGCCGGCGTGTTTCTTCACCTGACCTACGCTGCCAGCGATGCTGCTGGCCAAAACGACCGCAAAAAGGCGTTGGTGGAACGAGTCGGTGCCGAGGCCAAAGCCAACCACCTCCCCTTGTTTCTGGGACTGGCCCTGCCGGCAAGCGCCAAAGACGCTCGGCCTGAAAACATCCTGGCGATGACGCGCGAGTTCAGCGATCCGCGCTATGGCGCCGCCGCACTAGTGCTGCCTGCACCGGTTTTGCTCAGCGCCGTGGCGGGCTTTGCTTCCAGCACCCCGACTTACAGCGAAGGCGCCGCCCTGACCTTCTTCAAGGCCCAAAGCGACGCCACCGACCTGCCCTACGCTTTCGCCGGCTTTGGCTGCCCCGCCGCGGCGCTGGAGGCAGAGCTGAACTTCGCCGCTCGCAGCGGGGCCCAATTCAACGGCCTGGTGGCTGAGCAAGCAGTGCTTGACGTGCTGAAGCGGCCACTGGCGGCGCTGGCTCAGCCGTGGTCGCCAAAAATTGAGGTCGAAGACTAAGCGGCCTTCGCCGCACTTAAAAAAAGCGGATGACCGCTTGCGATGATCTCGCAAGTGGCATCCGCTTTTTTGCGTGGCGCTAGAAGTCAGCTGATCAGACTGCCATTGGCAATACTGGAAGCGACCTGCAGCAAGGTGACGTGGCCTTCATTATCCTCGGCGGACAGCAACATGCCCTCGCTCATTTCACCCTTCAGCTTACGCGGCTTTAGATTGACAACGGCTAGCACTTTTTTGCCCACGAGCTGCTTGAAGTGTGGGTAGAATTCGGCGATCCCGGACAGGATCTGGCGGGTGCCCTCGTCCCCGGCGTCCAGCGTGAACTTCAGGAGCTTATCGGCGCCTTTGACTTTCTCGACGGCTAAGATCTCGGCGACCCGGATCTCCGCCTTATCAAACTGCTTCCACTCGATCTCGTCCTTGCGCGTCTCAGGCGCGACCACGTTGGCCTTCTTCGGCGGCTGCATCTGCGATTTGATGTAGGCGACTTCCGCTTCGGCGTCCAGCCGCGGGAAGATCGGGGTCCCCTGCTCGGCGATCCGCCGACCGGCTGGCAGATGACCCCAGGCCAGTACTTCTTGATCTTCGATTGCCGGATCCATACCTAGCTGCTCGAACATCTGCTTGGGCGCGTGGGTCATCACCGGCTGGATCAGCAGCGCGATAATGCGCAGGCTTTCCGCCAAGTGCCCCATCACGGAAGCCAACTGCTTGTGCTTGGCCGGATCCTTGGCCAGATTCCACGGCGCAGTTTCGTCGATGTACTTGTTCGCGCGGCCAACCAGCTTCCACGCCGCGTCTAAGGCGTCGGAGAACTGAAGATTGTCCATTAAATCGCCGTACTTCGCGATTGCCTCTTTCGCGACGGTCTCCAGCTCCGCGTCAACCGGCGTCGGCTCGGTCTGCTTAAGATCTGGTAAGATCCCGTCTTCGTACTTATTGATCATGGCGACGGTCCGGTTGAGCAGGTTGCCCAAATCGTTGGCCAAGTCAAAGTTGATCCGGTCGATGAAGTCCTCGGGGGTGAAGATCCCGTCATTGCCAAACGGAATGGCCCGCATCAGGTAGTAGCGCAGCGCATCCAGCCCGTAACGCTTGACGATCATCTCCGGGTAAATGGCATTCCCCTTCGACTTGCTCATCTTGCCGTCCTTCATGACCAACCAGCCATGGCCGTAAATCTTCTTCGGCAGGGGCAGATCAAGGGCGAACAGGATGATCGGCCAGTAGATCGTGTGGAAGCGCACGATTTCCTTGCCGATCAGCTGGACGTTGGCCGGCCAGTACTTGTCAAACAGCGTCTGATCATCCGAACCGTAACCCAGCGCGGTGATATAGTTCAGCAACGCATCGACCCACACGTAAACCACGTGCTTGGGGTCGCTAGGGATCGGCACCCCCCAGTTGAAGCTGGTGCGGCTCATCGCAAGGTCTTCCAGGCCAGGTTTGATGAAGTTATTGATCATTTCGGTCTTGCGGCTGGCAGGCTGGATGAAGTCAGGGTGCTCATCGTAAAACTTCAAGAGGCGGTCGGCGTACTTGCTCATCTTGAAGAAGTAACTTGGCTCGTGGACCAACTTGACCTCATGTCCAGACGGGGCTTTGCCGCCGATCACCTTGCCGGCCTGATCGCGGTACACTTCGGCCAGCTGTGATTCGGTAAAGTACTCCTCGTCTTCCACCGAGTACCAGCCGGTGTATTCACCCAGGTAGACGTCCCCTTGCTTGATCAACCGTTCCACGATCTTTTGAACGGCGGCGACGTGCTCCTTGTCGGTCGTCCGAATGAACTTATCGTTGGTGATCTCAAGCATCTTCCACAGTTGCTTGATCTGCGCAGCCATGCCATCAACGTAGGCCTGCGGGGTGATGTGCAGGGCATCGGCCTTCTGCTCGATCTTCAGCCCGTGTTCGTCAGTGCCGGTCAGGAAAAAGACGTCGTAGCCGGTCAGTCGCTTGTAACGCGCCAAGACGTCGGCCGCGATCGTGGTATAAGCGTTCCCGATGTGCAGCTTGCCAGATGGGTAGTAGATCGGCGTCGTGACGTAAAATGTTGGTTTTGCCATTGAAAAGAGCCTCCCGAAAGTCGCCCAGCGAAATGACGCCGAGTTTCATATGGTTTCAAGTATAGCATTTAGGCCGGCTGGCGGTTAGAACAAATCCAGCTGACGCGGGCCAAGGCCCTGGTAGGTCAGGCCGAGGTCCGTGATCATCTGCTGCGCGTTGGCCGCCGCGTCGTGATGCCCATTGTTGTTAAAAATCACGATCACCTGCTGGGCCTGGCGCGCCAGCTGCTGCGCAACTTGGCCAAGCGCGGCCAGCTCGGTCTGATCGTACCGGTAATTGGTCCGCTCGCTGCGCCACTGGGCCCCGCCGCGCTGCCAGCCGGCCACGTTGCGCCCGTGCAGCCGCATGATGGCTAGCGCCGGGTCAGTGACGGCAGCAACCAGTGGCACACTGCCGGCAGGGGTTTGCGGTTCATCGACCACCACATGGCTAAAATGCAGCTGCCGCAGCAGTGCCAGCGTCTGCTGCCGGTAATCAGGCAGGTACCAGCCGGCATTGCGGAATTCCACCGCCACCGGCAGGGTCGGGTAAAGCGCGCGGATCCGCATCAAAATGCGCACGTTTTGCACGCTGGCCCCAAAATAGGGCGGCAGCTGAAACAAAATGCTCGCCAGCTGACCGCTCGCCTGCATCGGTGCCAGCGCGCGCCGCAGTGCGGTGAAATCGGCGCTAGCATCGTGCGGTTCGGTTTGCTCGTGCGCCGACATGGCCGCCGTGGCCTTGACAATGAATTGAAACCGCGGCGGCACTTGCCGCAACCACCGGGCCACCGTCTGGGCGCTGGGGACGGCGTAGTAGGTCGTATCCAGCTCGACCACCGGAAAAATGGCCGCGAGATCCGCTAGCGTGCTGGTACGGCCCGCAGTCAGGCTGGGGTGATCCGCCACGCTGGTCAGGCCAACATTAATCATCGTTTGCCACCGTCAGACTCAGGAACCGATCGCCGGCAAAATCAGACCGCAGCGTGACGTTTGTTCCTTGTTCAAAGTACGGGAGCATGGCCGCCAAATCCGGCACCAGGCCCAGGTTATCTGGGGCCTTGAGCCAGTCCGGTGCCATCGCGGCGACAATGCCCTCGCGCGTTTGCATGGGAAGCGTCAGCTCCTGGCTGGTGTGGGCCGTGAACAGGAAGAGATCCCCTCGCAGCGCCTCGTCAACGTACCAGTGCACCAGCCCGCAGGCATGAAAGCGGTCCGGCGGCAGCATCAGCCCCGACTCTTCGTGGAATTCGCGGGCCATCCCCTCGAAGGGGGTCTCCCCTGGTTCCACCTTACCGCCTAGTCCGTTCCACAGGCCCCGATAGGGCGGCTTGGCCCGATTGATCATTACGACGCCGGTTTTGGTTGATACCAAGCCAACGGTTAATTGTTTGGTCATGCTTATCACCTCGATCGCTCATCTACAGCTTGGCAAACACGGCGGTCGCGTCCCCAAGGACCATGTGCGCCCCCGCGGGCAGTGCGATCGGCTCCCGGTTGACCGCCGCCAGGACCGCGTCCGGCCTTGCATACCCGATCAGGCCGGCAAACGGGTAGACCTGAAAGCTCGTCCCCACCACCACCAGCAGATCCGCCTGCCGAATAGCACTCACGGCGCGCGCGATCACATTTGGCTCGATGGGCTCACCGTACAGCACGATCCCCGGGCGCAAAACGCCGCCGTCCGCCTCGTGAACATCCGACTTCAGGTACGTCTGGTAGTCAAAATGCCGGCCGCAGGTTTGACAGAAAATATTGTAAAGATTGCCATGAAACTCGATCACGTGTTTGGCACCACCCTTTTGATGCAGGCCGTCAACGTTTTGGGTGACGATGGCGCCCTTCTCATTCGTGATCGCAGCCATCTTTTCGTGGATCACGTTGGGCTTGGCGTTTGGGTAATACATTTTCTTGACCACCCAATCGTGAAAGGCCTGATGGTGCAGGCGCAGATTATCGTCCGAAAGCGCCTCTTCCGGGCTGGCGAGGTCGGAATACAGCCCGCCCTTGCTGCGGTAATCGGGAATGCCGGACGCCGTCGACACCCCGGCACCGGTCATAAACGTCACAAATTGGGCTTGAGCAATGGCTTCCTTAAGATCAAACATCGCGCGCCTCCTAGCCGCGAATCGCGTAATCCACCTTGTACTGGAGCAGCACCGTCTTAAGCGGCGTCTGGTAAAGCTGCTGGAATCCTTCCGCCGACAAATTGGCCAAAGGCAGCACAAAGGCGTTCTGCCCGTCGCCCTTACCCAAGGCAACGTAGGCCCGCTTTTTGGTCGTGCGGTCGATCATTTCACTGTGCAACACTTCGAACGTCTGGTTCAGCGCCAAGCGGAGCTGCCGCTCGGAAAGGATCGGCGGCAAGGTGGCGAACTCCGCGTTGGCGGTCGCCTGAAACCCATGCTTTTGCAAGATCTGATCGAACTGCCACCACAGCCGCACGACCATGCGGCGGAAGTCAAACGGCCTGGTGCACGGCTTCGCCATCAGCGTCGTGTAAAGCTGCTGGGCCAGTGGCAAGGCGTCCGCGTAGTTAGCACCCCAGTATTTGAGCTGGCCCTTGCTGCCGCCTTCAAACGCCACCAGCGCATCCAGCAGCGTCATCACGCAGTAAACCAGCTGGTCCGGCCGCGGCGTCTTCGGCAAGACCGCCGTCACCCCCGCCGCCAGCTGCTTTTCGACCGCCGGGGTCAACACCCCCAGCTTGGCCTGCGCGGCGCGGATCGGCAGGTGCAGCGCCGCGTTGTACAGCGCCGTCCCCACCGCAAAGAACTGCTGGTCCACTTGCGGCTCGCCCGTCGCCAGCCGGTACTGCAGCGGCGGAAAGCCGTCCGTCACCAGTTTCATGTGCAACAGCTCATGGCTGAGGGTGTAGTCCACATTGGTGGTGTCGCTGATCCTCAGCTCAAGGTGGCCATTGGGCAGCAGTTTCTGCGTCGATTGGGTGTGCGTGAGGACCCCTGAGGCCGGCCCGTCGATCACCACGTCTACCGGCATGGTGTAATGCTGTTTCACTTCATCCAGCAAAATCGAAATTTCTTCGTTCATCAGTTTGTTCCTCCTCGATTAACCGCTTGCGCCTTAAAAGCGCACCAGCTGTGGGCGATGCTGCTCGTAAAAGGCCACCTTGGTGAACCCGGTCCGCCGCAGCATCTGCTTGGCCGCTGCGAACCCGCTTTGCAGTTTCTCGGCCGTATGACTATCCGACCCCAAGGTGATCAACTCGCCGCCGGCCGCGCGGTACCACGGCAGCACCAGCTCGTACAGCTCGGCATCCTGCCAGCGATCCATTGACTTCGTGTTGACCTCAAGTGCCATGCCGCGCCGGACCACTTGGCCGAAGATGGCCTGCAGGCACGGCTTGGCCCATGCCTCAAGCTGGGCCGGGGTCACATCCAGCACCCGCAACCCGTAATCAAAATGTGCCAGCACGTCCCCGTAAGTGGTCTGCTCAAGCCCCGTCAGCATCCGCTCAAAGTAGGCCTGCACGTGTGCTTTCGGCTCCCGGCGGCGAAATATGGGATCCTGAAAGTCGTGATGACCATCGTGGTGGAAGCTGAGCAGCACCAGGTCAAACGGCTGGGCGGCGAGATAGCGGGCAAGATCAGCACGCCGCGGCGCGTAATCGCCGCATTCGATTCCGCGCAGAAACCGGTTCGCGTACCGGCGCTTAAGTGCGGTGAGCTTGGCCGAGTACGCGGCCTGATCCGGTTCATCGTCTCGCCCGCCATCGTCGGGATTGGCGAGTTCAAGGTGCTCCGTCGTGATAAAAGGCGCCGCAGTCTGGGCGAGGTAGTCTTCGAACTGCGCGGTTGAATCAAACGAGAAATAGGTGTGCACGTGCTGGTCATACTCCATTGTAAGCCCGCCTTTCCGGTTCGTGGTACTCTTAAGTTAACGCTAACAGGAGGCGAATGACAATGGAAGTAAACGTTCCGACAACAAACGGCTACCTCGCCGACAAATTCGGCAAGTATGCGCCGGAAGCAGACAAGCATGCCGGCACTCCGACCCGCAGTTTCCCCATTGAAATCAAGGATGCACCCAGTCAGACGCAGACTTTCGCGCTGTGGTTGATCGACTACGATGCGGTGCCGGTGTCCGGCTTCCCGTGGATCCACTGGACCGCGGCCAACATCCCCGCCGGCACGACGGTGATCCCAGAGAACGCCAGCCATGACGGCAGTCTGTCCATGATTCAAGGCCATAACTCCACTGCTGGGCGAATCGTCGGCAACACCGACCCGCTGACAGTCACCGGTTATGTGGGTCCGCAACCGCCCAACGCGGATCACGCCTACACACTGACCGTTTTTGCCCTGGACAGCGCACTAACTTTAGCAGACGGCTACTGGCTCTCCGAACTGCGTCATGCCATGGCTGGGCATGTGCTTGCCGAATGCACCGTCGATCTTTGGTCGCGGCGGTGATTATGAAAGTCTGAGAAACCGTTTTCTTTTGTGCTACAATTAACTTAATCAAACAGAAGAGGGTGGTTGGATGTCTCGCAATGTGATTTTGTACCTTACCGAAAGTCTTGACGGTTTTATCGCTGAACCCAACGGCAGCACAGATTGGCTGCGCAAGTTGAACTCCAGCGCAGGAGACGACGCATACCAAGGCTTCTACCAAAACGTCGACACGGTGCTGATGGGCCGCAAGACCTACCAGCGCGCGCTCAAGCTCGCCGGGACCTATCCTTACCAAGATAAGGAGTCGTACGTCTTTTCGACCACACTGCACGATACTGACGACCCGACCACCGTGGTTGCCGGCAACATTCCGGAATTCGTTCGCCAATTGAAAGCGAAAAAAGGCGGCGACATTTGGCTGGTGGGCGGTGCCGATATCTTCACCGAACTGCTGAAAGCGGAGTTGATCGATAAGCTGACCATCACCATTGCCCCGGTCCTCTTGGGCGACGGGATCAGCCTTGTGTCCACGAACCTGACGGACGTCCCGCTGAAGCTGGAGAGCACCATGCAGCACGGCCAGGTGGTCACGCTGACTTACCAAGTCTGCAAGCAAGCCGAAGAATAAGCCTGGACGACTGCGCCCCAAACCGGTGTCGCCCAAAGGACAAACGCCTCTGCGCCGCGTTTCTAGAAGCGCGGCCCAGAGGAGTTTGCGTGCTTGGCAGTGTTTGCCAGAACGCACCGCGGCTTTTCGGGCTTACCCTTTTTGCATCTGCAGACCCCGACGTGTAAACTAAGCCTTCCAAGAATGGGGGCGGCAAAATGATCACCGATAAACTGAACGAACCATGGGATCTTTATGACCGGAAATTTAACCTCGTCGGCAAGCAGCGCCGCAAAGACCCGGTGCCGCACGGACTGTATCACCTGACCGTCGCGCTCCTGGTGTTCGATGGCCACGGCCGGCTGCTCGTGCAGCGCCGCAGTCCGCACAAGCTGCACCGGCCGGGCTGCTGGGACCTGGCCGCCGGCGGGTCTGCGCTGCGCGGTGAATCAAGTGCCCAGGCGGCGGCACGCGAGCTGCACGAGGAACTCGGCCTTACCGCTGACTTTACCCAGGAATCGCCGGTCGCGACCCTGTGGCACGCCTCCTGGGTCGAGGTCGTGTACCAGGTCACCTTCCCCGGGCTGACCGTGGCCCAGCTCGTCCTGCAGAAATCGGAGGTCGCGGCAGTGGCACTGTTGCCGCTTCCCGCCGCAACTGCCCGCTTGGCCGGCAGTGATACCGACTGGGCCGCAGTGGTGCAACGGGCCCGGCACGACTAAAAAATCGCCTCACGGTTGCGCGCAGTTGCGGGCAATGCCGTGAGGCGATTTTGATCTGCTTAGCTGAACAGGCTTTGGATCCAATCACCCAAAGTCTCGAAGAAGTTCACGATACTATCCCAGAGCCGCTGGAGGAAGTTGCGGTTTTCTGGGGTATCTAGGCCCTTCAGCTTGCTGAACAGGCCTTTGGCGCTGGCTTGAATGCTGGACGCCAGCTTGTTTGCCTGCGCCTTGAAGTCGCTGCTTTTCAGCGCGCCAGAGTTTTGGATCTTGACCAGCAGGTTGATGATCTGCGTGCGCTGGTTGTTGTTGATGACCGTGGTCAGGTTGTTCTGCTTCAGCTGACTGTCGACAATGTTGCCAATCTGATTCTGCGACAGTGTCTGCGTGCCGCTGTTGCTCTGACTAGCCATCTGCGACTTCATCCCCGCCACGGCGTTGTTCAGCTGCTTATCGGAGTAACCGTCCTGGCCCTTGTTGGCCTGGGTGATGCCAGACAAGGTGTTGACCTCGTCTTGGGCGGCGGTGATCTGCGATGAGTTCAGGGTCTCGCCATTTTGCGCGAAGGCGGCATAGACCCCCGCCAAGGCGCCGGAGCCGTCGATCTTGACCGCACTGGTGATGTAGATGTTGGCGTTGCTGACGCCGGCGGTCAGTGCCGCGTTGCGGTACTGGTCAGCGGTGATGGTCGTGATGTTATTGACCCCGTTATAGTCCACGATCTGAACGTTGATGCCGCCGCTGCTGGTCTTTTGCACCAGCGCGCTGGACCATACCCCAGAATTGGGCGTGAACGACGACCCCGCCGGATTGAGATACTTAACTAGCGTGCTGCCGTTGACGGTCAGCTGCGTAACATCGCTGACGCTGGCCGCATTCTCTAAGGTGGTCAAGGTCCCGCTCTTTTGGGCAGGGGTCAACGAGACCCCTAACGTCGCTACTGGCGTCCATGTGTCTGCGGCGTGCACGGACGCTTGCTGAACGCCAGCCATGCCGACCAGCGTGGTAGCGGCCGCCGCTAACGCAAAAAGCCATTTTTTCATGTGTTTGCTCCATTTCTAGTTGATAGTTCAGTTATACCAAAAGTCGCCTGACTGCATGCGCATTCGGGCGGCTTTTAAGCAAAGCTTTGGCAATCGGTTAAGGCTCGTTCACCGCAAAGTTCTCGGTGGTGGTCAGATACTGATACAGTGCGCCTTCTCGCAGCCCATTTTGCGAAAACATCAGCCGATCACAGTCGATGTAGCGCAGCATTGTGATCACCGGGGTCAGGCCGCCAATGATGATGTCCGCCCGTTCGCGCGCCAGCCCAGGGATCTCCTTGCGCGCCGTCAGGTCCTTGCCCAGGACGTCGGCGTATATTGCATTGGCGGCAGTCGTCGACATCCGGTAGCCATGGATATCCTCGTAGTTGCCAAGCGCCTCACGCCGGCGCTGAATCTTGGCGAGGGTGCGGTTAGAGCCGCCCAGGGCAACGATTGGCAAGTTCAGGGCCTTACGCAGCCACCAGACCCCGTTCAACATTGTTGAGAGATCGGTAATGAGGTTGAACAGCTCCACCGGTTTAACGCGGTCTGCGCTCAGGTAACGCTCTGACAAATTGACCGCCCCCACCGGCAGCGAAATGCGGTGGGCCAGCTTGCGACTTTGCACCAGGGCCAGCTCTGTCGAGCCCCCGCCGGTGTCCATGATCAGCGCATTTTGGATCGGCAGGGTGTTGACGACCCCCAGGTAATCCAGCTCGGCCTCACGGCTGCCGGAGATCACAGTAATTGCAAGGCCCGTCTCCGCCTTGACCCGAGTCAGGAAGGCCTTCTGGTTGGCAGCGCCGCGGGCCGCCGCCGTTGCCAGTACGTCCAGCTTTAGCGGGTGAAACGCGCGCAGGGCCGTCGCAAACTTCTTCAGCGCCGCGATGGTGCGCACCATCGCCGGCTCCTTCAACGTCCGCTCTGGCCCCATCTCCTCGGACAGGCGAACCATTTCCTTGAGCTTAACCACTTCCTTTGGCGTCCCGTCAGTAGTCATTGGCCACACTGAAAGCCGCGCTGAGTTGGAGCCCAGGTCGATCACGGCATAGTAATTCATCGCTCATCCTCCTGGCTTTGCGGCGCCGTGAGCGGCGTGAAGTGACGCGCGCTGGCCGGGTCCACCGGTGCTGCTTGCTCCTTGTGTGCCGCCTGAGCGGCAGTCTTCGCCGCTGCTTCCTCGAGGAACGTTTCCTGGGCATTTTGCGGGTTGACCCCGCGGCGGTCGACGCGCGTCCACGAATCGTCAGCCTGCAAGACCCGCGTTTTCACGTTATCGTCCCATAGGGTGTTGAAAATTTGGATGATCCGATCGTGAATATCGTCCTGCATGATTGGGAACAGCAGCTCAACGCGCCGCGACAGGTTGCGCTTCATCAGGTCCGCAGAGGACAAGTAAAGGTGCTCCGCCCCGCCAGCGTAGAAGTAGTAGATCCGACTGTGCTCCAAGAACCGGCCGACGATCGAGTGGACCGTGATGTTCTCAGACACCCCGGGGATCCCCACCTTGAGGTTGCAGATCCCGCGCACGAGCAGGTCGATCTTAACCCCTGCGGCAGAGGCTTTGTAAAGCGCCAAAATCATGTCCGTGTCCGAGAGGGAGTTCATTTTCATCCGGATCACGGCCGGCCGGCCCGCCTTCGCCTCGGCGATCTCTTCGGCGATCCGCTCCTTGAGAAAGTCGCGGATCCCCAGTGGCGCGATCACCAGCTTGTTAAAGTAAGCCGGCTCGGAAAAGCCCGAAAGCATGTTGAAAATGTTCGACGCGTCCGTGCCCATTTCGGTGTCCGCGGTGAAAAGGCCCATGTCGGTGTAAACGCGGGCGGTCACGTCGTTGTAGTTCCCCGTCGCCATGTGCATGTAGCGGCGAATCCCGTCCTCATCGCGGCGCACCACCAGCGCCAGCTTACTGTGCGTCTTCAGGCCAACCAGTCCGTAGATCACGTGGCAGCCGGCGCGCTCCAGCTCCTGCGCCCAGTGGACGTTATTTTCCTCATCAAAACGTGCTTTGAGCTCGACTAGGACCGTCACCTGCTTGCCATTTTGCGCGGCCAGTTTCAGGTAGGAAATAATCGGTGACTTGGAGGAGACCCGGTATAAGGTCATTTTCACGGCCAGCACCTGCGGATCCAGCGCGGCCTGATGGATGAATTCAACCACCGGGGTGAAGGAATCATACGGATGCTGCATGAAGATATCGTGATCCCGAATCTGGTCAAACAAGTTGCCCTGAACCAGCTGCTGATTAAGGTAGGGCTTGAATGGCGGGTACACCAAGTCGGCGTGCCCGCGCACCTGCTTGACCAGCTTGGACAGCACGTTGAGATCAATTGGGCCCTTGATGGCGTAAATCGCACTTTCCTTTTCGACCCCGAGGCCCTTGATCAGCCGCTTGCGCAGATACTTGCTCATGTCAGCATCGATTTCCAGCCGCATCACTTTGCCGCGCTGGCGCTTTTTGAGCTGGGACTGGATCTCCTTCATTAAATCGGATGCGTCCTCTTCGGCCACATCGAGGTCCATGTCGCGCGTCACCCGAAACAGCGCCGTCTCGCGAATCGTGGCGCCGACGAACAAGTCGTCCAGGTGTTGGCGAATGACGTTCTCAAGCAGGATGAACTCGTTATCGCCGCCTGGCAAGCGTAAGACCCGCGGGAAGACATCAGGGACCTGCACCATGGCAAAGCTGCGATTCTTCTCATCCTTGTCGTCTTTACCCTCGTCTTCCGGGCGTTGGAGCCTGATGGCCAGATTTAAGGAGTTATTCGCCAAAAACGGAAACGGCCGGGTCGGGTCGACCCCCATCGGCGTGAGGACTGGGTACAATTCTTGGTCAAAGTAGTCCCGGCAAAAGTCCGCCTGCCGCTGCGAAAGCTGATCGATGCCCAGCAAGTGAATATCCAGTTCGTCTAGTCGCGGCATCAAGGAGCGCGTCCAGGTCGAATACTGCTTTTCGACCATCGCGTGCGCGTCCTTGGCGATCCCGGCAAGCTGCTGCACCGGCGTCAGCCCCGCGGCGTCAGGCGTTTGGTAGTCGACCGCGACCATTTTGCGCAGGCTCGCCACCCGGACGTTGAAGAATTCGTCCAAATTGCTTTGCGTGATCGCCAGAAACCGCACCCGTTCAAGCAGCGGGTTGGTCTTATCACGGGCTTCTTCGAGCACCCGGTCATTGAACGCCAGCCAGCTCAACTCACGGTTGGTAAAGTGCTTAGGATCGTCAGACTTGATTTCATTCTTGCTCATAGCCGCGTCTTTCCTTTCAGCTCAATTGGCAGCCCGTAAACAGCAGCGAAGAATTCACCCTTCGTGTTCAGGGACCAACGTTCCAGTTCAACATCATCGTTTGCCGTCGCCGTTAACAGGACCCGCTCGTCTTGCAGGGAAACGCGGATCTTTTCGATCTTCTGCTGGCGAGACGCGTCCAGGGCATCCGCAACCCGCAGCAGCGCCGCCAGTTTGGCAATGACCAGGCGCCGGGCGGTGTTGAATTCCGTCAAGTCAGACAGGTCGGTCTGCGGGGTGTCGCTGGAATGGTAACGCGCGATGGTCGCCACCATCCGCTGTTCCGGCGCCGTCAGACCAATCAGCTCTGACGCCTGGATGATGTAGTCCGAGTGCTCGTAATGTTTGTGGGTATCGACGTACGCACCAATGTCCGTGACGGTTGCCGCGATCTCCAGGAGCAATCGTTCACGCTTGCCCAGTCCGTGCAGTTTTTTCAACCGATCGAACAGCTGCAAAGCGTACTTGACCGTGAAATCCCGGTGCTTGGGGTCGACCATGTAGCGATCGGCGAGGTTGCGGGCAGAGATGAGGATCTCGTGGTCGGGATCGATGGCCACCGCCTTCGAACCGAACGCCGAAGCCGCACTGACCTCCAGCCCGTCCAGCAGCTTCAGATCCGAGATCCAGATCTCCTCTGAGTTCAGGCTCTTGATCAGCCGGTAAACCAGGAGCACCGTTGGCAGCACCTGCGAGGTCTCACTGGCGGTCAGCTCGTAGTGCTCACTCAGGTACTGATCGGACGCGCGCGTTAGCTCCCGGTACAGCAGCTTGAAGCCCTCCCGGTCGATCTCGACGGTGCCTTGGCCGGTGGGGATCAGCGCCCCAAACACCGACAAGGCCGACCCCATCAGGATGACGTGCGGGTAGTGTTGGTTCTTCGGCAGCAGCCGCATAAAATCGGCCAGCCGTGAGTCGATGTAGTCGCGCATCACTTCGACGGGGTTCGGCACCGTCCGCTGCAAGTCGGACATCACTTCGAAGACGCGCAAGGGCCCCAGCGAAAGGTTCCGCGAAAAGCCGAAATCGCCGTCGGCAAAAGCCGTCAGCTCCACCGAGCCGCTGGAGATGTCGATCAGGACCGTGCCGCTGTTCGTCACCTTGTCGAAGTCCGGAAACTTCCCCAGCACCGCCTGCGTGCGATAAAACGACTCCTCTGATAGGGTCAGCATCGCCACCGTAAGGCCGGTGCGACTCAGGAGCTGATCGCGGACAAATTGGGCGTTTTCGGCCTCAAAAAAGCTGTGGCTACCCACGACTTTGACTTGAGCAACGCCGTAGTCCTTCATCAAGCGGTCGATCGTCCGGAGGGCCACCGCCAGCTGATCGACGGTTTCGGGTTCGATCTCGTGAGTGGCAAAAATATCCTCGCCGGTCGAAACTGGGTAGGCGCCCCGCTCCACTTCCTTGAGCGTGCGCAGGTCGGTAATACTGAAAAAGACAAATTGGGCACCGATGACGACAAACCCGCGTTCAGATGCTGCCATGATCAAACCCCTCCTTTTATCCCCCATCATAGCATGGTCAACCGGTTCTGCGAATGGCAATAGCCCACATGTAACAGCTTTCAAAACCCACCTGGGTGTGCTAATGTGAAGAAGAATTGGTGTGCACCCATACTGCACGATCACTGAAGGAGGAATTACGATATGAAGCATTTGAATCTCGGCAATGTCGGCGTCTCTGTGTCCGCAGTGGCGCTGGGCGTCATGCGGATCACCAAGCTGGACGTGGCTGATGCGACCAAGCTGATCGAAAGCGCCCACGACGCTGGCGTCAACTTTTTTGATAACGCCGATATCTACGACGGCGGTAAGGCGGAGACCCTGTTCGGCCAGGCGCTGAAAAACGCCAACTTTTCGCGCGACGATGTGATCGTCCAAAGCAAGGTCGGCATCGTACCTGGTCAGCGCTACGACTTTTCCAAGCAGCACATCGAGGCCGCCGTGGATGGCTCCTTGAAGCGCCTTGGCTTGGACTACTTGGACGTCCTTCTGCTGCACCGTCCAGACGCCTTGATGGAGCCCGCCGAAGTCGCTGAAGCGTTCAACGATCTGCAGGCCGCCGGCAAAGTCCGCCACTTTGGGGTTTCCAACTGCAATCCAATGCAGATCGAACTGCTGAAAAAAGCGGTAAAGCAGCCGCTGGTGGCTAATCAACTTCAGTTTGCCGTCACCCACACTGGCATGATCGACAACGGTATCCACGTGAACATGACGGACGACCGCTCTGTTGACCATGACGGCTCCCTTCTTGAGTATTCGCAGCTCCACGATATGACCATCCAGGCCTGGAGCCCGTTCCAGGCCGGCTTCTTCGGCGGCCCCTTCATTGACAACCCGAAGTTCCCGAAGCTCAATGCCAAACTCCAGGAGCTGGCCGACCAGTACCACACCAACTCTAGCGCAATCGCGGCGGCCTGGTTGATCCGCGTCCCTGGCACCCAGGTCATTGCTGGCACGACCAACGCCAAGCGCATTGCTGACATCGCTGAGGCCGGAGACATCACCTTGTCTCGCCAGGAGTGGTACGATGTCTACCTCGCCGCGGGCAATGATCTGCCTTGATGTCCTAATTGCCTGCCAGCAGAAACCACTGAACGGATTTTACCTAAAATGCAAGCACCCCTGCGCTGCGATTCTACTCAATCGCAATGCAGGGGTGCTTGTTTACTGGTCGTGGCGTGAGGAAACACCCTCGCCCCCTTTTGGCTCACACTTGGTTCGGCGAGGGACCTGCCACACTGCCGCTGGCGATCATGAAATCACCGAGCCGACGCGCAATTTTGGCCATTCCCACCGCCGTCGGATGCAGCAGGTCGGAGCTCAAGTCGGTCAACTGGGCCAGCAGCTGAAGGCCGCTGACATACGGGAGCTTGCCTTGACATTCCTCCTGGACGATCTGCCTAAAGGCCCTGACCTTTTCCGGGGCGGCGGGATAATCTGTCACCACCATATCGGTGGCGACCACGGGCCGTGGGTCGGCCGCAAACGGCGCGATAAAGCGGCGGACCCGCGCGCGAAAAGCGGCCGGCGAGAACGCGTCAAGCATATTGATGCCAAGCTCTAAAGAGGCAAACGTCCAGTCCTGCCGGGCCGCCAAGTAATCTGCCAGCGCCGGCTCCAGCCAGGCAGAACCCGGAAAACCGAAGTTCAACAGATCTGCCTGAAACCGGTCAGCAATCAACTGGGGATAAGTGGCCAACGGATTGAGCGCCAGCGAACCGTGCGTGATGGAAGAGCCATAGGCCAGGTACGTCTGTTTGGGCATCTGCTGGGCCCGCGGAACAGATATTGCACCGGTCGCTCCCCAGTAATAGGTGCGGCAGTACGGCAAACAAATGCGGACCACAGCCGGATCAAACGCCAGGTTCGCCGCGCGTGCGACTTCTTGCAGCCGCTTCAGGTTGGCCGGCGCCGAAATGGTGACCGGCGTTGGTACCGTCGTCAAGATCCGATTCGCCGCCGCCCAAGTGCCAGGGAAGCTGCCGTACCGAATGTAGGCCACCTGGGCCTCTGCGGCCGCCTCCACACTGAGGGTCAATTTGACCGTAGGCGCCTGCATGACAAAACGCAGCTCAACGCCGCTGGCATCGGATGACGTATGCGTAGCCGGTTCGTCTAAGCCCGCAAAGACCGCCGCCGGCACCCGGTCGAGCAAGGGACCGGCCTTAGTGGCGCGGATCCGGGCCACGTTATGGAATAAGATCCCGTCTTTTTCCACGCTAGGCACGCTCCTTTGCGATAACGACTCGGTAAGGGGTCAAGACCAACTGACCAAGCAGTGGCCCGTGGCTTTCGCAATCGATCAGCGGCCGCGCAAGGGAGATGGTCTGAGGGCAACTGCTGAAATTCATGATGAAGTAAGTCCTCTCACCTTGACCCACCCGGCTTTGGATGGAAACTGCGGGATTGGGCTTGGCCACCAGGCGGGCCAGTTCGGCCTGGACCACCGGTAGTGATGCATACAGTACGTTCAGCAGATCCCGTTTGGTGCGCGGGCCAATATAATACGCAGTGCCTTGCCCAAAACGGTGCCGGGTGATGGCTGGGCTACCCGCATAGAAATCATCCTGATAACGGCCCAACACCTCTGCATCCACCGGCTCGATCAGCTGATTGTAGTCGTGAGTTTCAAACTGTTGCCCGGCGAAATCAACGTGATTATGTTCGTCAGGATACACCGAGTCGAACTCCCCCAACTTGATGCCAAAGGTCTCCTGAAGAGGCGCCGGCCAGCCGCCAAGGTAAACCGAATCATGTTCGTCCACAATGCCAGTAAAGTAGGTTGCCACTAGGGTCCCCCCCTGGCTCACGTAAGCGCGCAACCGCGTCATCAGCTCCGGGCGCATGAGGTACAGCATCGGGGCAATCACGAGATCATACTGCCTGAAATCGTGGTCGACCGGGACCAAGGTGACCGGAATGTCATGTTGCCAGAAATAGGCGTAATGATCTTCAAGCGTCTGAAAGTAGCGCTTGCGGTCCCGCCCGAACGCCGCTTCACGATGCTGCGCCCAAAGCACATCCCAATCGTACACGATCCCCACTTTGGCCTGCCGTTTCGCCTTGCGCAGCCCAGCCAAGGCTGAAAGCCGCGCCCCGTAAGCTGCCACTTCCTTGAAGACCCGGGTGTCGTCACTACCATCATGGCCGATCACGGCCCCGTGAAACTTCTCAGAGTTGGCGCGGGCGGCGCGAATCTGGAAGTAAAGTGAGCCTTCCGAACCATGGGCGATCTGCTGGAAAGACGCTAACGCATGGACCCCGGGTCGCTTCAGCTTAGCTACTGGCGTATTCACGCGCGACGGGGCAGACTCCATCACCAAGAACGGCTGCTCTTTCAAACCATAAAAGGTGTCGTGAACGAACGCGGTCTTCATTGCCGTTTCGGCCAGTGGTTCATAATCATTGTTCCACTGTGGGTAGCTGTCCCAAGAGACGAGGTCAACGTGCTTGGCAAACGCGCCGTAATCGAGGCCCTGAAGCGGGATAAAGTCGTGGCCCGGGCCTTCAGCCATGAAGTTCGTGGTCACCGGCACTGCCGCATTGGCGGCGCGCAGTGGGGCCACTTCGGCGTCAAAGAAATCGATCGTGATTGCCGTGTTAAACCGCCGCCAGTCAAGCGCCATCCCGTGGATTTTGGTTGAAGCCAGTTGACTGGGCACTTTGATCTGATGCCAAGAAGAGTACGTCCCACCCCAAAAACTCGTGAGCCAAGCGTCATTCAGGGCCTTCAGTGTATGGTACTTAGCCTGCAGCCAACGCTGCCAGTTGGCTTCACATAAATCGCAAAAGCACTCCCCTGAATACTCGTTGGACACGTGCCACATCGCCAAGGCCGGATTTTGCCCGTAACGCTCGGCCAATTTGGTGTTGATCAATTTCACCTTGGCGCGATAGACCGGGCTGGAATAGCAATGATCGTGGCGAAATCCGTGGGTATGCCGCTGGAGCCGCTCGTCGACGCGATTGACCTCTGGATATTTCTCGCTGAGCCATTGCGGCCGCGCGCCACTGGGCGTTGCCAAAATCACATTGCCGCCAAGCTGGTTCATGCGGGCAAAAATATCGTCCATCCAGGAAAAGTCAAAGTGGCCTTCTTCCGGCTCGAGCGCCGACCAAGCAAAGACGCCCAAAGTAATGGTATTGATGTGCGCCTTTTTCATTAAGGCAAAATCCTGATCGATGATGTCTGGATAATCCAGCCACTGATCTGGGTTGTAGTCGCCGCCATGCAGCAATTTTTCATCGACATTGAAATTCATTACTCGTTATTCCTCCCTGTTAATAAAACAGCCGCCAAACGCGGCGGCTGTCCTTAGACGGCGATCAGGTGCAATAGGCACGACTGATAGTCGCCGCTAAATTTTGCGGTGTCAGCATTGACACCGTTAAATTGAACCGGCAGCGGGACCCCGACGTGCCGCAGCACACTTTCGGCAAAAACGGTGGTTTGTCCGGCAATGCGATAGCGCTTTGCGGGATCCAGAAACGGCAATTTCAGCCGATCCGCCACGGTTTGCCCCGGTGTTGCCAAGACCCGGAAGAACCCCACTAGTGCCTCAGAGCAATTGACGTTGACGACTGCCCACGCGTACTCATTCTGATTATCGAGCGTCGGTGGCAAAAGTTCAAACTGTCCGTTCAGCACCAATTGCTGCTCTTGCCGGTACTGGTCGACTTGCGCCTTGAGTGCTGCCAACTCCTCTGTGCTCAGTTTCATCAGGTCCAGCTCGTAGCCCAGGACGCCGAACGTTGCGACATGATACCGCATCGAAAGCGGCGTAGTGCGTCCGACCTGACCATTCGGGACGCTGGTCACGTGATTACTCATCGCACTGAGCGGGTAGCCCAGGCTCGTGCCCAGCTGAATCTTTAGCCGTTCCACGGCATCGCTGTCATCCGATACCCAGACTTGCGGCGAGTAAAATAGGATACCGAGATCAAAGCGGCCACCGCCGCCAGCACAGCCCTCGATCAGCAGATGAGGCCGCGCCTTTAAGAGCTTCGCATAAAGGGCATAAACCCCGCGGATGTACCGGTGGAAAAACTCACCTTGCGGCCGCCCAGCGGCAGCCAGATATGCCGAGTACGCTTCCGTGATGTCACGATTCATGTCCCACTTGATGTAATCGAGTTGGGTTTCATCAATCACTTTCATCATCTGGGCGAACACGTTGTCAACCACCGCCGGATTGGCGAAATCGAGGACATACTGATG
Organism: Lacticaseibacillus jixianensis; assembly: GCF_003946485.1. Classification (GTDB taxonomy): domain Bacteria; phylum Bacillota; class Bacilli; order Lactobacillales; family Lactobacillaceae; genus Lacticaseibacillus; species Lacticaseibacillus jixianensis. The sequence continues at coordinate 42,084 of NZ_RHOJ01000007.1, read as the reverse complement.
CCGGCCGATCGAGCGGCGGCCTTGCGGCGGGCCAACGACCCAATCAGGGTGCTGCTTGATCATGGTCGTCCCCGGCGACACCATCTCAGGTTCAAACCACAACCCGAACTGCAGGCCGGTTTGGTGGATCGCGTCCGCAAAAGCTTTGAGCCCGCGGGGAAACTTACGCCGGTCCACCGACCAGTCCCCCAATGACGAGTCATCTGCATCGCGGCGGCCGAACCAGCCATCGTCCAGGACAAAGCAATCGATGCCGATTTGCTTTCCGCGCTTGGCAAGCGCAAGCAAATGGTCGGTATCAAGGTCAAAGTAGGCGGCTTCCCAGCTGTTCACCACGATTGGCCGCGGCCGACCCTGCCAGTATGGCGCAATAATATGACGATTCGTGAAGTTTGCCGCTTGCTGGGCCAGGCCGTTGACCCCTCGGTCAGAGTACAGCAGAACTGCCTCCGGAGAGGTAAAACTGCTATGTGGCTCTAACTGCCACTCGAATTGCGAAGGATGGATGCCGCTCATCAGCCGGGTCTGCTGCCACTCATTCACTTCGGCGGAAGCGAGGAAATTGCCAGAGTAGATCAGATTGACCCCGTAGGCACTGCCGCTGCGCAGCGTCCCAGGTTGGGCCACTAGCGCAACAAATGGGTTTTGCTGGTGACTGGAAGCGCCATGAAGTGATTCAACGGCGACCGTACCTTGCGCAAGCGACTGGGTTTGGACCTGCCGTTCACGGGCCCAGTTCCCCGATAGATGGAGAAACGAATAGTCAGCATCGGGTAAGTCCAAGGACGCACTCAGACACCGCGTCAGGGTGTACGTCCGCGCCGCGTCATTTGAGACCGTGACCCACCGCACCACCGCCGCCGCATCTGGAAACAGGACATAGTGCAAGACCACTTTGATCGCCCAGGTCTGGTCGACTAACGTGATGGCCAGCCCGTCGGCGTGTTCGCCAAACGCACCAGGGTTAGCCAAGTCACGAGGCTTGCTGGCTGTCACCGAGTAGGACTGGTATTTCAAGTCCGGATAAAGCGGCATTTGGTCTGCCTTCAGTGCTAAGCTGCCCTGCCGATAATCGGTCGTCCCATAGACCGGCAATTCCTGCATGGTGTCAGCGAGGCTGAATTGGTGATCCGTGGCACTGAACTTTACGGTGCCACCCGATTTGCTGACCGGTGCCGCCAGCGCATCTAACTGCGTCTCATCCAAATCAAGCCGAGGCCCGAAGTACAAATGACCAAGCTGCCCATTCGGGAGCACATCGATGACATAGCTGACCTGATCATTACTCAGGTGGAAATACTTCTCATCAAATATTTGCAGCGTCGTTGGAATCACCTACTTTGCTTTCACCGGCAGCAGACTGTTCGATCCACTGCATTCTTTTTTTAATATTATGCCGATAAAGCAGCGTGTAAGCCCAGCCGACCCAAGAGAAACTGCGTTCAAAGTTGCGTTTCTTGAAAGTATTGGTCTCACTGTAGGTCACTTTCGTTCCCCGTGCAGTGGGGCTCAGTTGATAAGTCGTCGTGATCTCACCTGCAGCGTAACTGACCTTCAGGGTAAAGGTCCGCTCCGGGATCAGTGCGGTCACTGTCATCATGGCTGCCACTGGGGCTTTATCGGTCTTTGTTCGAAGGGTCGTGGTCACAGCGGTCCCCACTGCCAGCTCATGAATGCCTGCATTGCGACTGTTGAAGTACGCCAACTGCGAGGCCATGATGGTCGCGTAAACCGCAGCCACCGGCTGAGCCATTTCATAAGTGTAAGCCATTGTTTTGGCCATCATGATCCCTCCAATTCAGTGCCTATTGCTCAGTTGCTGCGCTCTCAGCCTCTTTTTGAGCCTGCGCTTTTTCTTCGTTCAGGTACTGCTTATCCAGCACCTTCAGGAACGGGATCCAGATCAGCGTAGAAACGACGACAATGACGATCTGAAGCAGCCCGCCGCGCCAAGAACCGGTGGCAAGCCAGCCTTGCAGAATGATCGGGGTAGACCAAACAACCGTCGCGCCAGTCGGGTATGGGACCAGCCCAGTGGCAAAGGCGAAGTAGGAAATCGTGGTCATGATCAGTGGCACGACGATCCATGGCAGGAAGATCGTTGCGTTCAGGACCATTGGCACCCCAAAAGTCATGGGCTCACTGATGTTGAAAATAGACGGCACCGAAGTCAGCTCCATGGTGTGCTTTAAGCGTGAGGAACGCGCAATGTAAAGCCCGGCCAGCGAAATTCCGAGGATCATCCCGGAAGTTTCAAAACTGCCAGCAAAAGTTGAGCAGATGATGTGAGGAATCGTCTTGCCGGCCTGGTAGGCATTAAAGTTCTGGATATCCAAGGCCGCATAAATTGGTGAGACGACTGAGTTGACCAGCAGTGTCCCGTGAATCCCAAACCACCACAGGAACTGGGAGAAGAAGAGCACCACGAGGGTCGCTGGCAAGGTGGCACCAAGCCCTTGAATCGGGACCTGCAACACATCATAAATGAAGTCAAAGGCGTTGCCCCATTGGGTGAAGGTAAACAGCCAGCGGATGAGCGTGAAGGTCAACAGCGCTGCCGAACCAGGAATGACGGCAACGAAGGACTGGGCAATTGCCGGTGGAACAGATTCTGGCATCTTGATCGTAATATTGGCATTCTCAAGCTTAGCGTAAATAATGGTCGAGAAGACCCCTGTCAGCAGGGCAACAAACATCCCTTTTGACCCCAGGAGATTAATATCAATGAAAGAACCCGCCTTGGTGCTGGTGATTGGCAGGAGCATGACAAACGCCGACAGCGCGATCCCGCCAGCGTATAACTTGGTCGCATGGTAGTGGCCAGCCAAGTGGTAGGCCACCCCAAAGACAACAAACAACGAGGTAATATTCATGGTCGCGTTAGAAACTGGGCCAAGAAAATTGTTTAAGAAGTCGGTGACGGCTTTTGGCATGTACTGCGCAAAGCCAAAAGTAGTCGGTAAATTCTGGATGATGATCATGATGGATGCGAACATAGTAGCAGGGAACGCCACCATGAACCCATCTCGGATACTCATGAGAAACTTATTTTGTGAGAACTTGGTCGCCAGGGGCAACACTTTCTCATTCATTGTATCTTGCAAACTCATGTGATTCACGCCTCCTTGGGCTTGATGATAGCAAAAATCAAACTGAATTTTGTAAATCGATTTACAAGGGTTATGATAGCGGCGTGTAAGCCCTAACAAAATAGTAGAATGTTGAGGTAACCTGTCCAAATGTCGACAAATTATGAAGCAAACCGAATCGATGACTTTTCTAGCCTGAACCGTAACAGTAACTTGGATATTAACGTCTATACCTGTGGGAGCGAGCGCTGCGAACCAGACCATGCGTATGGCCCGACCGTCCGCAGCGGTTATATGGTTTACTTTGTCTTAGCCGGCGAGGGCAGCTATACCGTTCGCAATCAGTTTTACGCATTGCACAGCGGCCAAGGCTTTATCATCGAGCCGCACACGCTCATTCGGTTCCAAGCCGACCATCACCAGCCGTGGACGTACTTATGGATCGGGTTTTCCGGCCGGTCCGCCGGGCGCTACCTGCAGACCACGACGTTGAATAACGCCCACCCCATCTTTGAGTTCGCTCAAACGGGCGCAGTGATCAGCGCCGCTCAAGCCGTGATCGCAGCTTCTCACACCAGTCGCAACCGCAACTTACTCATGACGGGCAAGCTTTACGAGTTTCTTTATCAGCTCAGTTCCACCTACCCCAGCACAGAGGTCAGAACCAGCCTAGACCAGAAAGAAGTACTCGAGACTGCCCTTTTTTTCATCGCCAATAACTACAGTGAGCAAATTTCGGTTAAGGAAATCGCTGCTTCGTTGCACATCGATCGTACCTACCTGCATCGCCTCTTCGTCAGGCATGTGGGGCAGTCGCCGCAGCAATATATTAAGAGCTACCGCATCCAGCGCGCCACGCAACTGTTATTAGAAACAAGCTACCCGATTCAAGTCATCGCCCACGCGGTCGGCTATCAAAATCCGTTTTCCTTTTCGAAGGCCTTCAGCCAATTGGCTGGTTGTTCACCGCGCAAATACCGGGCCCAGCATCACCCTCAGTGACGCCAAAACGTCCCTGCCCATCGCGCTCACCACGCCGCGACGAACAGGGACGGCTCTCCCTCAGCCTAGAAAAGCGTCTGGCGATTCAGCGGCCAGTACCGCCACTTCACCACGCCGACCACGGCGCTTTGCTTAATGAACCCGAACCGGCGGCTGTCATACGAGACGGGCCGGTTATCGCCGAGCACAAAGTAATGCCCGGTCGGCACCCGCTGGGCGGCGGTCGCCTTCAGCGTGGGCAGCGAGAAGCTGCTGGTAAACGCCGGACCGCTGCCGACCGTTCCTTTTTGCGCCGCTTCAAGGGCCACCGCCCGGCGGACAAAAGCGGCTTTCAGGAACGGTTCTGCCACCCGCTTGCCGTTGATGTAAAGCACGTCTTTGCGCACCATTACTGTGTCCCCGGGCAGGCCAATGACCCGTTTGATGTACTCATGGCCGGGGTCTTCGGGGCTGGCAAAAGTCACGATGGCAAACCGCCGGACCTGAGCGTTGCGACTGACCACCAGCCGGTCGCCCGGCCGCAACGTCTCGGCCATCGACTCACCGGCAACGCGCGCGTTAGCAAAAAACAGCCCCAAAATGAGTTGCACCAAGAACGTCGCGGCCACCACGGCCACCACGCAGGCCCCCCATTTGAGGCTGAATTTAAGCAGTCCGGCCTTTTTACTCGGCTTTTTCATCCGGCAGGCTCCTTTGCTGGGCTTGTGCTTGGGCGTCCTCCTTCTGCCGAATCTTGCGCATGGTCCGCACGTACATGTTGACCAAAACAAAGACGGACCCGATCCAGGCCAGCGGGTTGGCCATTGACGCCCCAGTGAACCCGAGGTGGGCGACAAGGACGATGCCGGCAAACGCGCGCATCATGAGCTCAAACAGCCCTGCAACAGTCGGCACCAGCGTGTGACCAAGCCCTTGAAGCAGGTTGCGCATCGTGAAGAGCACCGCGAGCAACCAGTACATGCTGGCGTTGTACTTGAAGTAGATCTGCGCCAAGGCGGTGACGGCGGGCTGATTTGGGCCCAAGAACAGGTTGACCAGTGGCTTGGAGAAGATAATGATCAACGCCCCCAAGACCGCTGAAATCCCAACGTTGAGCAGCAGCGTCTGCCGCACGCCGCGTCGGATCCGGCCGTACTCGCGTGCCCCCAGGTTCTGGGCCGCATAGGTCGCCATCGAGACCCCAAATGACGACGCCGGCAGCGTGGCCAGCTGATCGATCCGGCCCGCGGCGGTGTATGCCGCTACGGCATCGGTCCCCAGTGTGTTCAGCATGACCTGCAGAATGATCGAGCCGATGGCAATGATCGACATCGAAAACCCCATTGGCATCCCGACAATCAAATGGTGCTTGATCTCCGCCCAGTCGATGACCAGATCATTCTTGCTAATGTTGAGCAGTGGCACCCGCATTTTAATGTAACCCCAGCACAGAACCGCCGAGATCAACTGTGCGGTCACCGTCGCCCAAGCCGCCCCGGGAACTCCCCAGTGAAAGCCGAGGATAAAGGTGAACTCAAGGACGATGTTGATCACGGTGGCAATGATCAGGAAGATCAGCGGCGTGCGCGAGTCGCCCAGCGCCCGCATCATGTTGCTGAGCAGGTTAAAGGCCATCGAGGCAATGATCCCGTAGAAGATAACGCGTAGGAAGGCGACTGAGTCCTCCAGGATCGCTGGCGGGGTCTGCATCGCCACCAGAATTGGCCGTGTCAGCGCGGCGGCCCCGACGGTCAACACCAAGGCAATCGCAACACAGATCCAAATTGACACCCCAAAACTCTTGCGGACCCCGCGCTCGTCGCGGGCGCCATAGGCCTGCGCCGTCAGCACCGAAAGCCCGGCAGTCAGGCCCTGAGCGAACCCGATGATCAGAAAGTTGACCGACCCCGTTGCCCCGACAGCGGCCAGCGCATCCTTGCCAATGGTGCGGCCAACGATCAGGGCATCCATGAAGCTATATAGCTGTTGGAAAATATTCCCAATCAAAAGTGGAATGGTGAAAAAGAAAATTAACTTGATGGGATTACCCTTCGTAAGCGTGTGCATGTATGCCCTCCTCTGCGTCAATCAGACACTTGAATCACTGTAGCACAATTATTCAGAAGCGAAAGGGGGTCAGCGCACTTGATATAATTCCGTCACATTTTTCGCCATAAAAATAACGGCAGACTGAAAGCCGTCTGCCGTTGCTCCGATTCAATTAGATACCAGCGCCGCCGCCGCCAGAGGAGCCGCCGCCAAACCCGCCGCCGGAGCCGCCACCGAAACCACCGCCGCCGCCAAAGCCGCTGCCGCCGCCCCAGTGGTCATCGCGATTCGAGCTGGACAGCAGATCCCCGAGCAGCCACCAGAGCCAAAAGCCCGAGCCACCACCGCCGCGGCCGCCGCGGTGATTATTACCCCCGCTGAACAGCATCGCGAGCACAGCCACCGTGATCAGAACACCGAAAATGCCGCCCAGCACATTACCGCCGCCGTCATCTTCTTCATCCTGGCCTTGGTACTCGGCCAACTGGCTAGCCGTCACCGCGTTCTTGTCGGTTTTGAACTTGTACTTCTTATCAATGATGGTGGCAACCGCGTTGAACACATTGCGCAGCCCTTGGTTGACCTTGGCGGGATCCTTAGATTTGATCTTCGCCTTGTTAGCCTGCAGAATGCGGCCAGCCGTGGCGTCTGGCAGGTTACCCTCCAGGCCATAGCCCACCTCGATGAACAGGTTTTGCGCCCCGTCGTTGTCGGCGTACACCAGCAGGACCCCGTTATCGCTGGCCTTTTGCCCGACGCCCCAGCGGCTGAACAAAGCGGGCGCATACTCACCCAGGTCTTCACCGCCAGAGGACTTGATCACGGCAACTGCAACGGCAGGTTGCTGCTTAGTTTGCTCCCAGACGTGATTCTTGTCGTCAATTAGCTGCTGGGTCTTCGGCGCCAGCAGGTTCAGCTCATCGGTGTAGTAAGTGCCGCCGGTGGGCTTATCTGGATAGCTGACCGCCTGCACCGGCGTGGCGCGGGCAAAAATCAGCATCAGGGGCAACAAGAATAAAACGCTAAGCCAGCGTTTTTTCATGGCTAACCTCCTAATCGCCGAGGTCTACCTTCGGCACTTCGCTTGCGCCTGGATCAGCCTTAAAGGTTGGCTTCTGGCCTAAGCCCATCATTGAAGCAAACAGGTTCTTGGGGAACGTCACCACACTCTGGTTGTAATCACGCACACCGTCAATGTACCGCTTGCGTTCAACCGAGATCCGGTTCTCAGAGCCTTCCAGCTGCGTCATCAGCGTCTGCACGTTCGCGTTGGACGCCAACTGCGGGTAGCTCTCCTGGATGACGGAAACCAAGGTGCCGACACTGCTGTTCAGCTGGTCGTCGGCCTTCGCCTTCGCCGTGGTCGTGTTGGCCTTGTTGTAGTTCTCGCGGGCCTTTGCGATCGTGCCAAAAATCTTGTCCTCGTGCTTCATTGAACCCTTGACCGCACTGACCAGATTCGGCACCAAATCGGCGCGCCGTTGCATCACGTTTTCGACCTGACTCCACTGCGCCTCTACGGCCTGATTCTGTTTTTGCAGGGAGTTGTAAGTACTGATACTGTATATCGCGACAATCAGCGCCACGACGCCGATGACGATCCCTGTGATCGCCAGCGGACTGAATTTTTTCTTTTCCATCGCGTTCTCCTTCAATCGTTAGGATAAAAAACGGGTTGATACGCCTAGTGTAACATGTTTCAACACGGCGACATCAGCCCTAAGATTGAGGGACTATTTAAAATAGTTAAAGCCGATCGCATCCCGGACCTCATCCAGGGTCTGATTTGCGACTTCATTCGCGTGCTTAGTGCCAGCGATCAGCATCTCTTGCACCTGACCCATGTCCTCAGCGTACTGCGCCCGGCGCGTCCGGATCGGCGCCAGCACCTGCTCCATCACTTCAATGAGGTAGCGCTTGAGCTTGACGTCACCCAGGCCGCCGCGCTGGTACTGGTCTTTGAGCGAGGCCACCTGCTTCTTGTCCGGGTCGAAAATATCCAGGTAGGTGAACACCACATTGCCTTCGACCTTACCCGGGTCTTCCACGTGAATGTGGTCGGGATCAGTGTACATGGACATGATCTTCTTTTGCACCGTCTTCGCGTCGTCGGCGAGGTAGATCCCGTTGTTCAGCGACTTGCTCATCTTCGCGTTGCCATCGATGCCTGGCAGCCGGCCGCGGCCCTTCGGCGGGAAATACCCCTCTGGTTCGACCAGCACGTCCCGGTTGTAGGTCCGGTTGAACGTTCGGACGATCTCGCGGGTCTGCTCGAGCATCGGTTCCTGGTCGTCGCCAACCGGCACCGTGTCCGCCTTGAAGGCCGTGATGTCCGCCGCCTGGCTAACAGGATAGATCAAAAAGCCGGCCGGCACGGACGCGCCAAAGTCCTTCTGCTTGATCTCGGTCTTCACAGTGGGGTTGCGGTCCAGCCGCGCCACGGTCACGAGGTCAAGGTAGTACATGGTCAGTTCGGTCAGCGCCGGAACGCCGCTTTGAATCAGAATGGTCGACTTGGCGGGATCAATACCCACGGCAAGGTAGTCCAGGGCCACTTCCATCAAGGAGTTGCGAATCTTTTCTGGGTCCCGTGCATTGTCGGTCAGCGCCTGCGTGTCGGCGATCATGATAAACGTGTCGTAATCACCAGAATTTTGCAGGGCCACGCGGTTTTTCAGTGAACCAATGTAGTGACCGATGTGCAGCCGACCGGTCGGCCGATCACCGGTGAGAATTACTTTTTTTGCCATTGTGTTTTCCTCCATCTAATAATAGGCTGCGTAGGGCGCGTGGGTTTAGGGGAACAGGTAGCCTAGCCCACCGCCTTGGCGCCGCTTTTTGGCGACGAGGTGGTGGGCGTAGCTGGCTGCTTCCCCGTTGCGCGCTCGAAGCGCGACTGAATAGGCTGCGTAGGGCGCGTGGGTTTAGGGGAACAGGCAGCCTAGCCTACCGCCTTGGCGCCGCTTTCTGGCGGCGAGGTGGTGGGCGTAGCTGGCTGTCGGGCTAAGCGCGCTGGTCTGCAGGCCTTCTAACTGGGCTTCGACCAGCAACGCCCGAGCATCCAGCTACGGTCTGCGCTTCACCTGCTGCGCAGGCAAAGCTCAGACCTAGGCTGGCTGTCGGGCTAAGTGCGCTGGTCTGCGCACCTTGAAAAAAAGCCCTCCCATGTCATTGACATAGGACGGCTGCGCGCGGTACCACCTAATTTCACCAGCCTGAGCTGGCACACTCGAACGGCTTAAGGCGCACCCACCGGGCGTCTTGGGTGAGCCAATTCACTGAGAAACGCGACCGGCTTTCCAGTACCGCCAGCTTCCTGAACGCCTTTTTTCAGCTACTCATCACCCGCATCGACGCGAATATAGTTTGATGATAGCACGGCCAGAAGGAAAGTTAAACCGGCACTTACAGCAGATAGCTGAGATCACTGGCTGCGCTGGGATAAGCAAACACCATGCGCAGCACCTCCGCCGTCGGGGTCTTGGTGTTGATCGCCATGGTCAGGAGATTCACCAACGATTCCGCGCCACTGGCCACGACAACGGCGCCGGCGATGCGCCCAGTGGCCTTTTCTTCAACGACCGTCACCGAGGCGAATGATTCCTGCGTCCGGTTATAGGTGTACCAGTGCGTCACCTCTGCCGCCTTCACCTGATAGCGCTCGTCATCTGCCGCAGCATCCGGGGAGACCCCGACCTGAGAGACCTCAAGCGCGCCGTATACCGTGGTCGGGATCACCGGATATTGGATCGGCTGCTGGTTGCCCAACAGGTGTTCGGCAACGTAGCGCCCTTCAAACCCGGCCACCGGCGTCAGCTTTGGCTGCTTCTTGTTCACAACGTCCCCGATGGCATAGACGTGGGGATCATTGGTTTGCATAAACTCGTTAACGGGGATGCCGCGCGTGCCCGCTTGGATGTGCCCGCGTGCAAGGGTCAGCGCCTGATCGGGCAGCCGGCCCATTGCGGCAAACACCCGCTGCACGTCCAGCGTGAAGCCCGGCGCGGTGAGGCGCACGCCGTTCGGCAGTTCCTCAGCACGGCTCAGCTCAACGTTTTCGTGGAAGTGGATGCGCTTAGCGACCATCGCCGTTTGCAGCGCACTGACCGCAGCGGTGGGAAAAGCGCGCAGTGCCCGATCGCCATGCATGATCACATGCACATCCGCGCCGGCTGAGGCCGCAATGTTCGCCAGCTCCATACTGACGTAGCCCGCCCCGATAAAAGCAATACGCTGCGGCAGCTGATCCATATCCAGAAATTCACGACTGGTCTTGATCAGATTGTGCCCCTTGATCTGCGGCACCACGGGTTGGACCCCTGTGGCGATGATGATATCCTGGCCACGGTAATATTCCGTGTTCACGATAATGGTGCGGTCATCGACAAATCGGGCGACGCCATCGACCGCTGTCATGCCCGCTTTGGTCACTCCGCCGCGCGTGCCCGCCGGGACCTTGATTGTGTATCGCCGCTTAAAGTCCATCAAGTTGGGCCAATTAATGTCAGGGATCCCGTTCAAACCGGCATTGGTCATGCGCGCCGCGTAGCTTTTCGCCTGCACGGCACTGTACAGCATCTTCTTGGGGTCACAGCCGTAATTCGGGCACGTGCCGCCCCACAAATCGCGCTCGACCACCAGGACCTTCTTGCCGGCCTGGGCCAGTGGGTAGGCCGCGGCCAAGCCGCCCGGGCCGCCGCCAATCACGATGACGTCATATTCTTGCATGTGCGCTCCCCCTGTTAGTTTGCCGCACTGGCCAAAAACGCCAGTACCTGTCTTGCATCTAGTTTAAAGTTACCCTCATGGCAAGCCACTGTCACGGATTTACCCTCTCCCAGTGGCCGCAGGACCGTTCGCAAGGTTGCCTCTTCCTGCGCGTCGACGGGCTCGTTGACACTTGGGCTGCCAAAGCGCCGCAGCTCAAGCAGTAGCGTGTCCAGCAGCACCGGAGCGGCGCTGGCAAAGAAATCCGAGACAAAATCACTGGCCGGGTTGGCCGCGATTTCCTCCGGTGTTGCCACCTGCTGGAGCTCCCCGCGCCGCATGACGGCGATGCGATCGCCAAGCTTCATTGCCTCGTTCATGTCGTGGGTGACAAAAACGATCGTCAACTTCATTTTGCGGTGCAGCCGTAGCACCATATCCTGCAGGCTGGTCCGAGAGATGGGATCGAGCGCGGAAAACGGCTCGTCCATCAGCACCATCGGCGGCCGCGACGCTAGTGCTCGGCAGATCCCCACGCGCTGCTGCTCACCGCCTGATAGCTCCGCCGGCATCCGGTCGCGGTACTGGGCCGGCGGCAGGTCGACTGCCGTCAACATCTCGTCGACGGCTTGGCAGATCTTTCCTTTCTCCCAGTGCTTCATTTGCGGGATCAGGGCAATGTTCTGCGCCACGGTCATGTTGGGAAACAGGGCGATCTGCTGCAGGACATACCCGATGTGCCAGCGCAGATCTCGCAGGTCGGTGTCGATCAGCCGCTTACCGTTGAAGTAAATGTTGCCGTCAGTCGGCTCGATCAGCCGGTTGATCATTTTCAGTGTGGTCGTCTTGCCCGAGCCAGACGCGCCGACGAGCACGAAGAGCTCACCTTCGCCGATCTCCAAATTGAGATCCTTGACGGCGGTGGTTTCGGCGAACTGCTTGACGACGTGTTCAAACCGCAATACTTTCGCCATCAGCGTTCCTCCTTTAACAGCCCGTGCTGAGTCAAGTAAGCCTGGGCAACGGCCGCCGCGGTCTTGCCGCCCACGTTGACCTCATAGTTCATTTCCTGCATATCCTCCGCCGAGATTTTCCCGCCCAGTCGATTCAGTGCTGCCACCAGTTTGGGGTGCGCCTTGGCAAACTTGGTGCGCCACAGCGGCGCGCCTTGGTACACGGGAAACAGCTTACGGTCATCCTTTAGGGCCAGGAGGTGGTACTGGCGAATCTGCGAATCCGTCGCGTAGCCATCCGTCACCTGCACCTGCCCGCGGTTAAGCGCCTGGTAGCGCATGGAGGCATCCAAGGTCGCAACCGCAAAATTCAGCCCGTACTTGTGCTGGAGCCCCTTGTACCCGTCCTCGCGCGCGTTGAACTCAACGTCAAACCCAGCCTTGAGTGGGGCCACTTTAGTGAGATCCGAGATCTTGGCGACCCCGTTTTGCTCGGCCCAGTCCTTCTTGACCACCACGGCGTATGTGTTGTTGTACGCCATCGGCCGGCCAAGGGTCAGCCCCTGGTGGTGAAGCAGCGTCTGCGCCACGGGATACGGGTCCGCACCCTGACTGATCGCCGCCTGCTGCTTGGCCGTGGGCTTCAGCAGGCTGGACACCACCGTCCCGGTGAATTCCGGATACAGGTCGATCTTGCTGCTTTTGAGGGCACTGTAGAGGAAGCTCGTCTGCCCAAAGTTTGGCTTCACGACCACTTGGACGTTCGGGTCCGCTTGTTCGATCAGCTGCTTGTACATGTTGATGAGGATTTCCGGCTCTGATCCCAGCTTGCCGGCCACCGTGATTGTTTCCTTTGCTGGGGTCAATGCTTGGTAGGCACCGTAGCCGCCAAACCCGATCACCAGGGCGCCCACCACGGCCACTGAGACCTGCCAGCGCCACTTGGCAAACATCGCAATAAACCACGAGAAAATGATCGCCAACAGTGCCGCCGCCAGGGCGCCAAGCAGCGTCAGCATCGGATCGTTGAGATTGATCCCGCGCATAATAATGTCACCAAGCCCACCGCCGCCGACCAGCGCCGCCAGCGTGGCCGTGCCAATGATCAAAACGGCCGCCGTGCGCACCCCGCCCAGGATCACGGGCATGGCCAACGGCAGCTCGACTTTGACCAGCCGCAAGGGCTTGCTCATACCGAACGCCTCCTCGGCCTCCTTGTATGCGGGGTCGATTTCGTGCAGCCCGGTGTACGTGTTTTGAAAAATCGGCAGCAGGGCATACACGACCAAAGCGATGATCGAGGGCGCGGTGCCGATCCCGACGATGGGGATCAACAGACCGAGCAACGCCAGACTGGGGATCGTCTGCATGATCCCGGTCACCTGGAGCAACACGCCAGCAAAGCGCTCGTGGTTCTGCGCCCAGATGCCCAGTGGCACCGCAATGAGCAGCGCCAGCACCAGCGCAAGCAAAGACAGCTGAAGGTGCTCGACCAGCTTGGTCAGCAGCGTCGCCCGCTGGTTTAAAAACGTGTCCCAGAATGCCTGCATATTATCCTCCGTATCTGTTTCCTTGTATTATAAAGATACCACTTTACCACCTTTAGTAAGCAAGCCTGCCGCGGTCCGCTTTACAACCCCCCAGAAAAAGCCTACACTGATTGCACTAATTTTAAGGAAGGTGCGGCCATGTTGAACGAGACGCAAGTAGAAGAACAGGCACGAGTCGACTTCGTGCGCGCCAAGCTCAAGGAGCGGCTCGCGACGGTGCAGCAGCAGCTCGCCCGGGCCCACAAAGAGACGACGCGCATCGAGCGGGCCTACGGTGATGCCACCCGCGTTAACATCACCGAAGTCGATGACCGGATGGAAACCAACGCCGCGGTCCAGCAGCAGAAGACGATGGTTGCGCGCGCCGTGGAAAACGAGCAGATCCTGGAAAAAGAAGCGCGCCGTCTTCACCTGCTTCAGGACAATCCGTACTTTGGCCGCATCGACATCATTCAAGACGGTGAGCCCGACACGCTGTACATCGGCCTAGGCACCTTCATCGATCAGCAAGACGAATTTCTGGTCTACGACTGGCGCGCGCCGATCGCGGCCATCTACTACAACGGGACCCTCGGCCCGGTCACCTACGCGACGCCGTTTGGCCCGGAAACCGTGGAACTGGTCAACAAGCGCCAGTTCACCATCGTCGCCGGCCACATCACCAACATGTTCGACACCGATGAAACCGTCGGCGATGAGATCCTGCAGTCCGTGCTGGGCGCCCAAAGCGACGTCTACATGAAAAACATCGTCGCCACCATTCAGCAGGAGCAAAACGACATCATCCGCGACACCACCCACGACCTGCTGGTGGTGCAAGGGGTCGCTGGCTCCGGGAAAACTTCAGCGGTGCTTCAGCGCGTCGCGTACCTGCTCTACCACAGCCAGAAGGGCCTAGCCGCCGACCAGATGGTCATGTTCTCGCCAAATCAGCTGTTTGCCAACTACATCTCTGAGGTCCTGCCGTCTTTGGGGGAGAAGAACATGCGCCAGGCCACCCTGGCCGAGTTTTTGGGCAAGCGCTTCTCCGGGCTGCACGTCGAGACCCTATTTGAACGCTACGAGCGCGATCACGCCAGCCTCCCTGAAGCCGCCAAGAAGATCCGCCGCTTCAAGGAACGCGCCGCCTACCTGGCAGAACTCAAGGCTTACGCCAACACCCCGGGGCGCGTGCCATACTTTGTGGATATCACCCTGAACGGTGAGGTCTTTTTCTCCGCCAAGACCATCACCAAGATCTTCACCAGCCAGCCCCCGCGGGCGACCGCGGCCAACAAGTTCCTGGACACCAAAAACGCCCTGATTCGGCGCTTAAAAACGCGCATCAAGATGGCCATTTACGACGACTGGGTGCAAGACCAACTAGGGAGCCTTTCGTCGGCCGCGGCGCGTGACATTCTGGGCGAGCGGCGGTTCGAAAACGGGGAGGAAGAACAGCGCTACATCGCGACCCAACTGGTCAAAGACGCCTTCGCTCCGGTGTACGACGCCATCTACAACGACTACTTCCTCGACCCGTACCAGGAGTACGCGCAGTTCCTCAAGCAGTGTCAGCCGCCGGTCGCGCAAAAGGTGTGGACCGAAATGATCCGCGCCTACCAACGCGACTTAGAGGCCCACGTCCTGCGGCTCGCCGACGCCGCGCCAGTACTTTACCTGCGCGATCTGATCGCCGGCTCCGGCCAAAACCACGCCATTCAGTACGTCTTCGTCGACGAAATGCAGGATTACTCCATGGCGCAGCTGCGCTACCTTCATTTTGCCTTTCCAAAGGCCAAGCTCACACTGCTGGGCGACGCGCGCCAGGACGTCTTTACCGCCGACTACCAGCCCAGTGACTTCATCAACGAGATCGCGGCCGTGTTTGGCACCAGTTCCGTGCGCTTGATCCAGCTGAACCGCAGTTACCGCTCGACTTTGCCGATCACCAACTTTGCCAAGGCCCTGCTGCCGCAGAGCGACCACATCCAGGCGTTCACCCGCGACGGCGTCAAGCCGCAACTGATCACGGTCCCGAAGACCGGCTACCGCACCGGCCTGATCCACACGCTGAACCAGCTGCTGGAAACCAACACCACCGTGGCGGTACTGACGCGCGATGCGGCGCAGGCAGCGCAACTGTTTGCCACGCTGCAACTCGACGTCCCCGTGTCGTTGCTGACGGCCAACGACCACCAGCTGCACGCCGGGTGCGTGATTTTGCCGATTTACCTGGCCAAGGGGCTGGAGTTCGATGCCGTCGTCGGCTTTGACGTCTCAGCCGCGGCCTACCCAAGCCAAGCCGATGCCGACATCCTTTACACGCTGGCGTCGCGCGCACTTCACACGCTGATCCTGATCGCCCTGGACCGGCCGAGCCCGCTGATCTTGGCCCTGCCCCCAGCGCTTTACACCACCGCCCAACCGGATCCGGCCATCTCCAGAAGCTCCCACTAAAGCAAAAGCTGGCGCGCACAGGCGGCAGCTTTTTTGTCGCGCTTGATTTTTGCCAGGGCGACTTAAATAAAAAACGCCTAATCACTCAGGCGTCAGGGTCACAGCATCAAGGCTACGGTGTTGTTCACAAAGTGCAGGAACATCGAGTAGCGAATATCCCCGGTGTAGGCGTAGGTCAGGGCAAACACCCCGCCTAACGCCGAGTAGATCGCCCAGTTGAGCGGATCGGCGACCCCGGTGTGCGCCAGGCCAAACACCATCGAAGACAGGATCCCCGCGAAAATTCGCCAGCCGAGTCGGTCCTGGTGAGGCAGGCTGTGCATCAGCAGGCCCCGAAACAGCAGCTCCTCCACCGCCGGCCCCCCGACACAGGCGATCAGCGCCATGGCCAGCGGTGCTTGCTGCATCAGGGTGAGCAGGTTGCTCTGATTTTGCGGCTGCGCAGCCGCCCCGCTCATCTGGATCAGCCCGCCGGCGATTTGGACGGCGTACATCAGGACGACCATCAACGCCGTAAACCCGGCCATCTTTCCGTCCAACAGGCGGCGGTGCCAGTGGTCCGCCTTCTCCTTGCTGAGGAACCACTGATAGGTGCGCCACAGCACGATCAACAGCACGCCGAAGACCACAATGAACAGCCCGGCCACGAAGACGCTGCCGGCCCGCCCGTTTGAGCGGATCGTCGGCAGCAGGACCATGAGTTCGGCGTAGGTGTAGCCAATAAACAGAAGCAACACGATGCCCAGGCGCTTCAGTGTGGTTTTGATCATAAGGGGCCTCCTTCAGCGCTCAATCTGGCGCGTGAATAATGGTGCTCTTATCGTAGCACACTTTTCGAGGCGATTCGTAGCGGGTGCAGAGCGCCAGGCTTAAACGGCCGGCGGGGCGGCAATGCCCAGAGCCAGGCTAATCGTCGGGCTAAGTACGCCAAGCCTCTGCACCTTCTAATCGGGCGCCGACTTAGCAACGGGGGAGCATTTAGCTACGTCACCCACTTCACCTGCTCCGCAGGCAAAGCGGGCGACTAGGCTAAATGTCCCCCTAAGCCCGCTAAGTCTCTGCACCTTCGACAAAAAAAGCCCGACATCTCTGTCGGACCATCGCAGCCGTTTACCGGATTTGAACCGGTGACCTCATCCTTACCATGGATGCGCTCTACCTGCTGAGCTAAAACGGCATAGGCTGTTTGCTAAAAACAACTGCCTAATCAATATACTATATCTCTTAAAACCCTGCAACCCTACGCGCGCAAAAAGTGGCTCATTTTTCGCCGCGCCATTCGGCCGCAAATTCGGCCAGGTAGTCAGTCATGACCTGGTGCCGGTTTGTCGCCATGCGCTTGGCTGCCGGGGTGTTCATCTGGGCCGCCAGCTTCAGCAGCTTTTCGTGAAAATGATTGATGATGGTGCTGTCTGCACCCCGGTACGCCGCGGCATCGAGGTGCTCCCTGGGCGTTAAGGCAGGGTCGTATAACTTGCTGCCGTGGGCGCCGCCGTACATCATGGCGCGGGCGATGCCGATCGCACCGATGGCGTCCAGCCGGTCGGCGTCTTGCACCAGCTGGCCTTCAAGGCTGAGTGCCTGCTTGCCTGCCAGGCTGGCCTTAAAGCTCATGTGGTCAATGATCGCAAGGATGGCCTGCCGCTGACGCGCGGTCAAGCCGGCCGCGGTCATCGCCGCTACCGTCCTCGCCTTGGCCGCCGCCACGTCCGGCACCAGCTTGTCGTCGTAAGTGTCGTGCAGCGCCGCCGCGGCCACGGCCACGATCGGGTCGGCCGCAGGCGTTTGCGCCAGCAGTGTCTTGGTCGTCGCCACGACCCGCCGAATATGATCCAGCGAATGGCCGCTGGCATCATGGCCCAGCACCCCCGCGGCGTAGTTCAATAACTGTTCTTCTTGCGTCATGCTGCTCCTTTTCCTTTGCGTTTCGCGGGTCCATCTCGGTATGCTTAAGTTAGTGACCGGAAGCCGCCGCGAAAGGACGTGGTCGTGTGAAATTACGCCATCTACAAATCAACCAAACGCTGAATCAGTTTACCCGCCTCACTCCCAGCGATGGGGCTGAGGGCCGACCGGTAGCCCAGCAGAACCTGCTATTTTGGGTCGCCGCTGAGCCCACGCCCCCAACACCCACGGAGCTGGCGGAAGCGATGGGCCTGTCTAAGGCTGCCATCACCAAAATGATGGGGCCACTGCTCGATGATGCCCTGCTGGAGAAGACGCCAGATCAAACGGACAACCGCAGCTTCACCCTAAGCCTGACCGAGGCCGGCAAGCAGGCGGTCCGCGATATGAGCGACGACTACTTCAAACCAATGAACGCCCTCAGGGAGGGCCTGGGCAAAAAGAAGTTCACCAAGTTGATCAAATTACTTGACCAGGCCAACGAGGTGCTCGTGAGCCAACCCGAATGATTACTGTGGTAGGTTAAAACCCTGGTCGCGTAAAATCTGACCGATCTCCGGACGATGATGGGGGTCGGTTTTTGTGTACGCCCGCAAGCTGCTGGTGAAGGTCTCCTCTCGCGCGTTCCACTGGCGGTGCCGGTAATAATCTTCAAGGGTGTTATCATAATCATGTAAGTCGGCCATGGTCGGGTAAGTGTCTTCGCCGACCACCGCTGCGTGCGGCAGGCGGGGCTTGTGCTCCGGCTGCTCCGCCGGCACTCCCACCACCAGGCCCAGCACTGGGAACGTGTGTCGGGGCAAACCCAGCAGCGCGATCATCCGGCGCGGGTCGTTCAGCACACTGCCGAGAAAGCACGCGCCTAGGCCGCTGCGCTCTGCGGCGGCAACTAAGTTCTGCGCGGCTAGCTCACAGTCGGCCACCCCACCGAGAAAACCGGCCCAGCCGGTGAAGCGGGCCGCCGCTTGGCCGGTCAGCTTGGCCGCCTCAAGGTTGCGCTGCTGATCGAGCACGAACACGTACAGCATTCCCGGCCCCGCCACAAAGGCGCAGTTAGTGAGTGCCGCGATGTGCTGCCGCTTGGCCTGGTCGGCCACCTTGATCAAGGTAAACTGCTGCAGGAAGTTGCTAGAGGCAGTCGCCTGGGCAACGTCCTCCAAGGCGCGCTGATCGGCCGGCTGCGGCGCGGCGCTGAACTTACGGATGGTGCGGTGATTCAAAGCACTGGTATCGATCATCATGTACTCACTCTTTTCCAAAGAAGGTTTTCTAATGTCTAAGTCTACCACGATTCCAGACGCGATCGAGGTGCGGGGTGCGGCTGTCCACAACCTGCAACACCTAAACGTCGATATTCCGCTTCATCAGCTGGTCGCGATCACCGGGCGCTCCGGTTCGGGTAAGTCCTCCCTGGCGATGGGCGTGCTTTACGCCGAAGGAATGCGCCGCTATGTCTCCGCACTGTCGACGTACACCCGGCGCCGCCTTGGCCAGGTGGGCCACGCACAGGTCGCTTCGATCGCGCACATCCCCAGCGCCATTGCGCTGCGCCAGCGGCCCATCGTGCCCGGCATCCGCTCCACGGTCGGCACGACCACCGAGGCCCTGAACGTCCTGCGGCTGGCGTTCTCACGCCTGGGCTCGCCGCGCTGTCCCAACGGTCATCAGGTGCCGCCCACGCTGAACATTGCCCGGGCCATGGACTTGCCTAACCAGCCAGATTCGGGGATGGGGGAGATCACCTGCCCGACCTGCAACGTCAAGTTCAAGGCGTTTGGCGCCGAGGATTTCGCTTTCAACTCCGCCGGTGCCTGCCCGACCTGCGGCGGCACCGGGGTCGCCCGGACGCTTGCCCCCGAGCGGCTGATCCCCGACCCAACGCTGACCCTCCGTCAAGGGGCTGTGGCCTCGTGGCGGCTGCCGGGACGCAATTTTATGATCTTCGTTGCCCAGCAGATCGGCCTCGACATCGACACCCCATTCAAGGACCTGCCCCAAGCGCAGCAGGAGATGGTGTGGCACGGCAAGAAGCAGGCCTACGCCATCAATATTCCCTCCAAAACCGGGAAAATTTTCCACATGGACCATGCCATGTACGAGAACGCCTTTAACGCGGTCGAAGATTCCATGGCGACCACGACCAACGAGCGTGCCATCACGCGGCTGAATCGCTTCTACCGCTTCGACGTGTGCCCGACCTGCCACGGCTCGCGCTTTCGGCCGGCACTGCTAGGCCAGCTCATCAATGGTAAAAACATCGCCGAAGTCTCGGCCATGACGCTGAGCGAGCTCACAGCTTTCATCCCTACTATCTATGACTGGCTGCCGGCGGCCATGCAGCCGCTAGCACACGACATTCTGCGGGAGCTGACCACGGTGCTCAAGCCGCTGATCGACCTCGGCCTTTCGTACTTGCAGCTCAGCCGCGCCGGCGCAAGCCTGTCCACTGGTGAGCTGCAGCGCATTCAGCTGGCGCGCACGCTGCGCACGGAAACCACCGGCGTCCTGTACGTGCTGGACGAACCGTCGATTGGGCTGCACCCGGCCAATGTCGCCGGCCTGATCGCCGTGATGCGCAGTCTGGTTGCTCAAGGCAATTCGGTCGTGGGTGTGGACCACGACACGGCCATCATCGAAGCCGCCGACCAGGTGCTGGAAATCGGCCCCGGTGCCGGGGCAGCTGGCGGCCGCCTGCTCAACCAAGGCACTCCGGCCGCCGTCGCTCGAAAGCCAAGCTCCCTGATCGGACCATACCTGACGGGCGCTGCCGACTTGATCGTCCGGCCGACCGCGACCCAGGCCCACGCCGCTGCTAAGAAATGGTACGGGCTGACCGTCACCAACCGCTTCAATCTGCACAATTTGACCGTTCAGTTTCCAGTCAACCAGCTGAGCGTGGTTTCCGGCTTTTCGGGCGCTGGCAAATCCACGCTGGTGTTCGATGCGTTGGTGCCGGCACTGACGGCCACCAAGCCGAACCCCGCGCCCGCTTTTGTTAAAGACCTGCACCGCGGCGGCCTGCGCAAGGTCGTCGCCATCGATGCGAGCCCAGTGGGCAAAAACGTCCGCTCGACGGTCGCCACTTACACCAACATCCTCGACCGGCTGCGCGACTTGTTTGCTGGACTGCCCGCAAGCCGGCAGCGCGGCTATACCGCCAGCAACTTCTCCTACAATGTCACTGCCGGGGCCTGCCCGACTTGCGGCGGCACCGGCCAGATCAGCCTGGACATCCAGTACCTGCCGGATATGCAGCAGGTCTGCCCGACGTGCAACGGACGACGTTACAACCCCGCCGTGCTTGACGTGAAATGGCAGGGCCGCTCGATCGCGGACCTGCTGGACCTTTCGGTGGACGAGGCGCTGCCGGTGTTCAAAGCCGAGCCGGCCATCGCCGCCACCCTGCAGACGCTGCACGACATGGGCCTGGGCTACCTGCACCTCGGCGAAAGCACCCCGGCGCTGTCCGGCGGCGAGGCTCAGCGCCTCAAGCTGACCGCGCACATGGGCCGAACGCAGCGCGGCACCCTGTTCGTCTTCGATGAGCCGTCCGTGGGCCTGCATCCCCTTGATGTCGCCACCCTGCTTCAGGTCTTCCAGCGCCTCATCGACGCCGGCGGCACGGTCTTGACCATTGAGCATGACCTTGACGTCCTGGCCAATGCCGATTACCTGCTGGACCTAGGACCTGAAGGCGGGCGGTTCGGCGGGCAAATCGTCGCCAGCGGGACCCCGCAAGAAGTCGCACAAAGCACAGCTGGCCACACCGGGGCGTACCTAAAGGCGCACCTGGCCAAATTTAGCCACTAACGCACAGAAAAACGCACCGGCTCGCTTGACTGACAAGCTTGTCGGTGCGTTTTAAGTTTGGCTACGGCACCCGCCGATGCTTCTTGACGGCGCGCACAATGAGCGTGATCACCAGGGCGACTGCCGCCACCGCAGCGGCGATGATCCCAATGTTCTGCCACCAAGCGCGGCGGTTGCCGCGGTCGGCCTCCTTGGCGGTCGCCTCAGAATACGGCACCCGGTGACCTGTGACCAGCAGGCGGTGAGAATTGATCCCCACCGGGGTGCAGGTCATCAGCGTTGCCAGGTCCCGCCCCGCCTCGATCTTGAGGCTGGACGTGTCATCGGGCTCGATCACCTTGATCTGGTGGACCTTGTAAGCCAGGTGCTTGTCGTTCACCGTGATGATGAACTGCTGCCCCTTTTTCAGGTCCTCCAGGTCATCGAACAGCGTCTTGCTCGGGACCCCACTGTGCGCCGAGATCACCGTGTGGGTGCTCTTGCCCCCGGTCGGGTAGCTGGTCCCCGGCAGCACCACAGCGCCAGAGGCCAGCAGAGTGTCACTGACGGTGTCGTACAGTGGCACGTTGACCTTCAACTTGGGAATCGTGACGGCGCCAATCAGGTGCTTCTTCAGGGCACTGACGTCCTGGATCCCTTTACCCGGCTGCCGGAAGACATCGGCGTTCGGCCGCATCCCGGTTTCTGCCAGGCGCTTGTTGAATTCCTTTTGCGCCTTCTCGCGGGCCGCGGCGTTCTTCTTCGCGGTTTCGGAGTCCCGCTTGAGGCGGTACTCCACCACCACGAAGTTGACGGCACGGGCCACGAACGGATAAGCGAAGACGGCCAAGCCGATGAAAAAGACGATGATCACGAGCAGGTCCGTGAAGAGGGTCGCTTTTTTACGTTTCTTTTTGGCCATCCAGACTCATCTCCGTTTCGTTGATTACGCGCGGCGCTTCTTGATCATCACCGCCGTGCCCATCGCTGCCGTCCCCACGATCAGGAAGGCCACGATGCCCATGGAACCAGTGATTGGCAGAACGCCGTCGATCGGGGTGTTTTCAACTTCGGCATACAGATTATTATCGGTGTTCAGTTCAAGCTTGCCATCTGCCCCTTGGGTGATTGAGAAATCCAGCGGGGTATCAGACTTAGCGTAGCCGTCTGGCGCCTTGATTTCGTGCAACTGATAGGCACCGGTTTCCAGCCCGCTGAATTGCAGGTTACCCTCGTTACCTACTGAACTACCCGTTTCAAAGGTGGTCCCTGTCTCATTCCAGACAATGTCATCCGTTGCGTACACCCCATCGACATTCTTGAGGGTTGCCTTACCATCAAACTCGGCATACTCAGTGATATCACCGCGTTGGCGTGAAACCTTAAAGGTTGCACCGGCCAGCTTAATATCGTCGTCATTGGAGTCTACCTTAGTGAACCTGTAGCCCCCGGTTTCAACTTCCTTAGCCTTGGCCACAATTGATTCATCACCAAGCGTTACCCCGAATTCATTACCGATATCTTGAGTCGGTACCGCATATTCGTTAATCACAACAGTATAGGTAAACTTCACCTGCGTGCCGGCAATCGCATTCAGCAGTTCAGTCAGCTTATCCTGATTAGCCGTTGCAAAGTCAATATTGTATGTAAACCCAGCCTTGCTATTTGCGTCACCTGATATGATTGTTCGTTGTGCTAAATCAGTGAAGAGCTGCGTCACGTCCTCCCCATCGGCTTCGATTTTATCAATTCCTTTAAGGGTCGTTCCCACTTCGGTCATTTGGTCCTTGATGTTAAGCTTATTGTAGAGGTATTCCCCGTTGGCTTTCTTATCTTTAATGTTACCCGGAATATTCACCCGAGCATCGTATGAAATTTCTTCACCAACTTCGAAGTTATAGACCTTTTCATCTGAAGAATTTTCATCCTTGGTGTTTGTGATTTGCTTTTCGATGGCACTATTTTTGGCATACAGGTGAATATCCTCGAAGTACTTACCATCATCGTCCGTGATAGGCATCCCAAAAACTAGCGGCAAGCTCATGAACATGTTGCTGTTACCTAGCGTTTCGCTCCGAACTTCTTCAGCCAGGTAGATTTGATACTTATCACCCGTCTTGGTGACCACGTTATTAAACTTGGCAACACCATCATTGCCTGTGATTACACTGTCGCCCTTTACAGCACCGGCGCCAATCCAGGTGCCCTTGTTTTGCGACCATTCATGACTAATTTGCGTTGTTGCTTTCTTAATCGCCTCTGTCAAAGTCAGTGATTCGTCTTTTTCCATCATGTCCGGTACCATGGAATCAACTAACCCACGAATGTTATAAAGATCAAACTGAACACCCGGAACAGGCTTTGACCCTTCAAAAGTCATCTGCGCCCCAGTGTTTTGCTGAGGGGTTGAATCAGCATCAAGGAAGCTGAGCTTATGTACGTTGACGGTGACCGTTTCCGGTAGCTTATTGTCTGTCTTAGCCTTCGCCGCCGTGGTCACATTCGGGGAAGTTGCGGCAACCGTGGTCATTGTGGTGAGGGCCATCGAGCAAACCATCAGGCCTGCCATCGTGAAGCGAGTCAGTTTAGTTGCTTTTGTCATTGTTGTGTTCTCCTTATCGGTTGAGTTGGTGGCGACGCATTGTCCGCCAAGCGAAGAGCATCAAGAACATTCCAAGCACGATCATCGCAAAGCTGATCAGATTACCAGTCTGCGGTAAGCGGCCGGAAGACGGCTTGTCCGGGGTGGTCGGGGCCGCTGGAGTCGTTGGCGTCGTCGGTTGGGAAGGGTCGGTTTTGCGCGCGTTGTAGACACGCGGGCGGCCCTTTTCAATCGTCGGCTTCAGCACGACACCGGATTCGGTTTCGTCCATTGGTTCCCCGTTGATCAGTACCGGGTTTTTGCTGCCATCTTCCTTTTCCCAAGAAGTCGGGATTTCAACTTTAACGCCCTTATCGCCCAAGTCATTCACATAGCCTGGCACGGAGCGCAATTCTTCAAAGTAGTACGTGCCCGACGGAAGGAAGCGTTCGCCGGTGTTCACAAGGCCATCCTTGTCGGAGATGAACTTGTTCACCTTGTCATCGTTGAGCGGGTCTGCGGATTCAACCCATTCGTTCTTCAGGTCGGTCACTTCGGACATACTCAGGTAGCGCTTCTGCCCATTTTGAATCTCGTAAAGGGCAAACACGGCACCCTCCAGCCGCACATCCTCACCAGTCGCGGTCCGGCCAAACTTGAAGAAGTACGGATCGCGAACGTAGCCAATATTCTTGGAGTAGATGTGAATCGTGCTCAAGTACTCATTGGCCGGGTTGCGCTGCGGCAGGACCACCATGAGCGGCGCCGCCTTGCGTGACAAGTCGACGTTGACAAGTGCCTCCGCACCAACCCCAGTTTCGATGATCAGGTAAGCGGCGTATTGATCACCCACTTTGGTCGGCACGGTGAAGCGGGCGATCCCGTCTTCGGCCTTGCCGGCCACCGTGTCAGTGGCGGTTTTCCGCTCCTCGATAGTGGCGAAATCCGCTTCGGCTTCTTTCAACGCCTCGCTACGTTTCTTATTTGCCCACTCGTCGACGAACGCTTTCACCGGCTGGCCCTTCGCCCGTGCTTCGTTGTATGCCGAAGTGGCGTCAAACAGCTTGAAGGTCGCGCCGTTCAGGCCGAAGGTGTTGTCGGTTTGAATCTGGTCAAGAAGTTCCCCGGTGTTGTTGTAGTTCCAGGAGAAGTCTCCCCATTCATCATCCGGCCGGGCGGTGGCCCGAATATCGCGGTTGATCCGTTTGTGGATCACGATCTCCGTATTATCAGGCGCCGCCTCGGCCGCAGCCGTGGTCTGCGGTTTCAAAAATGGGATCGCCAACGCCGCGGCGGCGGCAAACAGCAGAAGTTTTTTCAACATGTTAGCGCACCTCCATTTCGCGGGTGTGGCGGAAGAAAAGCCAAAGGCCAACGGCAAGGGCCACGATCATCGCCGCCATCGCGACGAAGGCTGACGTGCCCGGGCCACCCGTTGCTGGCAGCACCGGATCGATTGGCTCGTTGTTCACGGTCATATTGATCTGGTTATGAGCCACACTGACCGCGGTTAGCTCGGAATCGAAGGTGTAGCCCTTATCCAGCGCAATGTCATTGGCACTGTATTCCAGGGTCACTTTGCCGTCCTTGCTGATGGTCAGGGTGAACTTGCCTTCCAGTGTCTTATAACCGCTCGGTGCGACCAATTCTTCAAGGGTGTAGACACCAGCAGTCAGATCGGTAAAGTTTAGTTTGCCGTCCTCGGTGGTTGCCGTTGCATCGTAACCATCCGCGCTAGTGATCTTGAAGACCGCCCCATTAAGGTAGTCCTCAGGTTCACCCTTCTTGGTCAGGTCAAGGCGGAATGGCTTCAGGTTGTTTTGAAGCTTACCCGCTTCGCCCCAATCCTTGTTCCAAGTGATGCTACCGTCGGCCTTGATCTCTACTTGAATACCTTCTGCTGGCAATCCTTTATGACCAGCCGGGGTCTCAAGTTCCTTCATGGTGTATGTTCCCGGACGCACCTTGGTGAAGTTAACCACGCCGTTATCTCCGGTGATGTTGGAAACGTACATTTCAATTTCATCATCGTAGAGGGCAAACTTTGCACCCTTCAGCGTTTGGCCTGCGTCGCCGATCTTGGTGAAGGAAACATCAACTTCTTCCTTTTCCTGGAAAATTCTCACCATGTTTGTGGTCTGTTCATAGACCTTTTCCTCGTTGTCATTTTCGTCTTTCATGAACCATTGGGAAGTAGCAGTGTTGTCCATCCAGAATTTCTTGTCTGGCAGGTCAGCTTCTGCAGTGGTCGGCTCAACAGCCAACTGAATACTGAAGAACCCTTTGTTGAACAGCAGATGTTTGATCTGCTCCGAATCGAGCGTCACCGTCACCGTCGTTCGGCCGCCTTTGTCTTGCGTGACAATTTGGTTAGCCGGTAGGGGAATGACGCGAGAAACACCGTTCACATTGCGATCACCAAACAAGTTAACTGCTGATTGATTTCTTAGATTCGACAGCTTAACCCCTGCTGGTAGCTCATCAGTAATCACGATTCTATCTGGCCGGGCGATGTAGTCACCAACCTGGCTGTACAACTCCTGGTTGAGGTAGTAGAAAAGTTGATCGCTACCTGCGTTACTTTGGCCGGTTTGCGGATCAACGTAATAGTCGTTGACCTTCTCTCCGTCCATTTCGTTAGGCGTGTAGATCGCACCCCTATCACGGATGTCTTGCTCCGAGCCACCACCCGCACCAGAATCAGTCGTGACACTCTTATTGACTGCAACGTCCGGGTTAAAGAGCTTGATGTCCCCACTGGCATTGGCCAGCCACGTTGAGGTCGCCTGCGAGCCAGTTCCGCGAACAAATTTAAATGTGTGACCAGTCAGGTTGAAAGCGACGGCACCATACTCAAACCGGTCACCAGTGATGTTATCGCCCCACTCGTCGTCTTCTAAGCTGTTGGGCTTGTCCCAGTTGCCCCAGTAACGAGCCGTGTAACCCGTGACATCGCCTGCGCCTGCCTTATCAGCTTCGACCCAGGTGTTAGGCGGAGTCCCATTACGCCACGAATTAACGGAAGTTTTACTGTTGCTTGGTCCAAGCCGGGTTGCGTTAAACGCGGTATTTTTTACCCAGTCGGTCTTAACAACGCTCGCCGTCAAGCCATCTTTTGAACCAGCAAATTCCCCTGGGTTAAGTGACGTGAACGTCAGTTGAGGACTGCCGGTCGCGTTTTCGGAAGTGACAAAGTTGATCAAGCGGCTCGGATCGTCCGCCTGGAAGAACTGAACTTCCCAGTCCAGGGCAAAGATATTCGCGATCGAGATCCCTGAGTAGAAGTTACTGGAGAAATCGATCCCCATCGGATTAGGGTAATTCCATTCGAGGTTGTTCTGGCGCCGTTGGATATTGTTTACCGTCACATACGCGCCAATGTCGACCGGATTGAGATTCGTATCCAGAACTTGGCCGACGTTGCTGTAATAAACGCGAATTTCGAAGTCTGCCGGAGGGGCAGTACGGGAAAAAATCACTGCGGCTGAACTGCCAGTCGTGTAATCAGTCGAGACCTTTTTTTCCATGTCTTCCCGCGAACCATATTTGCCACGGCCGGCCTGACTGTTTACGCTCTTGTCGTAATAATTAACGCCTTGACTATTGTTGAGCGGTATTTCTACGCCCTTAGAATAGGCGGCTACCCGGAAGTTCTGGGCCTGAACCGAGCTGCTGAGCATCAGGTTAACGGCATTGAGATCTGCGCCGCCGCCTGGCTTGGTAATATTGCCGATTGCTTTTGTTTCTGGCAATACTGCCGCCGGTTCTTCGGCTGCTTCTGCCTCATCTTCAGTCGCTTCTGCTTCTGGCGCTTCCGGAGCAGCTTCTTCAACTGCCGGGGCTTCCGGCAGTGCGACTTCGTGCGGACCGGCCTGATCCTCGTTCAGGATATCAGCTTGAACATCCGCATCAGGGTCGGCGTCGGCGTCAGGGTCGGCATCCCCTGCCGCGGCCGCTTCATCGCCCGCGGTGTGAACCGCAACGCCCGCAGGCATCTGGGCGGTTTGGCCGCCCTTTTGGTTAGCCTGGACAGCGACGAAGATCTTGCGCACGTCCTTGCGGGTCGTATATTTCAACGTGCCCTTAGCCGTTTGACTATAGTCTTTTTCAATTTGCCATTGTTCCGCCGGGGTCGTGGCCTGGGTCGCTTGAACCAAGTCATTCTCCTGCGGTGCGAGCTGATCGTTGCCCGCCTCATCGGTGCTGACCCGCAGCTTTAATGCGCGCAGGTCAGTGGTGTGATGCCGCTGATAGTTCAGCGTCCAGGTGATCTCATCGCCTGTCTCCTCGCCGCTGACCGTCACCCGCTGCTGCTCGTCATCCAGGATGACGTGTTCTTCGGGCGGAGCGACCGCATTGACGTTCACCCCGCTCAGGCTGGCGGCCTGAGTCAAGAGCAACACCAGCACCATGAGGCCGTGCATGATAGATTTTTTCATGTGGTTCCTCCTTAACGTGTGATCCCTACCTCAGCGAGACGTGCTAACCGTCGTCATAGTACGGTTTAAAAAAACGCATACATTTCCCTCCAAACTTATGGAAACGGTTATTTTTTGCCTATTTAAAGCCTAGCATGTTGCCTCACTCACAAGAAAATCAGACATTTGTTATTTATATAATTATGCAAAGAAAAAGCCCGGATCCCTTTGCCAATAAGGAATCCGAGCACTTTAACGATTGATGATGAGGCTTTGCTACTTGATGATCTTCTCGATCGCCGTTAATTCATCAGGGGTAAAGTCCAGGTGTGAACAAGCTTTCAAGTTATCCGCTAAGTGATCCGTACTGGTGGTACCAATGATCACACTGGTGACGACTGGATCGCGCAGCAGCCAGGCCAGCGCCATCTGAGCCAGCGTCTGGTCGCGGCCTTTTGCCAGCTCGTTGAGCGCGTTGAGCTTGGTGACGACGGCGGCCCGCCCGTTGGCAAACGTGGCCTCGTTCGTCGGGTGGATCTTGAAAGTATCCGGAATGCCGCCGAGGTAGCGGTCAGAGAGCAGTCCCTCCGAAAGCGGACCATACGCCACCAGCCCGGCCCCGGCGTCGCGCAGCACATCAAGCAGCCCGCTGGTTTCCACGTTGCGGTTAAACATGTTGTAGCTCATCTGGTCGACAACAAACGGGGTGCCGAGATCCTGGAAAAGCCGGATGGCGCGCTTTGCCTGCGGCGTGTCGTAGTTGGACACACCGATGTATAAGGCCTTCCCCTGACGAACCACATCATCCAGCGCCCGGACGGTTTCGGCGACGTCTACCATCTCGTCAAAGCGGTGGGCGTAATAAAGGTCCACGTAATCCAGCTGCAGCCGCCGCAGTGAATCATCGATTCCTTGCAGGACGGCCTTGCGGGAAGTCCCCGTTCCAAATGGGCCCGGATGGATCTCGTAGCCCACTTTGGTTGAGATCACCAGCTCATCGCGGTACGGCTTCAGCTCCTGGCTGAGGATCTGACCCAGCAGCCGCTCACTTGAGCCAAAATCGCCGTCGCCGTAATGGTTGGCGACGTCGAAATGGAACACCCCGCGGTCAAACGCGGCCAAGATCACATCGCGGCGAGCCGCCAGCGGATCGGCAGAGCCAAAGTGCTGCCACAACCCTAGCGAAATTGCTGGCAGCACCAAACCAGAGTGCCCCGCGCGGCGGACAGGCACGTGGTCGTAACGCGTTTCATCTGCATGATACATATGCTCACTCTCCTTATCTGCCTTAACGTTACCACGAACCCGCCGGATTAACAGCAATCCGCGCTGGCGTTGGGCGAAAGCCTGATTCACGGCCGGTTCAAGCCGCAAACATCCTGGGTACCATTCAAAAAAGGGCGGCATGCGCCAGCCCTTTACAGATTGAAATAACGCGTCAAAAACTGGGCGAGGCCGTCCTCTGTGTTCGGCGCGGTTTCGTATCTAGCCACCGCCTTGACCGCCGGATCAGCATTCCCCATCGCCACGGAGATGCCGGCACTTTTCAGCATGCCAATGTCGTTTTTGCCATCGCCAAACGCAATCGTGCGCTGCGGCGGAATTGCCAGCTTGGCCTGCAGCTCCGCGATCGCGTTCGCCTTGTCCACCGCCTTGGGGATCAGCTCAATGTTATTGGTGAAGCTGGCCGACAGGTGAAGCAGGTCTTGCGCGGCCAGCCGGGACCGCACCTCGGCCAGCGCCTGCGGATCGGTCAACGAAAAGATGATGCCATTCACGATCTCATCGGCATGCTGCTTCAACGCGGCGACATCCGGCAACTGGGTGACCGGCAGCGGCCCGTCCGCCGGCGCAAATGCGTACATAAAAGCCTTCACCGCTGGGTCGGGTTCGTTCACGTAGAACACGGCATCGTCCGTGAAGTACACCGCGGTTAGCCCGTTTGCCGCGGCTGTCGTCTCCACCGCGTTCAGGGCATCAGCGCCCAGCGTGTGGTGAACACGGCTGCCGGCCAGATCGTATGACGCGCCATTAGAGGCGATGATCTGTGCGCGGGGCCCGATCTGCTGCGCCATCGTTTGGGCCAGCGCGTGCATGCGCCCGGTCGCCAAATAGAACTCGTGGCCGGCGTCGAGCAGGCGGTTGATCACCTTGCGCGTGACCTCAGTGATAGTGGTATTATCGACGGCCAGAGTGCCATCAACATCGGATACGATCAAGTACGGGCTCATGGCCGCGCCTCCTGTACGGGTTGAATTCCATCTATATGAAAATAACGAATCGAGCTAAGCGCGCCGGTCTTCGCTCCTGACATCATCGGGCTCGAGGTCGCAACGCGGGAGTGGTCAGCTACGCCTGAGGCCTCGCCGGCAAAAATCGCCGGCAATGCCTCAGGCTAGGCTGCCCATCCCGCTAAGCGCGCGACCTCTGCGCACCTGACAAAAAAGCAGTGATTGCTCACTGCCTTTTGCCTAGCGCCCCTGAGGCGCTGCGGCAATCGTTTCCTTGTACCAGTCGGTCCAGGGCTGGGCCGGCTTGCCGTTGGCGTTGAACTTAACGTTGACGGCTTCCAGCAAGGCCGCAAAGTTCTCCTCGCGGTCACGCACCAGCCCGTCGTGCAATTCCTGGGACATGAACGAGCGGTTGCTGATCAGCCACTGGTTGATGTCAGCAATGCGCCCGGACAGGTCGATTTGGGCAAGGGCATCGAGGCCCTCGTGTTGGTACTGGTCAATATAAAATGTCGCAAAATCATTGATCGCGGTACGCTTAGCGGCGTCGCTAAGCTGTGCGAACGAAAGTGTTGTCTCAGCCAAAAATCGTCATCCCTTCTTATACGCTATCTCCTATACGATAAGCCTTCCTGAGGCTTTTTGGCAAATTAATCTCCATGTTTAAAAGTTAGTCCTTGGCTCTTGCTTTACGCCAAGGGATGCGTTAGTATCCTTCCTATCCGTTAAGGTAATCGACCGAAAGGAATTGAACGTCATGAAGAAAGATGAGATTCGCCTCGGCGACACAGTCCGGGCCAAAGTGAAGGAAGATATGGAACACGTCTTCACCGGTAAGGTCCAGAAAAAGTACGAGAACTCCGCCCTTCTGGAAATCACGGACTACGACCCAAGCGATAAACAAAACGCAGCCGAACTGAACTTTAAAATCGTGATCAACTTCAAGGCAGTCACCAAGAACCTCGGTGGCGGCCATGATCCGGAACCAGAACCGCAGCCGGACGAGGCGCAGAGCCCCCAAAAGTAACCAGATGAAGCGTCGCTAGCCGGCGCTTTTTTGGTGGCGAGAAATGGCCTCCAGGACCGTGCCGACCACCAGGCCTGCGGTTGCCGGCGCCAGCCAGCCCAGCCCGTAGGCAAAGCCAGGCAGGAAGCGGCCGAGGCCCAGGAGCTGAGCCACGAGGCCGTGGTGCATCGCCGCCGGCAGGGCGTTAAGGCCATCCAGTAGCGCCGGCAAGACGGTGAAAATGGTCACCGTATTGAACAGCCACTTGGAGCGACCCAGCCACGGCGTCAGCAGACTCAGCAGGATCAGCGTGATCGCCATGGGGTAGAGAAAGTAAAGGACCGGGGTCGCAACGCCGAGGATCGCATCAAGCCCAAAGTTGGCGAAGACAAACGAGGCCACAGCCGCAACGCTGATCAGTGCGTGGTAAGAGACCCGCGGAAAAAGTTCGTGCAACGTGTCCCCAAACGCGGAAATGAGGCCAATTGCCGTTTTCAGGCAGGCCAAGATCACGATGGCCGCCAGTAGCACCGAGCCAATGTCCCCGAAGTAGGCGTGGGCCACATGGGCCAAGATCGGCCCGCCGTTGCTGGCGCGGGCAAAGACGCCAAGCGAGTTGCGGCCGAGCACCGCCAGCAGCGCGTAGAGGACAGCCATCAGCACCACCGCCAGCGCCCCGGCCTTGATCGTGCTGCCCGCAATGGCCGTCGGTTTGGTCACCCCCAGCGCCTTGAGCGCGTCCACGACGATGATCCCGAAGGCCAAGGCGGCCAGCGCGTCCATCGTCGAGTACCCGGCGGTAAACCCCGTCAAAAGCGGCTGGGCGCGGTACGCCCCGGCCGCTGGACCGCCTTGACCCAGCGGGTGGACCACCACTGCCACCAGGAGGATCCCCAGCACAACCAAAAAGGCTGGCGTCAGGATTTTGCCCACGTAGGCCATGATCTTCGTCGGCCGCCGCGCAAACCACCAGGCCAGGCCGAAGAACAGCAGCGAATAGCCTAAGAGCCCCCAATTATCCTGGCTGGCCGAGGCCAACGGGGCCAGGCCGATCTCGTATGAAATCGGCGCCAGCCGCGGCAGGGCAAACGCGGGACCAATACAGATGTACAAGGCCAACGTGAACCAAAAGGCGTAGTGCCGGTTGACCTGACCGGCCAGCTCGTAGACGCCGTCAGTTTTGGTGATTCCGATCGCCGCAACGCCCAGCAGCGGCAGCCCGACCCCGGACACGAGAAAGCCAAGCAGCGCCCACCCGAGGTGGCTGCCTGCCTGCTGACCCACGAAGACTGGAAAAATCAGGTTGCCGGCGCCGAAGAACAGGCCGAACAGCATGGAGCCGATGACTAGGAGCTCGCGGCTCGTCAAGCGATGTGAGTCCATTGCGCCCTCCTATGCCGCCAAGTGCAGGTAAGCCTGCAGGAAGCGGGCCACCCCGTCATGCGCGTTATCCGCAGCGGTCACTTCATCGGCAGCCAGCAGGACCTCCTGGCGCGCGTTTTGCATGGCGACACCCACGCCGGCATATTCGATCATGTCCAGATCGTTCAAGTCATCGCCAAAGGCCAAAATGTCCCGCTGCGTGATGCCGTATGCGGCAGCGACGTAGGCGACAGCGCGCGACTTGGATGCGTAGTCCGTCGTCACCTCAAGCGCCGTGTGATCCCCGCTCCACGCCCCCCAAGTCTTGGCGATGAGCTGAGGGAAGCGCTCCTGCACCGCGGCGGTGAGCGGGGTCAAAGCGGCCCCATCAATGAACATCGTGACCGAGATCGGGGGCTGCGTCAGGCCCGCGGCGTCAAACAGGTGCGCCGGGTGCGGCAAATCCGGCAAAAAGGGAATATTGACGTACGGGTGGTCCGCCCGCAGCAGCTGTTTGCCCTCAGCGACCATCACGGCGATTGGAAAATCTTGGCGCAGATCGCGCAAAGCCAGCGCCGTTGCCACCGGGATCGTGGCCTGCAGTTCCTTAGCCCACTGCTGGTGCGGCTTGTGAATCAAGGCCCCGTTAAAGTTGATCATGGGGGTCGTGAGCCCAAGCTGATCATACAGCGGCTCAGAAATGGCATCGGGCCGGCCGGTGGTGATCACGACGAGGTGGCCGGCGGCTTGCGCGGCCCGCAATGTCGCGATGGTTTGCGGCGTCAGCTCGCCGGCCCGGTTCAACGTGGTCCCATCGAGGTCTAAAGCAATCATTTTCTTATTCATTGATGAAACGGCTCCTTTCACCGCGTCGCTTGTGCAAGGAAAAACTGCAGCGCTTAATAGACCGCACCGGAGTAAAGGTTCGCACTGAGCGTGGTGAAGTCATAGCCGGCAAGCTCGCTGAGCTTGATGACTAGATCCGCCGCGCCCCAGGCCATCAGGTTGATCGGCTCGCCGTACTGGTCATCGGGGATGATCAGCATGACCGGCTTGCCCAACGCGTGCGCGTAGCCAATCTCCACGCCGCACCCGACGTCCTCCTCTTGCGGCAGGTAAACGGCCGCGACCAAGTCGGTTTGCTTGATACCCAGCAGATCCCCGCGGTACGTCGCAGTGGCCCACGCCGGATCCTTGAGCAGCTCGGGGTGTGCGCCCACGTCCAGGTCGTTGTACGGATGCGCTAGCGGCACGTACGACTGCTCAGCGTTTAGCGTCGGGTTCTGCTTGACTGCCGCAAGGGCAACATCGTACGCCTGGGTCTGGGCCGGGGTGAACCAGCCAGCGGCAAAATAGATACTTTTTGACATATTCTTGCTCCTTTAGGCTTCACGCAAGCACCGCAGACAAGGGCAGTCCTTGCTTGTATAATGGAGGTCTGGAGGTGGCAGACATCAACATTCAACTGTACACGGACGGTGGCAACCGCAACACCGGCAACGTCAAAGGCGGCTCGGTGCGCCCCACCGACAAAAGCGCGTGGGCGGCACTGCTGCTCTACGGCGAGCACAAGAAGATGCTCGCCGGAGCGGATTATGGCCGGACCAACAACTACATGGAGATCACCGCGGTCATCAAGGGCCTTACAGCGATCAAGCGGCCCGACTTGCCGGTCGACGTTTACTCAGACTCCGCCTACGTGATCAACACCATCAACGAGCGCTGGTGGGTCAACTGGCAGAAGAACGGCTGGAAGAAAAAAGGCAAGCCAGTGATCAACGCCGCCCTGTGGCAGGCGCTGATCGCCCAGATTGCGCGGTTCGATCAGCCCCCAGTGTTCCACAAGGTCAAGGGGCACGCCA
This sequence comes from Lacticaseibacillus jixianensis, assembly GCF_003946485.1. GTDB lineage: Bacteria > Bacillota > Bacilli > Lactobacillales > Lactobacillaceae > Lacticaseibacillus > Lacticaseibacillus jixianensis. Next base: position 7,165 of record NZ_RHOJ01000007.1, on the reverse strand, counting down.
CCAACCAGCACAACAACGAGGTCGATGCAGCGCTGAACGCTGCGATGGACAAACTGCCCTCACGCCCGCATTAAATTGTTTGGATAGTTTTTATTAATAAAGTCCGTGATCACCGTCAGCATGTGCGCCACTGACGGTGATTTTTGGGTCGTCAGGTTGGTAACCAGGCACAGCGTCCGGGCGAACGGCTCGGAAAACGGCCACACGTTCACGTCACCGGTGAGCTTCTGCAAGGCGAGCCGCGGCAGTACGCCGAAGCCCAGTCCCGCCTCCACCATCGACAGGATCGACTGATCATCGATCGAATAGTTCAGGGAATTGGTCGACACCTCGTAGCGGTCCAGCGCGGCCTTGGTGTCGCGATCGTAGTCCCCCTGCTGGAGGATAAAGGTCTGCTTGGCCATGTCGGCGTCGGTCATCGTCTTGCCGTTTTGCGGGGTGAAGTCGCGCGGGGTGATGCAGTATATCGGATCCTTGAGCAGCGGCTGCACCACCAGGGACGTGTCGACCGGCAGCAAGGAGAACCCGATGTCCAGCGCGCCGGTGCGGACCTGGTCGCCGATCTCGTTGAACCCCCCTTGCATCACCGAGACCGCGACGTTCGGCGTCTCCGCTTTGAACTGGCGGATCACCGGCGGCAGCCAACTGGTCGACACCGAGGAGAAGGCGCCGAGGCGCACTCGGCCGGTGTTTTGGCCGTTGATGTTGTCGGCGATCTGCACCAGCTGGTCTTCAAGGTTCAGGATGGCCTGAACAGTCGGCAGGACCCGCTGGCCGTCCGGCGTGAGCTCCATGCCGGTGCGGTTGCGAATGAACAGCGGGAACCCTAAGGCGGCCTCGAGCTGCGAGACGCTGTGGCTGATGGCGCTGGGCGTGACGTTAAGCGCGGCCGCGGCGCGGATGAAGGTCCCCTCTGTGACCACGGCGCGAAAGACTTCGTAACTGAAGTTGGACATGATAGCTCCTCACGTGACGATTTTTCATGGTAAAAATTGTTATGTGAATAATGATACGCTGGTTTGGCCGCCGGTCAAGTCCGGCACCCCCTTTCAGTGCAAATTAAACCAGGCGAGACCGATCCTCTAATCGCGCGTCAAACGCAATGTCCAGACACACAAACGCCCCTACACCGCGATTCAAAGGACGTGAATCGCGCGGCAGGGACGCCTGCGTTTTGGGCTAAAACCGCATTATGTTCGGCCTCTTCTCAGCCGAAGTAGCCGATCACCATGGCCCCGATCAGAATGACCAGCACGGCGGTCGTGATCCAGGTATACAGCCAATCCTGTTCCTTGAAAAAGGCGTAAATCGACACGACCACCCGCAGCACTGGGGTCAGGATCAGGAGAAACAGCCCGACCATCAGTACCGCATACGGCTTGAGGGCAATGGCGCCCTGAATGATGGCAGCCGGCCGGCTGGGGTGCGCGTTAGCCGGATAACCCCCGGTGCCTTCGATCAAAAACATGGCCAGGCCGGCGAGGATCACGGCAGCCGCCACAAAGACCCCGACGCGCAGGATCTTACCGATGATCAGCTCAATGTCCTTCGTTTCTTGTTTGATCTTCTGGTTCATCCGATGGTCACCCCGAATCCTTTAAGCAGCATCTGCAGGCCCATGTAGCCGATCACGGGGATGAAGATCCAGCGCAGCACCTTCGTCGGCATGATCTGCATCAGTCGCGTCCCCAGCGTGGCCCCAATCAGGATGCCAATGGCCAAAGGCGCTGCGATTTGCGGCTGCAGCGAGCCGTTGAAGAAGTACACGGTCGCACTGGCGGCCGCGGTGACTCCCATCATCAGGTTAGAGGTCGCCGTCGACGGCTTTAGCGGCATTTTCATGATCGTGTCCATGGCCAGCACCTTGAAGGCGCCCGAGCCGATCCCCAGCAGGCCAGAAGCGAGGCCGGCGCCAAACATCATGGCAAAGCCCCCGGGTACGTTAGTGACCTGATAGTTGACGAGCTGGTTCGTACTTTTATCGAAGTACTCCCCGTTGAGGTTAAGGCGTGCGGCAGCCTTATCCGGCACCGGCGCCTTAATGTTCTCCGGCTTCATCAGCATCTTACGGATCATGTTGTACACAGAAAACAGCAGGAGCGCCCCGAACAGAAAGTACAGGATGTTCGCGTTGAACAACCCGGTGAGGATCGCGCCCAAGACGGCCCCCACGGTCGTGGCAATTTCCAGGAACATGGCGACGCGCAGGTTAAGCATCTCGTCTTTGAGGTACGCGATGGTGGCCCCGCTTGACGTGGCGATGACCGCCACGATGCTGGCCGCGATCGCGTACTGGATCGGGAGCCCCAAAATCAGCGTGAGCACCGGCGTGATGATGATCCCGCCGCCCAGCCCGAGTAAGGCACCTAGGACCCCTGCCATGAGCCCGACACCAGCAAGAATCAGTGCCTGAGTCACCATGCCCTACTCCTCCTTCTTGGCGCTGGCCTTCTTGGCCGGGGCCTTACGAGTGGCCTTCGCCGCCGGCTTGCGGGCGACTGGCTTCTTGGTCGTTTTACGGGCCGTGGTCTTCCGGGTCGTCTTCGCCCGGCTGGCCGGCGCCTCCTTCGCGATCGGCTTGGGGGCCTCCCGCGCCGCCTTGATGAGCACGAGTTTTTCGTGCACCTCGCCCACCGCCGCGGCGATGTTCGGCCGCTTGCTTGCCGCGTACGCGTCGGCCGTGGCGATCTCATCGATCCGCAGCCCCGACACGTTGACGTACGGCGACGCCACGATCAAGTTCAGCTGCAGCGGTGTCGCTTTATCAGCGTCAAGGAAGTTGGTGACCTTCTTGCTGTCTTCAAACGGCAGGTTGATCACACCGGTCTCCACGCGCACCGTTGTTGGCTCTGCGCCTTCGATGGTCAACTGCGCAGAGATCAGCTTGCCGGCGTCAAGTGCCCGGTCTACATCATCAAAAACGGGTGCTAGTACCTTTTCAATGTCGGCCAGTGCGGCCGCTTCGGTTGCCGAATGGTTCGTCTGCTCATAGTTACCCGCGGCGATTGCTTCCTGAAAAGCCTTCACGTTGATTTCCATTTTTATCCCTCTTTACTTGTTCTTGGGCCATCATATCCTATGTAAGCGGCTCGGTTCAACCCGCCGCGCCTTTTCATCCCCGAACAGGCGTTTTATACTAGGGAGAGCAGTGCGCCGGCCGGCCTGTTCTATCGGTCGCCAGCGCCCAGAAAGGAGCACCTTCATGGCCGATAATCGTATCGGGGTCCGCGAGCTGGTCGAACTGACCGTCCGCACCGGTGACCTGGACCCAGTCACCACCAATTCGAACAACACCGCCATGCTTGGTGCTTCGATCCACCGCCGCCTGCAGGCCGCCCACGACAGTGACTACGAAAAAGAGGTCTACCTCGCGCAAACCGTCGACGTGAACGGCGTCGCCTACACCATCGACGGCCGCGCCGACGGGGTCGACACCAGCAAAGCGCGCACGGTGATCGAGGAGATCAAGACCTCGGCCCGCGACTGGGCGGACGTGACGCCAAACACCAAGGACCGCTACTGGGCGCAAGCGCGCGTCTACGGGCATTTTCTGTGCGCCGACCGCGGGCTGGCCGAGGTCGAGCTGGACCTGATCTACTATCAGACCACCACCGACCAAATCACCCGCTTCACCGAGGTCAAATCAGCCCAGGCCCTCGCCGATGATTTTGAGGACCTGCTCAATGATTTTGCCGACTGGCTCAAAATGCGCAGCGACATCGTGGCCCGCCGCGATGCCAGCATTGCCGACTTACCCTTCCCGTTTCCCGCCTACCGCAAAGGCCAGCGGGAACTGGCGGCCGCCGTGTACCGGACGGTCGCCAACGAAACGCGGCTGTTCGTCGAAGCCCCGACCGGCACCGGTAAGACGATCTCCACCTTGTTTCCCGTGGTCAAAGCCATGGGCGCCGGCCTGATCCAGCGGGCCTTTTACCTGACCGCCAAGCAAAGCACGCGCCACGTCACCGAGGAAGCCATGGCGCTGATGACTGCACACGGCCTGCGCGCCAAAAGCATCACCCTGACGGCTAAGGACACGATCACCTTCGCCGACGAGCCCGACGACCCCAGCGTTAATCCCTACATGCTGGGTTACTATGACCGCCTCAAGCCCGCACTCAAGGACCTGCTCGCCCACGAAGACGCCATCACGCGGCCGGTGATCGAGCAGTACGCGCGCAAGCACACCCTGGACCCGTTCGAGTTCTCGCTGGACGTCAGCCTGTTTTGCGACGTGATCATCTGCGACTATAACTACCTGTTTGACCCCGCCGTCTTTTTGCAGCGCTTCTTTGCCGAACCCGACAACGGCAACTTTTTCCTCGTCGATGAAGCCCACAACCTCGTGGACCGCGCCCGCGAAATGTACAGTGCCGAGCTGACCGATACCGACTTTGCCGCTTTGCGCGTCGCAATCGACAAGGAAAAAGGCAAGGGCCTGCCCCCGGTCAAGGGCGCCTTGTCCAAGGTGCTGACCGCCTTTGATGCGGTCAGGCTCACCGTCAACGGGCAGCCGCTAACCTTCCAAAAGCCTCAGCTCGATGACTTCATCGCGCAACTGACCGGCTTCACCGGCGCCGTCCACGACTGGCTGGGTCAAGACCCGGCCACCCGCAAGCAAACCACCGTCGACTTAGTGCTGCCGGTGTTTTTCAGTGCCATCAGCTACCTGCGGATCGCCGACTACTACAACGCCGCTTACGAAACGGAGATCGAAGACCAGGGCCCGGCTTTGCGACTCAAGGAGCTGTGTCTAGACCCCAGCGAGTTCATCAGCGACTGTCTGGACAAGGGCCGCGGGGCCGTGCTCTTTTCGGCGACGCTCTCGCCATTAGCCTATTACCAAGACGTCCTCGGCGGGCGCGACCAGTCGCTGGCTTACCGGCTGCCATCGCCTTTTCCTAAGGCCAACCTCAAAGTGCTGGTGACCCAGTTCATCACCCCAACCTACCGCAACCGGCAGGCCAGCCTGCCGAGCCTGATCGCCAGCTTGACCATGCTGGTGACCACCAAACCCGGCCACTACCTGATCTTCCTGCCGTCGCACAGCTACCTCACCGAAGTGGCGGCGGCCTTTCAGGCGGCGAACCCCACCCTGGACGCAGTGGTCCAGGCCCCCAGTATGACCGCAGAAGAGCGCACCGCTTTTCTGGCCCGCTTTCAAAGCGATGAGCGCCCGGTCGTCGGCTTTGCAGTGCTGGGCGGGATCTTCAGCGAGGGCATCGACCTGGGCGGCAGCCGGCTCATCGGCGTGGCGGTCGTAACTGTTGGCCTGCCCGGCCTCAACCCCGAATCCGACCGGCTGCGCGCGTACTTTGATGCGCAGGGTAAGGACGGCTTCGCGTACGCCTACCAGCTGCCCGGCTTCAACAACGTTCTGCAGGCGGGCGGCCGGGTGATCCGCGGGGCCAAGGACGTCGGCGTGGTGCTGCTGGCCGACAGCCGCTTTGCCGGCCCGCGCTACGCCCCACTGTTTCCACCCCACTGGACGCACGCCACCGTCGCCGCCGATCTCGACGACATGGCGACCCAGCTGATCGACTTTTGGGAGGCTCACCATGAAAACCGCACTCACCCTTGACCTCGAAAAAACCCTTTACGCCTACTGGGAGGACCAAGGCGCCTTTCCCGTGGAGGAAGTCACCATGCCAGACGACCAGGGCATCGTGGATACGCTGGTCATGCAGCCGGGGGAGCCGCTCACTTGGCGCTGCTTTGAGCTGAAAGTGACCAAAAGCGACTTCCACAGCAGCGCCAAGCTCAGCTTCGTCGGCCACTACAATTACTTCGTGCTGCCGCTGAAGCTGTACCACGCCGTCGAAGCGGAGATCCCCGCCGGCATCGGCGTCATGACCTACCAGCCGTTCTCGCCAGCCGCGCTGAAGGCCGCGACCGTGCCCATCACCGTCCCCGGCGCGCTGACCATCAGCCGGCCGCCGCGGCGGCGGCCGCTTCAAGTGCCCGAGCAGGCGCTTTTGGTGCGCTTCATCGCCAGCCTTAACCGCGAGGTGGAAAAGGCCAAGCAGGTGGACAAGGGCCTGGCCCACTTCACGGATCAGCAGCTGCTGGCCGAGCTGAAGCGGCGCTCCGACCAGTACCGGGTGTATGATCCGGACGCTAACCTTTATGACCGCGTGATGGGCGAGGTCGAAGGTACCGCGGTGGCCACCTTGCAAGCCGAAGTGGACGCTCTCACCGCGGAGCTGGCGGCCTTGAGGCGGCGCGCATGAATTACTACCCAGTGATCCGCGGGCGGCAGTTTGACTTACTGGCGCTGCGCGAAATGGCGGCAGCCGGCACGCTGCCTGCGCACATCGTGCCCATCATCGAGCCGGTCAAGGACCTGCCGGCCTTGACCAAGACGGTGGCAGCCTTCACGGCGCACCACCACGCGCTTTACGTGATCAAAAATCCGCAGGTTGGCCGCTACGGCCTGCTGGCTAAGCCCGCTCATGCCTGGGCCGAGTCTGCCTGGGTCCGCGCCGCGCGTTATTTTGACGGCCAACCGGCGCCCCTGATCCTCACCGAGACGCTCGCCCAGGCGCTTGCCTTGCCTGCCGGTCAGGACTGCTTGCTGCCCAGCGGGGCGCGGTTTCGGCAGCTAGGATTGACCAACGCCGCCTACCTCGAAGACCACACGCCCACTCGCGAGCGCACCGAGGACTTTCGCCTCGTGCAACGCGAGTTCTACCAGTACCGCTTGGCGGCGCTGCCCGGCAGCGGCTTTGCCGACTACCCGCTGGCCACGCGCCACTTCGACGAGCACGGCTACCCGCAGCGGGCCGTGGCGCTGCACCTGCTGTTTGCCCAGGACGGCGAGCTTTGGCTTCAGCACTTCACCTCTGTGAACAATACCGACTTCAGCGCGCCGCAGGAGAAGTTCTTCGAGGCAGCGGCGCCGCTTCCCGCCTGGCTCAAAGCCCACCCGGCGGCAGCAACTCCTGCGCTGAAGACCTTGATCGCCTTAGCCGCAAGCCGCCACTTCCCTGGGGCGGGGGTGCTGCGCAAGCTGCAACTGCAACATTTTCTGGGCATCATAGGCCGGTTTCTTGAGGACTAAAGAACTCAAAAAGGGCGTTCATCAGGTTTGAAGTGCCCTACAATTGTTAGACGATAAGTCTGATGATTGTGGGGCTTTTCTTATGACTAAGTACAGCAGCGAATT
>NZ_RHOJ01000006.1 GCF_003946485.1 Lacticaseibacillus jixianensis | reverse complement strand
AATTCGCTGCTGTACTTAGTCATAAGAAAAGCCCCACAATCATCAGACTTATCGTCTAACAATTGTAGGGCACTTCAGATCGTCAGGGTCTTTTTGGCGCGCCAGCGCAAGCATGCGCTAGGCTTCAGTCATCTTCGTCACGCTAACGTGGTGGGCGGCCAGCAGCTGCAGCGCATACGGATCATTGTGGTAGTCATGCGCGTAGCAGACCGCCGCGGCCCCCGCCTGGATCAGCGCCTTGGTGCAGTTCAGGCACGGAAAATAGGTCACGTAGACGGTCGCCCCGCGCGTTGACACCCCGTTTTCCGCGCACTGCAAAATCGCATTCATCTCGGCGTGGAGCGTGCGGATGCAATGGCCATCGCGCATTAAATGGCCCGCCTCGTCGCAGTGAGGATCGCCAGTGATGCTGCCATTGTAGCCGGTCGCGATGATGCGATGGTCGACGACCAAAAGCGCCCCCACCGTCGCCCGCTCACACGTGGAGCGCTGGGCCACCACGGTTGCCAGCTGCATGAAGTACTGATCCCAGGACTCGCGGGTATGGTGGCGGGTCGAGGGCACAATTTGATCGGTCATGCTTGTGATTCTCCTTTCAGCGGTGCGTAGTCATCCTTGTAGGCCGCCCAACCGGGGGCATCGGGCAATTGCGGGTGGCGCGCAGTGAGCCACTCGCGGCCCAGCCGGATCAGGCCGCGGTGCAGCCGGATCCATGTGTCCGGCGGCATCAGGCGCTCCAACCGGGCCTGGATCTGGTCCGGGGTGGCGTTTTTGGGCGCGATCCCAAAGCCGCGAATGATCCGGCTCACGTGCGTATCAACGGCAATACCAGGCAAGTTGAAGGCATCGGTCCGCACGACGGTCGCCGTTTTGCGGCCCACCCCGGGCAGGCTCGTCAGCGCTTCGTAGGTCTGCGGCACCACGCCGCCAAACTCAGCCACCAAGGCAGCGGATAACGCCTTGAGGTACTTAGCTTTGTTGTGGTAAAGGCCCAACCGGTCGATCTTGGCTTCGATCGCCGGCAGTGGTGCTTGCGCCATGGCCGCCGGCGTTGGGTAAGCCGCAAACAAGGCGGGCGTGCAGGCGTTAACGGCCACGTCGGTCGTTTGCGCCGACAGCATGACCGCTACCAGGATCTGGTAAGGATCATGCGCCACCAGCGTCGGCTGAGGATCCGGGTAAAGGGCCAGCACCAGGTTCAAAAGCGCAACGGCGCGGCTGCTCATAGGCCCAGGTGCCTTTCCTGCTCGGCCTGGACCTGCGCCGGCGTCGTCAGGTGCTTTTTCTCCCAGTTCAGCAGGATGCGGTCCATGTAGCGCAGCGAGTAGGCCTGATTCAAGACCGCCTCGCGCAGCGCCAACGTGATCATCTCCGGCGCGTAGTGATCGATGGTCAGCCAGTCGGTGATCGTCTGCTGCTCAATGGGCGACAGCGGGCGGCCGAACTCGGCCTCGATCTGGCTGAACACCTGTTGGTTTGCGGTTTGCGCCTGGTTTTTCACCGTTTGCCCGGCCGGCTTGAGGACCGCGTCTAACAGCGGGGTCACGTCGTACTGGTCGATCAGCTGGCCGCCGCGGCCTTGGCGTTGGACCAGCTGCACGGCCTTTTTTTGGATCAGCGACTCGATCACCGTGTACAGATCCTGCTGCTTGAGCTTGGTCGCCGCGGCTAAGGCGGGCAGCGCCGGGGCCTCCTGGTGGTGCTGACCCCAGTCCGCCAAAAACAGGTACACGACAAACTCGCGGTGCGTCAAGGCCGTCTCCGCAAAGTGCGCAAACAGCGCCTGCGACAGGCTCGTCTGCCCCGCGGCGAGGTAACTACTCAGCTCTGCCATGGCTACTCCTCCTTCGAAAAAAGGCCGGGCCTAAGCCCAGCCCATCGATCACGGCTTCAACCGGTTGATCATCCGCGGGAACGGAATTGCTTCCCGCAAGTGATCCAGGTGACAGATCCACGTGATGGCCCGTTCAAAGCCCAGGCCAAAGCCAGAGTGCGGCACGCTGCCGTACTTGCGCAGATCCAAGTACCATTCGTATTCGCCCAGGTCCAGCCCCTTGGCCTCGATCGCGGCCTTCAACTTGTCGTAGTCGACTTCACGCTCGGAGCCGCCGATGATCTCGCCGTAGCCTTCTGGCGCCAGCAGATCGGCGCAGATGTACGTGTCATCACGCCCCGCCTCGGGCAGCATGTAGAACGGCTTGATCGCCTTCGGGTAGTTCAAGACGAACACTGGCTGCTCAAACTGCTCAGACAGGTAGGTCTCTTCGGGGGAGCCGAGGTCATCCCCCCACTTGGTGTCAAAGCCGCCCTCTTGAAGCATTTCGATGGCCTTGTCGTAGCGGATCTTCGGGTATGGCGTCTTGACGTAGCGCTTCAGGATCTCCGGATCGCGGTCGATCAGCTTGAGCTCGTAGGCGCAGTTATCGAGCACGGACTGCACCAGGTAGGCGATGTAGTTTTCCTGCACGCGGAGGCTTTCCGCCTGGTGCGTGAAGGCCATTTCCGGTTCGATCATCCAGAACTCGGTCAGATGCCGGCGGGTCTTGCTCTTTTCCGCGCGGAACACCGGGCCAAAGGTGAAGACTTTACCGTAGGCCATGGCCCCGGCTTCGGCGTAGAGCTGGCCGGACTGGCTCAGGTAGGCCTTTTGGTCGAAGTACTCGGTTTCAAACAGCTCCGTGGTCCCTTCTGGCGCGCTGCCAGTCAGGATCGGTGGGTCCATCTTGATGAAGCCTTCTTGGTTGAAGAACTCATAGGTGGCCCGGACCATTTCGTTGCGGATCTGCTGAATCGCGAACTGGCGCTTGCTGCGCAGCCACAGGTGGCGGTGATCAAGCAGGAATTCAATGCCGTGCTCCTTTGGGGTGATCGGGTAGTCTTCGCTTTCGCCGACCACTTCGATATCGTGGACCTCGATTTCGTAGCCAAAGTGGCTCCGTGCGTCCTCGTGGATCTCGCCAGTCAACCACATGCTGGTTTCCTGGCGCATGTCCTTGGCGGTTTGGAACACCGCTTCCGTCACTTTATTCTTAAGCACCACCCCTTGGAAAAAGGCGGAGCCGTCGCGCAGCTGAAGAAACGCGATTTTCCCGCTGGACCGTTTGTCCGTCAGCCATGCGCCGATGCGGACCTCCTCACCCACGTGGTCCTTTGCGTCTTTGATTCGGATCTCTTGCGTCATAGGTTGTATCCCCTTACTAGTTATTTCCAACAAATTTATCGATGCGGCCGATCGCGTCCAGCAGTGAATCCTTGGCCGTGGCGTAGCTCAGCCTTGCGTAGTCGGGCATGCCAAATGCCCGCCCCGGGACCAGCGCCACGCCAGTTTCCTGGAGCAAAGCACTGACAAACTCGTCCACGCTGGTGTAATGCGTGAGCGCTGCGGCCCGCTTCACCTTTGGAAACAGGTAAAACGCCCCTTGCGGCTTGTCCGGAAGATCAAAGCCCGGCAGCTTTTGGACCAGCGGAAAAATGGTGTTGAGCCGGTCTTCAAAGGCTGCCCGCATCGCTTCTACCGCCTTGCCATCGCTGGTGAAGGCGGCCACCGCCGCGTACTGACTGGCCGCAGTCGGATTGCCGGTGGCGTGCCCGAGCAGCTTGCCGAGGGCCGCGATCAGCTTCTCCGGCCCCGCCGCAAACCCGATCCGCCAGCCGGTCATCGCGTAAGACTTCGAGACCCCGGAGATCAGTACGGTGTTCGCGGTGATGGCCGGGTCGATCTCGATCATCGAGGTGTAGGTCGCCCCGTTGTAAAGCAGATCCCGGTAAATATCATCGGCGACCACCAGGACATGGTGCTTCAAGGCCCAGTTGCCGATCAGGGTCAACTCCTGGCGCGAGTACACCGCCCCGCTGGGATTCTGCGGGGAATTGATGATCACGGCGCGGGTGCGGGCCGTGCGGTTTTGCTCCAGCTCGTCAACGGTGACCTTGAAGTGGGCCGCGGCCACGACCGCCCGCGGGCGTCCGCCGGCCAGGCGGATCTGCTCGACATAGGAAACCCACCCCGGCGTCGGTACCAACACCTCGTCACCCGGCTCAAGCAGCACCTGAAAAAGGCCGTACAGGGCGAACTTGGCGCCGGTCGTGACGGCGATCTGCGCCGGCGCATAGACGGTGCCGGTCTGCTGGGCAATATGGTCAGCAATCGCCGCCTTCAGTGCGGGAATGCCGGTGGCCGGGGTGTAGAAGCTGGCCTGCCCGGAATTGATCGCCGCGGTGGCCGCCTGGTCGATGAACGCCGGCGTGGTGAAGTCGGGCTGTCCAATTGACAGGTCGATCACATCCTGGCCGGCCGCCTTCATCTGCTTGGTCAAACTGCTGATTGCCAGCGTCGCCGAGGGAGCAACGGCGTTGATTCGTTTCGCTAAATGCATATGATCCCTCCTTTGCCGCTCGCTACAGGTTGCGGATCGCGGACACTTGGGCGCCCGTCTTAAAATCATACGTCACGTAACCCAGTTTACCAGACTTTGTGACGTAGCCAACATCCCAGACGAATTTCTTTGCCCGCCAGCGCATGCCGAGTGACAGGATCTTCCGCGGCGCGTATGTCGCGCGGGCCTGAGCCGCCGCCGCACTGCCACTGATGCCGCTGGTTTGCGGCGTCACGCGCACCTTGCCCGTCTTTTGCCGGATCAGCACGTACAGCCTTTTACCCCGGTTAGTCGTCCCTTGCACCGTCAGGTAAGCGTCGCTTTCCTTGTCCCAGTAAAAATTGCTGACGGTCGTGACGCCCGCGCTTTTGCGGGCGATCGTCGTCGCCTGGCTGCGCACCGAATGCAAGGGACTCAGCGCTCGCACATAGGCGCCGATAATGATGGCCAGGATCACCAGGCCCACTGCGGGCCCGATCAGGTTCTGCCAGTTATTTCGATTAGAGCGCATCGTGGTTCTCCTTTAATAATAATGTGTGGTCAAGCCACGCCGTCGCCAGCGGGATCAGCTCCTGCAGGGGCAGGCTCATGGGCTTGAGGTTAGGCAGGCTCTTGGCCATTTGCCGCCCGTAAGCGGTGGTGCCGAGCCGGGGATCCAGCACGATGAAGACGCCGCGGTCGCGCTCGGTGCGGATCAGCCGGCCGAAGCTCTGCCGAAACCGCAGGATCGCGCGCGGCAGCATGTCCGCGGTAAACGGATCCGCGCCCGCCGCCGTCAGCGCCTGCTCGCGCGCCCGCACCGCCGGCTGCTGCGGGTTGTCAAACGGCAGCCGCGTCAAGATCACCTGCTCCAGCTGCTTATCGGGGTAGTCGACCCCCTCAAAGAAGCTGGCCGCCCCGAGCAGCAGGGTCTGCTCCCCCACCGCAAAGCGCTTGGCGATCCGGGAGGCGGTGCCCGTGACCCCTTGGGCAAGCAGTTCCCGCTCGCCGGCGATCGGCAGCTTGGCCAGCCGCTCGTAGACCGCGGAGATCATTTGCAGCGAGGTGAACAGCGCCAGGGTTTGGTGGTGGCCGGAAGCGAGCTGCGCGATCGCACTTGCCAGGTAATCGGCGTAAGCCGCCGGAGTCAGGTCTGCCGCGTTTGGGGCGTCGCTCGCCAAGAAGACCTTGGCCTGCGATTTGTAGCGGAAGGGACTGCGCAAACGCAGCGTGGCCGCTTCCGGCAGCGGCGCATAGCCCAGCTGCTTGGCCAGGTAATCAAACTTGCGCCCCACCGTCAGGGTCGCCCCGACGAACACCGGCGCGGTGAAATGAGCAAGTTCATCTTGAATGATAGCACCTGCGGCAAAGCGCGTCCAAGCGACCCCGAGGCTCAGGCGATCATTCTGGTTCGCCAAAGTCAGGCTGACCACCACCTGGGCCTTCGCCAGTGCCACTGGGTCCAGCTGCTGGAGGCGGCTGGTCTGCCTTGCCAGCGCGCTGACGAGGCCGGCGAACCCTTCAAGCAGCGGGGCGCTGCCAAAATGGCTGGCCTGCGCCTGCACCTGCTTGGCCACCACCGTCACTGCCTGCAGCAGCGCGGGCAGTGCCCGCTTGAGGTGAGCCAGCGGCGCCGCAAGGATCTCGTTGACTTGCGCCAGGCTCGCTTGATCAAGCGTCAGGCTGACCTGCCCGCTGGGGTGGGCCACCGGGGTGAACGCCTGCTGATAAAGCCGGCTCTGGAGCCGCTCGATCTCCCCAACCAGGGATTCGCTGACGGTCAGCTGGCTTTGCAGGCGGTAAGTCAAAGCCGCTTCGCCGCGCGTCAAAGCCAGCAGGCCCCCGCCCTGCTGGTTTTCGATGAACGACTGCAACTGGCCGAGCCGCCGGCGCAGTTTGGCCAGGTCCAGCACCTGGGAGAACGCCTCTGCCGTCGTGTCGGCAAAATGCTGGGCCTCGTCGACCACGAGAAACGGCGCTTCTTGCGGCAGCTCGTTAAAGTGGCGCGCCAGGTAGGCGTGATTGGTGATGACAATGGCTGCCTGCCGCAGGTTGGCCTGCAGGCGGGCCCAGAAATCCACCGCGGCATACGGGCCAGGCACCGTCAGCCGGGCATCCCCCGTGGCCTGGATGCGGGCAAACAGAGGCGCATGGTAGTTGGTGAGGTGCAGTTCGTCTAGATCTCCGGTCGTCGTGTGCGTCAGCCAGACTAGGATCTTCATTTGCAGCAGTTGCGTCTGGCGGTTCACGTGCTTGAGGCGCAGGCTCGCCGCAAATTTGGCCAAATCGAGGTAATGGCGCGGGCTCTTGAGCATGACTGCAGGCAGGCTGAGGCCAGTCACCTCGCGCACCGCCTGCACTTCGCGCGCCATCAGCTGCGTCTGCAGGACCGTCGTGTGCGTCGCCACGATCAGCGGCCGGGCCGAAGTGGCAACGTAGGCATACGGCAACAGGTAGCCGAGGCTTTTCCCGGCCCCGGTGCCGGCTTCGATCATCAGCGGGGCCTTTGCGCCCAGGGCGTTTTGATGGATGAGGTCCATCATTTGCGCCTGCACCTTGCGAAACCGAAACCGCGGCCGCAGCAGCGCCTTTTTGGCCGCGTCAGTCCCAGGGTATTGCGCAGTCTCAGGGCCCGCCGGCGCCTGCCTGGGCCGGCGGATCACCAGGTCGCCGACGCGCATCAGCTGATCTGCGGGCAATTGCCGCGGCTGCTTTGCAGCGGCCAGAAACGCGCCGGTATCACGAAGAAGAAAGTGTCCGCGCTGGGTGAGTTGGTCCTGCAAGGCGCTGGGCAGTGCTTGAAAGGTCTCACGCAGCCGCCACAGCAGTTTGGCGGTGCTGATGGCGTCACTGTCAGCGCGGTGCGGATGATCATGCTCGATGCCAAGCACTGCAGTCAAGTCGCTCAGCCGGTAGCTGGCGGCCGTGGGCAAAAGGATCTGCGCCAGCTCCACGGTGTCGACCGCCAAGTTATCAAGCGGCGGCTGGCCGGCCTGCGCCAAGGCGTGCGCCAGAAACGGGTAATCAAAGTTGACGTTGTGCGCAACGATCACGGCATCCCCGAGCAGCCGCCGGATCTGCTCGGCCACGTCGGCAAAGTAAGGCGCCGCGGTCAGATCCGCCGGGTGGATCCCGGTCAGCTGCTGAATGTTTTGGGGGACCGGGCGATCCGGGTTGATCATCTGCGACATCGTGGTGAGGATCCGGCCGTTTTGCATAATGGCACAGCCAAACTGAATGATGCGATCCGAGTCACGCTCGGTGCCGGTGGTTTCCAAATCGATCACCGCATAAATGGGGCCTTGCGCCATGGCCAAATCTTCCTTTCTTCTCACCTAGTTTGTCGCCGGCTTGACCACCGGCAACACCTCGTGCACATCGCCGGTCTCCAGTAGGACCAGGTACCGGTGCTGGACCGGCCGGTGGGTCATCAGCATCAGCGCCTGGGCGTAGACTTCAAGCTGGCCCTGATAGCGGTCGATCACCTGCGCCAAATGGGTCCCAATGTGGTCCGTCTTGTAGTCAAACAAGATGATCCCCTCAGGCTGGTCGATAAACCCATCGATCACCCCGTGCACTAGCACGTCCCCTTCCACGTGGCCAACTGAAGCGGCCGTCTGCGCGGCCAGCAGCGCGCTGGCCGGCCACAGCAAGGAGAACGCCTGCTCGCGGTGCACGCGGGCGGGCGCGGCTTGTAGCTGCTGGCCCAGCGGCGTCGTGAAGAACGCGGCGACCTTCGCCAGCGGCAGGTGGGCCCGCACCGCCGGCGTGATCAGGCCGGCTTGGGCCAGGGCGTCCGCCGCCGCGCCCAAGGCGGCCTCATCAAGCGGACCGGTTAAGGCGACCTGCTGCAGCAGCAGGTGAGTCGCCGTCCCCACCGCGGTTGCGCTGACGGCGGCATCATCCTGCAGGAACGTCGGCGTGGCAAAATCGCCGGTCAGGCGCTGCCCCCCTTTGGGGAAGGCCGCCGGCTGGGCGTCGGCCACCGCAGGATCTTCAAACACCCGCTTCAGCTCGGTCACGCTTTGAAACCCGGTGGTGGTGGTCCCCAGTTGGTCGGGGTACCGCGCATTCAACCAGTCCGCCAGCTGGGCGGAAAAGTCCGGCAAGGCGGGCGCGGCTTGGGCCGGGGCTTGCGGCAACTGGGCGGCCGCGGCAAGCGGCTGGTCCTGGAAGTTGAACACGATGTTCGCCTTGGCCGCGTCGGCCGCAAGGGCCCCCAAAGCGGGCGCCCCGGCAAGCGCGCCGGTACGCGCCAGGGTCATGCCGAGCCAATCCAGCGGCGACTGCGCGCTCATGCGCAGCGCGGCTGGCAGAACGAGGTCAGAATTGGCCGCCGCCTTCAGCCAGTTGGCCTCCAGCTGCGCCTGCGTCAGCAGGTGCCCCTGGCTTTTGGCCGTCCCCACAATGAAGAGCTGCTGCTCAGCGCGGGTCAGCGCCACATAAAGCAGGCGCATCTCCTCGGCAAGCAGCTGCCTGGTCTTTTCGGCCTTGGCCAGCTGCCACTGCGGCAGCGGGTACTCCAGAAACGTCTGCGGATCGCGAAACTTCAGGCCGACCAGTTCCGGCTTGGCGGCATCTGGTCCCGCCGCCTGTCCCTGGCTGAGGATGAACGGCCGCTTGAGGTCCTGCTTATTGAACGGCTTTTCTGTGTTCAGCAAGAAAACAATCGGGAACTGGAGCCCCTTACTCCCATGGATCGTCATGAGCGAAACCGCGTCGACGTCTGGGGCAAGCGCCACCGGCAAAGCCAGATCCTTATTCTGCTTTTGCATCGTCTCGATGAAGCGGACAAAGGCAAACAAGCCCTTGAAGCCGCTTTTTTCATACTCGGCCGCCCGCGCGGCAAGGGCCCGCAGGTTGGCTTGCCGCTGCCGACCGCCCACCTGACTGCCGGCGATCTCCAAGAACCCGGTTTGTTCGTAGATGTGCCAGATCAGCGCGGACAGCTCGTGCGTCCGGGCGTAAGTGCGCAGCTCCGCCAGCGACTGCGTGAAGGCCGCCAGCTTCTGCTGCAGCGCCGCGGCGGCCGGGGTCTTCGGCGCCGGCTGCTGCGCGTAGGCCAGCACCGCCTCGTCGTAGGGCCCCGGCGCAAACAACCGAATGCGGGCTAGGTCATCGGCGGTGAGGCCGACCAGCGGCGAGCGCAGCACCGCCGTCAGCGGGATCTCCTGTTTGGGGTTGTCGATCACCCGCAGCAGGCTCAGCATCACCATGAGTTCAGTGGTTTTAAAGAAATTCTGCGTCTTGGTGATCACGATGGGGATGCCTGCTTCCGCAAAGGCCTGTTGCAGCGCGATGTTGTTGCTCTGCGTGCGCGTCAATAGCGTGATGTCGCGGTACCGCACCCGCCGTTCGTGGCGGGCCTTGCCGGTTTGGCCGGGCTGGGCCTCTTTGACGTAAAGTCGGGCCGGACTATCTGGAGCGACCAGCTGCTGAATGCGGGCGGCCACCAGGCGCGCCTGCGCTGCGCTTACGTCTTCCCCGTCTGCGGCATCAGCCGCGGCCGGCTGCTCCGAAGCCTGCGCTGGTGCCTCCGGCTTGGCGACTTCGATCAGCAATTCGGTGCTCAAGCGGTAGGCGTGGGTCTTCTGGTCTGTTTCATCTTGGTAATCATAGCCTTGGTTTTCGTGCAGGCGCTCCGCTTCCGTGTAGGCGATGTCCCCCAGCGCTTCGTCCATGAGCTGGCCGAACACCAGGTTGGTGAAGGCCAACACGTTTTCCGTCGAGCGGAAGTTCTGGTTTAGCGTCACCAGTTGACCATCGCTAGCCGGCTGCGAATAGCGGTGGTAGCGCGTCAGAAACTTCTGGGGATCGGCCAGGCGGAAACCGTAAATGCTCTGCTTCACGTCGCCCACCATGAACCGGTTGCCCGGGTGCGTGCGGCTCACGGCGTCGAGCAGGCCGTCCTGCAGCGGGTTAATGTCCTGGTACTCGTCGACCAGGACCTCGCGAAACTGCTGGCGGTAGTGGTCGCCGACGGTCAGCCCGGAATCATCCGGCAAAGGGGTGTTCAGGATCTTCAAGGCGTTTTGCGCAATGTCGCCAAAGGTTTGCACGCGGCGCGCAGCCTTTTCGGCGGTCATGGCGCGCAAATATTCCAGCATCACGGCCTGCAGCGTCTGCGCCAGCTGCCGGGTCTGCGGCAGCGCGGCGGCCAAATCACCTGGCGTAATGGTGAACCACGCCTGCTGCGCTGTGAGCAGCGCCTTCGCCTCGTCCCGCAGCTGCTGCGCGGTTTGCACCGCGTCTCGCACGTCGTCGTACTTCTTGGCGCGCGCCGCCTTCCAGGTCGGAAACGTGAGTGCCTGCACCGCTTCAAACGCGGCGGCGTAAGTAGGCTCGGTAAGGCCGGCGAGCTGCCGGGCAGCCGCTAAGGAAGGCGCAATGATGTCCGCCCAGGGCTTGCTGGCCGGGATCCCGGCCACCAGTTCAAAGGCCTGGGTGAGTAATGCGACCGCGTGAAGCGCGGCTGGCCGCACCGTTTGCCAGATCTTGCCCATCCAGGCCGCCTCGTTATCCTGGTAATCAGCGGCCAGCCGCTTCAGGTAACCCACCGGATCCTTGGTCGTCATCGCGTACTCGTAGAGCGCAAAGACCACCTCCTGCAACCCGTCTTGGGTGGCGCGCGCCGCAAAATTGGCGGTCAGGGCCTCAAAGGCCTCCCGGTGGGCTGGTGCGCTCAGCAGATTCACGCGCAGGTCTTCCCACACCCGCGTCTTCAACAGGAGCACTTCGGTGTCATCGGTCAGCATGCGGTAGCCGGGGTCCAAGTCGATCACGTAGTAGTAATGATCGACGACCTGCTTGGAAAAGGCGTCCAAGGTCATGATGTTGGCCGCGCTGGCCTGGGCGATCTCCTTGGCCAGGCGCTGGTGCTGATCCGCCGTCAACTCCCCGGCAGCCAGGCGCTCGCGGAGCTTGGTCTCGATCTTCAGCTTCATTTCGGCCGTCGCGGCGTTGGTGAACGTCACGATCAGCATTTTGCTCAAGGAGGCGTCAGGATCGGTGAGCAACCGGTGAATGATCCGGTCGACCAGGACCTTCGTTTTCCCCGAGCCCGCGCTGGCCGAAACCAGCAGATCGGTGCCTTGTAAGGTCACCGCCCGCTCCTGGTCCGGCGTGCGCTTCACTTGTTCAGTCATTTTCCTTGCCCTCCTGTTCCGACGCGATCAGCTGCATCACCTGCGTAAACGTCAGCGGCTGGACGTGGTGGTAATGATCGCCGCCGGTCGCCGGATCAAAGCGCATGATCGCCTGATAATCACTGCGGGTGATCACGTCGGCCTCTTGCTTGAACTGCAGCGGCGCCAAGCTGATCACACCGCTTAAAATCTGGTCAGCCGCCTGCGCGATCAGCCGCTCGTTGTGGGCAAGCAGCAGGCCGAGCTGCGACTGCTGGATCCGTTTGGCGCGCCCGGCAGCGGCCAGGGCCCCATCCTTTTTCAGGCTCAGTTCCACGACTGGTGATTGGCTGCCAGCGCCCTGGCCCGGCGTAAGCGCCGAGTCGAACGCCTCGATCAGCTTTTCCCGGTGAGCCGGCGCCGCCTGGTCCGGCAAAATGATCAGGCCCTTGAGCTGAAATTTCGCCAGCAGGGCGTTCGGCTTGGTCTGATCCTGATAATTGAGCCGCGGCAAGGTGAACACAAAGTACTCAGCCCCGGCCGGCAGCATTCCCGCGAACGGCCCGGCGGCCTTTTGGACCGCGTCGATGTACGTCAGCAGCTGCATGGACTTGCCGTAGTACGCGTCCTGCATGGAAAAATCGTGGGTGCTGGACTTGTAATCGAGGACCATGAAATACGGCTGCTCATCGACCAGCGCCTCATCCAGCCGGTCGATCCGTCCAGAGACGGTGACCTGCCGGCCGCCGGACAGCGGCAGCTCCAGCCCGGCCAGGCGCTTATCGCGGCCGAAGACCAGCTCCGTTTCCTTCGGGCGAAAGCGCGTGCGCGCCTGCTGCCGGCGGATCATCAGCGCATTTTGGCTCAGCATCGTGCCAATTTGCTGGGTCACGTACTGCCAGTACGCATCGGCCTGCAAGATCTCAAACCCGGGCTGGGCGGCCGCGGTGCGCACCAGGCCCGCGACCAAGCTGCTCAGCTTTGCCTCTGTCAGGTCGCCGAGCGCCGGGTGCTCCCGCAGCAGCTGCTCCATGACGCCGTGGTACAGCACCCCGGAATCGGCCGGCGTCAGCTCAAACTCTGGCCGCTTGCGCAGCTTCAGCCCGTAGCGCAGAAAGTACTCAAACGGATTGGCGTAGTAGCGCTCCAGCTGCGAAATGGAGATGTTCATGTGCGGTGAGTAAAGCTGTTCGGCGAGCGCCGGCGTGAGGCTGCCGATCGGGTTCTGCGTCCCTGCGGCCGCCGCCATCCGGGCAGCCAACGGGCCCAGGGGCGCGGGCGCTTGCCGCAGCACCTGCAAGACCTGCTGCCAGGCCGCCGGTACGCCGGTGCCACTGGCCTTGGCCTGGGCGAAAATGCGCATGTAGTCCGCCAGCATCCCGCGGGCGCTGCTAAACGCCTGCGGGAATGGCGTCGTCAAGTCAACGCCGGGCCACTGGGTCTCCGGCACATCAAAGTAGGCTTCCAGCTGCGTCAGGTAGCTGGAAGCGTGGTTTTCATTGTCGGCGTACACCGGGTAGCTCAAAGTCAGCCGGTCGCTGCCCGCCATCATCGCCAAATAATTGATGAACGCATCCCAGAGGGCGCTTTCCGCGCCGGCTTCCGGGAGGTACACCCCCGCTCCCAGCAGCGGTTGCAGCGCCGCCCGGTCGGCAGCCGTGATGATCGGGTGATCGGCAGGCGTGTCGGGCATCACCTGGCTGGTCGCACCGATCACGAAGACTTGCCGGAATTTAGGCAGCCGGCTCAGCCCAGTTTCGGACACCGTGATTTGATCGAGCGTGGACGGGATCTGCGTGTAGGTCGCCCCGGCAAAGCCGGCGTCAAGCATCTCGGCAAACTCTTGAAGATCAAAGGCGTCCGCGCCTTTGATCATGGCAAAGTCGTCCAGCAGCGTCATTAACGTCGCCCACGCCTGCTCGCCCGCCGTGGCCGCCGTGAGGGCGCCGCTCGCAATGGCGGCCTGGCGCCACTGATCCAGCACCGTCGTGACCCCGCTTTGCTTCAGCCACTGGTATAACACGGTGGCGCCGGCAGTGCCGGTCGTGGCCTGCTGCCAGCCGGCAAACAGCGCCGGCAGCGTTGCCTTGACGAACGCCCGGACCAGGTTGACCTGCGCGGTTTTGGCTTCATCGACGACGAACTGATCATTTTGCTTGTGGTCGATGTACTGCCACGGCTCGGCGGTCAGCCAGGCATCGCCGAACTTGCCGGTTTTAAGCAGGAAATTATCCGTCACGTCCAGCGCCTGGCGAAAATCGGCCAGCGCCACGCCGCTGGGGATCAGCAGCTCGGTTTTCAGCAGCCGCATCATGTCCTCGTACTGGTAGTGATGCCGCTGCACGGCAAACAGGCTCTGGATCAAGGCCACCAGCGGGTGATTCTGCATCGGCCGCTCGCGGTCAATAAACACCGGCAGCCCCTGCTCGTCGAACACCGGCTGCAGGTACGGTTCGTACGGTCCTAGGTACCGCGCCACGATCAGAAAATCCCGGTAGCGGAGCGTCTGGTCCTGGTGAAGCGCGTGCTTGATCGCCCGGGCCACCGCGCGCAGTTCCGTGTAAGGTTCGCTGGCCTTGGCGATCGTGAGCCCGCCTTGCACCGCCGCCAAGGCCGCAGCGGCAAGCGGCTCCTGGGTGCTGTGCGCGCCGCCGTATTCCGTTTGCCAGAACTGATCCAGCCCGCCCACCAAGCTCGCCGGGCCGTGAAGCGGCCGGCACCACGCGGTTTTGACCGGGGGCGCTGGCCGCAGGTCCGCGACGGAATGGCTGAGCTGATAGTAAAGCTTGGCGGCGGGCAGAAAGAGGGCCGGCCCTTCTGGCACCGCCTGGGGCACACGGTCCAGGGTCAGCGCCACCGTCAAGTCCGCGCCCGTGTGTAAGATGGTGTGGACCAGGTGAAACTCACTGGCGGACAGGTCGTTGAAGTGATCAAGGAAGAACGCCGCGTGCTGCATCTGGCCTTGATGCTTGAGCACCCACTGGGTCAACTGCTCAAGCAGGGCGGCGTTGGTCGCAAACCCGCTCGCCCGCTGTTCGTAGGCTTCGGCCACCACCTGCAGCTCGCGCAGCTTCTCGGCGTCCTGCAAGCTGCTTTCACCGCGCGCCACCGCGTCCTTGAGGAGCGCCGCCGTCACCCGGCCAGTCTGCAGCTCGGCCAGCTGATCGGCCAGCTCGGCAAAAAAGCCGGCGTTGTGCACGGAGCCGGCAAACAGATGGAGCTGGGCCGCGGTTTGCGGGTCACTGAGCAGGTCCTGGAACACCTTGCTGACCAGCATCGTGTTGCTGGCGCGGTCAAGCCGCGGCTGCTGATAACCCGGCGTGTCCTTCAAAAAGTACCAGGCCAGGCGGCTGAACGACAGGACTTGCAGCCCAGAGACTGCAAACTGCGACCGGCTGCCGGTTTTGGCCCGCAGGGTTTGCAGTAAGCTGACCTCGGCCTCGAATTTGACGTGGTTGGGCACGAGGTAGAACACCTCGCGGCCGGCGGCAAGCGCAGCCGCGGCGGCTTCGGCCATCGCCGTTTGGTGGTCCGTCGTGGCGGTTCCAAGATAAAATTGCAGGGTCATGATCTGCGCCTCTCCTTCACTTTGACTGCTATAAGTTTAGCATAAGCGGCTAGTCCCCACACCGCCGATGGGGTATCATTTATAGGAACAAAAGGAGCGATTCTATGCATCAAGCCATTGGGACAAGCTGTGCCAAAATCATTCTTATCGGGGAGCACGCCGTCGTGTACCGGCAGCCGGCCATCGCCCTGCCAATCAAATCGATCCGGCTGACCGCGACGCTCACGCCGCGCCAGGGCCTTGCCCAAACGGTCCGGTCCAGCTTCTACACCGGTGCGCTTGCCGCCGCCCAGCCGCCGTTTAGCGGCATCACCAAGTTGATCCGCCAGCTGTTGACTTTCTTTGACGCCCGCAGCCAGGGGTTCACCTTGACCCTGACCAGTGCGCTGCCGGCCGAGCGCGGCATGGGGTCATCCGCCGCGTGCGCCGTGGCGATCGTGCGCGCCTTTTACGCCGCCTTTGACGCGCGGCTTGACCGCGCCACCTTGCTGAACTGGGCGGCAGTTTCAGAAAAAGCGATTCACGGCAATCCCAGCGGCCTTGATGCCGCCACCACCTCGGCGGACCGGCCGCAGTGGTTCGTGCGCGGCCAGGCGCCCCGGCCGATCCATTTTCCCCGCCACGGCTTCTTGGTAATCGCCGACTCCGGTGAGATGGGGCAAACCGGCGCCGCGGTCGGCCACGTCGCCGACCTGCTGCGCCAGGACCACGCCCGCTACCAGCCCCTGATTGCCGGCATCGGCCACGCCGCGCGCCAGGCCGCCGTGGCCTTGGCCCAGGATGACCTCAAAAGCCTGGGCACCCAGCTGACCGCCGCCCAAGCTGCGCTGGCGGCGCTGGGCGTCAGCGACAATAAACTCGACGCGCTGGTGGCCGCCGCCATGCACGCCGGCGCACTGGGCGCTAAGCTGACCGGCAGCGGCCAAGGCGGCTGCCTGATTGCGCTGGCGGTCGATCACGCCGGTGCCGCCGCCATTGAGGCCGCCTTGAAAAAGGCCGGCGCGGTGGCCACTTGGCAGTACGATTTTTCTGAAAGTGAGGCACTTCAATGACCACCACCGCACGCGCACACACCAACATTGCGCTGATCAAATACTGGGGCAAGCGGGACGCCAAGTTGATCCTGCCGTACACCAGCAGCGTGTCCTTGACGCTGGATGACTTCTACACGGACACCACCGTCAGCTTTAACCCGGAGCTTGGCTCAGACCAGTTCACGCTGAACGGAACCGCGCAGGCGGCGCCCAAGGTCACCGCGTTTCTCGACCTGGTGCGCGCGCAGTCCGGCCGCCGCGAGTTTGCTCAGGTCGCCTCGGTCAATCACGTCCCGACGGCCGCCGGGCTCGCCAGTTCCGCGTCGGCGTTTGCCGCACTGGCCCTGGCCGCCAGCCGGGATGCCGGGTTGCGCCTTGCGCCAGCGGCCCTGTCGCGCTTAGCTCGGCGCGGCAGCGGCTCGGCGGCCCGTTCGATCTACGGCGGTCTGGCCATTTGGCACCGCGGCGAAGACGACCTAACGTCCTTTGCCGAACCGCTGCCCAAAACCACCCTGCCCCTGCGCATGATCGTGGTCATGGTCGACGCCGGCCAAAAGCCAGTCTCTTCGCGGCAGCTGATGGCCAACACGGTGGCGACCAGCCCTTACTACCCCGCTTTTGTGAAGAGCAACGAGCAAGCCGCTGCCGCCATGGTCGCCGCCCTGGCGGCAGCCGACTTCACCCGCATCGGGGAGCTCACCGAGCAAAGCAGCGCCCGCATGCACGCGGCGATCCTGGCGGGCAGCCCCGCCTTCACCTATTTTCAGCCGGATACCATGGCGGTATGGCACACCGTGCAGGCGCTGCGCCAGCAAGGCGTACCCGCATACGCCACCATGGACGCGGGCCCCAACGTGAAGATCCTGACCCTGGCGCCTGCCGTCCCGACCATCCAAAAGGCCCTAAGCGCGTTTGGCGGTCGCCTGCTTGTGGCGGCGCCGGGTCCGGCAGCCCAAGTACTGGAGGCAAAGTAATGAGCCAATCCATTCAGTCCCACCGCAAGGACGAGCACGTCTTCTTAGCGGAAAAGTTCTTCCAGGACCAGGCAGCCGCGGGCTTTGAGCAGGTGCGGCTGTTGCACGACCCGCTGCCAGAAACCGCCGTGGCGGACGTCTTGGTGGCCCCTGGGCTGTTCAACTGGCAGTGGCCGTTTTTCATCAACGCCATGACCGGCGGCTCCAAGCAGACGGGCGTCTACAACCAGCAGCTGGCGGCAATCGCGGCGCACACCGGGCTGGCCATGGCGACGGGGTCGCAGGCTGTCGCGCTGAAAGAACCGGCGCTTGCGCCCACCTTCAGCATTGTCCGCGAAACCAATCCCACCGGCTTTCTTCTCGCCAACATCGGGGCGGACAAGACCGTGGCCCAGGCGCAGGCGGCGATTGCGATGATCGGGGCCGACGCGCTTGAGATCCATCTAAACGCGGTGCAGGAGATCGTCATGCCCGAGGGCGACCGCGATTTTCACTGGTTGACGCAGATCAAGGCGTTAGTCGAGGGCGTCGCCGTGCCGGTGATCGTCAAAGAAGTCGGGTTCGGGATGACCCGTGAGGCGCTGGCGAAGCTCAAAACCGCCGGCGTCCGCTACGTTGACGTGGGCGGCCGGGGCGGGACAAACTTCGCCCGCATCGAAGGCGTGCGCCGTCAGGGCGATCAGTTCGCGATGCTGGCCGACTTTGGGCAAAGCACGGTTGAATCCCTGCTTGAGGCCGGCGCCAGTGGACTCACCATCCTGGCGACCGGCGGCGTGCGCAGCCCCTGGGACGTGCTCAAGGCCCTGCGCCTGGGCGCCAGCGCTGTCGGCATCAGCGGGCTCGCCTTGCACTGGCTGATCCAAGAGGGCCCGGCGGCTGCGGAAGCGCACATCAAGCAGTGGCAGGCCATGCTGCCAGCGCTGATGGCCATGCTCGGCGCTAGGGACGTCAAGGCCTTGCAGAACGTACCCGTCGTCGTGGCCCCGGCGCTGGCCAGTTACGCCCAGCAGCGGGGGTTGGCGCTGCCTTAACCGCAACAGTCATTCGGATCATCGCCGCGGCGCGTCTCATCACCCACCGCTCCGCCAAAGCAAACGTCCCTGCTTCGCGACTTAAGATCGTGAGGCAGGGACGTTTTTGGTTTGTACGCACCCCGGCAAGCGCTGCTTAGATGCGCAGGCCTTTGGGATAGGCGTTCTTGATGGTGCCGCTGACCGCCTTGCCCAGGGCAAAACCGCGGCCTTGGTAGGTCAACAGCACGGTTTGCTTGCTGGTCAAAGCCGGCCGGCTGAGCGTCTCCCCGTGGCGGTAGCGGGCAAACTCGTCTTCGCTGACGGCCACCACGGTCTTGAACGCCGCTGGGGCAAGGGCCGTGGCCAGCGCGTGGGCGGGCTCAAAGCGGCCGCGCTTAAAGGTGCCCAGCGTCAGCCCCGTGCGCAGGATGTGGATGCCTGGCAGCGCCGGGGTATCAGTCGGCAGGGTGGCCAGGACGTCGCGGTTCAGCGTGAGCGGCAGGTTCAGCGGCGCGGCCAGGCTCGCCTGCTCAAAGGCGGCAAAGTCGCGCTGCTGCTCGCGGTTCAGCCGCACCGGGGCCACTGCCCGGGGCCGCGCCGCAGCGGCGCTCCCCGCCTTTTGCAACTTGGACACAAAATGGCCCTCGCCGGCCACCTGGTGCGGCCACAGCCGGGCGGTGCCAGCCAAGGCCAAGTCGCCGTTCGCCCAGTCCGGGCGGCCATCGGCGATGCCGGCGACTTTCTCAATGGGCAGCACCGAAAGCGCCAGGTGCTGCGTCGCCCAGGCCACGATCTGCTCGTCTTCTTCAGGCGCGAAGGTGCAGGTAGAATAGACCAGAACGCCCCCTGGCCGCAGCATTTTGACCGCTTCGGTCAGGATCTCGCGCTGGCGCTCGGCGCAGCTTGCTGAATAGCTCGGGGTCCAGTAGCTCATCGCGTCCGGGTCCTTGCGAAACATGCCTTCGCCGGAGCACGGCGCGTCGACCAAGATCCGGTCGAAAAATTCCGGCAAAAGGGCGGCCAGGTGCGCCGGGTCGGTATTCGTCACCAGTGCGTTCGTCAGCCCAAAGCGTTCGAGGTTGCTGGACAGCACCCGCGCCCGGCCGGGGTTGATCTCATTGGCGACCAAAAGGCCCTGCTGCTGCATGTAACTGCCCAAATGGGTGGACTTGCCGCCAGGGGCCGCGCACAGGTCCAGCACCCGCTCCCCAGGCTTTGGCGCAGCGACGGTGCCCACAAACTGCGCGCTGGGCTCCTGACTGTACACGTCGCCGGCCACGTGCGCCAGCGATGCCCCCGCCACTTTCCCGTAATGGCCCCACTGACTCCAAGGGATCGCCGGGGCCGCGGCCGTTGCTTCGTGCAAGGGATTGGTCCGAAAGCCGGCCGCGGCGGAAGCGTCAAACGTCGCCAGGAAGGCCGCCGCATCCGCTTTGAGGAGCGTTTCATACTTCGTGATAAAGCCTGCTGGCAGGGTCATGCTGGATCATCCTTTCCACTTGCGCTGCGCATCAAGAAAACGTAAAGCACGGCAATTGCCAAGCCCCACAGGCCAACCGCAAACAGCACGGCCCGCAGGTGGTTGCTCAGGTAAAACCACCAGTTGACGGCAAGCAGCCCTAAGCCGGTGTCAATTGCGGCATACCCGCTCACCCGCAGCCACAGCCCGCGGAGCGTCCGGTGCCGCGATTCCAGCGGCAGTTCAGCCGGCAAGGCGTGCTGCATGAACCAGCCGGTCAGCCAGGCCAACAGCGCCGCCAAGGCCGCAAGCCCTGCGCACAGGGTCAAGGTCAGCCCCATCGTCGCCCAGAAGTCACCCGCCGCACTGCGCTGGCGGTACTGGTACCCCGCCGCGCGGCCGCCCAGCAGCCGGGCGAGTTGGCGCTTCTGCGCGGGAGTCTGCTGGCCGTCCGCGTAGATCGTCATTTGACTGACGCGCAGGTGGTTCGCCTCGCTGCCGCTGGCGTTGAAAAAGCGCACGGCATTGAGGCGGCGACTGCGCGGCGAGGAAATGATCCCGAGCACGGGGATGTATTCACCGGCCTGCTTGGCGTACTGCTGGTGGCTCCCGACCGTCAACGCCTTGGCATGGTCCTGCCCGACCACCATGACCGGCAGCGATGAGGCCAAGTCCGCGTCGGAGAACCACTGCCCGGACGCCAGCGGCAGGCTGCCGTAGTCCCCCTTGGCAAACAAGTAAACCCGCGAATCACTGGCCCGAAACTGAACCTGAAAGTCGGTCAGATCGCTTTTCGCCAGCTTGGCCGCCGCCTCTGGCAGGGTCATTCGGGCATCGGACTTGATCCGCACCGCATCCTCCGTCAAGTTGAAATGGTCAAGGAGTTCGGCGTACTCGGTCTGGTCGTGAGCGGACCAGACGAAGCCGGCGGCCAAGATCATTAGGAACCAGGCCGCGCCCAGAACAATCAATCGCTTCACTTGCGCCACCCTTTCTATTTAATCAGGTAGATCCGGTCATTGATCGCATCAAACCGCGGAAACTGCCGGTTCAAGGTCAGCAGCCGCCGGTCCGGGACGAACTGGGCCAGCTGCCAGAACAAGCGGCTATCCGTGGCCCCCGCCCGCTCCCCGATCACAAACAGGGGCAGATTACTGAAGCGGCGCCGGAGCAGCTGCAAGAACGCGGCGTCGCTCCACTCGTGGTCTGGCGACCAGGCCATGACCACCGCGTCAACGGCCTCACCGTATTGCCACAGCGCAGCGCTGGCCCCCGCTTGCCTCACCGGCACCAACGGATGGCGGCCCGTCTCGTTTTGCGGCCGCCACGTGAGACTGTCAGTGGTGATGACTGGGTTGCCGGCCGCCTGCAGCCCTGCGCTGACGTAGCCGTTGCCCGCCGCCACTTCCAAGTAGCGCTGGCGGCCGAACAGCTCAGTCCAGGACGTGAACAGCGCAGTTTGCACGAACGCCCACATGCCGTAGTGGTAAGCAATGTACTGCCGGTAATTACGCAGTAGGTGATCTAAGTCGCGCACCGCCTTTGCAGGCACCCCAAAGGCGTATTCCGCCTCGGCCATTGCCTCGCCAGTCAGGCCAAGCCGCGGCAGGGGCAGGTTAGGCAACCGGCTGGCGGCGACGGCTTGCCGCCAAGCCGTCAGCGCGGTCAGTTGCGCCGTGACGGGCCGGGTCGGCATCTGGGCCGCCAGCGCCGTGATGTTATTCCAATAATCCAAACAGGCCTCCAATAAGAAAACAGCACGAACCGGCTGGCGCACCCTAAAACGCAGGCGTCCCCGCCTCGCGATTCAGGCATACAATCGCGAAGCAGGGACTGATTTCACCGTGATTTGTTCTTCAAACCCTACTGCCGGAACGTTCGCGGGACGGACCGCTGCTTCAGAAAACGAGCCGCGGGCACAGGTCACATTCGCCAAGCAGATTTAGTGAATGCCCAAGGCCATGCGCGCCTCCCGACTCATTCGCTCCGGGCCCCACTGCGGGTACCAAACAAGGTGAATGTCGACGGAAGTGATGCCATCGATGGCCAGCAGCGCCTGGTGGATCCCGTCGTCAAGCATGTCCGTCAGCGGACAACCCATCGTGGTCAGGGTCATTTCAACGTCGCAGTGGCCGGTTTCATCCAAGTCGACCCCGTAAATCAAGCCCAAGTTAATGATATCGATCCCGAGTTCCGGGTCGATCACCGTTTCCAGGGCCTTCACAATGGCCTGCTTCATCTTGGCGAAGTAGGCGTCTTCTGCGGGCGTTTGCGGCTTCTCGTCTGCCAATGCGCTCGCCTCCTACTCGTTTGCTTTCAGCGTGCCGCCGACTGCGTAATGGGCCGGGCTCATTTCGTTTAACACGATGTGCACGTGCTCGGCCGGCGCGCCTGTGTTTTTCACGATCGCGGCGGTGACGTCCTTGCACATCTGGGCTAGCTGCGCCGGGGTGCGGCCTTCGATGAGATCAATGTGAACTAATGGCATGTTATCGCTCCTTTATGCTTCTTCTTCGCATTATACCTGAGATTGCGAGGCTTGAACAGGCGTCTTGCGCTTGGCCTCCTGCTGGTCAGACGTGAGGAATTCACCCACCACGTCGACGGTGTTGAGAATATCAATAAAGGCCAGCCGGTCCGCGCCCAGCGTCGCCTGCGTCAGGTCGTAAAGCTCATAGCGCGTGATGACGATCATCAGCGTTGTGTTCGGCCGGTGCAAAAAGCCCCCGCGGCTGGGGATCACCGTGATGCCGCGGATCAGCCGAGCCGACACCGCAGCCACGACCGCGTCCGGGTGCTCCGTGACGATCAGGGCGGTGATCTTCTGGTTGGAGGTGTGGATCATGTCGACAACGCGGGTCATGCAGTAGATCGAAATGATCGTGTACAGGGCGCTTTCCCATTCCAGGCCGAACCCGGCGATCAGCACGATCACGAGGTTAATGCCGAACATGAGCCAACCGACTGATCGCCGCGTGGTTTTCGCCAGGTACATCGACACGATGTCAAACCCGCCGGTGGAAAAGCCGTAGCGCAGTGCGATCCCCACTGCAGCGCCGGTCAGCACCCCGCCGAAGATCGCGTTCATCAGCGGGTTCGTCGACAGCGCGCTGACCGGTAGCAGGATGGTGAAGCCAGAAATGATCACGATGTTCAGCAAGCTAAACAGCGTAAAGCTGCGCCCCAGTTTGCGCCACCCGAGGTAGACGATCGGCAAGTTGATCAGCAGGTTGAACCACCCGGTCAGATCCCCGCTGGTCAGCTTCAGCCGGTGCAGAAAAATGGAGATCAGCTGGGCCAGCCCCGTTGCCCCACCCTGGAACACCTGCGCCGGCGTCAAGAAGAAATTCAGCGCGATTGCCGTCAACAACCCACTGACGAGTGCCACCCCTAGTTTCGTCAACGTTTCATGCGAATCAAACTTCGTGAGCTTTGCCATCGTTTTTCTGCCTACTTGTTCATAGATTGTGAACAGCTGTGCTGGGCGGCCTCTGTCGAGGCACTCCCCGCTGCCACCAATGGTACTAGAATACACGGTGACGCCCGGAAAATACAGCCTCCCAGGCCAATTTCGGGTATAATAAATGAAAACTCACGGCTCATAGCCAGCTGTTCGCCAATTGTGAACAGAGAAAGGATCTTCCTAATGACTCGGACCTCTTGTACCAGTATTTTGATCGGCAAAGCGGCCAGTGCCGATGGCAGCGTCATGATCGGCCGCAATGAAGATGCAAAGGCGGCCTGGCCGAAATTATTGGTCAGCCGGCCGGCGCAAACACGCCGCACCAAAGCCACCTTCACCTCCAAGGCCAACGCGTTCACCTGCCCGCTGCCGGCGGATGCCCAGCGGTACACCGCCACCCCGGAGTGGACCGATCAGTTCGGCCTGTTTGAAGAAGCGGGCATCAATCAGCAGGGCGTGGCGATGAGCGCGACGGAAAGCGCCTATGCCAACGCCCGAGTGCTGGCTTACGACCCGTACCCCACGGCGGGGATCCTCGAAGAGGCAATGGTGACGGTGGTGCTCCCCTACATTCGCTCGGCCAAAGAAGGCGTCCAGCGGTTGGGGCAGCTGGTCCAAGCCAGCGGCGCCGGCGAGGCCAACGGCATCTTGTTTGCCGATCACGATGAGGCCTGGTACATGGAGATCGCGACCGGCCACCACTGGGTCGCCCAGCGGCTGCCTGACGACTGCTACGCGGTGGTGGCCAACCAGCTGAGCATTCAGGAGGTCCGGCCAAATGACCCGCACTTTTTGACCAGTCCCGGCATTTTTGAATTTGCGGCCGCGTGTCACCTGTGGCGGCCAGGGACCCCGTTCATCTTCCGTGATCTCTTCGGCACGGCGACCCCGTTTGACCGCACCTATAACACCCCGCGGGTCTGGGACGGCCAGCGGCGGCTATCGCCCAGCCAGCACAATGAACCGACCGCGATGACGCTGCCGTTTGCGTTAAGGCCGGACCGCCCGCTGCAGGTGGAGGACGCGTTTCACGTGTTAAGCAGCCACTTCGAAGAGACGCCCTACGATCCGGGCGATCCCGCGGCGCAAGCGCCGCACCGGTTTCGGCCGATCAGCCTGGCGCGCACCCAGGAAAGCCACGTGCTTCAGTTGCGGCCTGGCCTGCCGCGCGAGCTGGCCGGCATTCACTGGCAGGCCATGGGCGTGGCCGCGGAGAGCCAGTTTGTCCCCTTCTTTGCGGGCACGACCGAGACGCCGGCCGATTATCAAATCGGCGCCCTGCCGCCCAGCCTGGACTCCGCATACTGGCAGTACAAGCTGGCCGGCGTGCTGATCGATGCGCACTTCTGGCACTTCCAGCACGCCCTGCAGCAGTGCCAAGCGGCGACGCACGCCAAGCTGCTGGCCAACATCGAAGCGACCGGGCGCCGCGCTTCGCAAAACGCTGATCTGAGCGCGCTTGCGACCAGTGCCAGCTTGAAGAATGCGGAGATCGCGAAAACCGCCTGGACCGCCTTCACCGCCCAGCTGCTTCAGGAGTCAACGGCGATGAGCCCGCTGAACTTTGACACTGATGAGCAGCTATAAGCAGAAACGCGATTGCGCCCAAACGTCCCAGTCGCGTTCCGTTCGGCACCGCCTAACCACGCAAACACCCCGGCACCGCGATTCAAATTCCGAATCGTGATGCCGGGGTGCTTGCGTTTTGGGTTAAAACCGCCGTATGGCCCAGCCTGTTAGATAAACGTGAACGGATCAGTGCTCAACGTCGAGGCCACCACGTGCAGCGGCCAGTTGTTGGCTTCGGCCCAGCCGATCAGCAGCGCCCGCACCTGTTCCTTCATGATGGCCTCGATGTGATGGCCCGGATCGATCACCGGCATGTGGTGCGCGAGCATGTCGTGGCCCGTGTGATAGTAAACATCCCCGGTGACAAAGACATCGGCCCCGGCCGCTTTTGCGTCCAGGTAAAACTGCCCGCCGTCGCCGCCCACCACGGCCACTGTTTGCACCGGCTGGAAGAGGTCATCGGCGACGACCCGCAGCCCGCTGAGGTTGAAGGTTTCCTTTAGGGCCTGCGCAAACTGGGCGATCGTGGTCTGCTCAGCCAGTGTGCCAATGCGGCCCATGTTCGCCTCGTCGCCGCCCGCGATAAACGGCTTGACGGCGCTCAGGTGCATGGCCGCGGCAAGCCAGTCGTTCATGCCGCCGGTGGCGCGATCCAAGTTCGTGTGCGCCGCATAAACCAGGATGTGGTGCGCCGCCAGCTGCCCGTACATCGCGTTTTGCGGATCGGCGTAGTTCAGATTCTTCGGCGCGTGGAACACCGCCGGATGGTGGGCAAAGATCATGTCGGCGTTCAGCGCGATCGCCTCATCGACCACCTCGGGCCGCACATCCAGCGTCACCAGGACCGTGTGCACGGTTTGGTTGCCGTCCCCGAGCTGAATGCCCACCGGGTCCCCTGGCACGGCCAGGCTTTGCGGGGCAAACTGTTCAAACTGGGTGATGATCTCATTTCCGGTCAGCATGTAACTCCTCCTTTAGAATCGTGAGGCGCGCCTGTTCAGCGGCGATCTTTTCTTCTGGCAGATCATGCGCGTTCGCCAGCCCCTGCAGGACCGCTTCGGTTTTCTCCACCGCCAGCGCCAGCTGCGCAAGAAACAGCGGACTGCGCTTGCGCCGCAGCACCGGGCCTAAGATCAAGTCGGCTTCGGTGTAGGGCACCTGCGGGCGGGTCTGCGCCACACTCATGAGCGGGTAGACGTGACCAGCGTCTTCGACCAGGTCCTCATCCAAAATTCCGAACTCCCTGGCGGCGAGGAACCGGCGCAGGTCCTCGGCGTCGCGGTTAGGCCCGAGGATCAGCGTCTCCGTACCATCCAGACGGGCCATGCCGGCAGTCAGGATGGCTTGGATCAGCTGGCCGCCCATCCCCGCGATGTAAATCGTGTCCAGCGCATCGGCGGCGGTGAGCCCCGCCAGCCCGTCCGCCTGGCGCACGTCAATGGTCGCGGTCAAGCCGGCCGCAGCGACGTTGGCCTTGGCAATGCCGACTGGGCCTTCTCCAATGTCGCTGGCCACCGCGTACTCGATCTGGCCGGTTTGGGCCAGGTAAATGGGTAAATAGGCGTGGTCGGTGCCGATATCGGCAATGCGCCGGCCGTCCGCGTTAAGGTCAGCAAGGTGCTGGAGCCGGGTGGAGAGATGAATGGTTGACATGAATTGCACTCCTTTGTGGTTTAGGTTCAGTATACACGAATCTGGCGACCAAAAAACGCCAGCCGCAGCTGACGTTGATCAGATTATTCCAAAAAGTCCTTGAGCTGTTTGGAGCGACTCGGGTGCCGCAACTTCCGCAGCGCCTTGGCCTCGATTTGGCGGATCCGCTCACGGGTGACCCCGAAGACCTTACCCACCTCTTCAAGGGTGCGCGTGCGGCCGTCGTCCAGCCCAAAGCGCAGGCGCAGGACGTTCTCTTCCCGGTCGGTCAGCGTGTCGAGCACGCTCTCCAGCTGCTCTTTCAGCAGCTCGTAGCTCGCGTGATCTTCCGGCGAGGTCGCGTTGTCGTCTTCGATGAAGTCGCCAAGGTGCGAATCGTCCTCTTCCCCGATTGGCGTCTCCAAGGAAACGGGTTCTTGCGCGATCTTCAGGATCTCGCGAACCTTCTCCGTCGGCATGTCCATTTCCGCCCCGATCTCTTCAGGCGTTGGTTCGCGCCCGAGGTCTTGAAGCAGCTGGCGCTGGATGCGGATCAGCTTGTTGATGGTTTCGACCATGTGGACCGGGATCCGGATAGTGCGCGCCTGATCGGCGATCGCGCGGGTGATAGCCTGGCGGATCCACCAGGTGGCGTACGTGGAGAACTTAAAGCCCTTGCGGTAGTCGAACTTCTCGACGGCCTTCATGAGCCCCATGTTCCCTTCCTGAATCAGGTCCAGGAACTGCATGCCGCGCCCAACGTACCGCTTGGCGATCGACACGACCAGCCGCAGGTTTGCTTCGGCCAGCCGCTGCTTGGCTTCCTGATCGCCTTGCTCGATCTTCAAGGCCAGATCCACTTCCTGGTCTGCGGTGAGCAGCGGCACGCGGCCGATCTCCTTCAGGTACATCCGGACCGGGTCGTTGATCTTGACGCCGGTGGGCGCCGACATATCACTGAGGGCCTTCTTGGAAACCGGCTTTTCCTTCTTCAGGCTGGCTTCGGCGGGATCACCGTTCTCATCAACGATGGAAATGCCGTTGTCTTCCAGCTGCTGCATCAGGTCATCGACCGCTTCGCTCTTCAGCGCAAACGGTTTGACGATTTGCTTGACCAGCTCCTCGTTGGTGATTGCCTTTTCTTTCTTGAAGTCCTTGATCAGCTTCTTGACCGCGGTCTCGTACTTCTTGGCCGAAGCGGCAGTTGCTGAAGTCTTGGTGGCCGCCTTCTTGGCCGGAGCCTTCTTGGTCGGAGCCTTCTTGGTGCTGGAAGCAGGCGCCTTCTTGGCCGTACGCTTGGCGGCTGGCTTTGCCTCAGTCGTCTTCTTGGTCTGTTTGTTCTCAGTCTCTTTATCAGCCATTAAAGTGCCTCCTATAGCTTATTGTCCAGTCGCGGCTTTAAACTGCCGCTGCAACCGAAGATAGTCTTCAAAATATTTGTCCGCGGCCGCCTGATCGCCCAGCTGCTGCGCCTGGTTCATGTGCTGCTTGGCGAAATCCCGCTGCTGCCTGATGCCGAGCAGGCTGACGGCCTGGATCAGGTCGCTCACGCCGTCATCGTCAAGCGCCGGCCAGGCGTCAAAATCAATCGCCGAAACCAAGGCGCTTTGCTGCTCGCCCACCGTGTCGAGAAAGCCGGCGACGGTCGGCGCCGCAGCGTCCTTCGCGTAGGCCAGCCAGGCCGCAAACAGCGCCTGGTACTGCTGATCAGGAAAGTGAAAGTCCGCCTGATGCAGGCGCCTGGCGACCCCCGGCTCGTGCCAGGTCAGCTGAAGCAGCTGCCGCTCGGCCTTCTCGAACCGATCAAAATGCGGCGCGGGCGGTGCTGGCATTGGGCCGGCGCCTTCCTCTTCTGGCGGCGGCGGGGCCGCCCCCCAGTCGGCCGGCGCGATTGGCCGCGGGGCACTAACCACCGGGAGCTGCTGGCGCAGGGTCTCGGCCGGCACCCCGGTCAGCTCGCTGACCTGGTTAAGGTACAGGCTCTGGGCAACCGGTTCGGGTTCCTGCGCGATCTCTTTAAGTGCTTCATTCACGTAGGCCAGTTTTTCCTGATCAGCACTCATGTCCCGCCCTTGCGCGAGGTAGTTGAGCCGAAAGCCGATCGGCGTCAGCGTGTGCTGCAGCTGCTTGCCAAACGCCTCTGCCCCGTGGGCCTGGATGAACTCATCCGGGTCCTGGCCGGCTGGCAGTACCACCACGCCCACCTGGAGCTGCGGATGGTCGCGCACCAGCGCCAGCGCCCGGTCTGCCGCATGCTGGCCGGGGGCATCCCCGTCGTAGCAAATCGTCAGCCGCTTGGTCTGTCTGCTAATGATCCCGACCTGGTCTTGAGTCAGGCTCGTGCCCATCGACGCGATCCCGTTTAGCACCCCGGCTTGGAACGCCGAGATGACATCCATAAAGCCCTCAAACAACAAGGCGCCATTTTCTTTAAAGGTGCCCTTGGCCTGATCAAGGTTGAACAGCACATCCCGCTTGTTGAACAGCGCCGTTTCTGGACTGTTCAAGTACTTGGCCTGGCTCGCCTCCTTGGTCAGCACCCGGCCCGAAAAGCCGATAATGTCACCATAGGCATCTTTGAGCGGGAACATGACCCGATCGTTGAACCGATCAAACAAGTGGCCCTGGTCGTCCTCAACGAACAGCCCGCTGGCCCGCTCCTCGTCGTAGGTGGCCCCCCGACTGTCGAGAAACTTCTTGACCAAGCTGCGATCCGCCGGGACATAGCCAACGTCAAAGTGATCGATCGTCGCTTGGCTCAGGTTGCGGCCGGTGAGGTAGCTCAGGGCCGCCTCCCCGCCCTTGGTGTTGACCAGCAGGTGGTGCATCATCGCGGCAGTTTCCTTGAGCAGCTGCTTTTGCCGCACGACGGCCGGGTCTTCCTGGCGCCGCGTCGGCGTCACGTCAACGCCTAGCGGAATGTGGGCAAATTCGGCGACCTTGGCGACGGCCTCTGGAAAGGTCACATGATCATACTCCTGCACGAACTTGAAGACGTTGCCGCCGCGGCCGCAGGAAAAGCACTGAAAGATCTGCTTGCTTTCGGAAACCGAAAACGACGGCGTCTTTTCCGTCTGGAACGGGCACAATCCGAACAGGTTCTGACCTTGTTTGCGAAGGGCCACATACTGGCCAATGTAATCAGCAATGTTGACCGTCGAGCGCACTTGATCGATCACTTCTGTCGGGATCCGAGCCATTCGCAAACCTCCCTTTAATAGCGGTAAAAAGTCGCACTTCAAGGTGAAATGCGACTTCGTTTTTGCCGTTTTCTACAGACTAATACAAGCTATATTATACCGACGCGCTTGCCGAATTGCAAGCTACTTGACGATGACCGCCGTCACGTCGCCAAACTGGTGGATCAGGGCGGCCAGCCCGGTCAGCTCGGCCATGCGATTCGTCCGCACCGCCTGGTCATCGGCCATGATCATGGTTTCCGTGAAGTAATCGGTGATCACCGGCGTCAGGCCCCGCAAGGCCTGATAGTTCGCCTCGCTGGGCTGGGAATTAAAGCGCGTTTTCACCGCGGCCACCGCGTCGTGGAGTGCCTTTTCAGTGCTATTTTCAAACAGGGCAGCGTCGACGGCGACGTGCTGAGGATCCTTGTCCGCGATGCGGACGACGCGCCCGAGGGCCTCCATGGTCAGCTTGAAGTCGGCATCGTCTTGGTGCGCGGTGAGGATCTTGGCCGCGTCGATCATGGCTTCCACGTCGACGGTTGGCGCGTTCTGCACCGCGTCCAGGATGTCGTGGCGGATCTTGCCGGTGCCCAGCAGCTGCGCGACCCGGTCCCGGAAAAAGTCGGCAACCGCGCCTTGATGCTTCTCCCAGTCCAGGCCGGCAAGCTGGCCCTGTTGCCCCAGCGCGGCGACGATCTGCTGCTGCAGCGCCATCACGTTAAAGCCCCAGTGATGCGCGGCGACCATGCGGACGATCCCGTAGGCCCCCCGCCGCAGGGCGTAGGGGTCATTCGAGCCCGTTGGGATCAAGTCGACCGCAAAGAAGCTCATGACCGAGTCCAGTTTATCCGCAATGGCGAGCAGCGTCCCGATCGTCGACTCAGGCAGCGCGCCGTCTGCAGAAATCGGTTCGTAGTGCTCGCGGATCGCCTGGGCGACCGCTGGGTCTTCCCCGGCCAGGTTGGCGTAAACTTCGCCCATCACCCCTTGCAGCTCGGCAAACTCGCCGACCATCGCGGAGACGAGGTCGAACTTGTAGATGGCAGCGGCCCGCAGCAGCTTGGCTTTGGCCTTGTCGTCCAGCCCGACCGCATCGGCGAGCAGGCCGGCGATCGTGCCGACCCGCGCCATTTTTTCGGCCATCGAGCCGATCTTATCGTGGAAGCTGACGGTCTTCAGGCGCTCAACGAATTGGGCGATCGTCTTCTTCTGGTCTTCCGCGTAGAAGAAGGCCGCGTCCTCCAGCCGCGCCGTCAGGACCTTCACGTTCCCGGCGATCACGTTCTCAAGGTGCTCGGCGTTCCCGTTTCTGACCCCGATAAAGGCGTTGACCAGTTTGCCCGCCTGGTCACGGGCGTAAAAGTAGCGCTGGTTGTCCTTCATCGACGTGATCAACACCGCCTCGGGGATCGCGAGGTACTTCTCATCGAAGCGGCCGGCAAAAGCGGTCGGCCACTCGACCAAATTGTTGACCTCTTCTAGCAGGTCAGCATCCAGGTCGATATGCCACCCCTGATCGGCGGCGATCTGCGCGATCTGGGTGCGGATCAGCTCCTTACGTTCGTGCGCGTCGACCAACACCTTCTCGCTGCGCAGTGCTTCGACGTAATCGCTGGCTTGCTTGAGGTCAACGGCGTGGCCCAGGAAGCGGTGCCCCTGGGTGCGGCGACCGGCCTGCACGTCCAGCAGCTGCATCGGGATGATCTGGTCGTCAAGCAGGGACACCAGCCAGTGGATCGGCCGAATGTACTCGAAGTCGTAACTGCCCCACTTCATGCGGGTCGGGAACGTCAACCCCTTGACCACGTCGATCAGGCCGGGCAGGATCGCAGCGGCGGGCTTGCCCGCGGTCTGCTTGTGCAGGTAGACGTATTCGACTCCTTTCAGCTCACGGAACTGAATGTCATCGACGGTCATGCCTTGGCCGCGGGTGAACCCGATCGCGGCCTTGCTCCAGTTGCCTGCCGCGTCTTGGGCGATTTTCTTGGCCGGGCCCTTGACGTCCTCTTCAGTGTCGGCCTGCTTGGCGGCCAGCCCCTGCACTTCGATCGTCAGCCGCCGCGGGGTCGAGTAAGTCTTGATCTGATCAAAATCCAGGTGATTGTCCTTGAGAAACTGGCTCGCCTTTTGCGCGAACTGGTTGACGCTTGGCGTCACCACGTGCGCGGGCATGTCCTCGAGCCCAATTTCTAATAAGTATGTGGCCATTAGTCTGCCTCCTCCATTTGGTGCTTGAGCAGCGGGAAGCCCAGCTTCTTGCGCTCTTCAACAAACGCCTTTGCGAC
The DNA here is from genome assembly GCF_003946485.1 of Lacticaseibacillus jixianensis. Classification (GTDB taxonomy): domain Bacteria; phylum Bacillota; class Bacilli; order Lactobacillales; family Lactobacillaceae; genus Lacticaseibacillus; species Lacticaseibacillus jixianensis. The sequence goes on along the minus strand of NZ_RHOJ01000006.1, from coordinate 87,290 downwards.
CTTGTGCGCCATCTTGCGGATCCGGCTCAGGTAGCCGGCACGCTCAGTCACCGACACGACGCCGCGCGCATCAAGCAAGTTAAAGGTGTGGCTGCACTTCAAGATGTAGTCGTAGGCCGGGTGAACCAAGCCCAGGTCCATCAGCCGCCATGCTTCCTTCTCGTACGCATCAAAGAACTTCAGCAGCATGTCCTGGTCGGATTCTTCAAAGGAGTACTTGGAATGCTCGTATTCGGGCTCCTTGAAAATATCGCCGTACAGCACCCCGTCGCCCCATTCCAGGTCGAACACGGAGTTCACATTCTGGATGTAAGACGCCAGCCGTTCGACCCCATAAGTGATTTCGCTAGTGACCGGTGAAACGGCCAACCCGCCGACCACCTGGAAGTAGGTGAACTGGCTGACTTCCATACCGTCCAGCCAGACTTCCCAACCAACCCCGGCGCAGCCCATAGAAGGATTCTCCCAGTTGTCTTCAACGAAGCGGATGTCGTGCTCTAGCGGATCGAGGTCAAGCGCTCGCAGAGAATCCAGGTAGTACTCCTGGATGTTCGCTGGCGACGGCTTCATCACGACCTGGAACTGGTGGTGTTGATACAGCCGGTTCGGGTTTTCCCCGTAGCGGCCGTCAGCCGGCCGACGGGAGGGCTCCACGTAGGCCGCCGCCCACGGCTCTGGCCCGATCGCCCGCAGGAAGGTGTAAGGACTCATCGTCCCCGCCCCTTTCTCCGTATCATAGGCTTGCATCAGCATGCAGCCCTTGTCCGCCCAGAAGTTTTGCAGCGTTTGGATCATCTTCTGGACACTCATCTTCTCTGTCATGATTTCCTCTTTTCTGGTCATGAAAAAAAGCGCCCCTATGCCAAAATCAGCATAGGGACGCTTCCGCGCGGTTCCACCCTACTTCAAGTCAGAGACTTGCCCTTACTTAAACATGGCTCGAAAACGCCCGCTGCAAGGCGACCGGCAAGGCTCCCACTACCCCTTACTCGCTAAACGGCACAAGGCCCGCAACGCTTTTTCTCATCACCGATTTAATTAAATTAAGTATAGCACGGCTGAAAACCCGGTCAAGCGCTCGCGCCATTAATACTTGCGCAGTTGCGGCGGCCGGTAGCTGGCAATGAAGGGGGCAAGGGCGGCCAAGTCGGCCGTGAACAGCAGCTTTTGCCGGTCCGCCGCGGTCAAAAAGCCTGCCGCCACCATGTGATCGTAAAACGCCGCCAGCAGGTCGTAGTAATGCGCGACGTTGTAAAACGCACACGGGCTGGCATTGTCGCCAACGCGCGCCCACGAGAAGGCCTCGCTGATCTCCTCCAGCGTGCCGGCACCGCCAGGCAAGGCCAGGCAAACATCCGCGAGTTCTAGCATGCGCTTCTTGCGCGCCGCCATGTCGGCAACGATTTCTAGGTGCGGCAGCGCAGGCAGCGCCGCCCCCCGCTCGTAGAGGTTCGCCGGCATGACCCCGTACACCGTACCGCCGGCGGCCAGCACCGTTTGGCCCAGCGTCTTCATCAGCCCGACCCCGCCGCCGCCATAAACCAGCGCGTAGCCGTGGGCGACGAGCCACTCGCCCACTTGCCGGGCCGCCTGGTCATACCCCGGCTGGCCGGAATAAGCGCCGCAGTACACCGCAATTTTCTTCATGGTCTCACCTCTGCCGCAAGAATACCACAAAACCCGCAACCAATAACGGCTGCGGGTCTGGCATTTATTTGGCTTGATCTGGCGCGCGGTGTTCGCGGGCCTGATGCCACTCGGTCAAGCTGACCAAAGCAGACATCGCGATTGGCAGCAGGATCACCAGCAGCACAAGCCCAATGATCACGCCCAGTGCGACTTGGATCAGGGTCGTGACGCCGCTTGGCATCAGGGCGGCAAACGTGCCGCCGAGAATGACTGCCGCAGACAGGACGACCGTGCCAATGGTGGTGGCCGCCTTGAGCATCCGCAGTTTCACGTCAGGCTCGGCGCGGCCGTCGCGGAAGCGGATCATCAAGAAGATGCTGTAGTCCACCCCAAGTGCCATCAGCATGATGAAGGTGAAAAACGGAGTGTTCCAGCTCAGCAGCGGCCGGCCAAGCACCAGTTTGGACAGCAGCCGGGTAATGCCCATCGAGGTGACGTAGGCCGTCACCAGGGTGCCCATGATCGTCAGCGGCTGCAGCACTGATTCCGTGACCACGATCAAGGCGATGAAGATCCCAATCACCATGATCGAGGCCGTGCGCAGGAAATCACCGTTGGCGAGGCTGCGCAGGTCGTGGTTCTGGGCCGTTTGCCCGCCGATCGCCACCTTCGCTGAGGCCAGCGAACCGTGCTTGACCTCGGCTTTCAGGTCGCGGTTTAACTCGCCGAACTGCTTATCCGCCAGATCCGAGTTCGGGTCGCCTTTAAAGACAACGGTCATCGTCGTGATCTTGCGGTGGTCGGCCATGTACGCGTTCAAGGCGGGCCTGAATGCCTTGGCCTTGATGGCGGTCTGAGGAAGATAGAACTGATTCCCCATGTATGAGCCCTTCATCTGCGTGAGGTAATCATCCATCGAGGCTGATCCCGACTTCAGCGCGGTTAGGCCGGCGGAAGCGGAGCCGAGGCCGGACTCAAGCTTAGTGAGTTGACTGCTCATTTGGGTGAGCTTGGCGCTCAGCTGCTGGACCCCCGCGTTGACCTGCTTGCTGCCGCTGGCCAGCTGCCCGGCGCCACTGGTCAGCGCGCCACTCTTAGCGGCCAGCTGACTTGTCCCTGCGGCCAGCGTGGCCGCGCCTTGAGCCGTTTGGCCCGCGCCAGTGGCCAGGGCATCGATCCCACTGGTGGCCTGCTTGGTGCCCCCAGCTAAAGCAGCCAGGCTGGCCGCCAATTTCTGCGTGCCTTGATCGACTTGGCCTGTGCCCGCGCTTAGGCGGTTGGCGCCGTTAGCCAGCGCCGCCGCGCCAGCGTTAAGCTTAGGCACGTTGCTGCCCGCGGCGGTCATGCCACTGTTCAGCGCCGCCGCACCCTGCGTGATCTGGCTCAGCCCGGCGGTCAGCCCCTGAACGGCCTGGCTGGCCTGGGCACCCATGGCTTTGCCCATGCCTGGCTGCTGATTCAGATACGCGATCAACGCTTTGGCTTCCGCCTGGTAGGCGGTCAGCTGCTTTTGGAGCTGGCCGAGCGTCGGTGCCATTTTAGCCTGGCTCGCTTGCAAACCGGTGATGCCCTCGTTAAGCGCCCCGGTGCCGGCTTGCAGCTGGCCAGCCGCCGCACTCAGCTTGGCCGTGTTCTTGCTAACGGCCGCCGTGCCTTGCGCCAACTGCTGCGCACCGCTGACGGCCTGACCGGCACCGCTAGCAAGGCGGCCGGCGCCAAGGTCCAGCGTCTGGGCCCCGGCTTGCAGCTGGCCGGTTGCGCCGCTCAACTGCTGCGCGCCGCGGTTGGCCTGCGCCACCCCAGCGGTGTAGGCGGTCAGACCAGACTGCATCTGGCTCATGCTGCGCTGGAGCTGATCGGTACCGTTAGCCAACTTGGTGACCTGGCCGACACCGCCCGCGATATCCTGGGCCTTGAGCTGCCGGTTGGCACCGCTCAGGCCCGCCTTGATCGTCGTCAGCCCCTTTTCAGAGGCCTTGAGTCCGTCCGTGATGGTCGTCAGCTGCGACCGCAAGTACATCTGATCCAGCTTGTTGCCGCCAGGTTCGGTCACAGACGCGACCGTCTTGACGCCGGGCTCTTTTTGCAGATACTGCGTCAGGTGGTCGATCGCGGCCAGCTTGGCCGGGGTGTCGAGGGGTGTTTTGCTCTGGATATAAACCGTCGCAGGCGCGGTCATCCCCTTGGAGAAATGATCTTCGATCACGAGGTAGCCTTGCTTGGACTGATAGGTGCTCGGCACTTCTTCGGCGTTGTTGAAGCTCTCCGACACCTGCATCATCGCGAGCGTGAACGGCACCGCCAGCACGACCAACCCCGCCAGCCACAGTGCGGGCTTGCTCATCGAAGCGCGAGAAAGTCCGTACCAAAGCTTGCTGGCGCTCTCGCCGCCATTGAGCTTGCTTGGCCAAAACATCTTCTCGCCCAGCGTGGCCATGAAGAACATGTTCAAGGACAGCAGCACCGGCAGCAGGATCAAGACCCCGATTGCCACCGCCGAAGCACTTTGATAGAAGGAAAACTTCGCCAGCCAGAGGACGGAGAAGCCAATCAGGACGGAGACGCCAGAGTACAAAACGGTGCGGCCGCCGTGCCGGCGGGTCTCGCGCGTCGCCTCAAGCGCAGTTTTCCCCTTCGCCAGTTCGCTCTTGAAATAGTCGTACAGCAAAATATTGTAGTCGGTGCCGATCCCAAACAGCACGATGACCATGAAGACCTGCGTGAAGTTGGAGATCGGGAAGTTCAAATGCGCGGCGAGGTTCATCACGATGCTGAGGCTGGTGATGAACGCGACGCCGACGTTAAGCAGCGACAGGATCGGCACGATTGGTGAGCGAAAGACGATAATCAGCACGATGAAAATGAAGACGATCGCGATCACTTCGGTCTTTTGGATGCCCTTTTCCGTCACGTTGGTAAAGTCGTCGTTCAGCGCGTCCGCACCGGTCACGTACGTCTTCACGCCTTTAACGGCCAGCTGACTGCGCAGCTTCTGCACCTGCGTCTTGACTAGCGCCCCTTCGCGCACCGTGATCTGCGCCAGCTGAGTCGACTTGTCCTTGGCGATCAGCTGCTTGCGCGTTTGGGCGTTATCGTTGGGCCGCATGATGGCCGTGATGTGCAGCCCTTGTTCGCTCTTCACCTGGTGCAGCCGGCGGTCAATCAGGCGCGTTTGCGCGTGGGTGAGCCGGTGATCACCGTTGGCAAAAACCGCGGTGTAGGTCCGCACGGGCTTGCCGTTCGCCTTTTTTTGAATGCGCGTGGCCACTTGGCTTTGCACGTCGCTGGGGAGCTTAACGGCCCCATTGTCCCGCACCAGTGCGTTAACATCTGGCATGAACACGATCGCCAGCACGACCACAATGAACCACGTGACCGCCGCCATCCCATGCTGCTGCATAAATTTCTTCATGTGAATCCCCTCACTCACTTGACTACTTTTAGACACTTGTCAAACGTTCATTGCCATGATAAAGTACAGGCATAGAAGCGGCAAGGGACAATGGATGGGCGATTGTCCTGATTTGGACATCTTGTGAAAAGTGTCTAAGAAATAAGCTGGAGGAGAATATGAAAATGAAGTATGATCCGGATCAGAAAATCACGCGCGGTGCAAAGCGCACACTGTTAGCGTTTTCAGAAACAATGCTGACCCTGCTGGGTGAAAAGCCTTTTGAGAAGATCAGTGTCAATGAGGTTTGCCAGGTCGCCGACTACCCGCGCGCGACCTTTTACAACTATTTTGACGATAAGTACGACCTTCTCACCTACTGCTGGTTCCGGATGCGCAAGGAAGTCCACCTTGATTCCCTGTCCCAGGCCAAAAGCAGTGACAGCTTCCTCGAGGCCTTCGCCCAGATCTACAACCTGTTCGACGCGCACCGCGAGCTGCTGGTCAAAGTCGTGGCCCACAACCCGCTTGATTCGCAGCTGGTCTTCAACTTCACCAACTACTTCACCAGAGTGTTTTCCAGCCTGCTGGCCGCCAGTGCGAGGCCGCGGCGGCTGAAGACGCCGGTTGAGCTCGTTGCCCAGCACTACAGTATGACCGTGCTCTCGATCCTGGAGTGGATCTTCCTGGCGGGCCACCACGTCGACCTGCAAACCGCGGAAAGCTACGCGCAGGAGCTGCTGGCGCCCTCGACGACCAAAGCCTTGTCGTAACTGAGACCGCTTTGTCTCACCCGCCGCCCGCGGGGCTGTCCGCACCGCCTGGGCCAAAAAGCGCTGCCACCGCCCGCTTTGCTGAGAAGCGGGCGGCGGCAGCGCTTTTTTGAGTTGTAAACGAACTTGATGGCCTGTTTTAGCCAATGAGGTCCGGTAAGCCGCCGGCCAGCACGCGGTCAATGGCCTTAAGCACGCCGCGCTCCTGATTGCTGGCGGTCTGATACTTGCCGTACTGCCACATGTTGGCGGTGGCATTAGCAACCAGGACGGGATAGCCGACGGTCTTCATCATTTCGATGTCGTTGTTGGTATCGCCGAACGCCATCATCTCCGCCGGCGCGATGCCCAACACTTCACCCAGCTGCTTGAGGCCGTTGCCCTTGTTAGTGGTTTTTGGCATGATGTCGATGAACGCCGGCCCGCCCACCGTCAGTGCCAGCTCCTTGCCAAAGCGCGGCTGGTAAACCGGCGCCAGGGCCGCGTACGCCCCTTCGTGGGGGAAGTAAAGCGACAGCTTGGCCAGCGGCGCCGCTGGATGGGCCAGGTCAGCGGCGATTTTAAACCGGGTGATGAAGCTGCTGAGGGCCGGCTGGTACTGACGCTCGCTTTGATCGAGGTAGGTCGCGGCCAATCCGTTGCCGATCGCAATGGCATTCGGCTGGGTCCGGACAAAGCCCACGATGTCTGCCACCTGGGCGGGCGTCAAATAGGTCGCGCCGACCACCTGACCGGCCCGTTTCAGGACGCCGCCGTTTTCCGCCAGGAAGCTCATCTGGTCTTTGACTGGGGCAAACAAGTCCTCGAGTGTGTAAACGCCGCGGCCGCTGGCGGCGACGAATTCGATCCCCGCTTCGTGCAGCGCCCGAATGCGCGCAAAGGTACCATCCGGAATCGTGCTGTCATCCAAAAGCAGCGTTCGGTCCAAGTCAGTTGCGATCAGCTTAATTGGTTTCATACTTCTATCCTCCTTTGATTGCAAGGCGGCCGTGGCCTTCAAGCAGGCAGCCTAGCACCTGCCCCACGCCGTCTTCGGCATTGGGCGGGGCGATCAGCGCGGTTTGCGCAGCAAGCGCGGGGTCCCCGTCTTGCATCCGCATGCCGACCCCGGCCAGCCGCAGCATCCCGGCATCATTTTGGGCATCGCCAAACGCCAGCACGGCGCTCAGCGGCACCGCAAGCTCATGGCAAAGCGTGGTCAGCGCCGCCGCTTTGTCGACCGCCGCCGCCGTGATGCCAAGGGCGTTGGCCTCCCCGGCCGTGATCTGCACCGCGGCGCCCATCTTGGCCTCAAGGGTGGCCTGCACCAGCCGCCGGCGCACCGGTGGCACCAGCAGCGTCACCTTGGTCACATCGGTCAGCTGGGTGAAGCGCGGCACCACCCGCACCACGCGGAAAAACTGCCGCAACTCGGCGACCCGCGCTGCGTCCCCATCGAGGACCTCCACCTGCCACAGTCGGCACAGGACTGGCACCGCCGCTGCCGCACTGGCCGCGGCCAGCAGCGCCTGCACCTGATTTGCGGCGAGCAATCGGGCCTGGGCGGGCCGTCCGGCGTGGGCGATCACAGCGCCGTTAGCCGCCACTAGCCACGCCTGGTTGGGAAACAGCGCCTGCATGGTGGGCAAATCGCGGCCGCTGATCGGCACAAAGGGGATGCCCAGCGCCGCCAACGCCGCCAGCCGCGACATTGTGGCCCGTGGCACCCGGCCTTTTGCGTCCAGCAGGGTGTGGTCCAGGTCACTGGCAATGAGTTGAATCCGCCGAGTTTCCATCCGCGGCCTCAGTTAAAGTGGTAAATGCGCTGGAGCACCTTGTAAAAGTCAACGCTGGTGCGCCGGCCCAGCCAGCCCGGCAAGTTAACGGCGCACCCCACGACGCTGGTGCGCGCCAGACGGTAAAAGTGCGGTGCGGTCATGCGCATGTAGCGCCATAGGTTCGCCTTTTTGGCCAGCGCCGCCGGGGTGCCGGCCCGCAGCAGCAAAATGGACGAGATCCCCGTAACGATTTCCGTGTACCGCGCCATGTAGCGGTAGAGATGCGGCTCCAGGCCCTGGCGCTCGGCCACGACCTTGATCATGCGCCGATTCACGGCCAGCTGCTCATCGATGCGCTTGATCATCACCGACTCGTGCACCGACTGGTCGGGCCGCCCAATGTAGTAATGGTAAAGATCCACGTCCAGGTAGTAGAGCCGCTTGGTGTGCGGCAGCGGCTCCAGCGCGAAGAGGTTATCGACGTAAAAGGTGTGGGTCGGCAGCTGCAGCGGCAAATCGCGGAGCACTTGGGTGCGGTAGATCAGGGCATGCATCAGCAGGTACGTGCCAACTGGCAGTCGCACCTCGTCCCACCCAAAGACGCGGTTCTGCGGCAGGCCGTGGCGGTACCGCGTCACTTTTTGGTGCTTGGCGCCGACCTTGTCGTAAATGTAGTTGCTGATGAACAAGTCGACTGGCGCCGGCAGCTGCGAGAGGGTCGCCAGCACCTGATGGAGCGCCCCTTCGTCCAGCCAATCGTCGGCGTCGACCACCTTGAGGTAACGGCCGCTGGCGACTTTTAGCCCGGCGTTGATCGCGCCGCCGTGGCCGGCGTTCGCCTGGTGCACAACCACCACTTGCGCGGGGTAGCTGCGCGCAAACTCGTCCGCCACAGCAGCGGTCGCATCGGTTGAGCCGTCATCGACCAAGATGACTTCAACCGCCGGCCCCCCGGCAAGCAGTGACGTGACCGCGCGCTTCATGTAAGCAGCCGCATTATAGCAAGGAACGATGATACTCAGTGTCTTCAAAACCCGTACCCACTTTCCAACTCAGATAATCACTTATCCCATCATAATATAGTTTGGCCAGACCCGCACCCTGAATTGACCGGGCCCAGTCGCCAGTGGGAACATGGCTGGCGATGCAAAAGGCCTTGCCGGAAAAACCGACAAGGCCAGGGAATTGTGATTGTTAGAGCGTGGTGGTGGACTGGGCGGCTTGCGGGGCGGCTGGCCAGGCCCATCAGTGCGCGAACTCTGCGCGCCTTGCTAAAGACAACGCGGGAGTGGCCAGCTACGCCCCGGGCCTCGTCGGCAAAGTACGCCGACAATGCCCGGGGCTATGATCATCCTGTAGCCATTTATGGCGTACAGGATGACATGCGGAGCGGCTGGCTGTCCCCCTAAGCCCGCGACCTCTCCGCACCTTATCGTGGGGGCAGTCGGTCCTGCCAGCGCTGCATTTGGTCTAAGAAGGATTTGGCCTTGGGGACCGTGCCCACCATGTCCTGATAGAGCCGGTCCAGCACGCGGCGCAACTCACGCTTGGTGGGTGCGCTCACCGTAATGGAGTGCAACTGGTGCAGATCGATCGTCGAGAACCGCCGCAAGAGAAATAACGCCTTGGGCTGCACGTGGAAGCGGTAGTCGTCCAGGGCCCAGTGGGCCTGACACAGCAGGCCGCCGTACTTTTCCGAGAAATCAAGCGGCAGGTCCGTCCGGCCGTCGAGCACGCAGGCGCGCCAATTCGGCGCCACGCCGAACGCCCCCAGCAACTGGACCTCCGCGATGTTCGCCACGATGGCCGGATCCAGGCCGGTGTCAATCAACCGCAAGCTGGTGGCCGCAAAATCGTACCACGCCCCCAGCGGTTCGCCGTCCGGAACCGCGAGGTCGATCAGGCCAAGCACATAAGTTGCGTAGGCGTTGAGCGTAATGTCACCGGCGATCTGCTGAAACTGGTCAGCGCGGCGCACCGCATTGAGGTAAGACAGGCCGCTCGGGTTGATGGTGCCCACGTAAGTCCCCTGCGTGAACGGGAGAATGCCAGCGGCCAGCGGAAAACCGGGTTTGCGCGCGCGGTGCAGAAGAAACATCCGCTTGCCAAACTGGTCGGTCGCAATTTTGACCAGCATGTCGGCCTCCCGGTAGCTCTGCCGCGAAAGCACCAGTCCGTTGAACTGGACCTCACGGCGGGCCATTAGCGCAGATCCTTGATGTTGTAGCCGAGACTGCGCAGGTACTGGTTATTGTCCCGCCAGTTCTTCTGCACCCGGACCCACAACTTCAGGTTGACCGGCTCGCCCAGCAGCGCCTCGATGTCGCGGCGGGCGCGGATCCCGATCTGCTTGAGCATCGCGCCGCCGCGGCCGATGATGATGCCCTTTTGCGAATCACGCTCGATAATGATGTAGGCCTCGATCTGCAGCTTACCGTTCACCCGGTCCTTCATCCGTTCAACCTCGACGGCCACCGAGTGCGGCACTTCGTCGCGGGTCAGCTCCAGGATCTTCTCCCGGATCAGCTCGCCGACCACGAAATACTCGGGGTGATCCGTCAGCTGGTCGGCCGGATAATACTGCGGCCCCTCCGGCAGCGCCTGCGTCAGCGTCGCCAGCAGCTCATCGACGTTGTTGCCCATCGTCGCGGAAATCGGAAAGACCCCGGTAAAATCGCGCGCCATCTGGTACTGCTTGATGCGCGGCAGCAGGTCGTCCGGGTGAACCAGGTCGATCTTGTTGATCAGCAGGTAAACCGGACTTTCGACCGGCTTGAGCTGATTGATGATGTACTGATCGCCCGGTCCCATCTCCTCGTCGGCGGCGACCATGAAGAGGACCGCATCCACTTGGTTAAGCGTCGAGAGCGCAGCCGTATCCATGTAATCATCCAGCTGATTCTTGGGCTTGTGGATGCCTGGGGTGTCGACGAACACGATCTGCACGTCGTCTGTGGTATAGATGCCATTGATCTTGTTGCGGGTGGTTTGGGCCTTGGGTGACATGATCGCGATCTTCTCGCCAAGGATCCGGTTCATGAATGTGGACTTGCCGACGTTCGGCCGCCCGATAATGGCGACGAAGCCTGAATGATGAGTCATTTCTGCATATCTCCTTTAGTAAAAGCACCAGGCAGCAGCGCCGCCACCGTGGTTTTCGTCTGCTCGCCTGCCAGGTTGCCCAGCAGAACGGGCGCATCGGCGGCAAAAAACTCCGCCATCACCTGACGGCACGCGCCGCAGGGTGAAATGGGCGCCGTGGTGTCGCCGATCACGGCCAGCGCATCGAGCCGCAGGTGGCCGGCCGCCACCGCCTTGAAAATGGCGACGCGCTCTGCACACATCGCCAGGCCGTAGCTGGCGTTTTCGATGTTGCACCCGGTGAACACCTCACCGCCGGCGACCACCGCGGCCCCGACCTTGAACTCGGAATACGGCACGTAAGCCCGCTCGCGCGCGGTTTGCGCGGCCTTGATCAACTCATCCATGATTATCCCCTCCTAAAACCAGCGCGTCAGCAGGTGCCACAGCGGCGGAATGAACACGTAGGCACCGCAGAGCACCGCGATGCCGCTGGCCACCAGCACCGCGCCGGCGCTCATGTCCTTGATGGCCTTGGCCCGCACGTCAAAGCGGCGGCCCACGACCAGGTCCACGACGTTTTCAATGATCGTGTTCCACAGCTCCATGAGAAACACCAGCATCACCGCGAGCATCAGAATGAACCACTGAAAGCGGCCGACCTGCAGCCACCAGGCCATGATGAACACCAGCAGCGCCATCACACTTTCGCGGCGGAAGTTGCCCTCCCGCAGAAACACGCAGAACAGGCCAGCGGCGGCGTGCTTCAGCGACTGCCCAAAATGGTGATTTTTATCGATCTGCTTATCTGGTGAGGCCATAAGCGTCGAGGATCTTTTCTTGCAGCGGGATCATGACCGCTTCGTCTTCCGGCTTGATGTGATCGTAGCCGTTCAGGTGCAAGAACCCGTGTACCACGGTGTAGCCGAGCTCGCGTTCAAACGAGTGGCCGAAGTCCTTGGCCTGCCGCGCCACCTGGTCGGGATCGATGAACAAATCGCCGATGTTTTCGGGCATGTCAGGAAAGCCAATCAGCGTCTCTTGCTCGCCGTCTTCGATGGCAAACGAGATGACGTCGGTCACCCGGTCCGTATCGCGGTACTGCTTGTTGATCCGGTGAATCTCCTCATCGGAAACGATCGTGATCGACATTTCGGTGTCCGCGGCCTTGTTCAACTCCTTGCCGGCAAATTCAACCAGGTCCTTGGCAAGCTTGGCGTGTGCCTCGTCTAAGCGGTGATCATCATCGTAAAATTCCAAGTCCATTATGCTTCTCCTTTAGCTGGTGCAGTGTCTTTTGGGTACTCGATCCGCGTGTAAAAGGTGCTCGTCAGGCCGCTCACCAGCGAGTCGCCCACGCGGCGCAGCTGCTGGACCGTGATGGGCGCCTCGTCGAACTGGCCGTCCGCCAGGCGTTCGTTGGTGATCCGCGTGACGAACGCGGCGATCGTCTCCTGGGTCGGATGCTTCATCGACCGGACCGCGGCCTCACAGGTGTCCGCTAGGTTGACCACGGCCGCTTCCAGGGTCTGCGGCTTGGGGCCATCGTAGCGGTAGGCCGCCTCTGGGGTGCTGGGGTCCGCCTTTTTGGCCTCAATGTAGAAATACTTCATCAACGTCGTGCCGTGGTGCTGCTGGGCAATGTCGATGATGAACTTGGGCATATGCCGCGCCTTGAGCATGGCGACCCCGTCCGTCACGTGCGCAAAGATGATCTCCGCGGACTGCGCAGCCGTCAGGTGGTTGTGCGGCGAGTCAAAACCCGCAGGCTGGTTCTCCGTGAAGTACAGCGGCCGCTTGAGCTTGCCGACGTCGTGGTAATAACAGGCCACCCGAGTCAGCGTTGACCGCCCGCCGATCGCCGCCACCGCGTTGCTGGCCAGGCTGGCCACCATCATGCTGTGGTGGTAAGTGCCAGGCGCTTTGGCCATCAGCTCCCGGAGCAGCGGATCGTTCGGGTCGCTCAGCTTGTTGAGCTTCAGGACCGAATCGTCCTGCAGGATCATCTCCAGGTACGGGGTCGCCCCCAGGGCCAAGAGGTACCCCAGCAGCTGCCCCACGACGACAAAGCCAAGCGTCTGCCAGGTCGCCAGCGCCGTGAACCGGGCCCCTTGCAGCAGCATCGTACTGAGCGTCAGCAGCAAGTTGACCCCCAGGACCCAAAACGCGACCAGCCGTGCTTCGGCCGTGAGCCGCTTATGCGCCACCATGTCCGCTAGCACGCCCGACGTCAGGTAGCTGATCGCCGTGGCCGCAGTGAACAGCGTCCCCGTGGTGGAATAGAACACAAAGAAGGCCAAGAAGGTCTGCATCAAGGCGGCCAGCAACCCAAACCGGCGCCCGCTGAAATTATGGAGCAACAGCGGCATGAACGCCGCTGGCAGCAGCATCGCCAGATTAGCGCCGGCAGTGGTGGCCACAAACCGCAGCCCCAGCATCACGAGCACGGTGATCAGCATCAGCGCGCTGTAAAGCAGGCTGTCCTTGCGCTGCGCGGCCGCGGCTTCTTGGCGCAGCAACGTCAACAGCGCCACGGCCTGGACCACCACCAGCAGCAGCAAACCAAACAACGCCCACGGCGCGCGCCGCTGCGTCAGCCCCAGCACGTTCAGCTGGTGCATGATCGGGGCGTCCACGATCTGGCCCTGTTGCACGATCACCTGGCCGGAAACGATCTCGACCGGATCCACCGCGACTTGGGCCTGGGCCCGCTTGAGCTTGGTCTGCGCCTGGTTGATCATCTGATTGGGAATGATGGCTTGCTGGATCAAGGTGGTCCCCATCCGCCGCTGGGCGGTGCTGAGATCACTGATCGACAGGTCAGCCGTGGCGGCCTTTTGCGCCGCGGCCAGGTCGGACGCGGTCAGCTTTTCCTTGAGCTGCGTGGCCACGGCCGAGGCGACCGTGTCAAACACGGCTGCGCGCTGCTTGGAGGTCAGGGCGAAGGCGGCCCGGTAGAAATGATCGTTAAACTGGTAGAAAAAGGGATTCTCCGCCTTGGGGTTGGCCGTCCGAAACGCCGCCGTCAAGTCGCTGACCGAGGGCCGTTGATACGTGGCACTGGCACTTTCGGCCGAGGCCGCGCGGTACTTCTTTTGGGCCGCTGAGGTCTGGGTGGTTTCGGTGGTGGTCAAGGCTTTCTGCAGCTGGTTGAGCAGGTCCTGCTGCTTGGAGCCGACCGACGCATCGTAGCTGTAAACCGGCGCGACGGCATTTTCGGCCGCCTTTTTCGCCTGCCGGGTGGCCGCCTCGTCCTGCACCGTTTGCGTGGCGATGATCGTCTGCGAGGCCGGGCGGTTGAGCTTCACGGCCACGGGATCGGGCAGCGTGATCCACGCGATGGCGGCCACGAGCAGCACCGTAAAACAGGCCGTGATCAGGACCGCGCTTTTGCTCAGTTGGGCTGATTTTCGCATTGCCTCTCCTTGCTGATCACTGAGGTTGGTCCGCCTGACCGTACGCCTCAATGATCTTGGCAACGACTGGGTGCCGGACCACATCGCTCGCCGAGAACGTGGCAAAGCCGATGTGGTCAATATCCTTCAAGATCCGCTGGGCCTGGATCAGCCCGCTGCTTTGGTGGTTTGGCAGGTCGATCTGCGTGATGTCCCCATTGACGATCATGCGGGACGAAAAGCCGAGCCGCGTCAGGAACATCTTCATCTGCGCCTGCGTCGTGTTTTGCGCCTCATCGAGGATCGCAAACGCGTTATCCAGCGTTCGCCCGCGCATGTAGGCCAGCGGCGCGATCTCGATCACGCCCCGGTCCATCAACCGGTTTGTGTGGTCGGTGCCGAGCACGGCGTACAGCGCGTCGTAGATCGGCCGCAGGTACGGATCAACTTTCTCCTTGAGGTCGCCGGGCAAAAAGCCCAGATTCTCGCCCGCTTCCACCGCAGGCCGCGTGAGGATCAGCTTTTCGACCTCGCCGGCCTTCATCGCGGCCACCGCCATGACGACGGCCAGGTAGGTCTTCCCAGTGCCGGCCGGGCCGATACCGAAGGTGATGTCGTTGTGCTTGATCGATTGCACGTACTGCCGCTGGCCAAAGTTCTTGACCCGGATCGGGGCCCCCTTGGCGTCGCGGAGCAAAGTCTCTGAGTACATGTCGGCAAAGTATTCCAGGGTGCCGCGCTGCGCCATGTTGACGCCGGACACGACGTCCTGCGGGGCGATCGCAATGCCCCGGCTCAATAGCGTCAACAGTTGCTGGATCAGCTGGTAAGCCAGGCTGGTGGCCTTGGGGGTCCCCGTGATCTTTAGCGTGTCTCCAAACGGCGCGATCAACACGTCCAGCGCCTCTTCGATCAACGTAAAATTCTCATCGTTAACGCCCGACAGCGCGATTGCCTGATCCGTGCTGCTGAGCGTCAGGGTCTTCTCTACGGATTCTTCTGCCAAGAAGCCGCCTCCTTGCTAGGTTTTCTTCATTTTACCATAAAAAAGCCGCGTCACAGTGCGGCGCGGCGATCCAGAAGCAAGCGAATTATTGAAGTTTGGCCTTGACCAACTGGTTGACCAGACCACCATCGGCCTGACCCTTGACCTTGGGCATCAGGGTCTTCATGACCTTGCCAAAATCGGCCTTGCTCGTGGCCCCGGTCTCCTTGATGGTCTCATCGACCAGCTTGGCCACCGCCGCCTCATCGAGCTGGGCCGGCAGGTAGGCCGCCACGATCTTGATCTCCGCCTTCAGCGGGGTCACCAGATCCTCGCGCCCGGCCTTTTCAAACTCGCTCAAGCTTTCCTTGCGCTGCTTCATCTCAGAGGTCAGCACACTTTGCTCTTCCGCTTCGGTCAAAGGGTGACCCAGTTCGATCTGCTTGTTTTGCAGGGCGGACTTCAGCATCCGCACCGTGCTCAAGGTCGCCTTGTCCCTGGCCTTCATTGCGGCCTTCATTTGCTCGTTCAATTGATCCAGTACTGCCATGATGAACTTCCTTTCCTCACTTGCACCGCCTCGCCTGCCTCAATGGCGGCCGGGTCGCCGCAAAACAAAAAACGCGCACCACATTCGGCGCGCGTTTCGCGAACAATTAGAACTTCTTGCGCTTGCGTGCAGCTTCGGACTTAAGCTTCCGCTTGACACTTGGCTTTTCGTAGAATTCCCGCTTGCGGTATTCGGCTAATGTACCTGACTTGGATACGGTGCGCTTGAAGCGCCGAAGAGCATCATCGAGAGATTCGTTTTTCTTAACGACTGTCTTTGCCATATGATATCCCTCCCTCCGACACTTGCGTAACCATTGATTGTTGCATCGCTAGTTCTCAACTATTATATCGAACATCAAAAAACGCGTCAATACGGCAACTGCCAATTCTGTGATTTATTTTGCAAATTCTCTCACCAAAATGGCCGGTGCCGCTGTGAACTGTCCGATTATGGTATGATAACGGTATCAATCACAAAGGACGGGATCATCTTGGAAGAAGAAACGAACTACTACATCATTTCCGATTCGGTTGGCGAAACCGGGCTGAAACTGGCCCAGGCGGTGGCCGCCCAGTTCGCCACCCAAAGCGCGCACTACCTCAGGTTCCCCTTCGTCCACGAGCAGAAAAAACTGCTGGAGACCCTCGACACGGCCAAGGGCGACACCCGCGCCGTCGTCATCGCGACGCTGGTCACCCCTGGCCTCGCGCAGATCGGCAGGGACTACGCCAAGCAGATCGCCCTGCCCTTCATCGACGTCATGACCCCGATCCTTAGCGCGGTGAAGAGCGAGACCGGCGACCAGCCCAGCGGAGTGGCCGGGGCCGTGCATGACCTAGACGAGAAGTACTTTGACCGCATCTCTGCCATGGAATTCGCCGTGATGTACGACGACGGCAAGGATCCGAAGGGCTTTCTGGAGGCGGACATCGTCCTGCTCGGGGTCTCCCGGACCAGTAAGACACCGCTGTCACTGTTCCTCGCCAACCGCAACTTCAAGGTCGCAAACCTGCCGCTCGTGCCCAACGCCCACATTCCGGAAGAGATCTGGAAGGTCGACCAAAAGAAGATCGTTGGCCTGACGACCGACGCCTCCGTCCTCATGGAATTTCGGCGCCAGCGCATGATCGCGTATGGCCTTAACCCCGACACCGCCTACTCGGCCCGCGATCAAGTCAACGAGGAGCTCAAGTTCGCCGATGATCTGTACCAAAAACTCGGGTGCATGGTGATCAACACGGCGCACCGGTCCATCGAAGAAACTGCCATGCTGATCCTCGAGCACATGGGGCTTGATGAAGTCGACGACGCCGCCAAGCAGTAACCCGCCCCCTTCCATCAGGCGGCATGGCGCAAGCAGCCGCCGGCAGCCCGCTACCCCCTAATCAAAAGCGGCAGGGAATAGTCCCTGCCGTTTTTGATTGGCCTTATTCACCCAGCGGGGCCGCGCCGAGGGCAACCAGCTCCTCAGGCGCAAACTGCTGCCGCTTCAGCCAGCCGATCTCCACACCGTACGGGGGCACCAGGTGGGCCTTGTCCGGCCCCACGTATGGCGTCTCCAAGATCTTGGGCACCCCTGCCAGCTGAGGATGGTGCACGATGGCATTCAAGCAGTCAAAGCCCAGCGTCCCAAAGCCGATGTTTTGGTGGCGGTCCTTGTGCGCCCCCTGCGGATTTTTTGAGTCATTGACGTGGACCACCGCGAGCTTATCCAGCCCGACCACGTGATCGAATTCGTTAAGCACCCCATCAAAATCTTCCTTCACGTTGTAGCCCGCGTCGCTCATGTGACAGGTGTCCATGGTGACGGCCACCTTATCCGGCTGGTCGATCCGCGCAATGATCGCCGCCAGCTCCTCGAACGTGCGCCCGACCTCGGTGCCCTTGCCCGCCATGGTCTCTAAGGCGATCAGCACGTGCTGGTCTGCCGTGATGATCTCATTGAGGCCTCTGGCGATCTGGGCGACGGCCGCCGCCGGCCCGGCCCCGACGTGCGCCCCGGGGTGAAACGGCATGGCAAATGCGTGCAGGGCCTCGGCCCGGGCGACTTCTTCCTTCATGAACTGAACGGCAAAGGGATAATTTTCCGGCTTCACCGTGTTGCCCAGATTCACGATGTACGGGGCGTGAATGACCAAGTGCGACAGGCCCGCCGCCTGCATCGCGGCCAAGCCTTCCGGAATGCGCATTGCGGAGATGGCCTTGCGCCGGGTGTTTTGCGGCGCCCCGGTGTAAAACTGCAAGGAAGTTGCGCCGTAGCTTTGCGCCTCCGCCACCGCCCCGACGAACATTCCTTGGCCCTTCATTGAAACGTTAGCCCCGATCAGCATCCCGAAGTCCTCCTTAAAGGGCCGCACCCAGGCGGCCCGGGTTAATCTGTTTTCGGTTCGTAAAAGTGGCCCATGATCTTGACGGACTGCGTGATGGAAACGAACGCGTAAGGGTCACTGCGCCGCATCGCGTCCTCCAGGTCGTAGATCTCGGCGCGGGTGATGATGGTAAAGAGGATCGTTTTCTCCTCGTGGTGAAAAGCCCCTTCCGCGTCGTGCACGATGGTGATCCCCCGCCGCAGCGTGTTCTGGATCTCGTTGACGACCGCCTTTTGCTGGTCCGTCACGATCATGACCTGCAGGCGCTGCTGCCGCGTGTACATCGCGTCCATCACCCGGCCGTTGATGAAGATGGCCAGCGCCGAGTACAATGCGTGCGGCCAGTCGTTAACAAAGCCCGCCAGGAAGATGATCACGATGTTGATCGCGATGTTGACCGAGCCGATCGTAGCGCCGGTCTTCTTGCGCCAAACGATGCCGACGATGTCCAGGCCCCCGGTCGAGATGTTGTTGCGGAGGGCAAACCCGGTCCCCAGGCCGTTGATCACCGCCCCGAAAATCGCACAGACGATGGGATCGGTGGTCAAGGGCTTGACGACGCCGAGCAGCCGGATCATGACGGTCGAGAAAATCACGGCCAGGAACGTGAACATCGTGAAGCGGTGGCCGATCTGCTTCCAGGCCACAACAAAAAGCGGCACGTTCAGCAGAAACAGCAGCGTCCCGGTTGAAAACAGGTCCGTGGTGGCCATCGGCCCAAACGGCGTGCCAAACGAGACGTTGAACCACTTGCGCACCACCGTGGCGAGCAGCTGCGCCGCCCCGGTCACCCCGCTGGCAAAGACCCCGCCTGGTTCCCAGAACATATTTAAAGCCAGCGCCACGCAGATACTGTAAAAGAACGCAGCGGTCAGGCGGCTCCAGTTTTGGTGGCGGCGGATCAGTCGGTCGATTTCTTGCATAAGGATCCCTTTCCCGAAAATTGGTACCATCAGTATACCACAGGCAAGGGCCTGGCTTCGCGCGGTGCTTGCTTTCAGGCGCGCCAAACCCGGCCGCCCAAAGTGCTTTGGGAGACCGGTTCGCTAATGCTGCCAGTGGGCCGCTTTGAACTGGTCACGGCCGCCTTGTTCTTCGAGCGCGTAACGCCACGGGTTTTTCTTGTAGAAATCCTGGTGGTACTCCTCGGCTGGGTAGAACGGCTGGGCCGGCTCAATCGTGGTCACGATGGGGTCCGTGAACTTGCCGCTGGCCGCCAGCTTGGCTTTTGAGGCCTCGGCAATGGCCTTTTGCTCAGGCGTGTGGTAAAAGATCACCGGGCGGTAGGAATCGCCGCGGTCCTGAAACTGGCCCATCGCGTCGGTGGGGTCCGTCTGCTGCCAGTAGATCTCGACCAGCTGGGCGTAGGAGATCACGGCCGGATCAAACTTGATCTCCACGGCCTCGGTGTGGCCGGTGGTATGACTTGCCACCTGCTCGTAGGTGGGATTCGGCACATGGCCGCCGGTGTAGCCGGAAATCACAGCGTTGATCCCCGGCTGGGTATCAAATGGGTGCACCATGCACCAGAAACACCCGCCGGCAAAAATTGCGGTTTCTTCTGCCATGTTACTGCGCCTCCTCAAACAACTGCTTGTACTGCCCGTACCCCTGTGCATCCAGTTCGGCTAGTGGCACAAACCGCAGTGCGGCCCCATTGATGCAGTATCGCAGTCCGCCTTTATCCTGCGGCCCGTCGGTGAAGACGTGGCCCAGGTGGGAATCCGCCTGCTTGCTGCGCACCTCGACGCGTTCCATGAACAGCCGGGTGTCCCGCTTTTCGGTCAGCTTAGCGAGCGGTTTGGTGAAGGACGGCCAGCCGCAGCCCGCATCGTACTTGTCCTGGGAGGAAAACAGCGGCTCCCCGGACACGACATCGACGTAGATCCCGGGCTGGTAAAAATCGTCGTACTCACTGCTAAATGGCCGCTCAGTGCCGGCCTGTTGCGTGACGTCAAACTGCTGCGGGGTTAATTTCTTACGCAGTTCATTCAAGTCTTTTTCCATGCTCATCACCTCGCTCCCAGTATAACGAGATTGGCTTTAGATTGCCAGCAATCTTATTGTCGTCCCGGTAAAAAACGGGTCAGCGTCGCTGCGCATTGGCCTGCGTGTTGCAACACCAGCAACAAAAACGCCCCTGCACGATGATTCATGGAACGAATCATGGTGCGGGGGCGGCGCCGGGGCTCGCGGTTTAGTTCTTAGCCGCCCGGCAGTTATTCAGTTAACTCGTTGTCCCCGGCATGGGCGGCGTCAGGGTCGACGTTGGCCCGGACCTCGATGCCAAGATCTGCCAGCTGCGCGTCGGCCACCGGGGTTGGCGCACTGGTCATCGGCTCGGAGGCCTTGGAGTTCTTCGGGAAGGCAATGACGTCGCGAATATTATCGCGGCCCAGCAGCAGCATCGCAAAGCGATCCAGTCCGATCGCCAGGCCACCGTGCGGCGGGAAGCCGTACGTCAACGCGTCGAGCAGGAAGCCAAAGGACTTTTGCGCCCGCTCTGGGGTGAAGCCCAGCGCCTTCAGCATCTTTTCCTGGATCTCCCGGCTGTGGATGCGGATCGAGCCGCCGCCCAGTTCATCCCCGTTCATGATGATGTCGTAGGACTGCGCGTGGGCGCTGTGGGGATCGGTGTCCAGCAGGTGAACGTCTTCCTCGTTCGGCATGGTGAACGGGTGGTGGGCTGGGACCCAGCGCTGGATCCCTTCGTCGTACTCGAACAGCGGCCAATTGACGACCCAGCAGAAGTTGTACTGCGCTTCGTCAACGAGGCCAAGGTCATGGCCGAAGTGCGTGCGCAGGTAGCCCAGACTGGCCGCGACCACGCTGGCCTGATCGGCAACGAAGAGGACCAGGTCCCCGGCCTTGGCGCCCAGCGGCTTGGTCAGCAGCTGGCCGTCGCCAAAGAATTTACTGATGGGCCCGGCGATGCCGTCGTCCGTGACCTTCAGCCAGGCAAGCCCCTTGGCGCCAAACCGCTTGATGTAATCCTGCTGTTCGTCGATCTTCTTGCGGGAGTACTTTTCCGCCCCGCCTGGCACGACGATGGCGCGCACCTGACCGCCCTGTTCGACGGCGCCGCTGAACACCTTGAACGCGGAATCCTTCACAATGGCGGAAACGTCCTGGATCAGCATGCCAAAGCGCAGGTCCGGCCGGTCGGAGCCGTACTGATCCATCGCGTCTTGCCACTGGATCCGCGGAAACGGCCGCTTGACGTCGATGCCCTTGACCTCTTTCATGACGCGGGCGATCAGGCCTTCGGTGAGGTCTTGGATCTCCTGCTGGTCAAGAAAGCTCGTCTCCATATCGATCTGCGTGAACTCCGGCTGACGGTCGCCGCGCAGGTCCTCGTCGCGGTAGCAGCGCGCGATTTGGTAGTAGCGGTCAAAGCCGGCGCCCATGAGCAGCTGCTTGAACAGCTGCGGGGACTGCGGCAGCGCGTAGAAGCTGCCCGGATAGACCCGGGATGGGACCAGGTAGTCCCGCGCGCCTTCCGGGGTCGAGGCGGTCAGCGTCGGCGTTTCAATGTCGAGGAACCCGTTCTCGTCGAAGTAGTGGTGCACGGCCGCCAGGATCTTGCTGCGCGTGATGATGGCCGCTTGCATCTCCGGCCGGCGCAGGTCAAGGTAGCGGTACTTGAGCTTGGTTTCTTCGGTCGCGTTGACCCCGTCGGCAATATCAAACGGCGGCGTCTGGGCCTTGTTCAGGATCTTGGCCGCGGCGATCTCGACTTCGATCTCGCCGGTTTTCATGTCGCGGTTGATGGCGTCAGCGCCGCGCGCGGCAACCTTCCCGGTGACCTCAAGGACGTACTCGGAGCGGGCCTCGTTCGCCACGGCCAGCGCCGCCTCCCCGAATTCCTGCGAAAAGACCAGCTGGACGATCCCCGCGCGGTCGCGCAGGTCGATAAAAATCAGGTTGCCTAGGCTGCGGCGCTTTTGCACCCAGCCCTTTAACGTGACGGTTGCGCCGAGGTTGGCTAACGTGACGTCCCCGGCATACATTGTGCGTTTACTCATGATCTGCCTCCAATTGTGCAGCTAGTGCCCGAAAGTCTTCGGCCACTGCCGCCTGCTTGAATTCCTTTTGGACCCCAGTTTGCATGTTCTTGACCTGCACGGTCGCACTGGCCAGCTCGCTGTCACCCAAGGTCATGACCAGTTGGGCGTTCGCCTTATTGGCGGACTTGAACTGGGCCTTGGGTTTGCGGCCCTGAAAGTCCATGTCGACCGCAACGCCTTGCCGCCGCAACGCGTGCGCCAAGCGCAGTGCGGCGGCCTGGGCCGCCTCGCCGATGGTCACGATGTACGCCGGCAGTGCGGTTTCGATCGCCTGCCCGGACAGCAGCAGCATCGCGCGCTCCACCCCCATGGCGAAGCCGACGCCCGGGGTCTGCGGGCCGCCGAGCTCCTCGACCAGCCCGTTGTAGCGGCCGCCGGCAAGCACGGTGGTGTAGCCGCCGCCGAACACAGCGTCGTCGCTCATCACCTCGAAGATCGTGTGGTTGTAGTAATCCAGGCCGCGCACCATGTCGGCATCGATCTCGTACGGGATCCCCAGCGCCTTCAAGAAGCCCTGCACGGCCTCAAAGTGAGCCGTGGCCTCAGGCGTCAGGTAATCGAGGATCTTCGGCGCGCCGGCCACAATGGCCTGGTCCCCTTTGTCCTTGCTGTCAAGGATGCGCAGGGGATTTTTCTCCAGGCGCACCTTGGAATCTGCGGACAGCTGGGCCTGAAACGGCGTCAGAAACGCCACCAGCGCCTGGTGATAGGCGGCCCGGCTGGCCGGATCGCCCAGCGTATTGATCGCAAACTTCAGGTGCTTGGCCCCCAGCGCCTCGAGCAGATCCTTGGCCAGCGCGATCACTTCCGCATCCAGCGCCGGACTATCAACGCCGAACGCCTCGACCCCGATCTGGTGGAATTCCCGCTGGCGGCCGCTTTGCGGCCGCTCGTAGCGGTACATCGGCCCCATGTAGTAGACCTTGTACGGCTTTTCGTGATCGGGTCCGTACAGCTTATTTTCCACGTAGGCGCGCACGACGCCGGCTGTGCCCTCCGGCCGCAGGGCCATCTGCCGGCCGCCCTTGTCCGCGAACGTGTACATTTCCTTTGAGACCACATCTGAGGTCTCACCGCTGGAGCGCGCGAACACGTCGTAGTTTTCAAACAGCGGTGTGCGGATCTCTCGGTACTGGTAACTTTCCATAATGCGCTTGGCGATCGCTTCGACGTGCTGCCAAAGTGCGCTTTGACCCGGCAGTATGTCTGCGGTGCCTTTAGGACGTTGATAACTCATGCTTTCCTCCTCGTGCCATTGCCAACAAAAAACACCCCTCGTCATCGACGAAGGGTGCGGACACGGTACCACCTTGCATTTAACTCAGCCATAACGGTGGCAACCGGAGCTCGTCAGCCTCAGAAGTGTCTTTTCGGTCGGTCCCGGCTTTCACCATCTCCGGGTCGCTTCACAATGACCTATCCTGCTTCCTCATTGGCGCTTTGTATTTGAGTCAAGCCTACGTTGTTTTCAGTAACTTGTCAACGGTCCGGGCAGAAAAAACCGATCGCGAACCGTTTTCACGGACCAGTTTTGGTATAATCAGCCTAGTGGCACTTTACTGGTGGGGGATGACAAGATGAAAATTAAGCAGCTTAAGCGATGGCCGCTGGCGCTTGCCTGCGGGCTGATGATCGGCGTTTCGGTGGCGACCACCTCCGTGCTGGCCGCAAGCAACACCATCAGCGTGCGCGCCAGCGTGCTGAACGTCCGGCTGGGCCCGGGGATGTCTTTCGGGCTCATGGGCCAGGTCCAGCGTGGCACCAAGCTGACCGTGATCAAGCAAGAAAACGCATGGGATCAGGTGCGGCTGGCCGGCAACAAGATCGGCTGGGTCGCCTCCTGGCTGGTTGACCAAACCGAAGCGACGACGACTAGCGCCAAGACCGCCACGGTCAAAACCGGCGTGAACATCCGTCAGTACGCTGCGACCGACGCAAAGGTGCTCGGCACCGCGGCGGCCGGGGACCTGCTGGACGTGATCTACCAGGAAGGCAACTGGACGCAGATCGCCTACAAGAACACTGCCGCGTGGGTCAGCACCCGGGCGGTGGCGCTGACCGGCAAAACCGTCACGCTCGCCTCCCCGCAGCAAACCAAGGCGGCCAGTCCTAAGCCGCAGCCGACCGTCAGCGCCATCAAAGCGACCACCAACATCAGCGTCAATCTGCGCTCGGCAGCCGGGTTAAACGCACCGGTGGTCACCCAGCTGCCGAAGGGCACCACCGTGACGGTGCTGGATCAGTCCAGTGAGTGGTACAAGGTGCAAACCGCCAGCGGCAAAACCGGCTACCTGGCGTCCTGGACCGTCACCACGCCGGGCAGCAAGACCGCAAAAGCGGCGACCAACCTGGCGGAAGCGACGATCGTGCTTGATCCGGGTCACGGCGGCAGCGATTCCGGGGCCATGGCGACCAGCGGCCAGTACGAGAAGACCTACACCCTGAAGATGGCCGAGGCCGTTGGGGCCGCGCTTCGCGCCCAGGGCGCCAACGTCATTTACACCCGCACCAGCGACACGTTCGTCGACCTGGCTCCGCGCCCGGTCGTGGCGGAAAAAGCGCACGCGGACGCCTTCATCTCCCTGCACTTTGACTCCAGCGCCAACGCCAACGAGGCCTCGGGCTTTACCACCTACTACTACAACGCCAAAAAGGACATGCAGCTGGCCAAACACCTGAACCACGCCTTTGCAGGCAACCTCACGCTGCCCAACCGCGGCGTCCAGTTTGGCAACTTCGAAGTGATCCGCAACAACACCCAGCCGGCGGTCCTGCTTGAAATGGGCTACATTAACACCAATAAGGACTTCAAGCACATCGCAAGCGCCGGCTACCAGCAAAAGGTCGCCCAGGACGTGGTCACGGGCCTGACCAGCTACTTCAAGGCCGGCAATCATCAGTAGCACTGAAACCATCAATCATCGCGTACCAAAAAACGCCCAGACACTGCGGTTCGTTGAACCGCGGTGCCTGGGCGTTTTGACGTGCCAAAGCTGGCGATCTGCTTGCGGGGATCGCCACCCGCGTTTTACGGTTGCGCCGCGTTGAACGCCGGCAGCAGATCCACCAGATGGTCCACCTGAAGGTCCGCCATCGGCGCGTCGTTCAGGCCGTCAACGTTGAAGTACACACCCTTGACCCCGGCGTTTTGCCCGGCGATGACATCCAGCTTGCGGTCGCCGATCATGGCGGTGACCGCCGGGTTCAGCTGATGGCCCTTCACCAGGTAGGCCACGGCGTCAGGCGCGGGTTTGCGCGGTAGGCCCAGATCTGAGGTGACCCCGTCCAAAAACAGGTCCTTGAGTCCGGCCTGCCGCAGCAGCGCCCAGGCCGACTTGTCCCGGTGCGTCATCAGCAGGTTGATGCCCCCGGCATCGCGGATCGCGCGCAGCACCCCCGGCACCTCCGGGTAAGGCTGGGCGATCATGACCTGGCTGCGCTCCAGCATGTGGAAGTGAGTCAAGACTTCGGCCGGCTTTGCGCCCAAAGTCGGCGCAAGCGTCGTCAGCGTTTCCGTGATGGAGCCGCGCTTGACGGTTTTCAGCAGTGCCGCCTGATCGACGTCTGCCTGCCCGAAGTAGTGCAGGGTCTTGACCAGCGCCCGCAGCATTTCCGGGTACGTGTCAAACAAGGTCCCATCCAAATCCCAAATTGCATTAACCAGCATGTGTTTCCTCCGTGTCCAATAGTATCGTGACTGGCCCGTCGTTGGTCAGGGCCACTTGCATATCCGCGCCAAATTCGCCGTGCGCCACCGGGATCCCGGTGGCCTCAAACTTGGTCAAAAACGCCTCGTAAAGCCGCTGCCCAAGGGCCGGGGCGGCCGCAGCCGTGAAACTGGGCCGGTTGCCGCGGCGCACGTCAGCGTATAGCGTGAACTGGGACACCACCAGCACGGCGCCGCCGACCGCGGCCAGCGCCAGGTTCATCTTGCCCTGTTCATCGCTGAAGACGCGCAGCTTGCTGATCTTGTTCACCAGCCAGTCGACGTCAGCCGGCGTATCCTGCGGCCCCACCCCCAGCAGGATCAAAAAGCCCTGCTGAATCTGTCCGGTCGTTCGCCCTTCGATCGTCACGCTGGCTTGACTCACGCGCTGCAGTACTGCTCTCATGCCGGCTCCTCCTCATCAAAAAGCAGGCGCGTGGCCTGCTTTGCGCCTAGCCTTGCGCCCGCTTCACTTCGTAAATATCCGGAATGTTCTTGATGGCATCCATCATGTGCAATAGCGCCCCGAGGTTCGGGATACCGACGGTGACGTGAATGTCGGCCATCTTGTCGTGATCGACCCGGCCGTTAACGTTCGTCAGGTTCTTGGTCTGCGAGTTCAGGGTCTGCAGGACCTCGTTCAAGAGGCCGTTGCGGTTGTACCCGTAAATCTCAAGCTCCGTGTCGAACAGCTGGCTTTGGTCGTTCATGTTCTGCCAGCGGACGTCGATCAGGCGACCGGCCATTTCCGGCGTGCTGGCGACGTTCGGGCAATCCGTGCGGTGGATCGTGACGCCGCGGCCCTTGGTGACGTAGCCGACGATCGGGTCACCCGGCACGGGACTGCAGCACTTCGCCAGGTGGACAAGCAAGTTGTCAACGCCTTCAATGACCACGCCCTCTTCGGTGCGGGAGACCGGCTTTTTCTCCTTGGACATGGTCGTGACCTTTTGGTTATTAGCCAAAATGGCGTCTTCCTTGGCCTTCTTGTCCGCATCCGCCTTCTCGCGCCGCACCCGGTCCGTCAGGCGGTTGGCGATCACCTTGGCCGAATACTCACCGTAGCCGATCGCCGAGAGCAGCTCGCTTTCGGTGCTGAAGTTCAGCCGCTTCAGCAGATCGGTCATGTCCCGCTTTTGGCCCATGAAGTCCTTCGGCGCAAAACCCATTTCCGTCAGGGTCTGCTCAAGCTCAGTGCGCCCTTTTTCGGAGTTTTCCCCCTTGTCCGCCTGCTTGAAGTAGCGGCGGATCTTGTTGCGGGCGCGCGAGGTGAAGGCGATATTGACCCAGTCGCGGCTGGGCTTGGAGCTGCTGTTGGTCAGCATCTCCACAATGTCGCCGTTTTTCAGCTGGTAGTTCAGGGGCACGATCTTGCCGTTGATCTTGGCGCCGACACTGTGGTTACCGACTTCGGTGTGGACCATGTAGGCAAAGTCCAGCGGCACCGACCCCTTCGGCAACTCGTAAACATCCCCCTGCGGCGTGAAGACGTAGACCCGGTCGGTGAAAATGTCGCCCTTCACGCTGTCCATGAAGTCGTGCGCGTCGTTGGTCTCGTCTTGGATCTCCAGGATCTCGCGGAACATGTCGATCTGCTTGCCCGCCTTGTCGTACTGGACCTCCGTGGTCTGGCCTTCCTTGTACGCCCAGTGCGCCGCGACCCCGAATTCGGCGATGTGGTGCATCTCCTCGGTGCGGATCTGCACCTCCAGCGGCTTGCCCATCGGCCCGATCACGGTCGTGTGCAGACTCTGGTAGCCGTTGGCCTTAGGCATGGCAATGTAGTCCTTGAACCGGCCGGGCATCGGTTTCCACTGGGTGTGGATCACGCCGAGCACGGCGTAGCAGTCCTTGATGTTTTGGGTGATCACCCGCACCGCAAGCAGATCGTAAAGCTCGTCGAACTGCTTGTGCTTGTCTCGCATCTTCTTATAGATCGAGTAGATGTGCTTCGGCCGGCCGTAGATCTCGTACTTCATGTTCAGGTCGGCCAGCGCCTTTTTGATGTCGACAATGGCCTTGGCGATGTATTCCTCGCGCTCGGTGCGCTTAGACTTCATCAGCTGGGCGATGCGGTAGTACTGCTGCGGGTTGAGGTAGCGCAGACTGAGGTCCTCCAGCTCCCACTTGATGGTGCTGATGCCCAGCCGGTCGGCGAGCGGGGCGTAGATCTCCAGCGTTTCGTTGGCGATGCGGCGCTGCTTGTCCGGACGCAGGTGCATCAGCGTGCGCATGTTGTGGAGCCGGTCGGCCAGCTTGACCAGGATCACTCGCATGTCCTTGGCCATCGCCAGCAACATTTTGCGGTGGTTCTCGGCCAGCTCATCCTTGTGGGCCACATAGGTCACTTTGCTCAGCTTGGTCAGGCCGTCGACAATGACCGCCGTTTCCTGGCCGAACACTTCCTGAATGTCGCCCAAAGTGATGTTGGTGTCTTCCACCACGTCGTGCAGGTAACCCGACGCCACCGTGATCGGGTCCATTTTCAGGTCGGCTAAGATCCCGGCCACCTGAATGGGATGGATAATGTAAGGCTCCCCCGACTTGCGGCGCTGGTCCTTGTGCACGTACGCCGCAAAATCATAGGCCTTCTTCACAAACGCTAGGTGTTCGTCATTCATGTACTTGGCGCACATCGCCATGACTTGATCCTGCGTCAATTCTGGTTCTTCTGCCATGATGGTCCCCTTTCTCGCGCGCCGCCGGAGCTAGTCAGCAGCCGCCCGCGTTCAGGCTGCCGCGCAGCCCTAGTAAGCAAAAAAGCACGCCGGAAACGTGCCATGCAGAGTTTCTTAGCCTTGAGTATACCAATCTTGCGAAAAAAAACTAGTCACGGGTCCAAGCGAGCATCGTGAGCAGCCAGTAGACCGGCACGAACCAGTAGCCGTAGTTGGCAAAGCGCACCAGGACCATGATGCCAAAGCACACTGGCAGGACCAGACTCAGCCACCAGCCCAGGTGGTAGCCGCTCATCAGCCGGCCGAACCACAGGGCCAGGCCCATGTCGATGAGGATCCACAGCACTAAGATCCGCACCGCCACGTGGATGTGCAGCAGCGTGAACGCCCACGGCAGGACCATGGTCGCGATGATACTTAAAATAATGATCAGGGCTGAAGGGGTCCTCAACCAGGCTTTGACTTTACTCATTCTTATCTCCCTGCAATTCGCTGAGCACGGATACGGCGCTGAGCAGATATAGTGGTGCCGTTTCGGTCCGCAAGATCCGCGGCCCCAGGCCGGCCGGCTGAAACCCGGCGGCCGCCAGGCGCGCGACCTCGGCCGGGCTCAGGCCGCCTTCCGGACCAAAGACCACCAGCAGGCTGGTCGGGCGCTGTTCAAGCGTCTGCACGAGCACACTGCGCTCGCCGGCCTTGGCGCTCTCCTCGTACGCGACGAGCTTCGCAGCGGCCGGCAGCTGGGTGGTTTCGTTTAATGTTACCACATCAATGCGCGGGACGACACTCCGGTGCGATTGTTCCGCCGCCCCTTGGGCGATCGTCTGCAGGCGGACCAGCTTTTTGGCGACCCGCTTGCCGTCCCACTTGGCCGTGGCCCACTCGCTGTTGAAAAAGCTGATGGCAAAGGCGCCCAGCTCGGTGGCCTTCTGCACGATCAGCTCGGCCTTATCCCCCTTGGGCACGCCGCAGATCAGGTGGACCTTCACCGGCAGTTCACTCTGCCGACTCAAGGCCGCCTGCACCTGGACCGTCAAGGGTGCTGCCGCCACGATCGCCGCCGTATAAGGCTGCGCGTCCGGACCAACCACCTCAATCAGCGCCCCCGGCTGCAGCCTGAGCACCTGAATGGCGTGCTTTTGGATCGCCGGCTCAAGCGTCAGCGTTTGCCCGCTGACCAGCTTGTGGCTCGTGAAGAACCGGTTCATGAGGGATCCTCCTGCTCGTGGCCCGCCACCAGGGCGACCCAATCGCCGAGCTGATATTGCGCCAGGCACTTAAGGCCGCTGGCAGAAAGCGCCTGCTTGACCGCCGCGACCTTATCCAGGTAGATGCCGGACAGAAGCAGCCGGCCGTGGGGCTTGAGCCGTGCGGGCACCTGCGGGATCAGCGGCAGCAGCACGTTGGCTAAAATATTGGCGGCGATCAGGTCGGCCTTGAGATCAATGCCGTTAAGCAGGTCGCTTTCGACCACCGTGATCTGATCGACCGCATTCAGCGCCAAGTTGGCCTTGGCGTTTTGCACCGCGCCCTCATCCACGTCCGTTGCCAGGACCTGCGCCGCGCCCATCAGGCGCGCCGCAAGCGCCAAGACGCCCGAGCCCGTACCGACGTCGATCATCGTCTCCCCGCCGCGCACCAGCTCTTCCAATAGCCGCAGCATCAGTGCTGTGGTGGGATGGCTGCCGGTGCCAAAGGCCATGTCCGGATCCAGGCGCATCACCTGCTCGCCGGCCTGCTGCGGCTGATAATCCAGCCACGCCGGGACGATGGTCAAGTAGCGCGTGATGCGCAGCGGCCGGTAGTACTTCTTCCACTCGTTGGCCCAATCGGCCTGAGCGATCGGCGCTGCCGTGACCGTACCGGCCCCCATGGCCAAGCCAAAAGCGGGCAGCTGGGCCACCCGTGCCTTCAGCGTGGCCACGAGCTCGGCCGGATGGGCGTCGCCCGCAAAATAGCCGCTGACTTTCGCCCCGGCGCGGCGGTGCGGCACGCTATCGGGATCAAACAACACGCCGCTTTGGCTCACGGCGCCGCCCTGAAAATCGGCGGCGTCATCGATTTGGATGCCACCGGCGCCTTCCTCCATGAGAAAGTTAGCGACGGCATCGACGGCTTCGCTGCTGGTTTCAATTGCGATCTCAAACCACTGACTCATTGGCGCCTCCTAGTACTGGGGGTAGGCCAGCAGCTCGTGCTTGGCGGCCTCAGGTTGCTTGGCGTAGGCGGTCTGGTATTTCGCCTGGTCGAAGTGCAGCTCGAAGGTGTCCGCATCGGACGTGCCGTCCACAAAGTCCATCAGGTCCGATTGGCCATCATCAAGCAGGTCCTGAAGGTAGCTAAAGACCGCGTCCACCGTAGCTTTGCTGATGCCCTGCTTGCCTTGAAAACCGAAGACGGCCAGGTAATTGTCCTGGTAGTCATCCCCGTTGAGGCGGGTGGCATCATAGAACAAAATGGCGTCCTCGTAGTCGATCTCGCCGTCGTCGATCGTCTGCCCGTCCTGGTCTTCCACCTCAAAGCCGCTGGCCGCCTCGACGGTCATCGTGATCTCGACTTCAAACACCCGGGCCTCTTTGTCCCAGTTCAGGTCCAAGTCGCCGTCAAAATCCAGCGCGTCCATTTTGTCGCCGATATAATCCAACATGTTTTGGCTCTTCATGATTGCCATCCTCCATTAGGGTGAATCTGACTTTGCTTAACGTCTGAAACATACGGATTGCCCGCGACGAAAAACCTCAGCGCCGCAGTCGTTGCCGCCCCCTTATTCGGGACGCCCACGCGCGGGGCCGCCGCGATCGCCCTTGGCGTGCGGCCCGGGCTCAAGCTCAGCGCGCCTTCGCCCAGCAGTTGGCCGTTATCCGCCAAAGTGATGGCAAACGCCTGGCACAGCTTGCCGGGGCCGCTCGTCAGCGCCTGGCCGAAGCGGCCGCGGCGCTGCGTCATCAAGGCCACGCCGGCGGTGGGTTCCACCGCGCGGATCAGCACGCACTGCGGCACGCCCTCAGGCCGGGTGACCAAATTGAGCAAACAATACTGGCGCATGCGGTACACGTAGACGGTCCCGGCCGGGCGCCACAGGGCCAAGTTGGTCTTGGTGCGGCGGCCGCCAAAGGCATGCGCCGCTTGGTCGGTCTCGCCCAGATAAGCTTCGGTTTCAACAATGAGGCCCGCGCACGGACCTTTGTGCAGGGTCGCCCCGAGCAGCCCCCGCGCGATTGCCGGCGTGGCGGCGTGGGTCAACCACTTTTCCAGTTCTTCATCCATCACTTTATCTTAAACTACTCCCTCAATGAGGAAAAGGGCCCGCGGTAAACTCTTTGCCCGCCACGCAAAAGCCGGCCCACCGGACCGGCTCCCCGTTAGTTCAGTTGCGCCAGCACACTGCTGGGAATGCTGCCTTTGCTGATTGGACTAGGGCCCTTCACGACCCGCTTGGCCGAGATCTCAGCCGTCACGAACTGGCCCACGGTCAGCGGCATTGGGCCATCCGGAGCCTGCTTGGTTTCGTAGCCGAGCTGCCGGGTGTCGCCGCTCTTGGTCACCCAGGTGAAGTCATAGTCGTAGTAGTAGTACTGCTGACCATTGACCTTATAATCCTTGCCGTTCTCCACGGCCTTCTTTTTGACCACTGTGGTCACTTTCGCGTAAGCGGTCGTCGTTTGGTAGGTGCTCCGGTAGTACGAGTAGCCCCACACCCCGATGGCGACAACCACGACGGCGGCAATCAAACCGATGATCTTTTTCATTATTGATCCTCCTTGCGGTGAGTGTCCTTCTTTGGGGCCTTCTTCAGTCCCCTGAAGGCGGCCTGCAGTTTGGCGAAGCGGCCGGGGTCTTCCTCGCGGGCTTTGCGCACCATTTTGGCAAAATCGTAAGACTGAGGAAGCGCCGGCTGATCAGATCTTGATTTCTTGAATAAACTCATGACACCCTCCTATTCCGGAAGCGCCGCGGCATCAGGCCGGCGGTAGGACATGATGATGGCCACCGCGACCAGCTGCAACACGATCAGCACAGCGCTGTAATTCGGCACGAGCACGTAGCCGATAAAGGCCCAGAGGCAAAGCAGGTTGCCGAGCATCAGCCGCGGCCGTTTCAGCGCGCGCAGGTAGCCGAGTACGTGAAGCAAGGCGCCGAGCACGCCCACCCCCCACCACTTCGGCTCCCACAGCATCAAAAGCCGCCCCACTGCCGGCAGGCTGAAGCCTGTGTGCAGTGCGGTCATGCAGGCCCACAGCACCACCGCCACGCTGAAGAGCGCATACAGCAGGCTGTAAAGGCCGATCAATTTGATGATAGAAGGTTTCATGACGTGACCAATCCCTTAGTAAGAATATCTTCAGTATACGAAGTTCACTGCGCGGCGCAAACGCCGAATTCCCTATTTGCAAAAAACTAAACTTTTGCTATACTGAATTACGTTCTGAAAATAGTTTACCACATGGAGAGTTGGCAGAGTGGTAATGCAACGGACTCGAAATCCGTCGAACCGGCTTATACCGGCGCACGAGTTCGAATCTCGTACTCTCCTTACTAGATGGCTGTTGTTTCAGCCTACCGCAACCTATCTCTGGGTTGCGGTTTTTTTGACTTCATCTTAGCTGAAAGAAAACAGAAAAGAATTTCAATCTCACCATTTGGCTGAACCGCCAATCACATCGGTCTAGATGCTTCAGGCAAAACTATATAACCGTAACCCCTTCCTACCAGCCGGCAATTTCCAATTGTCTTAGTGTCTCCCCTCGCCCAACACCTTGGTGAGGACCGC
Source organism: Lacticaseibacillus jixianensis (assembly GCF_003946485.1). Lineage (GTDB taxonomy): Bacteria > Bacillota > Bacilli > Lactobacillales > Lactobacillaceae > Lacticaseibacillus > Lacticaseibacillus jixianensis. Next base: position 54,135 of record NZ_RHOJ01000006.1, on the reverse strand, counting down.
CGCCAGTAATTCTTCGGTGTAGGCTCGGTTCTCCGCCAGCATGAACACCGTCTGCTCGGCCAGCGAGGCGGCCGGTGCCGCCTTCTGCCAGGCCGTTGCGCGCGCTTCAACTTGAGTTTCGGTGAACTGCTCCGCCGCCAAGGTGTCGGCAGCATCGGCAATCAATGCCCTTAACTGTTTTTCTTCCATCATTATTCCTCCACTAAATGAAAAATATTCCGAATCTGATAGCGCCGCCAAAGCCATTAAAGAACGGCCGATCCCGATTTTCAATGAATAACGGTCATTTTTTAATTATAGATATAAAATTATGTTGATTATTAGAATTTACCGTGTTAACCTTTTGTTGTAAGTTAATTCACGTGTCAGGGGGGCAAACCTATGCAATCAAAAGACTATGTTCAGTGTGTCAATCAGGAACTCGAACGGTTACTGGTTTTTGAAACCGTATTCAAGGAATACGCTCATACCTGCCATAACATCGAGAAAGGCAACTGCCTCGCCAGCGAAAGTTTTGAGCGCATCCACCTTTACTTCACCAAAAACGTCATCCGCTTCGATCGCTTCGTCGATCAGTGTGCGGCCGTCTCCGCGCCGTCCGGCTATGAGCGCTTCAACCAGCTGCTGGTGCACGGCCTGCGCGGGATCAGGGCATCGCTGATCGACATGCTCAACGCGATCCAGCCCGATCACGTCGACCACTCGCAGTTTTCCGGGGCCCTGCGGCAGCAGCAAGCCGCCCGCGAGCAGATCAATAACGCGTTTGAAGAGATCAACGTGCCCGCCTTCTAGCGCGGCGCAAGACGGAAAAGGCGTCCAGCCATGCTGGACGCCTTTTGCCTGCCGCAAGGCCTACTGCTCGTGGCCCTCTTCCGGCAGGAGGATCGTCTGGTTTTCACCGTCGTCATACGCCATCACGGTGTCTGGAAAGCTGGGGTCATAATCGAACGGCAGGTCAAAGGCAATCTGGGTATCGCTGTTTTTCTCCGAGAACGCAACGGTGAGCTTGCCCTTCGTGTTGAGCAGATCAAAGCGAAGCAGGTTGCCAAGCGCCACGACGCCCGTCAGGTCCTGGTCGATGATCATCCAAAGCGAGTCGATGATCTCGCCGGGGAGCTTGGCGATGACGCCGTAAGTGGCAAAGCGACTGTGGTTAGCTGAGAACATGTCTATTCCTCCTGTTCCTCCGGGCTTGTGATCGCCGCAAACTTGGCGTCAACGACCTTGGCGAGGGCTTTGGGCGCGATGCCGACCGAGCGGCCGATCTTGCCGGCGCTGACGATGATCTCCGGCTCCTTCAGCGCCTCTTCCCCGATAAAGATGGGATAGTGGTGCCGCGCATGGATCCCGATCGGCGTGTTGGCGCCGTGCTCGTAGCCGGTGGTTTTCTCCAGTTCCTTGAGCGGGATCATCCCGACCTTCTTGTTGCCCGAGGCCTTAGCCAGCTTCTTGTAATCGATGTGCATGTCCAGCGGCACCACGCCGATCAGCGGGCCGGACTTATTGCCGGTCAAAGCCAGCGTCTTGTAAATGCGGTGCTCGGGCACTGCCAGATGATCGACGGATAGCTGCGCCACGTCTCCGGCCTCGTGGGTCGGAAACTCGTACGGGGTGTACGCCACGTTCTGCTTGTCGAGCATCTTCTCGACCAAGGTCTTGTCGTCCTTTTTCTTCTTGCTCATGCTGCGCCTCCGGTTCCATTGTACCGATTTCAGCCGGGGTTTGACAGTTCGCCGCCCCGCTAAAAAAAGTGCGGTTGCCCGCACTCGTCAGCTTATGCCCCCCGGTAAGTGGTCAGGGTCATCATGTCGTAACCCTTCAGCTTATCGCGGCCGTGCAGGTCCTCCAGCTCAACGATGAAGGCCGTGCCAACAACGATGCCGCCGAGCTTTTCCACCAGCGCGATCGTCGCGAAAATGGTGCCGCCGGTGGCCAGGAGGTCATCCACCACCAGGACCCGTTGGCCGGGCTTAACGGCGTCTTTGTGAAGGTAAAGCGTCTCACTGCCGTACTCCAGGTCGTAGGAGGCGCTGACCGTTGGCCGCGGCAACTTACCCTTCTTGCGGGCCGGCGCAAAGCCGACGCCCAGCTTGTAGGCGACCGGGCACCCCACAATAAAGCCGCGGGCTTCCGGGCCCACGACCATCTCAACGCCTTTGTCTTTGGCGTAGGCGACCAGTTCGTTCGTCGCGGCGGCGTATGCTTCACCATTGGCCATCAGCGGCGAAATATCACGGTAGACAATGCCCGGTTCCGGGAAATCCGGGACGCTTGCGATGTAGTCTTTATAATTGATCGTCATGAATTCAATTCCTCATTTCTCTGCCGTCAACCAACGCTCAAGTTCTGCCCGCGGCGCTGTTTGCAGTCGGTGCGCGAGCGTCAAAAACGCCGCTTGATGCTGATAGGCCACGCTTTCTTGCAAGGCCCGTTTGGCGGGATGGGCGGTGACGGTGATTTGGGACCCATCTATTCTAACAAATCCCAACTCAAAAAACACCTGTACGGCTAAAATCGCCTGCCGCACCGTCAAATGGACCTGCTTCGCCAAGGCCGGCAGATGGTGCTTGTCAAAGCCGGGATTAGCCGCCAAAAAGTGGAGCACGCTGCCGCATTCCTGCCGGTTCGGCACCGCCACCAGCGCGGCGGCCGGCGCCGTGAAGACCACGCGCACCGGCAAAGTCAGGTGCGTCATGGTTTGCTGCAGCGCCGCCTCATCCGGGGGCAGGTCGACCAGGACGGCGTTGGCTACGGGCGCGGCCAGCGCCGTCGCCATCATCGTCGGGCCGCCGAACATGAAGGCTGCAGTCAGCGCCTGCTTCTGCTTGGCATCAAAGAAGACATAGTTGTACGCGCCGCGAAACTGCTCGGCACTGGCCTGCGGCAGCCGCATGTCGATCAGGCTGGGCGCCTTCAGTTCCCAGTCCACCAGGCGCAGCTGCAAGCTAGTGCGGCCCTGCCAGGTGTTCTCGTCAAGGTGCAGCGCCAGTTTGGCCTGGCTGGCCGCCGCAAGCGCCGCGGCGTCGGCGCCCCGGTTGAACGCCACGACCTTTTGCCCGTCCACGCGAAAGCGCAGGTGGGCGTTGGTTTTGCCCATTTGCTGCACGTCCGTCAAGCGACTGGGCACGTAGGCGAACGTCGGCTCCTCGTTGCCCGGACCAAACGGCGCCAGCTGGCGCATCAGCTGGTAGTTCTCCAGGGTCAAATCAGCCGCGTCCAGCCGCCCGCTGATCGCCAAAACCGGTTTGGCCGCGGCCTTGAGCGAAACGGCCGCGGCCTGTTCCATCGCCGCGTGCACCGCCTTGAGGTTGGCCACCGGGACCGTCAGCCCGGCCGCCATGGCGTGCCCGCCAAAGTGCGTCATCTGCGCGCGGGCCGCGTCCAGCGCCTTAAAAAGGTTGTAAGCCGGCACCGAGCGGCCGGACCCCTTGGCAGTTTGCCCGTCCTTGGCGATGTTCAGCACCAAGGTCGGCTTGCCCGTGGCTTCGACCAGGTGGGACGCCACGATACCAAGGACCCCTTCGTGCCACCCCTGCCTGGCGATGATGAGCGTCTTGGTGGCCTGATTCTCTGGGCTTTGCGCAATGGCCAGGGCCTCCTGCGAGATCTTAGCCACGAGCGCCTGCCGCTTTTGGTTCAATTCGTTGACTGTGGCGGCCAGCTTGGCGGCCTCGTCTTCATCAAACGTGGTCAGCAAGGTCACGCCGGGATTGGCGTCACCCAGCCGGCCCAGCGCGTTCAGGCGCGGCCCCAGGCCAAAGCCGATCGCGGTTTCGTCGACTTTGGCGGGATCCAGGTCGGCCACCTTGATCAAAGCGTTGATCCCGGGCCGCTGCTGCTGGCGGATCAGCTGCAGGCCCATTTGGACGATCAGGCGATTTTCGCCCGTCAGACTCACGATGTCCGCGACGGTCCCCATGGCGGCCAAATCAAGGCAATCGGTGGCCGGTTCGCCAAGCAGCGCGCTGGCAAGCTTAAAGGCAACGCCGGCGCCGGAGAGGTCCGGAAACGGGTAGTGCCCTTCCGGATGCCGCGGGTGAACCACGGCGACGGCGTGCGGCAGGTTCGCCGGCAGCTCGTGGTGATCGGTGACCACCACGTCCATCCCCGCAGCCATCGCCTGATCAATCACGGCCGCGCCGCCCACGCCATTGTCCACGGTGATGACCAGCTGGGTGCCGTTTTTGCGCAGGTAATCGTAGACCTCAGGATTCGGGCCGTAGCCGTCCGTGAAGCGGTCCGGGATGAACGTCTCGACGTTGTCGGCCCCCAGCGCGTTTTCCAGGGTGTCCTTCATGATCGCAGTTGCGGTCAGGCCATCCACGTCGTAGTCCCCGTAGATGGTGATCTTCTCCTGCTGCGCGATCGCTTGGGTGATCCGCGCGACTGCCTTGTGCATGTCGTGCAGCGCAAAGGGATCGTTCAACCGGCTGAGGTCGGGCGTGCAAAATGCGGTCAAAGCGTCCTTATCTAAAATCCCGCGCTGGATCAGCAGGCGGGCCAAAAACGGCTTTACGCCGAGGTCCTGGGCCACCTGCGCGATCTGCTCGGCGGCTGGTTGGGCGGCTTCTTGCCACTGGTAATGTGCCATCGTCGTCTTCCTTTCTAACCGCAATAGTATATCAGACTTTCTCGGCGGCCGCCGGGACAGTTTTTGGAAACCAGTAATGAAAGCGTGGTATAATCAACTTGTTATAAGAATCTCAGCCCAACTTCGATCAGTGACTGAAACGAAATGGAGAGAAACATTATGGCAGAAGACAAAGTAAAAAAGGCAACGAAAATCGTTGTCGACATCCCCGATGAGGACGCCAAGATCGCCGAAAAGGCAATGAACGATCAGGGGTTTGTGACCCCCAAGGAACTGCCTCGGCTGACTGACATCGATTACTCCCGCTCCCTGGCCGCCGTCTTGACCAAGGCCCGCGAAGGCAAGTCTGAAGAAGGCTACATCTACAGCGAGGAATTCGATTTCGCTGGCGGTGAGATCGAGAACATCATCTGGAATATGGACCAGATCAAAAACCGTGACGCCGCCAAGCGGACGCTTGCCGACCACATGGGCTTGACCATGCCGACTGAAACCTTATCCAAGGCGGACAAAGAAACCTTCTAACTTGATGACCCACGCCTGCCAGCCCGGCAGGCGTTTTTTTGAAGGTGCGGCGGGTTCGCGCACTTAGGCAGACGCATTGCCGCTACGCATGTCAGCTTGTACGCGCTATGCGCTACAAGCTGATCATAGCCTGGTGCTTTGCTCGCAAAGCGAGTGAAGCGCCGGGCGTAGCAATGCGCTCTGCCGTTGCGAACCCAAAGCCCAATTATGAAGGTGCAGAGGCTTGGCGTATTTAGCCCGACAGCTAGCCTAGCTTCCACCATTGTCGGCGTATTTTGCCGACGAGGGTGGGAGCGTAGCTAGATGCTCGGGCGTTGCCAAGCCGGCGCCCGATTACGACAAGGTGCGAAGGGTCGCCGGTCTTAGCCCGACCCGCAACCCAATTAGACAAGGAGACTCCATGGACCAAATCCAGAAATTCTTTCAGGCAGCGATTGCGGTCGGTGTCATTCCCGCCGGCACGCCGCTGGGCGAAGCCTACGCACTGGGCGCCACCAAGGCCGACCAAGACCACCTTGCTGACCTCGTGCGCACCGGCGTCAAAACCGCCACCAGCAGTGGCTTCGCCCTGTACGCGAAGGACAACGCCCCCCTGCCGGTGGCCGGCGCGTTTGACATCATTCTTGACGGCAGCGGCGCCCCGGTCGCCCTGGTGTACACCGACCGCGTCGAGGTCCGCTCGTTTGCCGCGGTGCCCGCAGCGCACGCGTTCAAAGAGGGCGAAGGCGACCGGACGCTGGCCCACTGGCGCAAGGTGCACCAGGCCTTCTTTACCCAGGAATACCAGGCGGCCGGCCTCACTTTCGACCCCGCCGCCTCGCTGGTGGTGCTGGAGTCCTTCCACGTGCTGTACCCACCTGCGGCACACTAATCAAACCATTGCCCAGCGGCAAGGCGCAAAAACACCCAGACGCGTCGGTCTGGGTGTTTTTGGCGTAGGCAAAGCGTAGGCAAAAGGGCCAATTAACCGGGCCGCCTGCGCGAAGAATCCTTATTTCCCCTTGGTATCGTCCTCGTTCATCTTCAAAATGCTCATGAACGCCTCTTGTGGCACCTCGACGGAGCCGACCGCCTTCATGCGCTTCTTACCGGCCTTCTGCTTTTCCAGCAGCTTGCGTTTGCGGGTGATGTCACCGCCATAGCACTTCGCCAGCACGTTCTTGCGGTACGCCTTAACGGTGCTGCGGGCGATGATCTTGGTCCCGATGGCGGCCTGGATCGGCACTTCGAACTGCTGGCGCGGAATGGTCTCCTTGAGCTTGGCGACGATGGCGCGGCCGCGGTCGTACGCAAAGTCCTTGTGCACGATGGTCGACAGCGCATCGACCGGATCACCATTGAGCAGGATGTCCATTTTCACCAAATCAGACGCCCGGTACCCGGTGACCTCGTAGTCCAGGCTCGCGTAGCCCTTGGTCGACGACTTCAGCTGATCGAAAAAGTCGTAGATGATTTCCGACAGCGGCAGGTTGTAGATCACGTTGACGCGGTACTTGTCCAGGTAGTCCATCGTGACAAACTCGCCGCGCTTACGTTGGGCGATCTCCATCACCGGGCCGACGTAATCGTTGGGCACCATGATGCTGGCCTTGACGAACGGCTCGCGGATCTCCTTGACCTCACTAGTATCCGGCAGCTCCGCCGGGTTATCGATCGTGATGCTGGTGCCGTCGGTTTTGTCGACCTGATAATCAACACTGGGTGCCGTCATGATCAGATCTAGGTCAAAGTCCCGCTCAAGGCGCTCCTGCACCACATCCATGTGCAAGAGCCCCAGGAAGCCAACGCGAAACCCAAAGCCCAGCGCCTGCGAGGTCTCGGGCTCAAACTCTAGGGCCGCGTCGTTCAGCTGCAGCTTCTCAAGCGCCTCGCGCAGGTCGTTAAACTTGGCGTTATCGACGGGAAACAGCCCGGAATACACCATGGGCGTGATCTGGCGGAACCCGGCCAGCGGCTTGTCCGCCGGATTATCGACCAAGGTCACGGTGTCGCCGACGCGGGTGTCCTGGATGGTCTTGATCGCCGCGGTGATGTAGCCCACGTCGCCGACCATGAGGTAATCCTTCTGCACCGCCTTCGGGGACATCACCCCAACCTCGGTGACCTCGTAGCGCTTGTGATTGCTCATCAGCTCGATGGTGTCGCCCACCTGAACGATCCCGTCCTCGACCCGCACGGCCAGCACGACGCCGCGGTACGAATCGTAGACTGAGTCAAAAATCAGGGCCTTTAGCGGCTTATCCAGGTCCCCCTTAGGTGCGGGAATGTCCGAGACAATGCGCTCAAGGACCTCAGGGACCCCGAGCCCCGTTTTGGCCGAAGTCAAAATGGCATCCGAGGCGTCAAGGCCGATCATTTCCTCGATTTCTTCCTTCACCACGTCCGGCTGGGCGCTGGGCAGATCGACCTTGTTGATGATCGGCACGATTTCCAGGTCATCGTCCAGCGCCAGGTACACGTTGGCCAGCGTCTGCGCCTCGACCCCCTGCGCGGCGTCGACCAAAAGCAGCGCCCCTTCACATGCGGCGAGGCTGCGGCTGACCTCGTAAGAAAAGTCGACGTGCCCTGGGGTATCGATCAGGTGAAAGATGTAGGTCTCCCCGTCCTTGGCCTGGTAGTGCAGTTCGACGGCGTTCAGCTTGATGGTGATGCCGCGCTCGCGCTCCAGCGGCATGTCGTCAAGGACCTGGGCCTGCATGTCGCGCTTGGCGATCGTGTCCGTGAGCTCCAGGATCCGGTCGGCCAACGTCGACTTGCCGTGGTCGATGTGCGCCACGATAGAAAAATTACGAATATGCTGCTGGCGCCGTTTTAGCGCCGCTTTATCGATATCAGCCATGAGTGCCCACTTTCTGTGTTGTTCTAATCAGTCTATTATAACAAGCCGACCGGATGGACTCAAACCGCACGGCCACACAACGGCTTGGACGAACTCGTCAGGCGCGCGGACTCAAAAAGAAACTGCTCGGGTGAGCAGTTTCTTTTTGGTTACTTATTCTTGAACGCTTCCTTGACCCGGTCGAAAAGCGATCCTTCGTGCGGGGTGACGTCCTCACCGCTGGCCGCGGCAAAGGCCATCAAGGCGTCCTTTTGCTTCTGGTTCAAGCCCTTCGGCGTTGCCACGGTGACGGTGACCATCTGATCGCCAAAGCCCGCGTTGGGCCGGTTCGGGTTCGGAGCGCCTTTACCGCGCAGGCGGAACTTGCTGTCCGTCTGGGTCCCGGCGGGGATCTTCAGCTCCACTGGGCCGTGCACCGTGTCGACCTTGATCGTGTCACCCAAGGCCGCCTGGGCAAAACTGATCGGCAGCTTGTAGTAGATCGTCGTGCCGTCGCGGTCGAACTTATCACTCTTGGCCACGCGGAACACGATGAACAGGTCCCCATACGGGCCGTTGTTGGTGCCGGCCTCGCCGGCACCGTGCAACCGGATCTGCTGGCCGTCCTCGACGCCGCCTGGCACCTTCACGTCGATCGTGTGCCGCTGCTTCTCGTGGCCGCTGCCGCCGCAGGTCGGGCACTTCTCCTTGATCTCTTTACCGGTGCCGTGGCACACATCGCAGACCTCACGGGTCATCATTGCGCCCAGCGGCGTGTTGCGCTGCACCTGAATGTACCCAGAACCGTGGCACTTGGAACAGGTCACAGGACTGGTGCCAGGCTTGGCGCCTGAGCCGTTGCAGGTGTGGCAGACCGCTTCTCGATCGTAGGAGATCTTGGTGTCCTTGCCAAATACCGCCTCTTCAAAGGTCAGGTCCATGCGGTACTGCAAATCGGCCCCTTGGCGCGGCGCAGTGGCGCTTTGGCCGCCGCCCTGACCGCCGCCGAAGAACTGGCTGAAGATGTCGTCAAAGCCGCCGAACCCTTGACTGCCGCCAAAGCTGGAGAAGCCCTGACTCCCGCCAAAGCCCTGACCGCCGAAGCCCTGGGCCCCGTCGGCAGAGCCGTACTGGTCATAGGCCGCCCGCTTTTGCGGGTCGGACAGGACCTGATAGGCCTCGTTGATCTCTTTGAATTTCGCCTCGGCGCCCGGCGCGTGGTTAATGTCCGGATGGTACTTTTTCGAGAGCTGCCGAAAGGCCTTTTTGATCTCGTCGTCGCTGGCATCCCGGGCGACACCGAGTGTTTCGTAATAATCCTTGTCTGCCATTGTTGCCTCCTTGAAATGGGTGCGTACGCCCAAAAAAGCTTACTCAGGATACCACATTCTGGCCAAGGCGCGCAAAACGCCTCACCAAACAAAAAGCCAAAGCCAGTTGGCCTTGGCTTCATTCTAGGACAGACGATTACTTCTTGTCGTCGTTGACATCCTTGTACTCGCCGTCGAAGGTCTTGCCATCGTCGCCGCTTGCCGCGGAACCGGTGCTGCCAGCCGCACTGCTGCCTTGGGCATCGCCCTTAGCCTGCTGCTCTTTTTGCGCCTGTTCGTAAAGCTTGACGGTCAGATCTTGCACGATCTTATTCAGGTCGTCGCGCTTGGTCTTCATGTCCTCGATGTTGTTTTCTTGTTGCGCCTTCTTCAGTGCATCCTCGGCGTCTTGCGCCTTCTTGATCTCTTCGTCGGACACTTTGCCCTTGAGGTCCTTCAGCGTCTTGTCGGTCTGGAAGATCAGCTGGTCAACGTCGTTCTTGAGGTCGACTTCTTCCTTGCGCTTCTTGTCGGCTTCCTCGTTTTCCTTGGCTTCCTTCATCATGCGATCGATCTCTTCGTCGGACAGGCCTGACGAACTCTTGATCGTGATGTTCTGGGACTTGCCGGTGCCTAGGTCCTTGGCGGAAACCTGCACGATGCCGTTCTTGTCGATGTCAAACTTGACTTCGATCTGAGGAACGCCCCGCGGTGCCGCCGGAATGTCGGTCAGCTGGAAGCGGCCGAGCGTCTTGTTATCCGCGGCCATTGGGCGTTCGCCCTGCAGCACGTGAATGTCAACGGCTGGCTGGTTGTCCGCAGCAGTGGAGAAGACTTGGCTCTTGGAAGTCGGGATCGTCGTGTTGCGGTCGATCAGCTTGGTGAACACGCCGCCCATGGTTTCGATGCCAAGCGACAACGGGGTGACATCCAGCAGTACGACATCCTTGACGTCACCGGAAATGACTCCGCCCTGAATGGCAGCGCCCAGCGCAACGGCCTCGTCAGGGTTGATGCTGTGATCAGGCTCCTTGCCGGTCCAGCTCTTGACGGCTTCCTGAACGGCTGGGATCCGGGTGGACCCACCATTTAAGATGACCTTGTCGATGTCGGCGTTGGTGAGCCCGGCATCCTTCATGGCGTTTTCAACCGGGATCTTGGTCTTGTCGACCAAGTCCTCAGTCATCTGATCGAATTGTGCCTTAGTCAGCGTGCGTTCCAAGTGCAGCGGGCCGTTGGCGCCAGCAGAAATGAATGGCAGTGAGATCTGGGTCTGAGAAACCCCGGACAGGTCCTTCTTCGCCTTTTCGGCGGCGTCCTTCAGGCGCTGCATCGCCATCTTATCCTTGGACAGGTCGATGTTGTTGTCCTTCTTGAACTCGCTGACCAGCCAGTCGATGATCTTGTTGTCAAAATCATCGCCGCCCAGGTGCGTGTCGCCGTTGGTGGACAGGACTTCAAAGACGCCGTCGCCCAGTTGCAGGATGGACACATCAAACGTGCCCCCGCCAAGGTCGTAAACCAGGACCTTTTCGTCCTTGTCGCCCTTGTCCAGGCCATAGGCCAAGGCCGAAGCGGTTGGTTCGTTAACGATCCGAGAGACGTTCAGCCCGGCGATCTTGCCGGCATCCTTAGTCGCCTGACGCTGTGAGTCGTTGAAGTAAGCCGGCACGGTGATGACCGCATCGGTGACTTCCTCACCCAGGTAATCTTCAGCAAACTTCTTGATGTATTGCAGGATCATCGCAGAAATTTCCTGCGGGGTGTATTCCTTGTCGCCGACCTTGACCTTGTATCCAGCTTCGCCCATGTGACGCTTGATCGAAGTGATGGTGTCCGGGTTGGTGATGGCTTGCCGCTTGGCCACTTCACCAACTTGAATTTCGCCGTCTTTGAACGCCACAACGGATGGCGTGGTGCGGTTGCCTTCTGGGTTGGTGATGATCTTCGGCTGGCCGCCTTCAAGTACCGCGACCGCAGAGTTAGTCGTTCCTAAGTCGATCCCAATTACTTTACTCATGGTAAATTCCCTTCTTTTAACAGTTTAATTGACTAATTTGCAACAACGACCATGGCTGGCCGCAGCACCCGGTCCTTGAGCTTGTAGCCCTTTTGCAGGACCTGGACCACGGTGTCTTTCGCGTGGTCTTGATCGGCCGCCACGGTTTGCACGGCCTGCTCAAGCGTCGGGTCAAACTTGCCTTTGGCCTCAATTTCGGTGACGCCATTTGCCTTCAAGGCGTTGTCCAGGTGGTTGTAGACCATCTCGACGCCCTTCTTCAGCGAAGCGGCGCCGTCGTCTTTGACCTCGGTCGCTAAGGCCCGCTCAAGGTTATCCAGCACTGGCAACACCGCGGCTGCCAGCTTCTGGCCGTCGTATTTCGCCATGTCCGCGCGCTCCTTGTTGAAGCGCTTGTTCATGTTGTTCATTTCGGCGGCCGCGCGCAGGTACTTGTCCTCAAGCTCGTCGCGCTCTTTTTGCAGCGCCGCAACGTCAACGTCGGACTCTGCGACCTGCTCTTTGAGGTCATCCTTCATTTCGGCCTCGATCTCGTCGCGCAGGCTTGGCTCCTTCTTTTGGGCCTTCGCCTCCGCCTTGGCTGCCGGCTTTGGTGCTTGCTTGGCTTCAGTCTTTTTGGTTTGCTTTTCTGTCAATTTCATGCCTCCTATCACTGATCGTAATGATTGTAGTAATCGGTCAGCCGCTTGGCGAGCTCTTCCCGGAAGGCATCAAGCAAACCGATCATTTTGGAGTATGGCATCTGCGTCGGCCCGATCAAAGCGATCATGCCGGTGCCGTGCTCGCCGACCGAATAATTCGCGGTCAGCAGGCTCAGGTTCTCCAGGACGTCTGGGGTCAGCTCAGAGCCGAGCTTGACCTTGATGTGAGAATCATGGAGCGGGCCGAGCAGTGTGTTGAACCCCTGGCGCCCCGGTCCCTGATCCTCGTCCATCATGGTCAACAGCCGTTTCAGCTGATCGACGTCGCTGTCGCCCAGGTAATCCATCAGGTTCAGGCGCCCGCCGACGTAAAAGCGCTCGGCCGCGGCCTTCCGGAGGACATTGCCAAACAAATCAAGGAACCCGTCCGGGCTGGTCATGTACTTGAACAGGACGGTCGGCACCTCGGTTTGAAGCTTCTGGGCCACCTCACCCAAAGACAAGCCCACCAGCTGATCGTTGATGATCCGGATGGCTTTTTCAACCGCCTCGGAGTCGATCTCAGGGGGCAGCGTGAAGAGCTGACTCTCCACGTTGCCGTTGCTGGTGACCAGGATCGCCATCACCTGGTGGTTGCCCAGCGGCACCAGCCGGAAGCCGGTAAGCTTGAGGTTGGTGACCTCCGGGCCCAGGGTGATGGCCGTGTAACTCGTCAGATTCGACAGGATGCGCGCGCTTTGCGCCACGATCTCATCGATCTTGTAAAAATGCCCGCCGAACCCCTGCTGGATCGCAGCAATCTCGCTAGGCATGACCGCGGCCGGCTCGACGAGGTTGTCCAAGTAGTAACGGTAACCTTTAGTCGATGGGACGCGGCCGGAGCTGCTATGCGTCTTCTTGATCAGACCTTCGTCTTCAAGCGCGGCCATGTCATTTCTGATCGTTGCTGAACTGACGTGAACCGGCAGCTGCGCCATCAGCGCCTTGGACCCGACTGGCTGGCCGGTTTCGGTGTAAGAGCGAATGATCTGAGTTAGGACGAGCAGTTGGCGTTTTGTCAACATAATCCCACCTTCTTTTAGCACTGAAAGCTCTTGAGTGCTAAGTACACTACTTAATATACCAATGGCGATTAGCAAAGTCAACGTCAGTCTGCTAATTCCCGCCGTTTTCACAAAAAAATCGGTCCCGGGACCGAGACCGATCATCATCGCGCACCACCTTAAATCAGCTGACCATCGATGAGGAACTGCTGGAAGACTTCATTACCCAAAAACTGCCCTTGGTTGGTCAGCCGGACGGCGTCCCCGGCAACTTCGATCAGCTGCTGGTCCGCCAGCCTTTGAAGCAGGTCGCCGTAGACGTCTTGAATGGTCATGTGGTAGCGGCTTGCGAAGCGCTGTTGGGAAACGCCTGCGCGGGTGCGCAGGCCGAGGAACATCTCCTCTTCGATCTGCTCTTCCAAGGGGACCAGGTGGTGCTCGATGACCGGGACCTTGTGCGCGTGCAGCGGGGCCAGGTACTGCTTGATCGGACCAAAATTGTGGTAGCGATCGCGGCCGATGTAGCCGAACGCCCCCGCCCCAAAGCCGAAGTAGTGCTCATTTTGCCAGTAAAGCAGGTTGTGCTGGCACTGGTACCCGAGCTTGGCAAAGTTTGAGATCTCGTACTGGTGCCGGCCGGCGGCTTCCATCAGGTCGATGGCGTCCTGGTACATGTCCGCTTCGACGTCCTGACTCGGCAGCTGCAGGCGCCCGGACCGCATCAGGTTGTAAAAGATGGTTTTGCGCTCGAGGATCAACGAATAAGTGGAGTAATGCGGCAGATCAAGCGCCAGCGCCTTGTGCAGACTGCTTAAGAAGTCCTCGCGGCTCTGCTGCGGCAGCCGAAAGATCAAGTCGATCGACAGGTTGTCAAACCCAACCGCGCGGGCATTGGCAATCGCTTGGTAGACATCCTTGGCCCGGTGGGTGCGGCCGATGCGCTTCAGGATCTCGTCGTTGAAGGACTGCACGCCGATCGACAGCCGGTTGACCCCGTTATCATGCAGCACTTGCAGCTTGTCCTTGGTCAGCAGGTCATTAGGATTGGCCTCAAACGTGAATTCTCCGTGGTCAAAGTGCAGCGCAGCGCGAATACCCGTGATCAGCCGTTCAAGCTGCGCCGGCGTCAAAGCCGTGGGCGTGCCACCCCCGACGTACACGGTCTGGATGGTCTCGTCTGGATGGCTGGCCATGACCAGCTTCATCTCGCGGATCAGCATGGCGACGTAATCGTCCACCGGCTGGCCCTCGATGAACACTTTATTGAAATCGCAATAATAGCAAATATGTGAACAAAACGGAATGTGCACGTACGCGCCAGCCATTAGTCCGTCAGCTCCTTCAAGTATGCCACGGCATCCTGTTCGTCCTGGCCGAGCTGCTTCACTAGTCCCGCCGCGGAATCAAACATCATGTCCCCGCGCAGCCGGTGCACCCACTCCACGCGCACGGGCTCGCCATAAATATCCTGATGAAAAGCAAACAAGTTGACCTCAACGGTGACCGGGCGGCCCGGGCCAAAGGTAATGTTCCGGCCGACCGAGGCCATGCCCGGATACCAGTGGCCCAACACCTTAAGGCGGACCACGTAAACAGCAATACCCGGGATCCGCTCATTGGCTGGTGCCTGCACGTTGGCCGTGGGGTAGCCGATCGTGCTCCCCCGCGCTTCACCGTGAACGACTGTGCCGCTGGTTTGGTAGCGGTAGCCGAGCAGGTGGTTGGCCAGGTCCACGTCCCCTTCGTCCAGCGCCTTGCGCACGCGCGTCGAGGAGACCTTTTGCCCGCCGGCCACGGCCTTGGGTACGGTGATGATGGCAAACCGCTCCCGGGCGTAACGCGGCAGCGTCTGCATGTTGGCGATGTCGTGCTTGCCGTAAGTGTAGTCAAAGCCGGCGACCACCACGGCGGCGTTCAGCCCCACGAGGTACTGGTCGACAAAGGCCTGGGGCTTAAGCGCCGCAAACGCGTCAGTAAAGTGGACAAAATACAGCAGGTCCACCCCGCAGTCCGCCATCAGCTCGATTTTGCGGGGCCGCGGGGACAGGTACTTGACCTGATCGGCGGCAACGCCGCGGTAGATCACCGCGGGATGAACGTCAAACGTCATCACGGCCAGCTTCAGCCCGCGCTGATCGGCCTCGCGCTTGGCGCGGGCGATCACCGCCTGGTGGCCGCAGTGCACCCCATCAAAAAACCCCAGTGCCAGCACGATCGGCTGGCTGGGTACCAACGCCGCCGTTAACGGCGGGTGAACATCGATCACTTGCATCCTAATCTCCTCACCATCAGCCAACCCCTTCGTTGGCCAAAAACATCACTGCCGGGCGAAACGCCGCCCCTTCGCGCTGATAAACCGCCTTGAACACGCCGCAATAGGTCAACCCGACCTGCGCTGCGGCCGCGTCCAGGAGCAGGCTGCGGCCGTTTTTCACCGCCTCCCACTGCCCGTCGCTGAGGGCCACGAGCGCAAGCCTTGGGTAAGCGAACGTGATTGGCCGCAGGTGGGCCGAAGCCGCCGCCGGGGCAGTCTCGCGGGTCAGCGGCCGCAGATCAAGGGTGTCTGCCAAGGTAAACCCGCCGCTTTGGGTCCGGGTCAGCTGCTCCATCACCGCCGGGACCCCCAGCAGCCGGCCCGCGTCAACGGCCAGCGTGCGAATGTAGGTCCCTTTTGAGACCTGCGCCTGGAACTTGAAGCGCTGGGTCC
This sequence comes from Lacticaseibacillus jixianensis, assembly GCF_003946485.1. Taxonomy (GTDB): domain Bacteria; phylum Bacillota; class Bacilli; order Lactobacillales; family Lactobacillaceae; genus Lacticaseibacillus; species Lacticaseibacillus jixianensis. The sequence continues at coordinate 38,480 of NZ_RHOJ01000006.1, read as the reverse complement.
CCGTGGCCGGGTCAAAGGTGCTAGGGGCAGTCCGCGTGAACGCAAAGACGTGCACCTGCCGGCTCGGCCGGGCCACCGTCTCGCCTTTGCGGGCGTAATCGTAAAGGCGCCGGCCGTTCACTTTAACGGCCGAGTACATCGGCGGCGTTTGGGTGATCTCCCCGGTCAACTGCGCGAGCACCGCGTCGATCTGCGCGTCGGTGAACGGTGCTGAGAGCTTGGTGCGCGCCACCTCGGCGCCATCCAGATCCTCGGTTTCGGTGGCAAAGCCCAAAATGGCCTCACCGGTGTAGGTCTTGCCCAGCGTCATCAGGGCCGGCACCGCCTTGGTGGCCGCCCCCAAGGCAATGGGCAGCACCCCGTCAACACTGGGGTCCAGCGTGCCGGAGTGGCCCACTTTTTTCATGCGCAGCAGGTAGCGAAGCTTGCTGACAACATCGGCAGACGTCATCCCCGCCGGTTTGTAGACTGGTAAAATGCCGTCCATGCTCATTGCCCCCGTTTCTGATGATTGCGCGCAGTGCGCCGTTGATGCACGAGCCAGGTGATCACGAACGCCAGCAGCACCACGAGCGAAAAGCCCCAGTTGGGGACCTCGATGCCGATCTGCGGCAGGCTCAGGGCCAGCTTGACGGCAATGATGAAGATCAGCGCGTAGGCCATGACCTCAAGCTCCGGCACCTTGGTGATAAAGTCAGTGATCACCTGCGCCACAAACCGCATGGCCAGGATGCCTAGGCAGCCCCCGATCAGAACGATCACGGGGTTGTTGTCGATCGCCAGTGCCGCCAGGATCGAGTCGACGGAAAACACAATGTCCAGCGCTTCGATCGATGCGACCGTGCGCCAGAAGCGGGTGCGGCGCGGCGTCTTTTGCTGGGTTGGCTTTGGGCCGTCCTTGGGGTGGCGCTGCTCGTAGAAGAAATGCAGCGACATCCAGACCAGGTAGGCCGCACCCAGGGCCTTAATGCCCCAGAAGTTCATCAGGTACGTGCCCAGCCCGATGGCAATGAAGCGAAATAAATAAGCGCCCCACATCCCGTAGATGAGGGCGTGATGCTGATCCCGTTTGTTCGGCAGGGACTTGGTCTGCGCGGCCAGCACGACCGCATTATCCACCGACAGTAGACATTCAAGCAGCGCCAGCGTCAGGATGGTGACCCAGCCCTGGGTCGTCATCACCGCCTGGTGCCAGTCACTTGCTTCAAAAAAGGGTAAGTATAATTTCTCGATCAGACTCAACTCGCCACCGCCTCGTTTTTATTATTATACATTTACTCGCGGCTAGATGCATCCGCCCCTAGGCAGCGCGCAGGGTTTTGGGCGGGCTTTGCGGACCATCAGGCACTGCAAAGCCGGCCGTGCCGCCGAGCGACGGCGGCACGCACCAAGTGCGCGACCTCTGCGCACCTTGCTGTAACTGGGCTCCGAGGGCGCAACGGGGAAGTGGCTAACTACGCCCACGGCCTCGCCGCCAAAAAGCGGCGGCAATGCCTTGGGCTAGGTTAGCCATTCCCCTAAATTCGCGGTCCCTCCGCACCTTTCCTAATCGGGCTGCAGGTTCGCAACGGCAGAGCGCTCAGCTACGCCTGGTCCTTCGCTCGCTTTGCGAGCAAAGGGCCAAGCTAGGCTGCGCGTCTGCCTAAGTGCGCGAACCTTCCGCACCTTGCTGTAATTGGGCTCCGAGGGCGCAACGGGGGAGCATCCTGCTACGCTCCAGGCCTCGTCGGCAAAGTACGCCGACAAGGCCTGGAGCTAGGCTGGCTGTCCCCCTAAGTACGCGACCTCTGCGCACCTTAAAAAAAGCACCCAGACCATTCGGCCCAGGTGCTCTCTCATTAATTTAATTCAGGCGGCTTTATTCAAGCCCCTCTTTTTTGACTTCGTTCAGCAACTGATCGATGTGCGCCCCGTACTGCACTGAGGTGTCCTGCTTGAACGTCAAGCTTGGCACCTTGAACAGCTTGATGCGCTGTCCGACTTCGCTGCGGATCAGCCCTTTGGCCTTATCCAGACCAGTCTGGGCATCCGCCAGCGCTGCGGGATCATCATTTAAAATGCTGAAGTAGACGGTGGCCTCTTGGAGGTCGCCAGTCAACTTCACGCCGGTGATCGTGACCGCCCGCACGCGGGGATCGTTGACGTCTTTGAGCAAGATGTCATCGATCTCGCGCTGGATCTGGGTCTCGACGCGGCCAATGCGATGCTTCATGTGAGCCTCTTCGGATGGCCTGAGGTTACTTGACCGGAACCTCTTCCATCGTGTACGCCTCGATCTGATCATCGACCTTGATGTCGTTGTAACCATCGATGGTCAGCCCGAGTTCAAAGCCCTGGCGGACTTCCTTGACGTCGTCCTTGAACCGGCGCAAAGAGCCCAGTTCGCCTTCGTACTTCACGATCCCATCGCGGATCAGGCGGACCTTGGAATCGCGGCGAATGAAGCCGCTGTCGACGTAGCCGCCGACGACGGTCCCGATCTTGGAAACCGGAATGGTCTCGCGAACGGTGATGGTGCCGGTGACCTTCTCTTCGTAGGTCGGCTCCAGCATCCCCTTCATCGCGTCTTCGACTTCTTCAATGGCCTTGTAAATGACCCGGTGCAGGCGAATGTCGACATTGTCGCTGTCCGCCTGGGTCTTAGCCAGCGGCGTTGGCCGCACGTTGAAGCCGATGATGATGGCGTTCGAGGCCGAAGCCAGGGTGACGTCACTTTCGTTGATCGCGCCAACGGCCTGGTGAATGATGTTCACGCGTACGCCCTTGACTTCGATCTTCTGCAAACTGCCGGCCAACGCTTCAACCGACCCCTGCACATCCGCCTTGATGATGACGTCAACTTCCTTGAGTTGACCTTCCTTCATGGTTTCAAACAGGTTATCCAGCGTGACGTGGTGCGTCTGCTGACGCTCCTTGTCCTGCGCCTGCTGGGCGCGCTTTTCACCGGCCGCCCGGGCCGTCTTCTCGTCATCGAAGACGACGAACTTATCGGCGGATTGCGGCACGTCGCTGAGCCCAGTGATCTCCACTGGCATCGCCGGAACGGCTTCCTTGACGTGGCGGCCATGATCGTTGGTCATGGTCCGCACGCGGCCGAAGGTATTGCCGACAACGATCGGGTCGCCGACGTGCAGCGTGCCTTCTTGAACCAGCACGGTGGCAACGGGGCCGCGGCCCTTATCAAGCCGGGCTTCGATAACGGTCCCAATGGCCTTCTGGTCGGGGTTCGCCTTGAGTTCCAAGACGTCCGCTTCCAGCAGGATCATTTCGAGCAGTTCGTCGATGTTCTTGCCGAACTTAGCCGAAATGTTAACGAAGATGGTGTCGCCACCGTAATCTTCAGGGACCAGATCGTACTTCATCAACTCTTCGGTGACACGCTGGGGATTTGCACCCGGCTTGTCGATCTTGTTGATGGCGACGATCATTGGTGCGTTCGCGGCCTTGGCATGGTTGATGGCTTCAATCGTCTGAGGCATGACCCCGTCGTCAGCGGCGACCACCAGCACGATGATGTCAGTAATGTCCGCGCCGCGCGCCCGCATGTTCGTGAAGGCCGCGTGTCCTGGGGTGTCCAGGAAGGTGATCAGGCGATCGTTGAGGCGCACTTGGTAGGCCCCAATGTGCTGCGTGATCCCGCCGGCTTCACCCGCGGTGACGTGAGTGTGACGCAACTTGTCCAGCAGGGTCGTCTTACCATGGTCAACGTGGCCCATGATAGTGACCACTGGTGGCCGCGGGGTTTGCAGGTCCTTGTTTTCGACCTCAGCGTCGTACATCTTGTCCAGGTCGGTGATGTCTTCCTCGACCTTTTCTTCCGCATCGATGCCGTAATCGGTGGCAACCAGCTCGATCGTGTCTTTGTCGAGACTCTGGTTCTGGTTGACCATGACGCCAAGCATGAAGAGCTTCTTGATGATCTCCGCTGGTTCGCGGTGAAGGATCTTGCCCAGATCCTGGGCGTTCATGCCCACGGTGTAAACCAGGGTTTCTGGCAATGGCCGATCCTTGCGCTGCGGCATTTCTTTCTTCGGCTGCGTCTGCTGTCTGCGCTTGTTCTTCTTGTTGCGCCGATTGTTGTTGTAGCCACCGCGGTTATTGTTGTTGTAACCGCCGCGGGTGTTGCGGCCACGGTTGTTGCTGCTTTCGTGATCCGCAGAACGCCGGTTTTCATTAGGCTTAGCAGGCTTGGCTGCTACTGGTGGGACTGGTGCGACATAAGCTGGGGCGATAGGGGTTTCCTCCACGACTTTTTCTAGTGCCTTTTCGGTTTGGCGCTTGGCTTCCGCCTTCGCCTTCTCCTGCTGACGCTTTTCTTGCAACTGCTTGATAAACTTCTCGTCGTTGCCGGCGACTGGCCGCGGATTCCCGTTGGCCTGAGTCCGGCGCCCGGCGCGTGGCATTGGGCTGGCACTGGTCTGGTTCAAGTACCGATCCCCGCCGCGCCGGTTATCGTTTTGCCGGCCGCCGCCCTGGCGGTTGCCGTTGCGATTGTCGGTGCTGCGGTTGTTGTAGCCGCCGCGGCTATTACTCTGACTGGTACTCCGGCCGCCTTGGGCCGACTGCTGCGGGCCCGCCTGCTGGCCGCCGCGGTTGTCATTGCGGTTAAACCGGTTGCCGCGGGCGTTGGCCTGCGTGTTGTGCGGCCGGCGAATCGCAGACTTTGAGATCAGCGTCTTGCCATCGGCCGTCTTTTGCGGCATGTGGTGCGTGCCTGGGACCTTCTTGGCCTCCGCTGGCTTGGCCTCAGTGGCCTTGGTTTCAGGCTTGGCGGCCGCCGGCTTGGCTTCTGCCTTTGGTGCCTCTGCCGGGGCCTTAGCCTCAGCCTTGACCTCAGCTTTTGGCGCCGGTTTTGCTTCCGGCTTCGCGGCTGAAGGTTTAGCCGCAGCCTTTGCCGGCTGGGTCTTCAGTGCGGATTTCAACGTGGCTTCTTGGTGCTCGTCCAGCGTTGACATATGGTTCTTGAGCTCGATGCCCTGAGCTTTAGCCGCATCGATCACGGTTTTGCTCGGGACACCAAGGATCTTGGCAAATTCATAAACTCGTTGTTTGCCCATTTCTTCACGCTCCCTGTCTTTTTTAGGTGAGCAGCTTGACCAGCTTCTCTGCAAAGCCGCGATCTTGCACCGCGATGACGGACCGCTGGCGGCCGATCGCAGAACTCAGCTCCAGGCTGGTCAAGGAGAAATTGACCGGCACCTGGTAGAAGCTGCCTTTATCGGAAAACTTTTTTCTGGTATTCGCTGAGGCGTCGCTTGCGACCAGCACCAGCTTGGCGCTGTGGTCGCGGATGGCGGCAAGCACGAAGCCCTCACCGGCCGTCAGCCGGCTCGCGCGCTGCGCCAGCCCCAGCAAGTTTAGCGCTTGCTGCTTAGTCATGCCTTGTCGCCGAACAGCTCTTGGCGAGCCTTCTGGTGGTCGACATAGGCGAATAGCTCGTCGTAAAAGCTGGGATCGACCTTGACGTCAAACGCCTTTTCGATCACGTGCTTTCCCTGAGCCTGTTTCACGGCGGCGGGGTCAAGCGCAACGTACGCGCCGCGCCCCTGCGCCTTGCCGGTGGGATCGATGGCCACGGTTTGATCCGCTTGCCGCACGATCCGCACTAACGTCTTCTTCGGAAACATCTCTCCCGATAGCAGGTCTCTGCGCATCGGGATCTTGCGCTTCTTCATCACGACCTCCTACTCGGCGTCGGCCGAATCGTCGACCGGATCCGCATCCTGTGTTGCCTCCGCCCCGTCATCCGGGGTCGCAGCGGCGCTTGCTGGGGTCGCTTCGCTTTGCTGCTCTTCGATCTGCTCGTCGTTTTCTTCAAGCTGATCGTCGTCGACAAACTCAACGTCGGATTCTGCCTTGATATCGATCTTGTAACCCGTGAGCTTGGCCGCAAGCCGGGCGTTTTGGCCCTTCTTGCCGATGGCCAAGGACAACTGGTAGTCCGGCACGATGACCGTGCATGAGCGGTCGTTGTCTTCGTCGTTGAACTGAACGGCGATGACCTGGGCCGGATTCAAGGCGTTGGCGATGTAGTCCACCGGGTCTTCTTCGTACTGCACGACGTCCATGTTCTCGCCGGACAGCTCGTTGACGACGGCCTGAACGCGGGCCCCCCGGGGGCCAACGGTCGTGCCGACCGGGTCGACAGACGGGTTCGTCGAGCGGACGGCGATCTTGGTGCGGTCGCCGGCTTCGCGGGCGATCCCGGCAATTTCAACGGTGCCGTCAAAAATTTCTGGCACTTCCTGTTCGAACAGGCGCTTGACCAGCCCGGGGTTGGTGCGGGACACGAAGACCTGTGGCCCCTTGCTGGCGTTTTCGACCTTGGAGACGAAGACCTTGATGCGGTCATGCGGCTCGTACTGCTCGTTTGGCATCTGGTCGCCGCGGCCCAAGACCGCTTCGATCTTGCCCAGGTTGACGTAGATGAACTTGTTGTCGCGCCGCTCAACTTCACCGGTCATGATCTCGTTTTCGTACTGGGAGTACTCATCGTAGATAATGCCGCGTTCGGCTTCCCGCACGCGCTGCATGATGACCTGCTTGGCGGTCTGCGCCGCAATGCGGCCAAAGTCCTTCGGGGTGACCTCGAACTTGATCTTGTCGCCGACCTCGTAGGCCTTGTTGATCGCCAGCGCGTCCTTCAGGCTGACTTCCAGCCGGGAGTCGAAGACCTCTTCGGTGACTTCCTTGACGGCGTAGACATGAATGTCACCTTGCGTCTTATCGAATTCAACATCGACGTTTTGCGCTTGGTCGTAATTGCGCTTGTAGGCAGATGCGAGGGCATCTTCGAGCGCTTCGATCACGACTTCTTTCTTGACGCCTTTTTCGGTTTCAAGGGCGTCGAGCGCTTCAATCATTTCCTTTGACATGTTGTTCCTTCCTTTGCCAGCGGCCTTGCCGCTAAAATTCGATGGCCAAGCGGGCACTTGCGATCGCGCTGCGATCAAACGCCTGCTCGAAATGGCGCGCCTTGTCCTTCAGCACCAGCGTCAGGGTGTCATCGTCCAGCGCTTTAAGCGTGCCTTCGAAGACCTTCTTGCCGTCCTGCTTTTTGAACAAGGAAATGTGAATATACTCACCAACCGCGTTTTTGAAATCTTGGTCGGTTTTCAGCGGCCGTTCGGCACCTGGCGAGGAGACCTCCAAGAAGTAGGCCTGCGGGATCGGGTCCGGGTCCATGCCGTCCAGTTTCTCCGACAAGGCCTCGGAGACCATCACACACTCATCGAGCGTGATGCCACCAGGTTTATCGATGTAGACTCGCAAGTACCAGCTTCCGCCTTCCTTGACAAACTCGATATCGCTCAAATCAAAATGATTGGCCTCAAGGATCGGATCAACAATTTCTGTGACTTTCTCGACAACCGTGCTCAAGTCTTTCCCCCCTTTAGGTTGTTGTACAGGCCGCCACTGGGGCAGCCGTGACCTCCCCTAAGAAAAGGAGTGAGCATCTCTGCTCACTCCTCCTCAAAGGATTTAACTACTATGAATAATCTAGCATAAAAGGCCTTCCAGTGCAAGCCTAATTCGCCGGCAACCCGCACGGCCGCTAGAACATCGAATCAAACAGCGACAGCTGATTTTCATCCGGCAGCGCGTCGAGGACGTGGTTTTCAGTCATGTAGTCGATCAGGGTCTTGGAGACCTTGCCGCGGTTGGCCAAGTCCTCCTTGGACAGGAAGGGCTTCTCCTCGCGCGCGGCCACGATCTGCTTGGCAACGTTATCGCCCAGCCCGGGCACCGCCCGAAACGGGGCCAGCAGCGTGTGGTCGTCGAGAATCTCGAAATCATGCGCGTCGGAGTGATTGATGTCCACCATCTTGATGGTGAAGCCGCGCTCCAGGCACTCATTGGCGAGCTCCAGCACCGTGAGCAGCGTCTTGTCCTTGGCGGAAGCATCATTACCCTGGTCGGTGATGGCCTTAATGGCGGCCTTCAGCGACTCCTTGCCGTGGCTCATCGCCACTAGGTCGAAGTCCTCCGCCCGCACCGAGAAGTACGCGGCGTAGTACACCAGCGGGAAGTAGACCTTGAACCAGGCAATGCGCAGCCCCATCAGATCGTAGGCGGCCGCGTGGGCCTTCGGGAACATGTACTTGATCTTCAGGCAGGAGTCGATGTACCAATCCGGCACGTTGGGATTGTCGCGCATCGCCTTTTGCCAGTCATCCGGGATCCCGCGGCCCTTTCTGACGTGCTCCATGATCTGAAACGCCATGGAATCGTCCATCCCCCAGTGGATCAGGTCCATCATGATGTTGTCACGACAGCCGATCACCTCTTTGATGGTGACGGTGCCGTTTTGGATCAGCTCCTCGGCGTTGCCCAGCCACACGTCCGTGCCGTGCGACAGCCCGGAGATCTGGAGCAGCTCGGAGAACTTCTTCGGGTGCGTCTCCTCCAGCATCCCCCGCACGAAGCGCGTCCCAAATTCCGGCACGCCCAGCGTCCCGGTTTTGGAATTGATTTGCTCCGGCGTGACCCCCAGGATGTCAGGACTGGAAAACAGCGACATGACGCCCGGGTCGTCCATCGGAATGCTCTTGGGGTCGACGCCGGAAAGGTCCTGCAACATGCGGATCATGGTCGGGTCATCGTGGCCCAGCACATCCATTTTCAAAATGTTGTCGTGGATCGAGTGGAAATCAAAGTGGGTCGTCTTCCAGGCCGCCCCTTGGTCATCGGCCGGGTACTGGATCGGCGAAAAGTCGTAGATGTCCATGTCCGCCGGCACGATCAGGATCCCCGCCGGGTGCTGGCCGGTGGTTCGCTTGACGCCGGTCGCGCCCTTGGCCAGCCGGTCAATTTCCGCCCCCCGCAGCATTTGGCCGGTGTCGCGCTCGTACGCCTTGACGTAGCCGTACGCGGTCTTGTCCGCCACGGTGCCAATCGTCCCGGCGCGAAACGCGTGGTCCTCCCCGAACCGCACCTTGATGTAGTTATGGGCCACCGGCTGGTAGTCCCCGGAGAAGTTCAGGTCGATATCGGGCACCTTGTCCCCTTTGAAGCCCAGGAAGGTTTCAAACGGAATGTCCTGGCCGTCCTTGACCATGTCCGTGCCGCAGTTAGGGCACGCCTTGTCGGGCAGGTCAAAGCCCGATCCGTACTCCCCCTTCGTGAAGAACTGGGAGTACTGGCACTTCGGGCAGCGGTAGTGCGGCGGGAGGGGGTTGATCTCCGTGATCCCGGACATGGTCGCGGCTAAACTGGAGCCGACCGACCCTCGCGAGCCAACCAAGTACCCGTCCTTGTTGGACTTGAGCACCAGCTGCTGGGCAATGTTGTAGATCACCGAGAACCCGTTGCCGATGATGCTTTTAAGTTCCTTATCAAGCCGGGCCTGCACGATCTCCGGCAAGGGATCGCCGTAAAGCTTGTGGGCCGTGGTCATGACGTCGGTGCGCAAGTGTTCCTCAACGCCTGGAATGTTGGGCGTGTACAGCTTGGTCTTCACCGGCGTGATGTCACCGGCGATCAGGGCCGCCACCTTGTGCGTGTTCTCCACGACCAGCTGATGGGCGAGCTGGTCGTCCTTCAGCCAGGCAAACGCGTCCAGCATCTCCTGCGTCGTACGAAAATGCACGTCCGGCAGGTCGTGGCGGTTCAGCGGGTTGGCGCCGCCCTGACTGTGGATCAGGATCTTGCGGTAAATGGCGTCGTTTTCATCCAAGTAATGCGCGTCGCCGGTCGCCACCACGAGCTTGCCTTGGTCCTGGCCGATCTTGATGATGGTTTTCAAGATCTCCTGCAAGTGTGCCTGACCCTGCACCAGGCCGCCATCGATCAGCGGCTGGTAGTTGGCCAGTGGCTGCACCTCCAGGTAGTCGTAAAACTTGGCCTTTTCGGCGGCTTCCGCGGCGCCTTTTTGCATCGCCGCGATGAAGACCTCGCCCGAGTCGCAGGCGGAGCCGACCAGCAGGCCTTCGCGATACTTTTGCAGCACCGACCGCGGCACCCGCGGCAGGCGGTAGAAGTAGTCGATGTTGGACTGGCTGACCAGCTTAAACAGGTTCTTCAGCCCGGCCTGGGTCTTGGCAAACACGATCGCGTGCGTCGGCCGGCTTTGCTTGTAGGCCTCGTCTTCGCCGATCCGCGAATTCAGCTGGTTCAAAAGGGTAATGGCGTACTTCTTTTGCGCCTCTTTTTCCAGCGCGTACAGCAGGTAACCGGTCGCCTCGGCGTCGGCGTTGGCGCGGTGGTGGTGGTTGAGCGGGATCTTGTAGACCTTGGTCAGCGTGTCGAGCTTGTGGTTCTTGCGCTCCGGGTGCAGCATGCGCGATAGCTCCAGGGTGTCGATCACCGGGTTTTGAATGTGCGGCTCGCCCAGACGCTCGTAACCCTTGTTCAAAAAGCCCACGTCAAACGTGACGTTATGGCCGCTCATGATGGTGCCTTCGCAGAACGTGCGGAAATTATCCAGCACCTGCGCCTCGGTCTTTGAGCCGCGGACCATCTCGTCGGTGATGTGCGTCAAGTTGATCGTAAACTCGGACAGCGCAAACCCGGGATCGATCAGCTCCTCGAAGGAATCGATCACCTTGCCGGCCTTCATCTTGACCGCTGCGACTTCGATGATCTTGTCGTACACCGCGGACAGCCCCGTGGTTTCGATGTCAAACACCACGTAGGTCTCATCGGCCAGCTGCCGCGGCGCTTCCGCCTGGTAGGCCACCGGCGCGCCGTCATCGACCAAGTTGATCTCGACGCCGTACAGCATCTTGATGCCGGCCTTGCCTGCGGCGGTGTGCGCCTCCGGGTAGGCCTGAAGCCCGGCGTGGTCCGTGACCGCGATGGCCGGCTGCCCCCACGCCTTGGCGCGGCTGACGTAATCACTGATGCTCGGCAAAGCATCCATTTGGCTCATGTTGGTGTGCAGGTGAAGCTCGATCCGCTTTTCCCCCGCGGCGGTGTCCTGGCGCTGGGCGTGGTGCACTTCTTCCATGTCCCGGGCCATCACCGTCAGCTCGCGGGAGTAGGTATCCTCCTGCACGCTGCCGCGGATCTTCAGCCACATGCCGACCGTGATCTGCGCAAACGCGGCTTCGTCGTCCGCCCCGTTGCTGAATTTCTTCACGATAAAACTGGAGGTGTAGTCGGTGACCTTGGCGATGAGCAAGGAGCGCTTGGAGCGCAGCTGGCGCACCTCGACGTCAAAGACGTAACCCTCGATCAGGACCGAGTTTTCCTCCTGGGTGATCGCGACCATTTGCGTCGGCGTCTCGCCGCTCTTCAGGCCGCGGCCCAGCTGAACGGGGCCACTGGGCGCCGGGTTCTGCTCGCGCTGGGCCACGACGGCCTGCGCGCGCTTGGCCATGGCCGCCGCCTCCTCGGCTTTTTGGGCCTTGAACGCAGCCAGGTTGGCCTCGGATTCGCTGGCATCGACCGTCGCGACCACATTAACGCCGGTGAGGCCCACCTGCGCGTAGGTTTCGGCCAGCTTACCGAGCCCCTGCTGGATCAAAAACTGGCGCACCGGCTCGTTTTCGGCCGTCAGGGTCACTTTCCCGTCCTCAAAGGCGGGCGTCTGGTTCATGCACGTCTCCGCCACGATGGCGGATTCGATGCCGGCGTTTGCGACCACGTACGACCAATAGGCCGAAAGGAATTTGGCCTGCAGGTCCACCTGGGCCGGCTTAATCGTCAGGCTGGCCTGAGCGATGTCCTTGAAGGCCGCCTTGATGTGCTGCTCCAGCTGGATGTAGACGGCGTACGGCAGCACTCCCGCCGTCCCGATCAGAAACTCGTAACGTTTGGAGCGGCTGTGAACGGTCACCGCCTCGACCGTGGCGGCGGTCAGGGCCGGATCTTGCTTGACCGCCGCAGGCAACTGCGCCTGCTCGATCAATTTTTGGAACATTTCTGCTTTTGATAGTGCCAAAAAAGCCACTCCCTTTTTGATGATGCAACCATGTTACCCCGAATTTGCGGGCCAAACAAGCCGGGGCCAAGCGGGGCCAAACCATGAAAAAGCGGCCCAAGCAGTGCTGGGTCGCTTTTCTCAATCTGCTTTTATTCCGCGTGGTCGAGCAAGATCTTCAGCGAGGAGATCAGCTCTTCCGCCTTGACTTCAAGGGTCTCGCCGGACTTGCGGAGCTTGAGTTCGACGATCCCGTCTTCGGCCTTTTTGCCGACGGTGACCCGCACCGGGATCCCGATGAGATCCGCATCCGCAAACTTCACGCCCGGGCGCTCGTTGCGGTCGTCGACCAGAACGTCAAAGCCCTCCTGCTCAAGCTGAGCGGTGATTTTGGCCGTCAAATCGGCCTGGGCCTGCTTCTTCAGGTTGACCGGCACCACGTGCACGTCAAACGGGGCAACGGCGCGCGGCCAGTCCAGGCCGTGCTCGTCCAGGGTCTGCTCGGCGATGGCCGACAGCAGCCGGGAGACGCCGATGCCGTAAGAGCCCATGATGATCGGCTTGGCGCGGCCGTTTTCATCCAGGAAGTTGGCGCCCATGGCCTTCGTGTAGCGGGTGCCCAGCTTGAAGATGTGACCGATCTCGATGCCCTTGGTGAACTTCAGGACGCCTTGCCCGTCAGGTGAGACTTCGCCGGCCTTAACGAAGCGAATATCTGCGGTCTGGCTGGGGGTAAAGTCGCGGCCGGGGTTCACGTTGGTCACGTGGGTGTGCGCCTTGTTGGCTCCTGCGACCAGGTTGACCAGGCCCGTCAGGCTCTTGTCGGCGATGATCTCAACGTCGTCCGGCGCGCCCACCGGCCCAATGTTGCCAATTTCTGCATGCATGTACTGCTGGACCTGCTCCGGCGTCGCCATATCAAGAAAATCAGCGCCGAGCAGGTTCTTCAGCTTCACGTCGTTGACCTCGTAGTCGCCGCGGACCAGTGCCAGGACCGGCTTTTCGTCGGCGATAAACAGCACCGCCTTGATCAGCTTGGTGGCCGGCACGGCCAAGAACGCCGCCACTTCGGCGATGGTCTTGGCGTCCTGCGTGTCAACTTCGGTCAACGCGCCAAGCTCCTCGTGGTCCGCCACCGGCACGTTCATGCTGGTCGCCATTTCGAGGTTGGCGGCATAGTCGGAGGCGTCCGAGTAGACGATCGTGTCCTCACCGATGTCGGCGATGGCAGAGAATTCCTTGGAGTCCTTGCCCCCCATCGCCCCGCCGTCACCGACAATCGCCCGGAAGTTCAGGCCCAGGCGGTTGAAGATGTTGGTGTAGGCCTTCTCCATCTGGTTGTAGATCGTGTCCAGGTCAGCGGTGTTCGCGGTGAAGGAGTACACGTCTTCCATGATGAACTCACGGGAGCGCAGCAGCCCGTAGCGCGGCCGGTCCTCATCGCGGTACTTGGTTTGGATTTGGTAAAGCACCAGCGGCATCTTCTTGTAGGAGTTCAGGTCGTTGCGCACGAGGTCCGTAAAGGTCTCTTCGTGCGTGGGGCCGAGGATGAAGTCCCGGTCGTGGCGATCCTTGAGCTTGAACAGGTTCGGGCCATAGGTCTCGTAGCGGCCAGATTCTTGCCAAAGCTCCGCCGGCAAGAGGCTCGGCATCTGCATTTTCACGGCCGAGATCTTGCTCATTTCCTCATCGATGATGGTTTCGATCTTGGCCAAAACGCGGCTCGCCAGCGGCAGGTAGGCATAGGCGCCAGCTGCGACCTGGCGAATGAAGCCGGAGCGCAACATCATCTGGTGCGACTTGGCCTCGGCAGTGCTGGGTACTTCTTTGACGGTGGGAATAAACATGCGAGATTGTTTCATTAGTGTCCTCCAAGTTAAAAACTGCGCATAATATCGTTGATGGTCACGGCGATGATCAGGGCGAACATCACCCCTGCGCCGATTAGCGTGATCATGCCTTCGTGCTCCTGCTTAAGCGGCTTGCGCCGAATGGCTTCCAGCAGGTTGAGTAAGAGCTTGCCGCCGTCCAAGATCGGGATCGGGATCAGGTTCATGATCCCCAAGTTGACGGACAGCCCGCCCAGAAATGAAATCAGGCTCAACATTCCGGCCTTAGCGGCACTGGCGGTCATGGTGTAGATCCCGACCGGCCCGGCCAGCTGGTTCAGCGAGAAGTGGCCGGAGATCATCTGGCCCAGGGCGTGAAAAATCATCGTCGCGTAAGTCCAGGTTGTGGTCAGGCCAAAACCGACCGCAGCCACCGGATTCTTGGTGGTCTTGGCATACACCCCAATGGTCCCGTCACTGGTCGGCCGCATGGTCAGGTGCTGCGTGGTGCCATTGCGGGTGGCCACCACGGTCGCCTCGCGACCCTTGTACTGGGCCACGGCCTTTTGAATGTCGGTAAACGAGCTGATTTTGGCGCCGCCAATGGTTTGAATGTGCGAGTCAGCCTTGAGCCCCGCAACGGCGGCCGGCGAATTCGGCTGCACCTGCCCGATCTGGTTGGTGTTGGTGACGGCGACCCCGTTGAACAGGCCCAGGCCGATGAAGACCACAATGGCCAGCAGAAAATTGTTCATCGGGCCGGCGAAGTTCACCAGCATCCGCTTCCAGAGCTTGGCGTTTTGGAACTGTACGTCATCCGGGGCAATGATCACCTCTGTGCCGTCCTCCTCGATGATCGTCGCGTCGTGGTCCACGGGCCACGTCTTCAGCTCAGATTCATCGCCGTTTTCATACCCGACCACCACGAGGTCATGCTGCAGATCGACGCGGTCGACCTGCACCGGGATGCCGCCTTGCAGCGTCGTTTTGCTCGACAAATTGACCCGCTTAACGACCCCTTGATCGTTCACTTCGATGGCCAGCATGGTGCCCGGCTTGATCTCGTCGTCTTCGTCCTGCCAGCCCGCCATGCGCACGTAGCCGCCCAGCGGCAATAGCCGCAGCGTGTAGGTCGTGTGGTTGCGGTGCCAGGCCACCAGCTTGGGGCCCATGCCGATAGAGAACTCACGCACCAGGATCCCGGACCACTTAGCAAAGATAAAATGGCCGAACTCGTGCACCAAGACCAGGATGACGAAAACGATCAGAAATTCAATTATTGTTGTCATAACCGCTCCTTACCGCGCCTGGCCTACAGAATGCCAAAGAAGTGGATCATCGGCATCACCAGCAGCATACTGTCAAACCGGTCGAGAATGCCGCCGTGCCCCGGCAGAATGCGGCCCGAGTCCTTCACGCCGTAATAGCGCTTGAGGGCCGATTCGATCAGATCGCCGAGCGACCCCACGATCGACAGGACCAAGGCGATGCCCATCATCGGCCAAAACGGGTAGGCCTGCGGGAAGAAGTGCAGGTAAATCGCGGCAAAAATCAGCGCCGTGGCGTTCCCGCCGAGGCTGCCCTCCCAAGTTTTGTTAGGGCTGATGGCTGGCCACAGCTTGTGCTTACCGAACGCGCGGCCGCAGAAGTAGGCACCTGAATCGGTCAGCCAGACGATCAGCATGGCGAACAGCAAGGTGTCGAGCCCGCCGTTGGGGTCGTTGCGCAGCATGACGAAGTAGTGGAAGCCGGTGCCGATGTAAAACAGCGACAGTGCCGTGACCGCCACGTCGTCATAGGTCGTGCGATTCTTGCTGGCGACGGTGCTCAGCAGCAGCAGGACCACCACCGCGTAGATAACGTCTAGGCGCGACAGGTACGCCGGCAGCCAGCGCAGCCAGCTGTCCGGTACGGTGACCGCCAACACGCCCAGCGCCGCAAGCAGGAAATCAAGCGACACGATGATCTTCTTGCGCATGATGAAGATCTCAGACATCGCAACGACCGCCAGCACGCAAGCTGCGAGGTCGATCCAAAAGCCCCCAAGGATCAGGATGGGAATGAAGATCGCCAGGGCGACGACTGCGGTGATGATTCGTTGTTTCATACTATCCCTCCACTATTTAGCCAGTCCGCCGAAGCGCCGATCACGCGCCTGGTACTGGGCAATGCAATCTTCTAAGACCTGCGGCGTGAAATCGGGCCAGTAGGTCTTCGTGAACACCAGCTCCGAGTATGCCAGCTGCCACAGCAAGAAGTTGGACAGCCGCTCCTCGCCGCTGCTGCGGATCAGCAGGTCCGGATCGGCCAGGGCCCCCAGCCGGTGGGTCATCAGGTGGTCAGCGAAGACTTGGTCGTCGATCGCTGCCGGCTCAAGGGCCCCGGCTTTAGCCTCTTGCGCCATCGCCCGCGCCGCCTGAATCAGCTCGTCGCGCGCGCCGTAATTCAGCGCGAAGTTCAGGATCATGCCAGTGTTCTGGGCGGTATCGGCCATCGCGTCTTCCGCGGCCTTGCGCGTTTTGGCCGGCAGCGCGGCCAGCTCCCCCATGACCTGCACGCGGACGTTTTCTTCGATCAGCTCAGGCATGAACGTGCCGAAAAAGTCGACCGGCAGGCGCATGAGGTAGGACACCTCACTGGTGGGCCGTTTCCAGTTCTCGGTCGAAAAGGCATACAAAGTCAAGGCCTTCACCCCCAGGCGGCTCGCCGCCTTAGTGATGGTCTTGACCACTTCCATGCCTTGTTTATGCCCCGCCACGCGCGGTAAATGCCGCGCCTTGGCCCAGCGGCCGTTGCCATCCATAATGATGGCAACGTGGGCCGGGATCCGCGCGGGATCAAGTGCTTGATTTGGCAACAGTTCATCCTCCATCGTGAAGCAAGTCACATCTCATCGTATTGTAGCAGAAAAACGCAGCGGGCAACAGCAAGGCTGCGCCCACCAGACCCACTGCTGGGCCTAACGCCAAGCGCTTGCCCCACAACCGGTAAAAAGCCCGCGCCAGTGACGCGGGCCCAGGAAGTTAGCCTTCCTTGATTTCTTCTTCCTTCTCCGCTGCGATGGCATCAATGTGCTTCGAGGAGTCATCCGTCACCTTTTGGACGTCCTTTTCACCGCGGTGTAAATCATCCTCGGTGATGTCGCCGGCCTTCTCCTGCTTCTTCAGCTTGTCGAGGGCGTCGCGGCGAATGTTGCGGATCGCGATCTTGGCTTCTTCCTGATACTTGCCGACTTCCTTGGCGATCTCAGCCCGCCGCTCACCGGTCAACTGCGGCACGACCAGCCGGATCGCGTTGCCGTCGTTGGCCGGGTTGATGCCCAAATCTGAGGCGTTCAGCGCCGCTTCAATGTCCTTCAGGCTCGACTTGTCGTACGGCGTCACCAGCAGGACCCGCGCTTCCGGCACGGTGATCGCCGCGATTTGGTTAAGCGGCGTCTGCGTCCCGTAGTACTCGACCTCAATGCGATTGAGCAGGCTGGCGTTGGCGCGGCCGGCCCGGATCGTCCCGAGCTGGCGGCGGAGTGCGTCCTCGGACTTCTTCATTGACGCCTTGGCGTCATCAATAATTGCGTTGGCCATAATTATTCCTTTCCTTGGATCGTTGTGCCAATGTGCTCGCCTTCAACGACCTTCTTGATGTTGTCCGGGTCGTTCAAGTTAAACACGACCAGCGGAATGTCATTGTCCATCGACAGCGTGCTGGCCGTCGAATCCATCACGTTCAGGCCCTTGGTGATAATGTCCATGTGGCTGAGGTGATCGAACTTCGTCGCGCTTGCATCCTTGTTCGGATCAGCCGAGTAAACACCATCAACGCCATTTTTGGCCATCAGGATCGCATCGGCCCCGATTTCTGCCGCGCGCAGCGCCGCCGTGGTGTCCGTGCTGAAGTACGGGTTCCCCGTGCCGCCAGCAAAAATCACGACGCGGCCCTTTTCAAGGTGGCGCACCGCCTTGCGCCGAATGTAAGGTTCAGCGATCTGCCGCATTTCGATACTGGTCTGCACCCGCGTCGGCACCCCGAGATTCTCCAGGCTGTCCTGCAGGGCCAACCCGTTCATCACGGTGGCCAGCATTCCCATGTAGTCCGCTTGCGCCCGCTCCATGCCCATGGCCGCGCCGGTTTCGCCGCGCCAGATGTTCCCGCCGCCGCAGACGATCGCGATCTGCACGCCCATTTCGTGGACCTGCTTGATCTGGTCGGCGATCAGCTTGATCACCGGCGGCTGAATGCCGAAGCCGTTCTTCCCGCCAAGCGCCTCGCCGGAAACTTTCAGTACAATGCGTTTGTATTTGATCATGAGTGTTGTCCCTTCTTAATTGCTGGTACTAGTTTACCATATTCCCTGACGCCATGCCTGAAGCCCGGCGCGATTAAGAAAATCTTGACCGGCCCGGTGGGCAGGGCAATGGGCCGGGTCGAGGCAGGTGCCCGCCATTTGGAAAAACGGCGGCCGGGCTGACAGCGATGATCAGCCTGGCGCCGCTTGCGGCGGAGCGGGTAACAGGTGCAGCGGCGGGCTGTCTTCCAAATGCGCGACTGATGCACACCTTGCTCTAACTGGGCTTCGAGGTCTTAATCGGGCGGCGGGCTGGCAACGCGGGAGCAGCTAGCTACGCCCTAGCCCTCGCCGGCAAAGAACACCGGCAATGGCTAGGGCTAGGCTACCTGTCCCGCTAAGTACGCCAGCCGCCGCACCTTGCAAAAAAAGAGCCACGCCCCGCGTGACCCTTTTGGCACCATTAGTCTTTGATCTGGCCCATTACTTCATCAACGAAGTTATCTTGCTTCTTCTCAATGCCTTCGCCGACTTCGTAACGCACGAAGCCTTTGACCGTAGCGCCCTTGCTCTTGGCGTACTCGGCAACAGTCTTGTCGGAGTCCTTGACGAATTCCTGGTCGACCAGTGAGATCTCAGACAGCCACTTGTTGACGCGGCCCTCCACGATGCGCGGCACGATCTTTTCCGGCTTGCCTTCATCCAGCGTTTCCTTGGTGAACAGGTCGGTTTGCTTCTTCAGCTCGTCGGCCGGGACCTGCGTGCGGTCCAGGTACTGCGGGTTGATCGCTGCGACGTGCATCGCAATGTCGTGGGCCGTCTCGTCGTCGCCGCCGTCAATGGTCACGAGCGCTGCGACCTGGCCGCCGTTGTGCAGGTAAGCGCCGAAGTGCTCACTGTCCGTCTTGGCCACGACTTCGAACCGGCGCAGGTCGATCTTTTCGCCGATCACCGCTGTCAACGCCTTGGCTGCTTCGTCGATGGTCTGGCCATCAACGTCAAGCTTCAGAGCCGCCTCCATGTCGGTTGGCTGACCGGCCGCGATCGCCTTGGCCGCGCCGTTCACAAAGTTCTGGAACTTGTCGTTAGACGCCACGAAGTCCGTTTCGGAGTTGACCTCGATGATCGCCGCGGCGTTGCCGTCGATCGTGATGGCGGTCAGTCCTTCGGCAGCGATGTTGCCCGCCTTCTTGGCCGCCTTGGCCAGACCCTTTTCACGCAGAACGTCGATTGCCTTGTCCATGTCGCCATCGGCAGCAACCAGCGCCTTCTTGGCGTCCATCATCCCGACCTGAGTGCGGTCGCGCAGTTCCTTGACTTGCTTTGCGGTAATAGCCATGTGTAGTCCTCCTAGGATTTTTTCTTAAAAAAGCCGCCTGCGCCTGCATTTGCTGCAAAGCACAGACGGCTGAGTCTAACTGACGATTTAATTATTCGGCGTCGGACTTGTTGTCGCCTTCAACGGCGTTCACAATGTCTTCGATCGAGTCGGCCTTCGGGGCGTCATCTGCTGGCTGCTGGTCAGCAGGCACGTCTTCGGCCTGGTCCTCGCCCTGCTTGCCTTCGATGATCGCATCAGCCATGGTGGCGGTGATCAAACGAACGGCACGGATCGCGTCATCGTTCGAAGGAATGATGACGTCAATGTCGTCAGGGTCGGAGTTGGTGTCGACCATCGCAACGATCGGGATGTTCAGCTTTTGTGCTTCCTGAACGGCGATCTTTTCCTTGCGTGGGTCAACGATGAAGATCACGTCTGGGATGCGAGGCATGTCTTCGATCCCGCCGAGGAACTTCTTAAGCTTGGCCTGCTGCTTCTTGAGCAGGGAAACTTCCTTCTTCGGCAGCTTGTCGAAGGTGCCATCGGTGGCCATCTTCTTGATGTCCTTGAGGCGCTTGATCCGGGTCTGGATGGTGTTCCAGTTGGTCAGCGTGCCGCCAAGCCAGCGGTGGTTGACGTAGAACTGGCCGGCGCGGGTCGCTTCTTCAGCGATGGCGTCTTGGGCCTGCTTCTTGGTGCCGACGAACAGGAAAATGCCGTTATCTGCGGCTTCTTCCTTGACGAAGTTGTAGGCGTCGTCGATCATCTTGACCGTCTTTTGCAGGTCGATGATGTAGATCCCGTTACGTTCCGTGAAGATGAATGGCTTCATCTTCGGGTTCCAGCGCCGGGTCTGGTGACCGAAGTGGACACCAGCTTCAAGCAGTTGCTTCATGCTTAATACAGTCATGAGTAGTCCTCCATATGGTTTTATTCCTCTCAGGGGCCTCCACTCGCCAGGCCACTTCTCCCGAAGCACCGGCCCAACGATCTTCCCCTGATGTGGGTTGTGTGTTTTTCACACTTAAAAGATTATACAGAGAAAGCCGCCGGTGTGCAACTTAATTCGGTAAAAGTCTGCTACCACCGCGCCCGCCGTCACACCTGCCGATGCGGCCTTTTCCCCTGTGCAACGTGGTAGACCGCCATCGGGTCCCCGTTGTCCGTCATTTCCACGGGGACGAACCCATGCGCCTGGTATAAGCGCGCTGCGCCGACATTGGCCTGATCGTAGCTGAGCACGATGTCCTGGACGCCCCACTTGCGAATAATGAAGGCCTTGAGCAGCTCCAGAAACCGGCCGCCCAGGCCCTGGCGCTGATACGGCGTGGCGATCATCAACCGGTCCAGCCAGATGTAGCGCTCTGCCTGATTGTAGGCGCCGATCATCGCAAACCCGACCGGAAGTTGATCGGCGACCAAGAGCTAGGGATGCCAATCAAAGCGCCGGTCGTGTTTCGCTTCCGCAAGCGATTGGGCATTGGGCTCGATCATCTGCCGCTGGTCCGGCCCGACCGTCAGCGCGATCGCATCGGATGCATTTTCTGCAGTCACCGGCACAATTTCAAGTGTGGCCATGGTCTGCGTCCTCCCACTGAACGTCGTGTGCGGCTAAAAACGCCTCCTTGGCCGCGCGGCTTTGGTGCTTGAAGTGCCACTCGGCCGAAAGCGCATCGTGCTCTTCTTCAAACCCCTCGGCATAAAGCAGGCGCACGGGCCGCCGCGTTTTCGTGTACTTGGCGCCCTTGCCGGCATTGTGCGTCGCGACCCGGGCGGCCACGTCCGTCGAGTAGCCGCCGTAAAACGTCCCGTCGGCGCACAGCAGCACGTAAAAGAAATAATTAGCCATACATTAAGTGTTGCACCTCTTCCCCGTACTGCCCGTCTGCGCCGTACACCACCAGCGGCGGCAGGATCCGCATCCCCGCCGGCTTGCCCGAGCGGATGCCCTCCAGCAGCACCATGTTGGCCTCGCGGTCCGCCTTGGGGTGAATGAAGCGCACGCGTTTGGGCGCCAGGTCGGCTTCCGCCATCGTGGCGAGCAGCTCTGCCAGCCGGTCCGGCCGGTGAACGAAGAAGGCCTTGCCCTGGTACTTGAGCAGGCCGGCCGTCGTCTCGCACACGGTCTGAAAATTGGTGGTCAGCTCGTGGCGGGCCA
Organism: Lacticaseibacillus jixianensis; assembly: GCF_003946485.1. Taxonomy (GTDB): domain Bacteria; phylum Bacillota; class Bacilli; order Lactobacillales; family Lactobacillaceae; genus Lacticaseibacillus; species Lacticaseibacillus jixianensis. The sequence goes on along the minus strand of NZ_RHOJ01000006.1, from coordinate 17,027 downwards.
GCGCCAGGTGGTCGTTGGGATTAGTTTTAGACGCTGGCGTCACCTTGAAGTACGGCGGGTTGCAGGTCACCACGTCAACTGAATCCTTCGGCACGATCGCGGCGGCATTTTTCAAGTCCGCGGTGTGGACGTCGACGTTGGTCAAGTCGTTCAGGCGCACACTGCGCGCCGCCATGTCGGCCAGCCGCGGCTGCAGCTCGATCAGGGTCACCGGCTTTTGCGTCCGCCGCGCGACAAACAGCCCCACGGCCCCGTTGCCCGCCGCCAGGTCCACCACCCGGCTGGTCCTTTTGACTTGGGCAAACGCGGCCAGCAGCACCGCGTCCAGCGAGAAGGCGAACACGCTGGCGCTTTGGATGATCCGAATGCCTGCGCCCTGCAGGACGTCGATGCGTTCATCTGGTTGTAATGCGACTTCTGCCATGGGGCCTCCTGCTTAACGCCGTATGCGTTTGTGGTATAATTTATCGAACAATATTTCAAGCCGAGAGCGGCTATTTGATGAAAGGAAAACAATCAATGTTTTATTCATTCATCCGCTGGGTCGTGCGCCTGCTCGTCCTGCTGATCAACGGCAACACGCACTACGAGAACAAAGAGGCGCTGCCTGACGGCCCGTACGTGCTGGTCGGCCCGCACCGCACTTGGTGGGACCCCATCTTTTTCGCACTGGCGGGCAGCCCCCGCAAGTTCTCGTTCATGGCGAAAGAAGAGCTCTTCAAGAATCCCATTTTACGCTGGATCCTCGATCATGCCAACGCCTTTGGGGTCAATCGGGCCAATCCCGGCCCCAGCGCCATCAAGATCCCGGTGCGGACACTCAAGGAAGGCAAGCTGGCCGTCATGATTTTCCCGTCCGGCTCCCGCTACACCGAGCAGCTTAAGGGCGGCGCCGTTTTGATCGCCAAGCTGGCAAAGGTGCCGATCGTGCCGGCCGTTTATCAAGGCCCGGTCAAGTTCTCCCACATTTTTCTGCGCAAGCGCATCACCGTGCGCTTCGGCGACCCGATCACCGTACCGGCCGGGCGCGTGACCGACGCGCTGACCGCACAGATCGGCGAGCAGATGCAGCGGTCGTTTGATGCCATCGACAAGGCGATCGACCCCACGTTCAAGTACGTGCCCGACCAAAAGAAGTACCTGAAGGAAAAGGAGGCAGGCAAGGTCAAATGAAGCAGCCAACAGTTTGGCAGCGCCTCACCCGCAAACCTGACGTGCAAACCACGCTGAATGCGGATCACCAGCTGGCGCGGACCCTGACCACGCGCGACCTCATCGCCTTGGGCATCGGCGCCGTCATCGGCACCGGCATCTTCATCCTGCCGGGCACGGTTGCCGCTACCACCAGTGGGCCAGCCATCACGCTGGCTTTTATTTTGGCGGCAGTGGTCTGCTCGCTGGCCGCGATGTGCTACGCCGAGTTTGCCTCCGCCCTGCCCGTGGCGGGCTCGGCCTACGCTTATGGCAGCATCGTCTTTGGCCAGCTGGTCGGCTGGATCATCGGCTGGGCCCTGATTCTGGAGTACATGCTCGCCGTCGCCGCCGTGTCGACCAGCTTCTCTGCGTACTTTGCCAGCCTGCTCAGCGGTTTTGGCCTGCGGATTCCCCGCGCGCTCAGCGGCGCCTTTGACCCCGCTCACGGCACCTACGTCAACCTGATCGCCGTCCTGGTTGTGCTGCTGGTCGGCTTCATGCTGACGCGCGGCATGACCACCTCGATGGCGGTCAACCGGGCGATGGTCCTCGTCAAGCTGCTCATCATCGGGATCTTCGTGGTGGTCGGCGCGTTTTACATCAAGCCGATCAACTGGCACCCCTTCCTGCCGTTTGGCGTCAAGGGCGTGCTGGCCGGGGCGTCGCTCGTCTTCTTCGCCTACCTCGGCTTTGACGCCGTTTCCGCCAGCGCGCCGGAGGTCAAGCACCCGCAAAAAACGCTGCCGCGCGGGATCATCGGCACGCTGATCATCGCCACGGTGTTGTACGTCCTGGTGGCGATCGTGCTAACCGGGATGGTGAAGTTCACCCACCTGGACGTGGCTGATCCGGTGTCGTTCGCCCTGATCTTCATCCACCAGCCGCAGCTGGCCGGCATCATCGCCATTGGTGCTTTGGCCGGGATGTTCACGATGATGGTCACCATGATCTACTCCAGCTCCCGGCTCGTTTACGCGATCGGCCGCGACGGCCTGCTGCCCGGCTGGTTCGGCCAAGTGCAACGCCAGCTGCCGCGCCACGCCTTGGTTGCCGTGACGACGATCATCGCCGTCATGGGCGGGCTGGTGCCGTTGACACAGCTAGTCAATTTGGTCAACATCGGCACGCTGATCGCTTTTGCCATCGTCAGTCTAGGGATTCTGCCGCTTCGCCGGCACGAGCAAATCAATAACCCCGGGTTCAAGGTGCCCGGCTACCCGGTCGTGCCGCTGCTCTCGTTTCTGTTCTGCCTGCTGCTGATGAGTCAGCTGCCGCAAGAGACCTGGCTGATGAGCCTGGTCTGGTTTGGCATCGGCCTGATCATCTACTTCAGCTACGGCTTTCGCCACGGCAAATAAGCCGTAGCCAGTCACACTGCCGGCACCGCTAAAAACGCTCACCCATGGCGGGTGAGCGCTTTTTAAGTGGCGACGGTCTTTGAGCCGCCCGGGTGGCGTGAGTCCGCCGCCCGATTATTGTGCGCCTAAGTCATGCTCGTAATGCACCCACCCGGTTTCGCGGGCCCCGATTTGGTCATACAGCGGCTGGGCCGCGGTGTTGGTCTCGCGCGTCTGCCAGCTCACGTGCTTGGCCCCGTGCTGCCGCCCCCACGCGAAGCTCTCCGCCATCAGCTGGCGGGCCAGCCCGTGGCGCCGGCAATCCGCCCGCACGAACAAGTCGCCCACGATCAGCTGCGGCGCCAAGTCGCGTGTGTTGTGCGTCAGGTAAAGCAGCGCAAACCCCACTGGCTGCCCAGCATTTTCCGCAAGCAGCAGCCCGGCTTGCCCAGTGGTCAGGCGCCCCTTCAAAAAGGCCGTCATCTCCGCGTCGTCAAACTCGTGCGGCACCGTGCTCGTCTTGTAGTAGGCATGAAATAGCGTCACGACTGCTGGCAGGTCAGCCAGCGTTGCACTTCGAATCATCCGCTTCGCCTCCTGAACTTTGATTACCTCACTTATACCCAAAACCGCCCGCAGATGCCAGCCTGGCGACTTAAAAACTCCCGCTTTGTTCCAGCGGGAGTGATTTTAGTGCTCAGCTTTGGTGATATCCCCCAACAAGTCGCCATCGAGGTCGGCGGCCAAAAACTCCGAATCGCTAGCCGGCAAGTGCAACTGCACGTCGCTGAACCGCTGCACGGCCAGCTCACCGGCGACCCCGGCAAAGCTCAGCACGTGGCCGCCGAAGTTGTGGTCATCGCTGAGAAAATGCAGGTGAAACCCCGGCGAGGCCATCCCTGCGTAAAGCTGGGGCGACCAGTAGCCCATTAGGGTGCCGACCGCGCCGTCCCGCGTGAACACCGCTTGATCTGCAGCCGTTTGGGCAAGCCCGGGATACGGCCGCGTCTGCTTCTTGACTGCGCGGGTCACCACTTGCGCAAAGCGGCCGTGCCACCTGATCGCCGCGAACAAATTCCGCGAGCCGACTTGCTTCAGTATGGCCGCCTCCGCCGCTGGCGCATCCGGCGCTGCAACCGGGCGAGCAGCCTGAAACGCCGCCCAATGAACATTGGCAAACGGCACGGCGCCGGTCTCAATGACCCGCACCTGGCCGCTGGCCTGGACCTGATACACCACCCCGGCCAGGATGATCAGCTCGCCATCCAGGCCCGTCAGCGTACCGATGCCAAAATTGCCGTGCGCCAAGAGTTCGCCGAGCGGCTGCGTGCCGTTAAGCAGGCCGGGCACCAGCGCCCCCAGCGTGCCGTGTTGATACAAGAGATTCGGATTCATGACTGCCGCCTCCTTAGAACTGATCGGCAAGCATCGCTTCGCCGAGCTTCGGGTTATCGCTGTAGTCGACCGGAATATCGACGATCACCGGTCCTTCAGTGTTAAACGCCTCGTCCAAGACGGCCCCCAGCTGCTCGGGCCGCTCAACGCGCAGCCCCTTGGCGCCAAAGCTTTCGGCGTACTTGACGAAATCCACGGGGCCAAACGAGACGCCCGCGGCCTGGCCGTACTTCATTTCTTCCTGGAACTTGACCATGTCGTAGTAGCCGTCGTTCCAGATGATGTGGACCAGATTGGCCTGCAGCCGCACCGCCGTTTCCAGCTCCATGGCAGAAAACAGGAAGCCGCCGTCGCCGGACACCGACACGGCTTTTTCACCCGGCCGCACCAGTGTCGCCGCGATCGCCCACGGCAGCGCCACGCCCAGCGTCTGCATGCCGTTGGAAAACAGCAACCGCCGCGGCTGGTAGCTGCGGAAGTGGCGCGCCATCCAGATGTAATGCGAGCCCACGTCGACGGCGACCGTCATCTGGTCGGTGACGCGTGCCTGCAGGGCCGCCACGATGCTCAGCGGGTGCACCCGCTGACCTTTGGCAGCAGGCGGGACGTCATTTTGCTTCAGCTGCGCCTGGAGGGTCGCCAGATACTTGGCGGCCGTCGGCAAAACGCGGTACCCGCGCACCTGCGGGATCAGCAGCTCCAGCGTCTGCGAAATGTCGCCGATCAGCTCCTCCACCGGCTGGAAGTGCTGATCAAGCTCACTTTCCTGGGAATCAATGACCACGATCTGGGCCTTTCCGTCCGCGTTCCAGTTGCGCGGTTCGTACTCGACCGGATCGTAGCCGATCGCGATCACCAGGTCGCTGCGCTGCAGCAGCTGGTCGCCGGGCTGATTGCGAAACAGGCCGACCCGGCCGAAGAAGCGGTCCTCTTGGTCGCGGGAGACGATCCCGGCGCCCTGGAAAGTCTCGACGACCGGCAGTGCGGCCGTCTTGAGGAGGTCGCGCACCGCATCGGTGACGTCCTGGGCCGAAGCCCGCATCCCCAAAAGCAGTACGGGCAGCTCCGCGGCTTTGATCCGGCGGGCCAGGTCGACCATGTCCATCGGGGCGGCCGGTCCCAGCTTGGGCTTGCGTGCCGGCGCCACCGCGGGCTTAGTCGTTTCGGCATCCGTGACGTCCTGGGGAATGGAGACAAAGCTGGCGCCCTGCTTGCCGCTGGCCGCGGTTCGCCAGGCGTTAGCCATCAGCTCAGAGATGTTATCAACGTCCTGCACCTCGGCCGAGTACTTGGTGATCGGCGCGAACATCTCGGCGTTGCGCATGCTTTGGTGCGCCGAGCGCAGGAGGTCTTTGCGCTGGACCTGCCCGGACAAAGCCAGCACGGGATCACCTTCCGCAGTGGCGGTGACCAGACCCGTGGCGAGGTTCGCCGCGCCGGGCCCAGAGGTCGTCAGCACCACGCCGGGCTCGCCGGTCATCCGGCCCACCGCTGCCGCCATGAAGGCCGCGTTTTGCTCGTGGCGGGTGACGATCAAGGCCGGCGTGCCTGCCGCCACCGGGTGGGCCAGGCGGTCAAAGACCCGGTCGATCTTGGCCCCCGGGATCCCGAAGACAAAAGGAACATGATGGTTGATCAGGCTTTCCACAACGAGGTCGGCCCCATAACGTTTAGACATAGCGAAGACTTCCTTTCCGTTCAATGACTGTTTCAAACAATATCATATCTGTATCGGTTTGAAAAGAAATATGTTCGTTAATGTTTTGTTTACGGCTTGGCACTGTACCATACCAAACTAGCTACTGTATCGTACTAGCTACTGTATCGTAAAAGGCCATTTTTAATCGGGCTCCGGGTCGCCAACGCCTGAGCAGCTAGCGACGCTCCAGGCCTCGCCGGCAAAGTACGGCGGCAATGGCTTGAGATATGATCCGCCCGTAGCCATTTATGGCGTACGGGCTGACATGCGTAGCGGCTAGCTGCCCCGCTAAAACCGCGAACTCTGGGCACCTTAACTGGGCTCCGGGTCGCCAACGCCCGAGCATCCAGCTACGCCCTTGGCTTCGCTGCCAAAGTACGGCGGCAAAACCAAGGGCTAGGCTGACTGTCGGGCTAAGACCGGCGACCCTGCGCACCTTGCAAAAAATGCCCCGCAGACACGTCCGCAAGGCATCATTGCTACTCCACGACCGTGCCGTTTTGTAGCTCGTACATATCATAATACCGGCCCTTCTTGGCCAGCAGCTCCTCGTGCGTGCCGCGCTCGATGATGCGGCCGGCATCCAGCACCAGGATCAAATTGGCGTCCTGAATGGTCGACAGCCGGTGCGCGATCGCGATGGACGTGCGCCCTTTGCGCAAGCGCCTGAGCCCTTCTTGAATCAGTGCCTCGGTTTCGGTGTCAATGTTGGCCGTGGCCTCATCGAGCACCAAGATCTTCGGGTCGGTGACGATCGTGCGGGCAAACGACAACAGCTGCCGCTCCCCGCTGGAGAACTGGGCCCCGCCTTCAATCACCCGGGCGTGATACTTCTTGGGCAGCTTCTCGATGAACGAGTCAGCCTGCACGAACTTCGCGGCCGCTTCGACCTGCTCGTCAGAAATGTTCTCATTGAACAGGCGAATGTTCGAAGAAATATCGCCGTAGAACATGAAGGAATCCTGCAGCACCAAGCCCAGCTTTTGCCGCAGCTCAGGCATTGGGTACTCGCGAATGTCCTTGTCGTCGATCAGGATCTCCCCGCGCCCGAACTCGTAGAACCGCATCATCACGTTGATGATCGAGCTCTTCCCAGAGCCGGTGTGCCCAACTAAGGCGACCGTTTCCCCAGGATTGGCGACGAAACTGATGTCGTGCAAAATGTCGTGCTTGCCATCGTAGGCGAACGACACGTGGCGGAACTCAATTTTCCCATTGGTAATGGTGGCGCTGGCGTTCGGGTTCTGCGCCGGCGCGTACTCGGTTTCGTCCAGGATCCGGAAGATCCGGCTCCCGGCAACAATCCCATCCTGCAGGGAAGACAGGGAATCCATCATGTTGGTCATCGGGTTGAAGAAATTGCCGACGTACTGGGTGAACGCGTACACGACCCCGGCCGCCACAACTGTCTTCATTGACATGACGCCGAATGCCCAGAGCACGACGATCAGCCCGAGGGAATACAGCAGGTTGATGATCGGCGACAGCAGCAGCGAATTGGTTTTGATCATCGCGTTGCGCGTCTCTAGGTAGTCGTCGTTGGTGCGTTCGAACTCCTTGGTGATCCGTTGCTCTTGGCGGAACTGCTGGATGATCCCGATCCCTTCGATCGACTCGTTCAGCTTCGTGTTCAGCTCGGACAGCTTCTCGCGCATGTGGCGGTAGACCTTGGAGCTGTACTGACTGTAATACCAGATGGCAAACAGCAGCAGCGGCATGAAGGCCAGCACGTACAGCGCGATGCGAGGGCTGAGCGTCCACATCGCAATGAAGCTGGAAACGACGGAGAACATGCCGACGATCACGGACAAAATGACGTTCCAAAAATCCGCCAGCGTCATGGTGTCATTGGTGACCCGGCTGACGATGGAGCCCGCCGGCACCTGATCGAAGTAGCGCATGCCCAGCGTGTGCAGCTTCTTGAACAGCGCGCGCCGCACGTCTTCCAGGCCGCGCTCGGCGCCCATTTGAAAGGCAAAGTTCTGCATGAACTGGAACAAGCCCTTCATGATCGTCCCAAAGGCGTAAACCACCGCGAAGATCAAAATGATCTGGGTCGTGGCACTTTTAGTGCTGAGGTAGCGGTCCATGAAGACTTGCAGCACGTACGGCAGGGCAATGTTCATCCCCGCCAAAAGCGCGGCCCCGAGCAGCGCCCCTGAGAATTGTTTCCAGTACTTCTTGGTGTAGCCCATCAGGCGAGCAAAAATATGCGCCTGCTCGCGAACCGGAATGCTTTTAGACCATGCACTTTGATAGTTAGCCAAGGGTCTCACCTTCAATCTTGGTCTCAATCTCGCCTTGCAGCTCCTGCTTCGCCCACATTTCGGCGTACCACCCGCCGGCTTTAAGCAGCTCGGCGTGCGTGCCGCGCTCGATCACGTGGCCGTCTGCCAGCACAATGATCTGGTTGGCGTGCATGACGGAGCTCAACCGCTGGGCGGCGATGATCGTCGTCTTGTTAGCCCGCACGTCGCGCAGGTTGTGAAGGATCTCCGCCTCGGTTTTGGCGTCGACCGCGGACAGCGAATCGTCAAGGATCAGCAGCTCCGGGGTCGTGATGACCGCCCGCGCGATCGCCAGGCGCTGCTTTTGCCCGCCTGACAGACTGACCCCGCGCTCGCCCACCAGCGTGCCGTAGCCCTCAGTGAAGTCGAGAATATCGTTGTGAACAGCACTTTCCCGCGCCGCCTCTTCGACTTCCCCCTGCTGCTTTTCAAACGAGGAGAAGCGAATGTTGTCGGCAACGGTGGTCGAAAACAGGAAGTTATCCTGCGGCACGTAGCCGATCGAATCCAGCAGCGCGTCCAGCGTGTAGTCCTTAATGTTGCGCCCGCCGAAGTCGATCTCGCCGTCGTAGTTGTCGAATTCCCGCAGCAGCAGCTTGAAGATCGTGCTCTTGCCGGCGCCAACGCGGCCGACGATGCCCAGGGTCTCCCCTTCCGGCAGCGTGAAGTGGACGTTGATCAACGTGGCATGATCGTCATCCGGGTAGCTAAACTTGTTGATCTTAAAGCGCAGCTCACCGTGGGCCGGCGTCGTGATGGCGTCTGGCGCCTCAATAATGGCACTTTTTTCGTTCAGCAGGCTGGCCACGCGGTCGTAGGATGCGTTCCCGCGCTCCAGGACGTTGAACAGGCGGCCGATGGCGAACATCGGCCAGACCAGTGCCGAGACGTACGACACAAACGAAACCAGCTGGCCAATGGTGATGGCTGACGTCATGACGAGGTGGCCGCCGTAAATGATCGTGATGATGTAGGTGATCCCCATGATCAGGCTGGTGGTCGGGTCAAACAGCGAATCAATGAAGTTGACTCGCTTGTTGATCCGGATCGTGCGGTCAACGATGCGGTTGAAGTCCGCCGTGTCCTCTTTTTCCTGGCCGAACGTCTTGATGACCTTGATCCCGGAAATCGATTCCTGGGTCTTGTCGTTCAGCCGCGAAAAGGCCGCCTGCGACTGGGAGAACTCCCGGTGCAGCCGCATGCCGAGCTTGCGCGCCATGACCGCCAGCAGCGGCATCGGCAGAATCGCCAGCAGCGTGAGGCGCCAGTCCACAAACAAGATCATGGCCACGATGGTCGTGGAGCCGGTGATCAGCGAATCAAACAGGGTCAAGATCCCGGCCCCCGCGACGTTTTGGATCGCGTTGAGGTCGTTGGTCGCGTGGGCCATCAGGTCCCCGGTGCGGTGACGCTGGTAGAACGTGGCATCCATCTTCATGAAGTGCCAAAACAGCCGCGAACGCAGCGTCTTTTCCAGCTTGGCCGCGCCGCCCCAAATGGCGGTGCGCCAGCCGTAGCGGAAGACGTACTGACCGACCCCGGCGAACAGCAGCAGCCCCAGCATGATGGCCAAGCGCTCGGCGGTCAGCTGATGACCATCCATCAGGTCGATCAGGCTCCCGATCACCTTTGGCGGGATCAGGTTGACCAGCGCCACCAGCAGTAGGAACAACACCCCGAATAGGTAACGGCGGCGTTCCGCCTTAAAGTACCAACCCAATTTTCTAAAAATACCCATTACAAGCAGCCCCTCCTCAAAAAACGCACTGTCTGAAGATTATATGATTAATCAATAAGAGTTTGCAAGTGAATTCGTGAGAAAAACGGGCCTGCGCGCAAAAAGAAAACGCCCCAGTCAGTTGACTGGACCGTTTCCAAGTTAACCTTGCCGGCAGCTATTTCGCCGACCGCTTCTGTGCCTGTTTCATCTGCGCCATCATTTGGTTGAGCTTCTTTTGCGACGGCTTTTGCCCCATCGACATCATCATGGTCTGCAGCATTTCCTCATTAACAGGAGGATTATCTTGGAAGTACTTCTTCATATACGCACGGGCCCCAAAGAACCCGGCGGCACCGCCGGCCAGCAAGCCGACGATAAGTCCGATTGCAAACATCATCACTGATTCCCCCCTTCATGTGAGATTCAACTCTCTCATTGTACAAAACGCTTGCATTGATTGAAAGCCTAATCTTGACGCAGGCCGCGTTTTCTTTGGATCTCCCGCAGTTTCTGCGGCGTGATTTCGTGGCCCTGCTTGTCAAAGAACTGGGTGGTTTCCAGTTGAGCGGCAAAGCCGGCCCGGAAATCTTTGATGTAGGCTTCCCGCAGGGCCTTGCGCTCTGCCTTTTCGGCGTCCGTCAGGCCCACTGATTTGGCCTTGTGGGCCAGTTCGTTAATGCGGTCAAGCCGCGCTTTTGGCTGTTGTCCCATGTGCTCACCCCTTAGTTCAAGTGCAAGACGGTCTGCTGGTAGCCGGCTGATTCCTCACCGGGGAAGGGTGCCTCCTGCATCATGCGCAGGTACTCGCCCGCCCGCTTTGCCGATGAGAACGCCTTGATCAGTCTCACCGTCTCGCCATGTTGGTAATAAACGACTGTGATCAGTTTATCCATTCTCTCTCTCTCCACAGCGCATAAAAAAAGGCCGCACCTGCGGCCTTCTCGGATTAACGGCGCTTCTCTTTGATACGCGCAGCCTTCCCACGGAGTGCCCGCAGGTAGTAAAGCTTTGCCCGACGGACTTGGCCGTGGCGGACAACGTCGATCTTCTCGACACGTGGGGTGTGAAGCGGGAACGTCCGCTCAACGCCGACCCCGTTGGAAACCTTACGAACGGTGTACGTTGCGCTGACGCCAACGCCGCGGCGCTTGATCACAACGCCTTCAAACAGCTGAACACGTTCGCGGTCGCCTTCGACGATCTTCGCGTGAACGCGGACCGTGTCCCCAGGCCGGAAGTCTGGGATATCGGTGCGCAGCTGGGACTTGGTAATTTCTGCAATTAATGGGTTCATCAGAACTGCTCCTTTGTCGACATTCTTAAGCATCCCGCCCAGCGGAACATCGTTGTTATGTGAGTTATCACAAGTTGTAATTCTAGCATAGCTGCCCGCGGCTGTAAAGAAGAAAAGTTGACACCGGGGGGGATATGCGGGGGGTGAGGGGCTCCGGCGGAAGTGGCTGGAACGCAGTGGCTACCGCTTCGAGCCCGCAAAGACCGCGGTCTCTCAGTCGGAGCAAATTGTAGGCGGTAAACCGCCAACAATTTTTTCACTGCTGAGCCACTTCCGCCTCCGCCCCTCACCCTGCTCACCCGGCCACTACAGTTCTTTCCTCCTCGGCGGGGGCATGACAGACTTGATGCGACTAGAGAACAATCCTAATTTGGCAACTTAAGGCGACTGGAAACCGACCCTGACAGCGTATCATACCATCCCGCCCTCAGCTATCAGCAAGCGGCCGGTTTCGCTGCCTTATCCTTATTTGCCCCCAGTTGCCTTGGGCACAAGCACAATCTCGCGCACCACTGTGTGTCCCCGTTTCTGAGTCTTCAGCTGATAATCAAGGCGGACTCGATACGATTGACCCGCATTGGGTAATTGCTTCAGCGGCAAAGAATTAACGCCGTTCTTCGTGTCGAAGCCATTGCTGAGGTCAAGCAAGGAGTGGCCATCGGCCCCTCTGATGTCGGTGATGGCGGCATCAAGATACTGTTCCTGATCGAACTTCAAGCTGAAGCGCAACTCCGCCCCTTGACTATATTTCACAGCTTGCAGCGGCGCCAAGGTCACACCAGGCCTGAGCGTATAGTTGCCACTTAACTCGTGAGTGACCGCCGGCTTCTGCCGAAAATTGAGCTTAAAGCGCCAATCACCCCGGACCCCATTAATATGAGTGATCGTTATGGGCAGGCGAACGCTTGTCGGCGCTTTCGCCCGGGTGATGCGATACGTTTCAGTGAAGCGGTAACCGGTTTTGGTCGGCGCAAAATCAAGTGAGTCGGCCTCCACGCCTGGCAGTGGCGTAATTTGATTGTCTAGGCCCAGCTCGTCTTCGCCGTTTTTATAGATTTGCGCATGCGTCATCCCGGTGACCTCACCGGTGATGCCAATTTCTTTCCCGGAGTAATAGGCCTCAACCAACCGGACCGTCAGCCCGTGCGAGGTCACCTGCTCGGCCAGGGCCGTGGCGGTGCCGTTGACGTGAAACGCCCGCGCCGGGTTCTGCCCGCCGTGCAGCAGGTAGAACTCGCCCAGCCAGGCGGCATTGCTGACGGCCTGGCCGACTGCCGGATTGACGGCCGCTGCCCCGGCCGTCCCGATCACCAAGACCGCCGCGGCCAGCACCAGCCGCTTGCCCCAGTGGCGCTTTTTGCCGGCCGCCGCAACGCCTCGCCCAATGGCCGCGTTCACGGCCGCCGTCGGCACTGGGATCTCGTCGATCATCTCGTGGACCTTGGCCCGCGTTTGTCGTTCATCCATTGTAATCCCCTCCTAACACGTCGCGCAGTGCCGCCCGGCCGCGCCGCAGCCGAGTCTTCACCGTCGCCTCCGGAATGCCCAATACCCCACTGATGTCCGTGATCGACAGGTCCTGGTAATAAAACAGGTCCAGGACCTGCCGGTAATTCGCGCCCAGCTTGGCGAGTGCCTGCCCCAGGTCCAGCGCGACCACCGGGTCGGTCGCCGGCGCCACCCGCTCCGGCACCGCGGCCACACTGGTCTCGCGCTGCCGGCGCGCGTACACCGCCTGCGCCTGGCGAATCAGAATGCGGGTGAACCAGGTGTAAAAATAGCCCGGCTCGCGCAGGTGCCGTACGGCGGACACTGCCTTGGTGGTCGCTTCTTGGATCACGTCCAAGGCGTCCGCCTGCGTGCCGACGTACAAGTAGGCGGTGCGGTAAAGGTAGTCGCCGCGGCGCTGCAAGAGCTGGCTCAGCGCCTGACGGTCACCGGCGATGGCCGCTTGCGCAAGCGCCAGTTCCGTTTCTGTTAATGCCATCTCACCTGCCCCCTTTCCGCCCATTAGTGGCGTCTCGCACGCAAAAAGTTTCACCGATTATCTGGCGGCTAACTGGGTGCCGAGTTCGTAACGCCCCGGGATATGATCAGCCTGCAGCCATTTATGGCGTACAGGGTGACATGCGTGGCGGCTAGCTGTCCCGCCAAAAGCGTCCGCCAGCGCACCTTGACTAATCGGGCGCCGGCGGCCAACGCGGGAGCATCTAGCTACGCTCCAGGCCTCGCCGGCACAGTGCGCCGACAATGCCTGGAGCTTGGCTAGCTGTCCCGCTAAAAGCATCCGCCGGCGCACCTTGACACAAAAAAACGCGGTAAGTCTTCGACTCACCGCTCAGTTTATCATCTAAGTTACCGGTTGATACGCTTGGCGCGCCGAGCGCACTAAGCCGCCCAACGCAAAGCCGCCTAATCCGGCTCGTCAGTTTGCTGGGTCTGCACCTCGCGTTTGACCTCGCGCAGCAGCTTGGTTCCCTTTTTGTCCAGCACCGCCTGCTCCAGCAGGTCGGGCCGGCGCTGCAGGGTGCGGCGGAGGGACTCCTTCAGCCGCCAGTCGGCAATTTTGCCGTGGTCCCCGTTTTGCAGCACAAACGGAACGTCCATGCCGCGGTAGCTCGCCGGGCGGGTGTACTCCGGGTACTCCAGCAGATTGTTCTCGAAGCTGTCCGTCGGCGCGCTTTCGGCGTTGCCGAGCACCCCTGGCAGCAGGCGGGCCACCGCGTCGATCATCACCATGGCCGGCAGCTCGCCGCCGGTCAGGATGAAGTCGCCCAGGCTGTACTCGTCGGTCACCAGACTGCGGATGCGCTCATCATAGCCTTCGTAGTGGCCGCAAATGAACACCAGGTGGTCTTCCTGCGCCAGCTTTTTGGCCTCGGTCTGGTTGAAGGTCTTGCCCGCGGGGTCCAGCAGGATCACCCGCTTGGGGCCGCGGTGAGCGGCATCGATGGCGTCCATCGCCTCAAAAATCGGCTCCGGCTTCAGCAGCATCCCCGCCCCGCCGCCGTAAGGGGTGTCATCGACGTGGTGGTGCTTGTCGTGGGAGTACTGGCGAAAATCGGTGACGGAAAAGTCCAGCAGGTCCTTATCCAGCGCCTTGCCGATCATGCTTTGGGTCAGCGGCGCAAACATGTCAGGGAAAATGCTCAGCACATCAATCCGCATCGTCGATCAACCCCTCCGGCACCTCGACGTGGGCCACCTTCGCGGCCAAGTCGATGCTTTGCACCACACTTTTTAAAAACGGCAAGAGCACGTCCGGCTTGCCCGGCCGCGGGATCACCCAGACGTCGTTGGCGCCAGGGCTGAGGATCTCGCTCACCTGACCCAGCGTCGCCCCGGTTTGGTCGATCACGGTCAGGCCGATAATGTCGTGGTAGTAGTACTCCCCGGCCTCAAGCGCCTGCACATCCGCCTCGGCCACGCCCAGGTCTAAGCCCTTGAAGCGTTCGACGTCATTGATGTTGTCGTATTCCTTGAGCTTCAGCAGGTACAGGTTCTTCTGCTTGCGCGCCGCCTGCACCGTCACCGGCGTATGCTGCTTGCCTTCGATCACAAGCTGACTGCCGGCAGCGAAGCGCTGCTCGGGAAAGTCGGTGACCGGTAGCACCTTCAGTTCGCCGCGAATGCCGTGGGTGTTGACGATCTTACCCACCGTGTATAACTCTGCCATATTTCCTCCTGTCTAATCGGGCTTTGGGTCGCCAACGCCCGAGCATCCAGCTACGCCCTTGGCTTCGCCGTCACAGTACGGCGCCAAAACCAAGGCCTAGGCTGACTGTCGGGCTAAGAACGTCGCCCCGCCGCACCTTATCAAAAAAGACCGGCATCTGCCGGTCTTTTTTACGCTTCTGAATGCGAGGCATCCAGAATGTTCAGCCGCACCCGTTTGGTGTACGGTGACTTGACCGCATAGACAATGGTGCGGATCGCCTGCGCGACCCGGCCGCCCTTGCCGATGACCCGGCCGACATCGTCCGGGGCCACGCGCAAGTCGAACGCCATGTACTCCGCCGTTTCGTGCGACGTGATTTCAATAGCGTCTGGATGTGTGACTAATGGCGTCACGATAGCTTTGATCAGGGCTGTAATGTCCACTGATTAACGCCTACTTTTTGGTGAAACGTGCTTCGTGATACTTCTGCATGATGCCGTGGTTGGCAAGCAGTGTGCGCACTGTGTCGGAAGGCTGAGCGCCCTTCTGCAACCATGCCAGAATCTCATCGTCGTCCAGCTTCAGATCAACTGGGTCGGAAAGTGGGTTGTAGTAGCCAACGGATTCGATAAACCGACCGTCGCGAGGGGACCGAGAGTCCGCAACGACAACGCGGTAGAACGGCTTACGCTTTGAACCCATCCGCTTCAAACGAATTTTTACTGCCATTAAGTACACCTCCTGTAAATTTCTCAACTTCAAAATCATAGCAAAGAATGTTAGACGTGTAAAGAGTTTTTTCTTTACATCCTCAAAATAGCGGTGAGAAAAGGCCGCCGGGTCACCGTGCCCCCGGTTTCGACACCAGCGAATGAACGTGCCGCCCGCTTTTGCCTGCACGGCGCATGTGTTAAGCTGGTTCAAAATCGCACCGGATGGGAGTCTTACCATGTTGTATCAACTCTGCGCCATCATCACCGCCATCAGTACCGCCGTCAGCTTGGGCTTTGCCGCCCAAGCCTACTGGCAAACCCGCAGTAGTCAAACCGCCGCAGCCACCAACGCCCGTTACGCGCTTTCCCGCAGCGCCGCCTTAGCCATCGCGGCGCTGGGCCTGCTGGTCTTTCACAGTCCCGAGTACCTCACCGCACTCGCCGTTGCCATGACCTTCGTGCAGCTGTTCGACGGCGTGATCGGGCGGCGGATCAGCACGTTTAAAACGGTGGGCCCGACGCTCACCGGCGTGGCCAACGCCATCGTGCTCGCCCTTTACCTAATGCAGTAGGCCACCCCCGCAAGTGGCTGAGACATAAATCGAAGCTGCAAAAAAAGGCCGACCGTTCTACCAGAATATTTCTGGATAGTTCGGTCGTTTTTTTGTTTCTAGTGAGCTTTTTTCGACTTTTGTAGCTATTTTCACTTTTAGGGTACGACAAATAGACCCCCACGTCAGCAGGCCCTTTAACAGATCTGGATGGACCTCTATCAGAATTGCCAGCTTTTGAAGATTTCCTGCCATTAAAGTTAATCCGAGCTCTTGGCGAACGGGCTCAAGTCCACGTACTGAAGAACGAGTGAAGGTCAGATTGTGCTTCATATTCCCAAAGACTGGTTCCACTTCAATCTTACGGGTTGCGTAGAGAATGGCCTGATCTTCATCTGTCAGATGAGCACGAATGCTTTCTTTCTGCGCTTCCCAGTGTGGGTTAACAGCAATCTGCCTTAGGTTTCCCTTCTCGGTCAGTGCTAATTTGGCCAATTCAGGATCTTCATCCGCTACGGCTTCATAGCTGATGAAGTGACGGATTGTACCGGTTTGTTTGTTGGTTCTGTCGTATTCTTTGTTCCGTCGGAACTGGACACCGTCGGCATCAATATAGCAATCAAGCGTTTTATCATATTGCCAATTTTGTCTCTTTGTAGGGTCCTTACGGTATCGCCTGGACAGTTCTTTTAGATACATCGTGTACGGGATCAAAGGGACAGCGTGATATTGGCTTGTAATATAGTCGTAGTTTGGCTCGCTACCATATCCGGCGTCCGCAACCACGAAGCGAAAATGGCGGTCAAGTTGTTTCAAAAAGGGTATTAAGGTGCGTTGATCCATTGGTCTCTGATTGACGTCATAGTACAGAACAAACTGGTTCTGAGTGGCAATCTGCAAGTTATATCCCGGCTTGGTCTGACCATTATTCATGGGATCTTCCTTCATCATCATGAAGGTCGCATCATGGTCTGTCTTCGAAAAGCTATTACGATCACCAAAGAGTGCGCGCGAGTCTTGATAGCGAGCTTTACGTGCGATCAGATCATTATGTAAGAGATGAGTATACTTCTTAAGTTTACGACGTAGCTGCTTGTTCTGCGATCCGCCTACGGTGACCTTTTCAGTCTCGATAATCTGATCCAAACGAGCAATCTTGGCATCTAATTGTTCAGCGA
>NZ_RHOJ01000051.1 GCF_003946485.1 Lacticaseibacillus jixianensis | reverse complement strand
GACGGATTTACAATGCAAGTGCAACAAATTAGCTAAATAGAAAGACTCATAGCCTGAGTCCTTGTAAAATGGAATCACCACAAGACCACAACAAGGAGAACTCGACTATGAGCCCGTACAATCATCTTACCTTAAAGGAACGTGAAACGATACTGCTTGGCCTCAATAATGGTCTGACCCAGGAAGCCATCGCGAAATCACTGGGACGGTCTCGAAGCACCATCTGCCGTGAAGTCGCTCGCAATGGCGGCTGGGAGAATTACTCTGTCGCGGAAGCTCAGACACGTTACGAGAAGAGGCGTGAGCACTCTCGCCGGCCACATATCCTCTCTGATGATCAAGTGCGTGAGCGTGTAGTGCGATACATTATTGATTGGCACTGGTCGCCTGAACAGATTGCCGGACGTCTACGCCACGAAAGCAGTCCGATTCAGATCAGTTACCCAACGATTTATCGCGGCATCTACCGCGACAACCTTGGCGTTCCGCTTAAAAGTCATAGGGCTCGTGGTATTGCCCGACAGCTGCGTCATCGCGGTAAGACGCGTAAGGTGAAAGGCACTATCAATGAAAGACGTGGTCGGTTCAACGATGCGCCTTCGATCCATGAGCGCCCATTATCGGCAGAGAATCGGAGTTGGTTCGGGCATTGGGAAGGTGACACAGTCCGCGGTAAGACTGGACACTCAGCCCTAGTCACATTAGTCGACCGTAGATCACGTTATCTGCTTTCAGTGCGAGTATCAACAGCTAATGCCAATCAGGTCGAGAAAGCAATGGCGGCTCTGCTAAGTAAGCAGCCACGAGGCCGAACGAGAACTATTACGCCCGATCGAGGAAGCGAGTTTGCACACTATCAAGAGCTCAGTCAGGCACTAGCAATCAAAGTATTCTTCCCAGACCCGCACGCCCCGCAACAGCGCGGCACCAACGAGAATACCAACGGTCTAATTCGTGAGTATTTCCCTAAAGGAACCGACTTAGATTTACTAAGTGATCAGGACATCACCACGTTCGTTGAACAACTGAATAACCGACCACGCAAGGTCTTGGGCTGGAAGACACCAGCTGAAGTCTACCTAGGTAAAAAGTTGCACTTGATTTGACAATTCGTC
>NZ_RHOJ01000050.1 GCF_003946485.1 Lacticaseibacillus jixianensis | reverse complement strand
CCTCAATTTTCAAGTCAAGTGCAACGATGATAACGAATTCTTGATAGTGGTCTAGGCTGTTACGCCATGCATCGGTAGTAATCGCATGGGCGAAGATAGTTCAGAATACGTCTGGGACGATGGTTCAGTGCGGATTGGACTGCTTGAATTTCAACCAGGGTAACTGCTCTGAGAGACTTCCCTTTCGGGAAGAATTCCCTAAGCAGTCCATTGGCGTTCTCGTTTGTGCCACGCTCCCAAGGCGAGTACGGATGTGCGAAGTAAATCTGGGTTCCAACAATCTCTGATAACTTGGCAAACTCGGAACCATTGTCAAAAGTGATACTCTCAAATTCCTTGGCCCCGTAGTCGTCGATCGTGTCCTGCAAGGCTTTAAGGCAGGTGTCCGCATGATAGTCAGGAATCTTGACGATGATCTCAGTCCGGCTGTACCGTTCTGTGAGCGTCATTAATGCTGGCTCATCAGCTAAGCGAATACCTTTGACCAAGTCGCCTTCCCAATGTCCCACGCCTGTGCGGTCATTCACGGCCGCAGGACGCAACTCGATTGAGTCGCCGTATATCTTCTTATTCTTGCGCTTGTGGGCGTTCTTATAGCCTTTGATGCGGCGTCGGAGCTTCTTGGGAAGTGTCATGTTGTCTAGCTCAAGCAGCCCGGCGTCGATGTAGCGATACACAGTTGTCGTTGAAGGGCAAGCCTTGCCCTGGTCGCGATAGAAGTGTACGAAGCTATCAACGCTGTGTACGCGCGGCTTACGAGTAAGCTCCCTGGCGAGAGCCTTGAAGAACGCACGGCCGGTCTTAAGAAAGGCGTAGTGACCGGTTCTATCGCGTTTACGGTCGTGCATGGCTTGGGCAGTTTCCGCAAGATAGACTTGATGCAAGTGACGCTTCGAGTCGAGCTGAGTTACAGATCCACGCGTGATTTCTCGTGAGATTGTCGCTTTACTGCGATGAAGCTTCTGTGCAATCACGGTCGCGGTGTCACCAGCAGCCCGAAGGGCCTGAATTGTAGCACGGTCGCTAAAACTGAGTTGTTGGTAATGCTTGTGGGTGTTAGTCTGAGAGTGGGTCATGAAGATTCCTGCTTTCTTGTTTAGCTAGCACTAACAAGAATAGGTCTTCATGGCCTTTTTGGTCTAGTCGTCAGGGTGTTGCACTTGAATTGTAAACTGGGG
>NZ_RHOJ01000005.1 GCF_003946485.1 Lacticaseibacillus jixianensis | reverse complement strand
TAGTATACCTGTATTTTTTTGAGATTTCGAGTAAGTGTATTTAGTGTACTCAAAATCAAGTTCTGTTTCATATAAAAAGCTTAGGCAGGTTTTCACTGAGCGCGTTGACTTGCTTCAGAAAAAGCATTCTGTACAGTCGATCCATGTCCTCAGGCGCTTGGGTATTCCACGCCTGTTCAATTAGGCCACGTTCATCAGTTGTGTATTGACCGAGAGATTCTTCAAGACTGCGCGCTTCAACCATAATATCCGGCTCTGCTCGGCCCTCGATTGAGGAGAGCACGCGAACACCGGATGGCAAATAATCGTTAACTTCCATAAAGCGAATCGCGACGATTCGGTTGAACCAGGTATAAGCAGTCTGCTCAACAAAGTCTGAGAATGCTGATTGCCAATCCGAGGCTTGAGCGGCTGCTCTTAAATTTTTTACAATCTGTTGTCGCCGTTCAATGTCTTTGCCGACGACAGGCTCGGCATTGTTCGTGTAGAACTCAGCATTGTTCGAAGAACTTGGGAGCTTCTCACTTACACCTTCATCAGTGACGCCAATGCTGCCTAATTTTAAGCTGATTCCTTGAATTAGTTGGCGGCGCGCTGCGACCGCAAACTTATTGATTGCACGCTTGTCCATTATTCCACCCGTTTCGTTTACTCTTATTGCTATCTTATGCCTACAGAAAACGCACGGCAAAGGAAATGTCGTGCGTTACGCGTCACTTGATCGTACTCAGCAACTTTTCGCCAGCCTGAACTTTCTCATGGTTAACGAGAACCCCATCATCCAAATCAATTGCGATATGCATGTTAGCAACGTGTTGCAACTTCGCATCATACTTAACGATTTCATCAATTTGCTTATTTAGCTTGGTCAGCTGCTTTTCAATTCGACTTTTCTCTCTGGTTTGAGACTCTGTGTCACGCATCCGCTGAAGTTGCTCACGTGCGGACATATAAGCATCCTGTAGTGGGTGCAGATAGGCTGTCCGGACCATCGCCATCGTGTTGGCATCGTAACGGTGCAAATAGATCAACGCCTTGAAGCCGTCCTGCCTGCCTGAAGAAAACTCCCAATAGATCGGGCGCTTTTGGTATGTGGACAGATGGTCTTTCTTGTAAAAGTCATCTAAGAAATACTTACGAATCTGATCCTCAGGCGTCTCGCCTTTCTTGTCCAATGAGTCCGCGATGAAGCGAATATTTTCGTCTAAGTGTTCTGCTCCGAACGTAGCTGTTAGGAACTCCTTAAGCCTAAATATAATATCCCGCTCATCCCCGAAATATTCCTCATCCGTCAACAAGATCAGATTGTCTTTGTTCGGCTTATAGCTTTCATACTTGCTATCGTCCCAATCCCCACCAGCATAAGCAAGTCCAGGGGTATCTATTGAGTAACGACCAAACGTCACACCAATAAAGTACGAGAGAAATGATTTAATATCGCGTGGTCTATCGGCCCGTCGAACGGAGACGTCCTTATCTGCAACCTCAGGAGTTAGTTCATCGTTTAATTCGTACAAGTCGATGAAGATGCGATTTAGTTCTTCCTCATTTGACTTCAGCTGATCAAATCGATCTTGAGCCTCTTTCGACCACCGATTAAACGCTGCTTCCAACGTCCAATTTCGCTGATGCTCAACGATATGAGCCAAAAGGGGTGATAATGAAAAATCTCGACTAGTTTCATTCGAATCCCAGTCCGACATGGAAAAAGTCAGAGAAGTTTGAATTAACATCTGAACTGATGCAGGCTGCGGGATGCATCGAAGTGGAAGGTTTTGTATATCGCCTGCGCCTAAATTTATAGTCGGATTTAATATTTTTAATAAGAAATTAGCGACTGTCGAATTAAGAAAACCGAGCAGGCATTTATCTTGTACTGAAATAGGTTGAAATAAAAATATACTGTAACCACCTGAGCCGCTAATAGAACCTTCCGGAGAATATCGGAACGAGGGGTCACCAGAACTCACAGAGGACCATGTATAGGATGCATAGAAATAATATTCGGGAGATCTGTGACCTTTATTAGAAGAAATTCTATCATATCCTTCACGATCAAATCTCAATACATAATCCTGATTTCCATACCATTTTCTGTATTTTCCGCCTTTATTGAGGAGCGCAAATTTATACGGCTGTGGAAGATAGGCTCCATCGATACGACCGCCTTTCCATATGTCGATGTTCCTTGGTTCAAACCAAAGTCGGATAAGTGAACCGTTATCTCCTGAGACAACTCCTTTACGGGCGGGATATTTACTGCCAAGTGTATCTGTATCAGTCCAAAGACTAGCAACTGAATAATTTACCCAATAAGCAATCGGGCTGCCCGGAATTCTCCCAAAGTTCGCTTGGTTAGTTCGATAAAAATATGGTACTGTCGGATCTTGAATGGCCTCTAACGTCTTTTCTTGTTGAACCTGCATTCCTCCTGTGAATTCGGTAAGCCGAATGTAGGAGCCCTGCCAATCTGGTTCAGAGTGATGATTCTGTAAAATAAAGGAATCAATAGTCACAAATGCTTCATCGAAGAATGCATGTGTCTCCATTTGAATAAGACTTGATATGAAATAATGGTCCAAAATGTCTTGACGTAATGCCTGAAAGGTCTTAATGAACATCCAAACCATCGGTGTCATGTATGCCGCATATCCGTCTGGTTTAGTTAAATGAGCATTGATCCAGACGAACACGGAGAACAAATCGCCTGAATAGCCTTTGTAGTGTGTCTTAACATAGTCTTTTAGTGGCTTATCCATTTTGTTAAGGTATGGTGGATTAGTGACCACCACATCATACTTATCCTGGAGGAGATCCACAATATGCAGCATTCCTTGAATCTGTTCGCGGACCTCTTCTCCTTCAAACAAGCTAACATGACTGTTTTTCTGTGCTGACAGTTCAGAATATATCAGGTCCGTATTGTAATGATCTGCGATGTCAATAATAGACCCTAGGGACTTTGCCAGGGTGAATTGATCTCGGATGCGCAAGAGTTCGCTCTGAGCGTCAGGATTTAAGCCAAGCTGAGCAAGGATCTGATCGGTTAAATTACTTGAAGACTCAAACTCATATAGATTGAGGTGAATATCTCCGTCAAGAGCGTGTCTGTCATATTGACGCACCTTCATCATGATCGCAAAGTAAGCTAACTGAAAGGCTCGCTTATCGATCTCCAATCCAAACAAGTTCTCACTTGCAATGTTTCGAGCTGCCTCTCTCTTGGTGAAGCCTTGTTCTTGATAGATTTCCATCAATACGTCAAACGCATATACCAGTATATGACCAGAGCCCATTGCGTTGTCCAAAAACCGAAGCTTTGCGAGATCTATTGTCGTGGACACCTGATGAATTTTTTCAGGTACCAGGTATTTTAACTTTGCCGCAATGTTCGAACTGCTAAAATGCTCAAGGTAGTATCTACCTAGCGAATTATCAACCATATACCTGACCACCCAGTCAGTCGTAAATAACTGAGTCGCGGCAGGAATATCAGCCTCTTTTACAGCTCCTCCATTTAAATTGACCACCTGATTATGTGGCTCTTCGTTGTAATACTGGTATAGCCATCCAATAATTTCGACCTGACCCTCACCAGATTCTGTGAGATCGAAATCTGCCTCCGGAATATTGGTCACAAGCGCTTTAATGACACCACTATGATAGCTTGGTGTAAACAAAAGCCGCAGATAGTCCTTGGTAGGTTCAAAAAGGTTCGGCAAGTTTTTACTGAGGGCATTGACTTGCTTCAAAAACAGCATTTGGTAAAGCTTGTCCATTGAGGCTGGATCCTGATTTTCCCAAGCTTTATCAATGAGCGAGCGTTCAGCTGAACTGTAGCCACCAAGAGCATCTTCGATATCCCGAGCATCAGTCATAATATCAGGTTCAGAAGTGCCTCGTACGGACGACAAAACGCGGGTACCAGAGGGCAGATAGTCATTAACTTCCATGAAACGAAGCGCGATAACTCTGTTGAACCATGTATACGCCGCCTCTTCAACCAATTCGTAGAAAGCTTCAGACCAACTCTGGCTTCGACTCCTACGTTCAAGGCGGGCAATGATTGCCTTACGTCTGCCAATATCAGATCCTGTAAGCGGCTTGGTAGGATTCCCAGCATAAAATTCGGCAGCTGAGGTAGAACTTGGCAACCTTTCCTCGGCACCTTTATCAGTGATACTCAGCTGCTCCAAGCGAAGTTTCACGGCATCGACTAAACCCCTGCGCGCGGCAGTAGCAAATGTCTCGATTATTTTTTTATCCATGTAAACTCCCCAATTATACCAGTCACTTCAGAATCACAGATGGAAATCAATTGCATCCACGTCTTTGTCTCTCAATCTATCAGTCAACTGTTGCTTCAGTTGCTCAAGGTATCCATCAATGTCCTCAGACCTTTCAATATTCCATGTCTGCTTTACAGCGAGATCCCGCGGATGGATGTCCTTAATGTTTTTGACAGGACGCGGAGTTGTCGGTGCCACTGTGGGTGGCGTTACCACGTTCGTGGAGTCATCCCCACTCCTCGTTGAAGGGGTTGTTGAAGAGCTTGGTGTCGGACCAGGGTTCCGTTTGGCACTCTCAACTGCTGTATCGAGCTCCAGCTGGAAGTTTTGATACAACCTACGAGCAACATCGGCCTTCGCCCCCAGATCGTTTAGAACGCCAGCATCCTTCGCCTCTTGCAACGTTTGATCAATTTTTGTGCTAAATGGGACAAATGATTCCTGACTGAAATCTTCCCCAATCCCCGACCGATCCATCTTGTCCTTAGCCTGAGACCGATACGACTCGATTTCTTTCTTAACCTTATCAAGTTCTGCATCAAAAATCTCGTTGTATAAGGCATCAAATTGCGCATCAAGTGCCTTAATCTTCTGAATCGAGCTGGCAGCCTGATTAGACTTCAGCTGTTCACCAAGCTGGCCAACAACCGTTTCAAGTTCTGGACTGCTGATCTTGTCTTTGGAATGATCATAGATGGAAAGATCATTTAATCCAGCATCCCAAATATCTTGAGAGGCTTGATTGACGTAGAAGTCAGCAATCCCGCGCTCTTCGAAATCCTCGCGCCAGTCGAGCAGCTCATCATAGCGTCTGCTTAGAACCTCAAAAAACTGGTCAGAATCTTTCGCTGCATCTAACTCTTGAAGTAAATCAATCCCCTTTTGCAGCAGATCATGTCCAGGGTACCGCTGATCCTTAACTTCAAACTGCTTCAGGCTTTCATAATCACTGTTAATCTTCGGCTTCAGTTCCGAAACCAAGATTTCAGTATTGTCTGATGAGAAGGAATTTTTTTTGAAGACGCGACTTGCGACATCTCTTACCCGCTTAATTTCCACTGCTGTATGATCACGTTTAATCTGCAAGGCAATTTTTTCTGTGTATTGTTTTTTGGTCAGAAAATCCACAATCTGTTTAACGTTGAAGTCACCTGAAACTCGGCTAACCACTTCACCGTTGTAAGTCATCTTAATTTTGCCCGCTGAATAAAGACTCGCGATGATCCACTCGACATCCTCCTCAGTGTAACCGAACGGAATTTCGTGGAAGCGATCAATAACCCGTTTCAACGTGATGTGCGGATCCTTTTCTTGCTGCAACCATCCCGCGACAGCGTCGATGGCGTGGCGATTCTCTTGAGTCTCGACCATCTCATCAGCTTTAATGACCTGCAAAATATCCTTCTCGCTCTTCGCCGCCTCGATGTAGCTCAAATTACGGTAGGTGTCATCCACCACACTCTGAAGCCCTGCATCAAGTTGATTATCAAAATCGCGGTTTTTGTCTAGCTCATTGCCTCCGACATAGATCGTTGACTGATGAAGAGCGTCCACCGCTTTATTACGCGCAATATCCAGCAAGGAATTACGTTCAGCCGCGCGTGCATCAATGAGAGAACCGTAGCGGGGATCACTACTGTTTGCCCCACTCATGCGGAACTTACGGATCTTTTCTGCGCGTCGAATGTAACTGATGTAATCGTCCTGATCAGGTAATAGAACAACCACCTCAGTTGGAGCACCGGCGGAGTATAGGCGTGCCATACTATGATCACGCTTGTCAAGATTGAGGGTACTGAGTAACCGGATAGAAAGGGCGTTATTGGTCCGGCCTTGCGGTGTGTCATCAATATACTCGTTTAAGCTGAAGATATACCGCCCACTGAGCTTAGGATAGGCGTACTTTGGTGCAATCACTTTGTTATCAAACAGGAACTCTCCAAGTTTGCTAACTACTTCAGCATCAGAAACCTGCTGCTGTTCAATTTCCTGATTAATGTCCTGTTCGGTATCAGTCAAGAAGACATAGGTATCAAGATTTTTCTCGACCACCTGTTGACTGACCAATTTATTCAGTGCTTCCTGAACATTCTTAGTCAGTTCAATACGATCAACATCTGTGCTATCAATCATCAAGGTCACAATGTTATTCAGCGTTGCCTTGAAACTTGTCACATACTTCACCATGAACAGCGTCTTGAGCACTTGGATGGCAAACGGGTTGGTTTCCTTCTTAGGATTAATCACCTGATCATCCTCGCGAGCATGCTCAATCACAATCCGGTGGGTATGATCTAGAAACTGCTCTAGGCCTTCAAAGAACAGTGAAAATGGGATAAGGGCGCCAACATCACGATCTTCCATTCGCTCGGCTGACTCTTGAAAGATCGAGAGCATTGAGCGCTCCCCTTCAGAAAGGTGTTTACCTTCTGAACCGTGAGTCCGAATTGCTGTCAGAACCTGCTGCAGCAGGTTAAACTGGTACGGCACAAACGGGTAATTATTCGCAAAATTATCTGGTGAGTCGTACTTCAAGCGTTTCACGCCGTCTTGATCAAAATCGATGGCATTGTTAATGGCAGAACCGTTGGCGACATAGATACCCTTCAACTGATCCTGAACCTCAGGAGTCTTCGCCAATAACCGCTTTTTAATAACCTCATCGACATTGGCAGAACTTAAGGCAATCCGCGTCTTGAACCGACCCTGAATTTTCGAGAAGTCCTGGCCATTGACGTTCTTTGTGACATTGGCAATGTCCTGCTGAGAAGTGACCAAGACCCAGGCCTTACCCTTAACGATCCGGCCAAGTTCCTCGACGACGGTCTGCAAATTCAGCATTCGCTGTAAGCTATCCCCGACGAATTGACCGACCTCATCAACCAGGAACGCAACCCGATGACCAGTCTTCTGCACATAGTCATTAACTAACTCTGCAAAATCCTCAACGTTGATCTGATATGGCGCCTTCAGCTGATCGATGAACCCTTGCGCGTCGACCTGACTCATAAAGCCAATCGACACCAAGGCATCTCGAATCTTCCCCATGTTCAAGGCATAGTGATCACGGCCCTCTGTCCAATCGAGATGATTGGCCTCAATTTGACTGTAGGTCTGTTTGAATTCATCGTATTTATTTGTGGCAACCAGTTGACGCTCCAAGTCAGCAATCCATGGATTCTTATCGGAGAATCCTTGCATAGCGTTGAAGACCTGCAGGAAGACTTTGATGATGACATTATCGTCAGATTTGTCGCCGCTCATCGCTTTCGCGTCAATGTTAAATAGGACTACCTGAGTGTCTGATTCCGCGGCTGCGTGCATTTGATTCAGGGTCATTTGATCGTTAATCTTCCCATCGAAGTAATCCACTGCGTGCTTGCCATCAACGACACGATTCTCGAGTACATCAGCAATGACCTTCAGAAAATGAGATTTCCCAGAACCAAAGAAGCCAGAAATCCAGACCCCAATGTCATCAGTAGTACCAGTCAGGGAATCCTGATAGGCGGAAAAAAAGCGAGCAAACTGAGACTGCAGTTCGTTTGTCACAACGTACTCTTCCAGCTCTTGCTTAATATTGTCTTCCTGGCCAACCTTGATCACCCCTTGGATGTTACGGTCAATCGGCTTTGCGAATAAGTCCCTAATTTTCACTGTTATTCCACTCCATTCTTAACCCGAAAGCACGATAGTAATTATCATCTTCCAACTGACCGAACATTTTGAGACGCACTCCATCATAATAGCCAGGATAGAACATGACCACCGGGAACTTATCAATGACTTGATTCATGGTATTCAGGATCTTGTGCGAGCGCAACAGTGGAAAGATTTTGCCAACCCCAGTCAGGAAGATTATGGTAGACTTATCGTTCTCAACGGCCTGGCGAACATATTCAACGACCAAGTTGCGCTCGGAATCCATATCCAGGATATTGTTCATCTGTGTCACAACTTCTGCCATGCCATCTTCTCGCTCAATATTTTCAAAGCCTTCGCGATAGCCGAATCGATCAACAATCCCCATCATAATATCGAACAAGTCAAACACCTTAACATCTGCCCCAATCGTCGCTACCGTCGAAGACACAGCGATATTGGCCACATTCTCACGCACGATCAATTCATCCTTGGCATCGTAATCGAAGATATAGTAGCCCACCTCGTTTGACAAGCCATGGTTCTGCTGAAATGACGGTTGCGCAATTTTTTGCTTTAATTTCGCGAAATCTTGCTGTAAATCTCCCATAACTACCTCCCAGTCAACGCAGCAACATAATCCTGATGATTGGCAGCAACTAACGCATCCTCCAGTGCTGAGTCCAGCAAAGGTCTAGTCACCAACAACGTTGTCCCGTCCAATTTTGCTAATCCTGACTGTGTCAAATAATTGCGAAAACTCCCCCCCAGCCGTTGCACTGTCTCGTCCTGCCACTTTGCCGCAGCTTCATCCTCTGCTTGAATCTGACGAAAGAAAGCCTGAATTTCATAATCTTCAAGCTTCAGATCACCCAGCATCAACTCGTCTCGATAGGTCCTGAGAATAAAGGACTTAAATAACCGATTAGTATTCATCATCCCAATCAGGTTGATGAGACGCTGATTATCCGTGTCAGTCTTGAAAAACACGGTACAGATTTCTGGAGTCAACGATTGCACTCTTTCTGCAACCTCACTGTATAGGCTTTGCCGACGTGAGGTGGAGCTTAGCTTAAACCAATTTTCATCTAATATGTGATATTTGACCTGTTTCCATTGTTCACCATCACGTTGCCATTCCATCGCTTGCTTAAACTCATAGAACCAAAATGGAAACTTGACTGCCGCTGCGGAATAACCTGACATGATTTAGTCCTCTCTATTCATGACTTTATAACAATACTACCAGAATTGAAGGTATAGGAATGCTTCCAACTTAACGCTGATTTGATTCGATGCTATCTTGACGATCGCAATCCAAATATTCTGATATCATCACCTCATGAAAAGACGGCTTGTCCTTCAAACAAGCCGTTTCAAACAGAAAACCAGGATCAACTAAATACAGGCAGTCCACCTAATTAAAGAATACAGGAATTTTCTTATTCTTGCAGCGTCTTCACCGCCGCCCCCAGCCGCTTCAGTCCTTCCTCAACCTTGCTCCGCGGCGCCCCCAGGTTGAACCGCAGATGATTGGCGCCGCCGTTGCCGTAGACGCGCCCGTCCATGATCGCGACCTTCTGCCCGTGGATCATCTCGTCCTGCAGCTGCGGCATGGTGATGTCCAGCGGCGTGATGTCGATCCATGCCAGATAAGTGGCAGCCGGGATCTGGTAATCCAGCCCGAGTTCATCCTTCAGGTACTTTTGCAGGTAGGCGTAGTTGCCGTCGATGTAGTCGCAGAGCTGGTTGAGCCAGTCCTCCTGATGGGCGTAGGACTCGATGGTCGCGAGCATCCCCAGGTACGGCACGGAGGACAGCGCGCTGCGGTACTCGAGGCCGAACGTGAACTCCTCGCGGTCGCGGGCGTCCGGGATCAGCGCGTACGAGCAGCCGAGCGCGGTGACGTTGAAGGCCTTGCCCGCCGAGGAGATGACCGCCTTTTGCACGGTGAGCTGGTTGAAGTAGGCGGCCAGGGAGTGAACGACGGTGCCGCGGCGCACGACCCCCATGTGGATCTCGTCTGAAATGATGGCGACGTGGTAGGCGTTGCACAGCTCGACGATGCGCTGCATGGCCGCCCCCGACCAGGCAATGCCCAGCGGGTTGTGGGGGTTGCACAGCAGGAAGACGGCCGGGTGCTCACGGGCAAAGTAGGCGTCCAGCGCGGCCCAGTCAACGCCGTGGTTGATGTCGAACTCCAGCAGCAGACGGTTGTTTGAGGTCACTGTCTTAATGAAGGCGTCGTAGCACGGGCTGAAGGTCACGACCTTGTCGCCGGGCTTGCTGAATTGTTCAAGCAGCTTCGCCAGGGTAAAAATGACACTGGGGCTGTAGACGATGGCGTCCTGGTCGATGGCCACGTGGTAGCGGCGGTCAAACCAGCCGGCAATGGCGCCCTTAAACGCCGGGTTGTCCCAGTGGGTGTAGCCGAAGATGCCCTTTTCCGCCGCCTTCACCAGCACGGCGCGGACGCCGGGCGCGGTGGCAAAGTCCATGTCGGAAATGGTAAACGGCAAGAGGTTGGCAACGCCGAAGCGGTCCTGCACGTAATCCCACTGGTCCGAGTACGTCCCGTAACGATCGATCACGGTATCAAAATCATATTTTGTCATGGCAATCCTCCTGTTTCTGCGCCCAGGCAACGGGGTCGGCAACCTGCTCGAACGCGTAGGCGCCGTGGTCGTAGTCAAAAATCGCGATCCCGCAGTTCGGCAGTCGCCAGATCTTGTGCGAGGTGGTGTGCGAGCGAAGAAATGATGCCGTCGCGCCGGCGTGCGAGACCAATAGCACCTGCGCCCCATCTGGGGCAGCGGCCATCAGCCGGTCCACGGTCTGGCTCACGCGCTCAATCAAGGCAGCGTCAGTCTCCCCCCCGTAAGGCGCGAAGAAATCCCCGTAAGGCAGCTTTGGGTTCAAGTACTCCGGTTGGCCCTCAAACCGGCCAAAACTGTGTTCGCGCAGGCCTTTCTCCCGGGTGTACGGTAGGTCGCACGCCAGCTCCAGCGTGTCTGAAGCCCGCTCCGCCGTTGAGCAGTGCGCCTCCGTCAGCGTCACGTTGTGCGCCGCAAACCATTGTCGCGCCGTTTGGGCCTGGGCAACACCGCGGGCGGTCAGCGGTGAATCACACCAGCCCTGAATGCGGCCCAAGACGTTGAACAGGGTCTCACCATGGCGCATCAGATATAACTTTTTACTCACGATTCAAGTCCTCTTTTACTTCAGATAATCCTCAAGAAACGCGCAGACGCCGCTGGCATCGTTGTCGACCGGCGTCACGGCGGCGGCTGCGGCCAGCACCTCGGGATCCGCGTTCTTCATTGCGACACCCAGGCCGACTTCGCGGATCATTTCCAGGTCGTTGCCGCCATCCCCAAACGCCGCCATCTCACTGAGCGGGATGTTCAGCGCCTGCCCCAGTTCCGCCAGCCCCGCGGCCTTGTGGCGGCCAGGTTGGATGATGTCAATGTCCCCGTGCCCGGAGCTGGTCGGCACGGCAATGCCGGCGAAGGCCTCATTGTACTTGGCGAGGTACTCCTGGGTGCGCGCCGGCGGCATTTTGGTGGCGAACTTCAGGATCTGATCGTCCGGCGCGGCCAGCGTGTCCTGCAGCTGGAGGCGGTGGTAGTAGCGGCGCATCTCGTCAATGAACGCCGGGTCCTCACTGCGGCGAATGTGCGCGGTTTTCACCCCGCACGCGATGGCCGCCAGCACCGGATCGGCACTGAGGTAGCGCGTCAGCGTGGCCGTAGCTTCGGGACTGAAGGTGTGCACGGCGTAGGTCGTTTCGGCATCGCGAATGTAGGCGCCGTTTTCCGCCACGTAGATGGTGTCCGGGTAGTCCGTGAAGAATGAGCGCAGCTGGAAGTACTGGTTCCCGCTGGCGACCACGAAACGGATCCCGCGTTCGGTCATGCGCGCATGAACTTTCGCAAAGCGTGCCCGGTCATAATCCTGGTTTGAGTTGAGAAACGTGCCGTCCATATCGACGGCGATCAGTTTAATCATAAGCTCCTCCTATTGGTGACGGTTTCATCTCTTAATTGTAACAAACCCACCGGGCGGCGGCAGACATTTTCACCGGTGATGGTAGACAAAAACGCGGCTCGTCAGCGACCCGCGTTCCCTGTTTAATATTTAACTGGTCGCCACTCAGCAGTCGCCATCCCCGCCCGGCTGAAAGGTCGTCATGCGCACGCGCACCGGTGAATACAGACTGCAGTGGTCCTCCCAGCGGATCTCGAGTGACTGCACCGTCGTGGCCAGCCGTGCCCAAGTCTCCTCGCCGGCCGGGTCCTGAAGGAGATGCCAGTTCGCCAGGATGCGGTAATACCGCGTGCCATCGCTGGCGACGAAGTTGGGCAGGCGCACGCTCAGATCTGCATTTTGAAGGTTAAAGAGCACCGCCTCGATCGCCTCGGTCAGCACCTCGAACTGATCGCGGGCCTGATAGGCATAAGGCCGCCCCATCATCATCAGCACGAATGACGCCATGAGATCCGGGGCGTCGGTGCAGATGGCGCGGGCGATCGTGTAGCTGGTCCGGACGCCCCAGTGGCTAATGTCCCCGAGCTCACTGGGCGTAAAGTCCAGCATGCCGGTGAACCGAGTGCCCTCGCGGCTGGTCTTGACCTTCTGAACGATGTGCAGCGCTTCGGAGTTCAGCCTGCCTAGTGCCACCTCGGCCAGGGCGTGCACGGTGGCATAAGGCGAAGCTTGAAGCGCCACTCGACCGTCCTTTAGACGTGCGAGGTCGGCCTGGCTGATCCCGATCTCTTCGCCCAGGCGCCGAGCGGATAAATTATCCAATGCATACTGGGCCAGCTTCAATTCATTCATGACACGCCTCCAGCCATTTATTTTTTTATCATAGGTTATTTATTAGGCCGTGTAAAGACACTGCGGTGAAATAATTACTGGCCTAAACGAGCGATGCGATGGGGCTTAACCGCTACAGCAGTCACCCGGATCCGCCAGTCGCCGCACGGCAAAATGGCAAAATGGATCACCCCTTTAACGAACACAATTTGTTGTTAATAGCCTATCATTAACCGTCCCTTCTGCCTATTAAAGCGCATCGCGCACCTCCGATCGGCGCCGCGCATGTGCTACGATGACCATGCAGAGATTACAGAACGGAGGCAGCCTAAATGACGACGATTTACGATTTGGCAAGGGTCACCGGCATTTCTAAGTCGACGGTTTCCCGCGTGGTCAGCGGCCAGGGTTACGTGAGCGCGGCCAAGCGGCAGCGGATCCTCGCGGCCATGCGCGAGCTCCATTACATCCCGAATCAGCGGGCCAAGAACCTGCGCCGCCAGCGCACCAACACCATCGGCTTTCTGCTGCGGGAGTATTTTCCCCTCGCCGGCGAGTTCATGGATGTGTTCGTGCACGAGGCGGCCCGGTATGGCTTCACCGTGAACGTGTACTTTACCCAAAACGCGGAGACCGAGCGGCAGACCCTCGACCTGCTGGCGAGCGGCGCGCTGGATGCGGTGTTTATTCTGACCCGGATCAACGACTGGGACGTGATCAGTCGCTACACGCAGTTTGGCCCGATCGCGACTTGGCAGCGCGTCGATCGGCCCGATATCTATTCGAACTACCTCGACCACTACCCGCTCTACCTGAAGATCCTTGAGCAGCTTTACCGCGAGGGGCACCGGCAGATCGGCCACGTCCTTTCTGACCGCAGCAGTGCCAATACGCAGGCTCGCCTGCGCGCCATTGCGACCTTTCAGGCGCGGCACCCTGACGCGGCGATGACCTTCGTCTGTCATTTTGCCACGCAGCAAAATGCCGGCAAAACCGCCGCGAAGCGCTGGCTTGCCGCGGCCGCCCGGCCCCACGCTGTCGTGTTCTTCGCTGATTACGTCGCCGCCGAGTTTGTCGCGACGCTGCGCCGCGCTGGCGGCGCCTGCCCGCCTGACTGCACCGTAGTCAGCACCGACAACAGTGCGATCGCCAAGCTGACCGCGATCCGCACGATGGACTTGGGCTTTCGCAGTCAGGCCTGCAACGGCGTTCGCTACCTGGTCGGCCAGCTGACCGATCAGGAACTGGCGGCGGAGACGATCCGGCCGCACTGGGTCAAGGCATGAAGCCCCTGCCCAAAACTTTTTAGGTGAAAACGCTTGACATGGGATTAATCCCACACTTTATCCTACAGTTGTTCAGAACCCTACAGACAACAAGGAGGAATGACTCATGTCACATTCAGCATTGAAGTTGGTCACGATCGGCGGCGGTTCCAGTTACACCCCAGAACTCATCGAAGGTTTCATCAAGCGCCAGGATCAGCTGCCGATCAAGGAGATCTGGCTGGTCGATATCCCGGAAGGTGAAAAAAAGCTGCAAATCGTCGGGGCAATGGCCAAGCGGATGGTCAAAGCGGCCGGCCTCGACTGGACGGTTCACCTGACGCTGGACCGGCGGGAGGCGCTGAAGGATGCCGATTTTGTCTCGACGCAGTTTCGGGTCGGGCTGCTGGAGGCGCGGGTCAAGGATGAACGCATCCCCGGCTACTACGGGATGCTGGGCCAGGAAACCAACGGCGCGGGCGGCATCTTCAAGGCCTTCCGCACCGTGCCGGTGATCCTGGACATCGTCAAAGACATGAAGGAACTCTGCCCGAACGCCTGGCTGATCAACTTCACTAACCCAAGCGGCATGATCACCGAGGCGATCCGCACCTACGGCCACTGGGACAAGGTGATCGGCCTGTGCAACGTGCCGGTCAACGCGATGCTCAGCGAGCCCGCCACCATCGGCAAGACGCGCGAGGAGCTGACGTACAAGTTTGCCGGCATCGACCACTTCCACTGGCACCGCGTCTGGGATAACACCGGCCGCGAGGTGACGATGGACATCCTGAAGGCGATGTACGCGGGCCGGGACGGCGGGCTGCCGAAGAACATTTTCGACGTGCAATTCTTCCGCGAACAGGTCGACCAGATGAAAATGATTCCCTGCGCCTACCACCGCTACTACTACCGGGAAGAGGAAATGCTTAAGCACAGCTTGGATGAATGGCAAGGTGTTGGCACCCGCGCCCAGCAGGTCATGCAAATCGAGCACGAACTCTTCCAGCTTTACCAGGATCCCAACCTGGATCACAAGCCCGCTCAGCTCGCCCAGCGCGGCGGCGCCCATTACTCGGATGCGGCCTGCGAAGCGATCGCCTCAATTTATGGCGACAAGCACACGCACATGGTCGTCTCCACGCTGAACCAAGGCGCGATCCCGGACCTGCCCGAAGACCACGTCGTCGAGGTCTCTGCCGTGATCAGTGCCAGCGGCGCCTTGCCGATCGCCTTTGGCCGCTTCCAGCCGGCCGAACGCGGCTGGCTTCAGCTGATGAAGAACATGGAGCTAGTCATCGACGAAGCCGCCGCCACCGGCGACTACGGCCTGGCCCTGCAGGCGTTCACCATGAACCCAATGATCACGTCGGGTCAGCGCGCCAAGGACATGTTGGACGAGATGCTCGTCGCCAACGAGAAAGACCTGCCGCAATTTGCTGGCAAGATCAAGGCCCTCAAGGCGGCCGGCGTCACCGTCCACGATGAGGTGGCGGCGCACATCGACGAACACATCGGGCAAATTTAACCAGCGCGCCACTAAAAAGCGTCTTCACTGCCTTTTCGCAGCGAAGACGCTTTTACGTTGGTGCCAGCCCGATCAGTCAGCGGAACCGGTGGCCTGCCTAACGCGCTGCCGGAGCGCTTTGGTTAGGCGCTTGACGCCCGGTTCGATGTCTTCGCGGGCCGGAGCCGCAAAAGTCAGGCGGGCGCCGCTGGCCATCGTGTGGTGCGGCGACAGGTTGCGCCCCGGCACCAGGCTGACGTGCGCCGGCAGCAGCGTCCCCTTCTGCAGGCGCGTCATGTCGAGCCCCGCGGGCCCCTGGAGCCACAGGAAGAACCCGCCGTGCGGCTGCGTGACCGCAAACCCGCTGGGCAGCTCCCGGTGCAGCGCCGCCAGCATCACGTCCCGCTTGTCCCGGTACGTCTGGCGCAGCTGCGCCAAGTGCGCCGGAAAGTCGGCAGCGTCAAGGTAGCGACTCACCCCGCGCTGGATGAGGGCACTGGACTCCACGTCCGCGGCCCCTTTGAGCGTTTCCAGGCCGTCAAGCAGCTGTGGGCTGGCCACCAGCCAACCCAGGCGCAGGCTAGGCGAAAGGATCTTGGACATACTGCCGAGGAAGATCACGCGGCCTTCGGTGTCGAACGCTTTGATCGGCGGCAAGCTCGCCCCTTCGTAGCGCAGGAAGCGGTACGGCCCGTCTTCCAGGATCAGGACGTCGAAGCGGTTGGCCAGCCGCACGAGGGCCTGGCGCTTTTCCAGGCTCATCACGGCCCCGGTCGGGTTCTGAAAGTCCGGCACCGTGTAGATCATCTTGACCGGGTGCGTCAGCTGGATCTTCTGCAAGGCCTCCAGGTCCATCCCGTCCTCCTGCATCGGCACCTCGTAATACGTTGGGGCGTACTGGTTGAACGCGGCCAGTGCACCGAGGTAGGTCGGCGCCTCGACCACCAGGCCGTCACCAGGATCCAGCATCAAGCGCGCGGTCAGATCAATGCCCTGCTGCGCGCCCTGGGTGATCAGAATGTCCGTCCCGGTCGCCTTGATCCCGTCCGCCATCATTAGCGCAGCCAGCTGGTCGCGCAGCGCGCGATCACCCCACGCGTCAGCGTACTGGAAGGCGGCCCGGTCAGCGGCGGCCTGCTTGAGCCCATTGGTCAGTTCAGCCTGCGGAAACATGGCCGGGTCCGGATAGCCGCCGGCAAACGAGATCTGCTGGGGGTCCGGCGCGGTGTAGAGGTCATTGAGCCCGACATTTTGCGTAGCGGCGACACGGTTAGCTAATTTCATGGGGATGCGACCTTTCCGGTTAAGATTAACTTCATCGTAGTCGCTTGGCCGGGTGAAGTAAAACTCATCTTTTTCCGGCTAGAATGAATGAAATTCACTTTAACGACGATTGGCCTCGCCGCCGGGCGGATTCTGATGGTGTGCGCCCATGCCCACACTTAATAGATTCATGAGAGCCGCTATCATCAGGGCTTAATCCCCCTATGTTAAGCTCGTCGTTATGTTTATTACGGTTTACGGAGGGTTTATTCGATGAGTACCAAATCAAATGCCAGCGGCGAGGCAGGCAGCGTGAAGCGGTCCCTACAGACGCGCCACCTGTCGATGATCGCGCTCGGCGGCAGTATCGGCACTGGCCTGTTTGTCACCAGCGGCTCCACCATTGCCACCGCCGGGCCGGGCGGCGCGCTGCTCGCCTACATGGCGATCGGGATCATGGTGTACTTTCTCATGACCAGCCTCGGGGAAATGGCGACCTACATGCCCGTCTCCGGCTCGTTCGCCGAGTACGCGACGCGCTTCGTCGATCCGGCCGCCGGCTTCGCGCTCGGGTGGAACTACTGGTTCAACTGGGCGATCACCTTGGCCGTGGACATTTCCACCACGGCGATCCTCATGCACTTCTGGCTGCCGCACGTCCCCGGCTGGCTCTTCTCGGTGGGGTTTCTGGCCCTGATCTTCATCCTCAACGTCATTTCGGTCAAAGCGTTCGGCGAGACCGAGTACTGGCTGGCGATGATCAAAGTGATCACGGTCCTCGTCTTCCTGGCGGTGGGCCTGCTGACGATCATCGGGGTGCTGGGCGGCGGCCAGGCGATCGGCCTGCGCAACTTCACCGTGGGGGACGCGCCGTTTCACGGCGGCTGGCCGGCGGGCCTGTCGGTGTTTGTGGTGGCGGGGTTTTCTTTTCAGGGCACGGAGCTGATCGGCATCACGGCCGTTGAATCCGCGACCCCGGAAACCAGCATCCCCAAGGCAATCAAAGAGGTCTTCTGGCGGATCCTGATCTTCTACATCCTTGCCATTGCGGTGATCGCCGCCCTGATCCCCTACATGGACCCGAATTTGCTCGGGGCCAGCGAGACCCACGTCGCGATGTCCCCGTTCACGCTGGTCTTCCAACGGATCGGTCTCGCCGGGGCGGCCAGCCTGATGAACGCGGTCATTCTCACCTCGGTCCTGTCATCGGCCAACTCGGGCATGTACGCCTCCACCCGCATGCTGTGGGCCATGGGGGCCAATGGCATGGCGCCGCGCATCTATGGTAAAACCAACCGGCGCGGGGTGCCGCTGCCGGCGCTGCTGCTCACCACGCTGGTCGGCGCACTGACCTTCCTCACCAGCATTCTCGGCACCAACGTCTACCAGCTGCTGGTCGCGGCCAGCGGGCTGACCGGCTTCATCGCGTGGATCGGCATCGCCGTCTCCCACCTGCGCTTCCGCCGCGCGCTGATCAAGCAGGGCCACAGTGTCGACGAGCTCGTCTACCACGCCAAAATGTTCCCGTTCGGCCCGCTCCTAGCGCTGGTCCTCGGCATCGTCGTGATCATCGGTCAGGACATCCCGTCGCTGAAGGCCTTCGCCTGGGATAAGCTGATCATTTCGTACATGTCGATCCCCCTATTCATCGTCCTCTTCACTTGGTACAAGCTCAGGCATCACACCCACCTGATCCCGCTGGACGAGATCAAGCTCAAAGATTAACTCAGGGACCATCAGCCGGGGGCTGATGGCCTTTTTTCGTCCGTTCGCCAATTGGCCTTTGCACTCAGCCAGCAATTGGTGTAGGGTAGCTTTCGTTAGCTCACTAACGAAAGGACGATTCACATGTCAAACTTTGGGATGGTCATTAAACAAGCCACCAACCAGATGAACAAACACATGGACACCTACGCCAAACAGTTCGGCCTGACGGGCACACAGATGTCGATCATTGATTTCGTGGGTAACCACGGTCAAGTGCTGCAACGCGACATTGAGGCCGAGTTCGCCATCCAGCGCTCCACTGCCACGCTGACGCTGCAACGCATGGAGAAAAGCGGCCTGATCAAGCGCGTTGCCGCCCCCGCCGACGCCCGGCAAAAGGCGGTCAGCCTGACGCCCAAGGCTGCCAAGCTGAAACAGAAGATCACGGCCTACATTCAGGGCCAGCAGGACGCGATGACCACCGCGTTTACGCCGGCTGAACAGGCCGTTTTCGACCGGATGATCACCACCTTCATCCAGTTGAACGGAGGCGCCCATGACTGATCCGCAACGCATTCGCCCGCGCGTGATCGGCGCGGTCTTAGCGACGGGCATCATGTCGTTTTGCGGCGTGATCGTCGAAACCGCCATGAATGTCACCTTCCCCACGCTGATGCGCGAGTTTCACGTCGCTACCAACACGGTCCAGTGGATGACCACGCTTTACCTGCTGGTCGTCGCCTCAATGGTGCCGCTGTCGGCCACCCTCAAGCGCCGCTTCAAAAACAAACCGCTGTTTCTGGTTGCCATCACGCTCTTCATCGCCGGTGTTGCCCTGGACGCGGTGGCGCCGCACTTTTGGGTGCTGCTGCTCGGCCGCGGCATTCAGGGCCTGGGCACCGGCATCGCGCTGCCATTAATGTTCAACATCATCATTGAGCAGGTGCCGAAAGCCAAAATCGGCAGCATGATGGGCATCGGCACCATGATCACCGGCGTCGCCCCGGCCATCGGGCCCACGTTCGGCGGGCTGGTGGTCTCGGCGCTCAGCTGGCGCTACATTTTCGTCTTTCTCCTGCCCCTGCTGCTTCTCGCTTTGCTTCTCGGCCTGTTTTGCATCGAGCAAAAAGTGCCGACGGAAAAAGCGAGCACCGATCTGCCCAGTGTGGCGCTCATCATCGTCACCTTCTGCGGCCTGATCTTCGGCATCAGCAATTTTGGCAGCACGCCGTTTCTGACCCCTAAAGTCGGTGGGGCGATGCTGCTGGGACTCATCGCGTTGGCCCTGTTCGGCTGGCGGTCGGGTCACCTGGAGCGGCCGATCATCAATCTGAAGCTCTTCAATAATTCCACGTTCACCAGCCACATCCTGGCGTTCGCGATGCTTCAGATCAACGCGCTCGGGCTGTCCTTCCTGCTGCCAAATTACATTCAGCTGGTCGATGGCGGCACCCCGCTGACCGCCGGCCTCATTGTCCTGCCCGGTGCGGCGGTGGGCGCGCTGCTCGCCCCGCTGAGTGGCCGACTGTACGACAACGTCGGGCCCAAGCTGCCGCTGCGCCTGGGCAGCGGGATCACACTGCTGGGCATTATTCTGATGGCGGCCATGCCGCGCCTCACCGACCCACTGATTTTGGGGCTGTACCTAGTCTTCATGATCGGCATCGGCATGAGCATGGGCAACCTGATGACTAACGGCCTGCGCCAAGTCGGAAAAGCCGAGCAAACCGACGGCAACGCCATTTTCAACACGACGCAGCAGTTTGCCGCCGCGGTCGGCACTAGCGTCACGGCCGCGCTGATTGCCGCCAGCCAGAAGACCGCCGCCACCAGCGCGCAAGGCACCATGGCCGGCGCCTTGCACACGCTGATCCTGCTGGCAGTTCTGTGCGCACTGGGGCTTGGACTGATCGTTCGCGTCACCC
Organism: Lacticaseibacillus jixianensis; assembly: GCF_003946485.1. Classification (GTDB taxonomy): domain Bacteria; phylum Bacillota; class Bacilli; order Lactobacillales; family Lactobacillaceae; genus Lacticaseibacillus; species Lacticaseibacillus jixianensis. The sequence goes on along the minus strand of NZ_RHOJ01000005.1, from coordinate 108,701 downwards.
GCAAACACGCAACTGACTGATGACACAAAAAGCTTGCCGCACCGGGGATTGTCCCTGGTCGTGACAAGCTTTTTGATTACGCTGCATCCATTAACGCCGGCCGAGAGAAAGGCGAAGGCGCGGCCTGTTTCTCAGGTCGCACCCCGAATCACGCCACTGCTTGGGCCTGCGTCCGCCGCGTCGCCCAGATCAAGAGCGCAAAGCTCAACACTAGCACGCTGCCAAGCACCGTGTACGTGTGTGCGCCCCAGGTCTTGATGAACTGGCCGAAAAAGAAATTACCCAGCGGCTGGACCCCGTCGTACACCAGGAAAATCAGCCCAAACACCCGGCCCAGCAACTCGCGCGGCGTCATGCCCTGCATGAGCGTAGCCACACTGCTGAACATCTGTGAGTTGACGAAGCCATTGATCAGCGCGAGCGCCAGCCACAGGAAATGCGTCAGGTGAATGCCAAGCCCGATCATGAGCACCCCAATGACCAACTGCTCGGTGTACACCTGCATCACCGATACGCGCCGCCGCTGCAGCGAAAGCAGCGTCCCACCCAGCAGGCCACCACACGCATTGATCAGCAGAAACGTGCTGTAGGCGCTCGGCCGGCCGGCATACAGATGATCCGCCATGTAGGGCGCCGCCAGCAAAAAGCCCGCGGCACAGAAGTTGAATGCCCCCAGCGCGAGCATCATGAGCGCCAGCTGGTGATTGCCGACGACGTACTTCAGCCCGTAGAGCGTGTCCTTGATGGGGTCACTGGCGTCTTGCCCAGGCTTGAACAGGGGACTGCTCATTGTCCAGATCAGCAGCCCGGCGATCACATACGACCCGGCGTTGATCAACAAGAAGCCCTTAAAGCCGATCCGGCCACTGCTGAGCAGCAGGCCCCCAAGCAGTGGTGACAGGATGCTGGCCATGTTGAACACAGCGTTGGCAATCGCATTGAACCGCTGCAGCGCCGACGCGGCAATGATGTCCGGGGTGATCGCTTTGGCCGCCGGAAAGTTGATGGTGGTCATGAGGTCCAGCACACTGGTAATCAGGATCAACAGCCAGGTCTGCGGCGCGCTCGGCGTGATCAGCCAGGCGCCAAGCACACAAATGGCAGCCGCGATCGTGTTGCAAACGATCATGACCCGCTTGCGATCGTGATGGTCAACGATGACCGCCGCCAGGAAATCACCGAGGAAGAACATGGTGCCGCCGACGCCCGTAATCAGCCCGATCAGCTTGGTGTCACCCGTTTGCTTGACGACCAGCCAATTGAGCCCGAGCAGATAGATGGCGCTGCCCAGTTGGGAGATGAAGGGACTTAGAACTAATTGGATACTAAAGCGATGTTTTTGCATAATCATTATTATATCGCAGCTCGAACAGAAGCGCATCGCGCCTTCAGCGTATACAAAAACAGCACTCCGCAACCGCGGAATGCTGTTTCATAATACTGATGATTAGTCGAGGATCTCAGAAACGACCCCGGCACCAACAGTACGGCCACCTTCACGAACGGTGAACTTGGTACCCTTTTCAAGGGCAACAGGCGCGATCATGTCGACTTCGAAGGTAACGTTGTCGCCAGGCATAACCATTTCAACGCCATCAGGCAGTTCGATCACACCGGTAACATCAGTGGTGTGGAAGTAGAACTGAGGACGGTAGTTGGAGAAGAATGGCGTGTGACGGCCACCTTCTTCTTTGGTCAGGATGTAGACTTCAGCCTTGAACTTCTTGTGGGTCTGGATCGAACCTGGCTTAGCCAAAACTTGGCCACGCTCAACCTGATCACGGTTGATCCCACGAAGCAGAACACCAACGTTATCGCCGGCTTCCCCAAGATCAAGGGTCTTGCGGAACATTTCGAGGCCGGTAACGACGGACTTCAGGACTTCATCCTTCAGACCAACGATTGCGACTTCGTCACCGATCTTAACCGTCCCACGGTCGATACGACCAGAAGCAACGGTACCACGACCAGTAATGGTGAAGACGTCTTCAACAGGCATCAAGAAAGGCTTGTCGGTGTCACGAACTGGGGTTGGGATGTATTCGTCAACCGTGTCCATGAGTTCCTGGATAACCTTTTCTTGTTCTGGATCGCCCTGCAGAGCCTTAAGCGCTGAGCCACGGATGACAGGAATATCGTCACCAGGGAAATCGTATTCGGACAGAAGTTCACGAACTTCCATCTCGACCAAGTCGATCAGTTCGTCATCGTCAACAAGGTCTGTCTTGTTCAGGAAGACAACGATGTAGTCAACACCGACCTGACGAGCCAGCAGAATGTGTTCGCGAGTCTGTGGCATTGGGCCGTCAGTAGCGGCAACAACCAAGATCGCACCGTCCATCTGCGCAGCACCGGTGATCATGTTCTTAACGTAGTCAGCGTGCCCTGGCGCATCGATATGTGCGTAGTGACGCTTTTCGGTTTCGTATTCAACGTGGGCGGTGTTGATCGTGATGCCACGTTCCTTTTCCTCAGGCGCAGCATCGATTGATGCGTAGTCCTGTTCCTTAGCCAAGCCCTTAGCAGCCAAGACCTTGGTGATCGCCGCGGTCAGAGTTGTCTTACCGTGGTCAACGTGCCCAATCGTACCAATGTTTACGTGGGGCTTTGTGCGTTCATAGTGTTCTTTTTCAGCCATGAAAAAACGAACCTCCTGTATTTTTTCGTAAAGACACAGGCACAAAAGCCCGTAATCCTTTACGTTCTATAGTACTACATTCACGCCAAAATACCAAAACAATATTTTGACTGGAAATGAATTCCGTAGATGATTATACCAGACCACCTGCTTTTGTAAACAGGTAGCGTCAAGTTTTCATCCTTTACACGTGAAATCCGCCAAACGGCTAATTCGCCATTTCACTCAGCTTGGCCGTCTGCTCACCCAGCCAGTTGAATAACGCTCGCTCGCCTGGGGTCACGCTTGCGCCCTCCTTATCCAGGTAGCTGGCCGCGAAGTGCTTAGGATCAGCCACGGCCTGATCAATGAACGGGTAAAGGTAACCGAGCTCAAAGCGCAGCGTCTCCACCGTTGCGCGCATCAGCTCCGGATCGGTGAGGCCGATCTGCAGCTGAATCTGGTTCAGGACCGCCAGCAGCGTGGGGTCGTTCATCACCCCGGGCAGCTTACTCGGCACAACTTGGCCCGCAGTCTGGTAGCCGCTCACCGACACCGGCTTGTCCGCCCCCACCGCGGTCAGGGCGTCCAGCAGGCTGACGCGGATCGCCGGATGCACATCCGGGTCCGTGAGGTTGGGCACGGCGGCCGCGATCATGCGCGCTTTCGGCAGCCGCCCCAGGTCGGCGATCATCTGCTCCTGAGTGTGCGCATCATAGCCGCCCAGGTGGCGCAGCTTCTTCGCCAGGTCATCAAGCTCCTGGGCGTTCGCCGCATCGTCCTGCGCCTCCGCCGCCTCGACCCGCGCCATCAGCGTTTGGTGCAGCGGCCCTTCCACGTGGTGCAGGACCGCCCAGGCGAACCGGTAGTCCGGCAGGGCCAACAGCACGTCGAACAGGACGGTCGTCGTCCGCTCGCCAGCCAGAAAGTCCTCCATGTACTGACTGATGTAAGGCACCGCCAGCTTAGCCTGCTTCAGGCCGACGTAGGCTTTGACCAGGGGCCGCGCCACGTCAAAGACCGGCGTCTGCTTGTAGGCCTTCTCCAGGTGCGCCACCGCACTGGCATAGTTCTTATTTTGCAGGGCCGAGACCCCTAAAGTCAGATGACGACTGCCGTTATTCGGCAGCGGGACAACTTTTGCCATGAATGCTCTCTCCTTTTTAGTCCTCTTTAATGATACCAGTCGCAGCCCCTGGCGCAAACAAAAAGCCGAACCCGCGGGCTCGACTTGCAGCGCCTAATTACTGACGCTTGGCGCTGTTCTGGTTAACTTCCATGATGACCGGTAAGATGACCGGCCGCCGCTTCGTGTGGTCAAACAGGAAGCGAGAAAGGTCGTCGCGAACGGACTGCTTGAGCGTGCTCCAGTCAAAGGACTTGTTGTCCAATTCCTTCTGGACGGACTTCTCGACGATCTCGCTCGACTCATTAAGCAAATCACGCGAGGTCTTCACGTAAACGAAGCCTTTGCTTTGGATCTTGGGCTTGGCGACGATCTTCTTCTTCTTGCGGTCGATGGTGACCACGGCGATGAAAATGCCGTCCTCGGCGAGCATCTTGCGGTCGCGCAACACAATGTTGCCGATGTCACCGACCCCGATGCCGTCGATCATGGTGTTGCCGGCGTCAACGTGACCCGAGATGTGCATCTTGCCCTTCTCGTAGGAGATGATGTCCCCGACGTTCGGCATCAAGATGTTCTCGGCCGGGATCCCGGCATCCGCAGCGATTTCCTGGTGTGCTTCCAGCTGCCGGTACTCCCCTTCGACCGGGATCACGAACTTCGGCCGCAGCAGGTTGATCATCAGCTGCAGGTCATCCTTGTTGGCATGGCCAGACGCGTGCAGGTCGTCGGAAATGGCCTTGACCTCACCGCCGGCCCGATAGATCATGTCGCGCGTCTTGGCGGCCATGGTCTCCATCGAATGGCTGATGGTGGTCGTGATGTAGACCAAGTCGCCTTCGTGAATGTGAACTAGGCGGTGCTTGTTGTTGGCCATCCGCTGCAGGGACTTCAACGGCTCGCCCATCCGCCCGGTTTCCAAAACCACGGTTTCCTCGGGCTTCAGGTCCTTGAGCTCCTTGGTCGCGGCCAAGATGTTCTCATCCGGCAGGACCAGCGCCTTCATGCGGATCGCGGTCTTGACCACGCGTTCCACCTCACGGCCGGTCAAGACGACGCGGCGGTGCGTTTGTGCCGCGGCGTTCAGGACCTGCTGGATGCGCTGGATGTTATTGGCGACGCCGGCCACGATCACCCGCCCGTCCTGATAGTGGAAGGTCTCTTCGATGTGGTCGTAAATTTCGTTCTCACTGGCGTGCTGGTACGGCGACTCCGCATTGTTGGAATCGGACATTAGGGCCAGCACTTTGCGGTCGCCGATCTTGGCCAGGCGCGACAAGTCGGTCCGGTACATCTTCGGCGCGCCCTGGTCGAACTTGAAGTCGCCGGTGTAGACGATTGAACCATTCGGGGTCTCGACGACGATGCCGAGACTGCCCGGAATGCTGTGGGTCGTTGGGAAGAAGGACACCTTGACCTTGCCGAAGTCGATGACCGACTTTTCGGTGATCACGTGGAAGTCCTTGAACTTCTTAGCTTTTGGCGACGTCAGCGTCAGCTTGGCCAGCGCAATGGTCAACGCGGAGCCAAAGACCGGCACTGGGTGATCGGCAACGAAGTAAGGCAGCGCGCCAATCGCATCGGCGTGGCCGTGGGTGAGGAAAATGCCGGCAATCTTGTCTGCATTTTCTTCCAGATAGGTCAGGTCAGGAATGACAACATCAATGCCCAACAGCTCGTTGTCCGGATACTTCAGGCCAAAATCGACAACGAAAATTTGATCGTCCACTTCGATCGCGTACATGTTTTTACCGTTCTCACGCACACCACCGAGGGCGACCACTTTGATTTTACTCATAGGTACACCTCGTAGATTGTATTAGGTTTTTCCGCCACCCTAAGGTGACAACGAATTATTCCTTTTTCCAGTGTACCACAGGGGGCGAGGAAAACCTATTCGGGCCCTGGCCGAGTGTCGACCCAGCAGCCGCCACGGCGCTCGGCATCAGGCTAGTCCACCAGCACTGCTTGCAGCGCAGCCACAGAGTAATAGAGGTCAGCCTGCGCGGCCACCAGCTGCGCCGGCTGTGCGCTCGGGGCCCAGGCCGCAGAATAGCAGTGGACGCCTGCGGCCGCGGCCGCCTGGAGATCGCTGACGGCATCCCCCACGTACGCCAGCTCCGAGGGGGCGAGGTGCGACATCGTCAGCAGCTTTTTTAGGTTGGCCGTTTTGACGTCGTGGTCTGGCGACCCGACCAGAATCGGGGCGAAAACGCCGTTCAGGCCAAGTTGCGTCAGTGAAATCTCGCATGAACGCTGGCCCTTACCAGTGATCAACGCGACTGCGATCCCATGCGCTTCTAGGGCCGCCAAGAGCTTCAAGATGCCAGGAAAAGGCGTGCGCAAGCGGGCATGCGCTTCTTGATAGGCCTGATAGAACACCGCAGATGAAGCAGCTAGCGGGACGTCCGGCAGCAGGTCCGCCAGCATCCCCTGCTCGTTTTTACCAAACGTCGCGAGAATCTCCTGATCATCGATCTGGCGGCCGGTAAAGTGCTGGACCGTCTGGCAAAAAGCCGGCAAGATGACCGGAAATGTGTCAGCGAGTGTCCCGTCTAAGTCAAAGCCGATCATGCGGATCATTTGTCCACCTCCAGCGTCCGGATCACATGGCAAGGATTGCCCACTGCCACGCTGTGGTCAGGGACATCTTTGGTGACAATGCTGCCCGCGCCGATCACACAGCCTTCGCCGATGGTGACCCCAGGGAGCACAATCACGCCGCCGCCCAACCAGCACCCACGCTTAATGTGCACCGGCAGTGCACGAGTGAGCACAAAATGTTGCGTGTGGTCATCGGCCCATTCTGGATTCAGCCGCTCAGCAAGGGCAACTGGGTGCGTGCCAGTGTAAATCTGGACGTTCGGGGCGATCATGGTCTCGTCGTCGATCCTAATGCTGGCCGAATCCATTAGTGAACACCCCATGTTGATCGAGACCTTATTACCCAGATGAATATTCCGGGCGTAATCGCACAGAAAGGGGGTCCCCACCGTGGTGTAATCACCGACGCTGCCCAGATACCGGTTCAATAGATCCTTGCGCTGGTCCGCCTGATCATAGGTCAAATTGTTATACTGCTCCAGAAACTGACTAGCCGTTTTTTTGAAGCCCTTTAATTCAGGATCATGGGCGTCAAATAGCGCGCCGCTCTGCAACTTTTCATAATTTGTTTTCATAACAGCCTCCCTGTAATCACTCCGGCCCTATTATTTCGCAGTCCCAGCAAGGCCACAAGCACATTTCGTGACCTTACCTTGCTGCAGCTGGGCGCCGAGGGCGCAACGGGGGAACATCCTGCTACGCTCCAGGCCTCGTCGGCAAAGTACGCCGACAATGCCTGGAGCTATGATCATCCTGTCGCCATTTATGGCGTACAGGATGACATGCGGAGCGGCTGGCTGTCCCCCTTAGTACGCGACCTCTGCGCACCTTAATAAAAAAACCACCCTGCCGAAGCAGAGTGGCTTGGAAAGTTCAATATTAACGACGCAGGCCGAGGCTTTGGATCAAGTCGCGGTAACGGGAAAGGTCCTTGTTACGCAGGTAGCGAAGCAAGTTACGGCGTTGGCCGATCTTCTTCATTTCACCAACGTATGAGTGATAGTCCTTCTTGTGGTTGGACATGTGCTCCGTCAAGTTGTTGATGTCGGCGGTCAAAAGTGCGATCTGGACTTCAGCAGAACCAGTGTCGCCCTCTTTGCGCGCGTACTTCTTGATGATCTCTTCTTTTTGCTCTTTCGTTACAGCCATGGAATATTTCCACCCTTCATATAAATTGCCTGAGACTGAGCGAGGCGCGGTGAGCCGCCGGGCTAAGTGTCAGGTTCTTGGAACGGGTATTACTTTACGCTAGTGGCCGGCAGATTGCAACTGCGGCTTACCGCGCCCTAGTTGCGGATCAAGGTGTGGATCAAGTTCCAAAGCCCTGAATAACCATTATCCATTATATAGACCGATTCCAAAGATCAGCAGATAAGCCAGGCCGTATACGCACGAGGCGCGGCGACCAAACGCGAACGTCGCCACGATGAAAGAGCTCCCGGCCCCAACAAACCACAGCGTATTGGTGAGGAAGGACCGCGGCAACTGGTCTTCTGCGGCTGGCAAGGCAAGCGACGTTGATTCATAAACTAACACCCCTTCTCGAACACAGCTATCAAGCATTTTCCCTTTACAACTTTTTATTGCAATGAGGCTGGGCCTTCGGTATAATGCTATCTGTTGAAACAAAAGTTACGCACTACAAAACTCAGCCCGGAGGTGAAATTCATGCCACAAATCAAACAAGCAATCAAGCGGGTCAAGACCCAGGAAGCTTCTCGCCAACTGAATATCGGTCAAAAGAACGATATGCGGACGACCGTTAAGAAGTTCCGCGAAGCTGCAGCTGCCGGCGCTGACAACGCGCAGGACCTGTACAAGGACGCAGCACGTGCCCTTGATATGGCTGCCACCAAGCACCTGATCCACAAGAACAAGGCTGGCCGCGACAAGAGCCGTCTTCACGCCCTGCTCACCAAGTAATCAATCGCCTGCCGTGTGCAGGCTTTTTTTATGGTGCAAAGGGTCGACGCACTTAGCGGGATGGGTAGCGTAGCTCGGCGACTTGAAGCCGTTCTTTGGCTTCGAGGCGCTGAGCATAGCTGCTGCCGCATGTCAGCTTGTACGCGCTATGCGCTACAAGCTGATCAAGCCACTCCCGCGTTGTCGACCCGTCGCCCGATTAGGAAGGTGCAAAGGGTCGACGCACTTAGCGGGCGTCGTGACCACGCATCCCCCGTCAACGCCGCAAGCCTTGCTTGCGGCGTTTTTACGTGCTCAGGCAGCCCATTCACCGTGCCGAGCCCTTGACCGCCTGCCACAAATTGACCAATTCGGCAGCACTGTCACCAAGGGCCACCGCAGAATAGGCCGACCAGAAGTCCGCGCTTGGCCGGGTTAGGGTAACGAAACCCATGACCTGCCCGTTCACCAGCATGACGACCAAGATCAAGATCAGCTCACCCGCGATCGCCAGCAGCCCACGCAGAACCTGAACGGCCCGCGTGCCCGTGCGCGCAGGCCGCGGCGTCAAGCCATCCAGGTCAAACCGGAAGCCGATCGCCAGGTAGGCCAGCTCGAGGCCAACAAAATTGGCCGCGATCAGCCACCGGCCGAGTCCGCTGGCTAGACCGATCAAGACCGCCAGCTCTAGCGGCAAAAACAGCACCGCAAAGCCCGCTAAGGTCCGCATGACTTGCCGCCGCGTCCAGGCATCGTATGGCACGTGGATCCGCCAGACCCAGATGATCAGCTTGTCGAGCCACGTTTCGTCCACCGCGCTCACCTCCGCTTTTGGCCCGATCGTACCGCGGGAGAACGCCGCCCTCAACGATTTTGACTCGACCAAAAAAGCGCCGCAACTCAGGCTGCGGCGCTGTGCTCATTCGGTCAAAGCAATTTTCTGGCCGCTGGTGTACTGAAGGACGAACAGCTCAAACGCCAGATTTTTATCGACGCGGCCGGTCTTCATCGCGGTTTCGGTGTCAACGAGGCCCGCAAACGCGCGGCGCAGCGTCTTTGCGTCGATACGGCGAAGTTCCTGCATCGCCTTCTTGATCCGAAACGGATGCACCTTGAGGGTCTGCTGGATGTCGCCTTGCCCATAGCCCTTGGCGGCCAGGATCTGCACCTGCAAAAGCAGGCGAAACTGCATGACCAGGAGCGCATTCAGATGAATGGGCTCCTCTTTTTGCAGCAACAAGTCGCGATACAGGCTCAGGGCCTGCGCCGGGTCCTTGCGCACCACCGCATCGACCAGGTCAAACACGCGATCCGACAACGCCTTGGGCACCAGCTCATCGATGGCCTGCGCGTCGATGGTGGCCCCTTCCGCGGCGTAGAGCTTAAGCTTGGGCAGCTCGTGTACCATCGCGGTGTATTCCCCCGCCGTGCGCTGCACCAAGGCAGCGAGGGCAGCCGGCGTGATCTGCATGTTCTGGGCCTTGAGTTCACGCTGGACGGCGGCCTCGGCCGCGCGCTGATCCAGCGGCGCCACGTTTACGATCTTCGCCGACTTGTTGAGCGCCTTGACCACGTTCTTGCGGGCGTCGAGCTTCTCGTACGGTGCGGCCACCACCATCAGCGTGGACGGCGCCGGCTGCTTAAAGTAGGCGGTCAGCCCTTCAAGGTCGTGCTCGGGACCGGATTTCGGCTTCTCACCGGTCAAGAAGTACGGATCGGTGATCACCACTTCGCGCACGTCGCCGAAGAACGGCGGTGAGGCGGCGTCGTCCAGCGCCACCCCCACTGCCGTTTGGCGCATATCATAGGTGGCAAAATTCATGGTCTGCTGGTCGGCCGGGATCACCGCCTTCAGCGCCGCAAGGGCCTGGTCGACCAGCGCCTGCTCGGTGCCCAGCAGCAAGACCAGCTCGGGCAGCTCCCCTTTTTTCAACTGCCGAAGCAACTCTTGAACGGTCATGGGCCGCCTTCTTTCTGCAAAAATTGATGGATGCTGTGGGCGGCCGCGGAAGCATCGACCCAAATCGCGCCCCCATCGGCCGTGTTCAGCCACGGCACGCCGGCCGCTTGCAGCGTCGCCAGCGTTTCCTGATGCGGATGGCCGTAGCGATTGGCCACCCCGGCGGAAATGAGCGCCCACTGCGGCGTCACTTGGGCGATGAACGCCGGCGCAGAGGACGTCTTGGAGCCGTGGTGGCCGACTTTAAGAAAATCCACGTCCAGGTTTTGCGGCATCAACTCACGGGTCTCCACGCCTTGATCTGCGTCGCCGGTAAACAGCCATTTACTGTCCCCTATCTTACCATAGAGGACAATCGAGTCCGCGTTTTTCTCCGCGGCCGTCGTGCCACTGGGGGCGACCACCTTCAGCGTCAAAGACCCGACGTGCAGGGTTTGTCCGGCCAGTACCTGCACGTGCCGCGCCACCTTGCCGGCCTTGGCCGCCAAGATGTACGGATGGCTGGCCGCCAAGGGCGTTGTGACCAACGTGGTGACCGGCATGAGCTTAGTCAGCACCGCCGCGTCGCCCACGTGATCGGCGTCGGCGTGGGTCAGCACCAAGGCGTCCAGATGGCTGATGCCGCGCGCCCGCAGGTAGTTGACGATCACCCGCTTGGCCGGGGGATTGGTCGAGCTGCCAAAGCCCCGGCCGCCGGTGTCGATCAGGACGGTGCCCTGTTTGAACGGCGCCTCGATCAAGATGGCATCCCCCTGGCCGACGTCAAACACGGTCACCCGCGACTGGGGGTGCACATTGACGATCAGCCAGCTGCAGGCGACCCACCCCGCCAGCCACTGCCAGCGCCGGTAGGCCAACCCGACCATCACCGCCACCACGCCAACTGCGGCGAGGCCGACCGGCACCGCCCCAAAGACGATTTCACCAGGCAGCGTGGCCAGCTGAGTCAGTCCTTGCTCCGCGCTGCTCAGCAAGGACTCCAGCAGCGCCGCGCCGGGCGCGTGCAGCCAGATGCTGACGATCACTAAGGCGGGCATCAGCCCCAGCTCAAAGAGCGGCATTAACAGCCAGCTGAAGACCGAGGCCAACAGGTGCACGCGAAAAGTGTGGGCAAGCACGACCGGGGTGCTCACCACCGCCAGCCGCCAGCTAAGCCCCCACCGGCTTGCCGGCACCACCATGAGGATGAAGCACAGCAGATACGTCAGCTGCCCGCCCATGGTGTGCAGCACGTACGGCTGAAGGGTAAGGTTGAGCGCCACCGCCGCGGCAAAGCAATCCAATGGGCTCCACTGCAACCCCAGCCGGTCGCTGAGCATGGTAATCACCCGCAGCCACACCGCGCGCATGATCCCCGCAGCCGGCGGGATCAGCACAAGCAGCGTTGGCAGCAGGCCGAGCAGGCTCCAGTCGACGGCCTCTTTCGGCAGGCGCAGGCGGTCGGTCAGCCAGTACAGCGCCCCAATCAGGGCAAACAGGTGCAGTCCCGACACCGAAAATAAGTGAAAGATCCCGAGGGTCACAAACGCGTCGCACTGGTCGGCAAAATCGCTGTCCACCTGGCCCAGCAAAAGCCCCTTCGCGTAGGCCTGCGTGCGGGGCAACAGCTGCTTCAAGTGCAGCAGCACTTGGGCCCGCAGCACGTGCAGGCGTTCAATGATGCCGCGGGGTGGACGCACCGTCATCGTCAAGGGTTGCTGCTCGCTTTGCCAGGCCAGCTGGTTTTGCCGCCAGGCGTAAAGCGCGTAGTCAAACTCGTACGGGTTGCGCGCACCGCTCAGGCGCGTCAGTTCGCCCTGCCAGTGAACTGTCGCGATCGCGGTCATCTGGCTGAGCGCCGCGGCCTGAGCCGGCGTGACTTTCGCGCTGCCGCTGATCATCACGCCGTTGGCCGCCTTGCCGGTGTAGCGCACCAACTCACCGGTCACTTGCCAGGCGGTCGGCATGACGATCGCGGGGCCGCGCGGCAGCGGGGGGCTCGCCGTCAGCTGCGCGGCGCGGTAGCCCCAGCCCAACCCGAGCAGAAGCGCCAGCGGCACCGCCACTTTGGCAAGGCGGCCCGCCTTCACCGCTGCCCACCCGATCAGCAGCAGCCCGAGCCACCACGGCTGCATGAATAGCAGCATCCCACCGAGGCCGGCCGCCAGCAGGTAGACCCCCCGGCGGTTCATGGCCCGATCGTGACGAGTGGGGCAAGCTTTTCAAACGTCTTGTCGCCGATCCCGCTCACGTTTTTCAGGTCTTCCACGCTTTTGAACCCGCCGTTTTGCTCGCGGTAGGCGATGATGTCTGCTGCCTTCTTTGGGCCAATGCCTGACAGCGTCTGCAGGTCGCTTGCCGTCGCCGTGTTCAGGTTGACGAGCGGCCCGCTGCCAGCCGCAGCCGCTCCTGTCGTAGATCCAGCCGGTCCTTGGGGCGGGGCACTGACTGGCGGCGTCTCGCCGGCCTTGGGGATGTACAAACTTTCCTGGTCAACTGCGACCTGCGCCAAGTTGACCTGGCTGACGTCGGCACCAGGCGTCAGGCCCCCGGCCAGGGCCACCACGTCGACCCAGCGGGTGGCCGCCTTCACCGGGTACACTCCCGGCTTGGCCACCGCGCCCTTGATGTGGACGTAGCCGTTTTTCGGCGTACTGCTGCTGGCCTGGGCCGTGCTCGCCGCCCCGGCACTGCTGAAGCTGGTGCTCACACTGCTGAGCGGCAGCTCCTCAATCGCCGGAGCCGGCTGACGCCCCTGCCACAGGAAAAACAGGCCGGCCGCCGCCGCGACCAGGCCCAGGTACCAGTACTCGCGCACCCACTCTTTGATTGAAGCCATTTCGATCACCTCGTCAATAAATTACGCAAGCGATCAAAACTATCCACCTTGTGCTGACAGGCGATGAACGCAAAAAACGGCGGCTGCCGCCTTGTCCAGACGCTTTCGTCCGCGCAGGGCAACAACTCGCCGCCATGAACGCCGCTTCACCAATTACGCAGGTGACTTCAGCTTCATTTATTCCAAATCGAGATGCGCTTTTCTGGCGCTAGGTACATCTTGTCGGTCGGCTTCACGTCAAAGGCGCGGTACCAGGCGTCGAAGTTCAGCACGGGCACGTTGACGCGCAGCTGGGCCGGTGCATGCACGTCAGTCGTGGCGCGGGTTTGCGCCATCGCCGGCCGCATCTTGGTGGCCCAGGACTTGGTGTAGGCCTTGAAGAAGGTCTGCAGGTCTTCCTGCGAGGCGTCCTTGCTCAGCACCGCCAACGCGACGGCCATGCCCGCGTTATCGGCAATGTTCTCCGAGACGGTCAGGCGGCCGTTGATCTTGGCGCCGTATGAATCACGGCCATCAAACTGGGCCGCGACGGCATCGACGATCTTACCGAAGGCCGCCTTGTCCGCCGGCTGCCACCAGTTGTTCATCGAACCATTCTCATCATACTCGGCGCCGTTGTTGTCAAAGGAATGCGAGATCTCGTGGCCAATGGTGGCCCCGGTACCCCCAAGGTTTGCGGCCCGCGACCAGTCAAGGCTGTAAAACGGCGGCTGCAAAATGCCCGCCGGGAAGGTAATGTCGTTTTTAGACGGATCGTAGCAGGCGTTGACCAGGTAGCCCGGTATCGCCCATTCACTGCGGTCCACGGGTTGCCCGACCTGGCCGAAGCGGAAGGCTTGGACCTGGCTGGTCAGCTTGGCCACAGCCTCAACCAGGTTATCGCTGTCGTCAAAATGCAGCTGCAGCGCCAGCTTAGGCTCATCGTTCGGATAACCCATTTTGATTTTCATGGTCTTGAGCTTGCGGATGGCCTTATCACGCGTCTCGGCGCTGAGCCAGGTGTTGTGGGTGAGCTGGACCTGGTACTGGGCGATCAGCTCTTCGACCATCGCCGTGATGTTGGCCTTGGCCTTTTCACCAAAGTACTTGCGGCCGTAGTACAGCCCCACCGAATCGGCAAAGAACGCGTTGGTCAGCTGGAACGCGGCCTTGACCCATTCCGTCGCCGCCTCCTGGCCGGTCAAGAAGCGCTGGTAGGCGCCGGCCTGGGTGCGCAGGTCATCGCTGAGCAGGTCCGCGTCATTGAGCAGTTCGTTGATGATGGCGCGGTGCTGCCACTCCTGGTAGTTGGCTTCTGAAATCAGGGTGTTCATCTGCGCAAACACATCCGGCATCAGGACATTCACCTGATCCGGGGTCTTCGGCAGCACACTGGCCAAAGCATCGGTCAGACCGATATTACTGGTCTCGTCGGCCAGGTCGGCCCAGCTGGTCGGGTGGTCCCAATTGGTGTCGACCACCAGGAACTCGTTGGTCGGGGTCAGCTTGCCGACCCGCTGGTCAAAGGCCAGCGCATCGGTGACGTATGCCGCCGCCGTGTCCTCATCATAGCCCGCTGCCTGGAGCAGCCCTTCAACCATTTTGCGCCAGGCGTCAAACTTCTCCTGGTTGGCCGGGGTATCCTCGGCGTACTGGGCCGCATCCGGCAAAATGGTGCTGAAGCCGGCCAGGTGCAGCTGGTTGGTGGTCGCGTCATGCATGTCGGCCATGACCATCCAGTCGTACGGCACCGGGTAGTCGTCTTGGACCAGCTCAGGCAGCGCGGCCTTGTAATCGGCCAGCGTCTTGAGACTTTCCAAGTGCTTTAGCCGCGGCAAAATCGGCGCAATGCCCAGTGCGGCGCGGGCCGCTTTGTCGCTCGCCTTGACGTAAAGCTTGGCGGCGTACTGAAGCGCCGGGTCATCGGTCTGCTGCTCACCGTTGGCCAGGGCGGTCAAATCCTTGACTAGCTTGGCGCGAATGTTATCGGTCAGGTCAGAGTCGGCACTGACCATCGCCTTGTCGGGCGGGATCACCGTTTTTTCCTGCCAGTCGCCGTTGACGGCCATGTAAAGATCATCTTGGATCCGTGGTTTATCTGTCATGTTTCCTCCTCATGGTTTCATCATTTTCTCGTATTGTTCTCATCATAGCTGACAGAGGGCTGGGAAACAACCGCAAAAAGGCCGCTGCAACCGGCAGCGGCTTTGGTCCGATTCGGTTAACGCGTCTTCAAGTACTGCAGCGCATCCTTCAGCGTCTTGACCGGGACGATCTTCATCGGGGTCTTGATCTGCTTGGCGGTGCGCTTGGCCACGGCGTAATTGTTCTCGTAGCCGGGGTCGAGCTTGCGGATCTGCTTAGTGGCCGGCTGGTCCGGGGCAAAGAAGACCTTCGCGCCTTCCTTGTCGGCCATGTAGACCTTCTTATCGATGCCACCGATCTGGCCGACGTTGCCAGCGCCGTCAATGGTGCCGGTGCCGGCGATCTTCTGACCGCGGCGGAAGTGCTGGTTGGTCAGCTCAGTGTAGACCTGGACCGCAAACATCAAGCCCGCACTCGGGCCGCCGATCTGGCCGGCGTCGATTTTGACCTTCGGCGTCGTGCTGATGGTCGTGTGCTCGGTCAACTCAATGCCAATGCCTGCCTTATTGGTCCCAGGCAGCTTCATCAGTTTGGCCGTCGCCGTGTGCACCTTGCCCTTGCGCGTGAAGGTCAACGTCAGGCTGGAGCCAATCTTGCGCGACTGGATTTCCTTGATGTACTGGTTGGCAGTGGTGTAGCGCTTGCCGTCCAGTGCCGTAATGGTGTCGCCGACTTCCAGCTTGCCCTTAAACGGCGAACCCTTGACCAGCGACATCACGTAAATCCCCAGGTGCCGCATTTTGGCTGGCTTGCCTGCCGCTTTGAACGCAGCTTGGACGGCGTTGTTCGCCGCGCTTTTGATGTACTGTTCTTGAAGGAAGGCGTACGACTTGGAATCATCGTCGCCCATCAGCTCCTGCTTGGACATGATCTCAGAGTACGGCTGCATCTTGGCCCAGAGGAGCGCCGCCGGGGACGCCGGCCCCACCACGCCGACCGTCGTCAGCATGTAGGCCCCTTTCTCCGTGTCCTGCTTACCCGCAACGGTCACATACGGCTTCAGTGACTCGGCCGAGCCGGGCACCTCGGCGTAGTAATTAGTGGGGTAGAACAAGAGACCGGCGGCCAGCACAAATGCGGCCACCAGTCCCCCAATGATCCCCCAACGCCGTTTGTTACTGGTTTGTTTTCGCTTGCTCATGCACATCACCTAACTTTGCCCCGATCGCCGCGTTGACGTTCGCCGGCAAAAGCGAACTGACATCGCCGCCGAACGTTGCCACTTCCTTGATCAGACTCGATGATAAGAACCGGTAACGCTTATCGGCCAGCAGCAGCACCGTTTCCAGCTGCGGCGACAGCACTTGGTTCATCTCCGCGATGTCCTGCTCGTAGTCGAGGTCCTTGCCCGAGCGCACGCCGCGCACCAGCACCGTGGCGCCGATCTGCTGGGCGAATTTCACCGTCAGCATCGCCGGCGCCGCCACGACGTCAACGTTTGCCAGGCCGGCAGTCGCCCCCTTGATCAGCGCGAGCTTTTCCGCGGCGGTGAACAGCGGCCGCTTGGCGGTGTTAGTCATCACGGCGACTACCACCGTATCGAACATTTTGGCGGCCCGGGCCACAGTGTCGAGGTGACCATTGGTGAAGGGGTCGAAACTCCCGGGAAAAATTGCTTTAACCATCTACTCTGCCTCGCTTTGCGTCAAGATCAGCACCTGCGCCACGCCATAGGTCTGGCGCCGCACCTGCTCGAAACCTTCGATCACTGCGGGATAGTCAACGTCCATCCCCGTTTCAAACATCACGGTCCCCCCGGGTGCCAGCAAGCCTAGCGCCCGGATCGTCACCAGCTGGTCGAGCACCTCCTGCTTGGCGTAGGGCGGATCGGCCATGATCAGGTCAAACTGCCGCCCCGCCTCGCCGAAGGTCTTCAGCGCCCGGTCCACCGGACTTTTCAGGACGGTGAACCGCTCGGGATGCGGCAGCTGCGCCACGTTCTCCTTGATCACCTTGATCGCCGGGTACGCCTTGTCGACCAGCGTGGCCGCGGCCATGCCCCGCGACACGGCCTCAATGCCCAAAGCGCCGGTGCCGGCGTATAGGTCCAGCGCGGTCCCGCCGTCAAAGTACGGGCCAAGCATGTTGAACATGGATTCCTTGACCTTGTCGGCAGTCGGGCGAGTGCTGTTGCCCGGCACTGCGGCCAGGCGGCGGCCGCGAAATTCACCACTAATGACGCGCATAATGAGTCCTCCGCGGATCATCGTCGTCTTGATCATCCTCGAGCGCCGACAAACTGGTGTCACCTGAGTATTCCGTCGCGATGAACGGCCGCTCCGATTTCTCGACGGCCTTGACGAAGCGCAGTTTTTTCAGCTTCGCAATGGTCTCGTCGATCTGGTCCATGTCTAGGTACAAGTAGACGTACTTCATGCGCCGCGACGCATAGATCACTGTCCCGTAATGGCGCAGTGCTTTCAGTTGTTTGAGCGAGTACACCCAGACCACCAGGCCTTGGCGTTTCGTGACCTCAAGCATGTAATTCCTCCTCTAATGAGTAACTCGTCGGGTTCAGTTTTGGGCCGCCTGCTTCATCTTCGCCAGCAGCTCGCCGGTTTCGACTAGGTCGCCGGCCTTTGCGTAGAGGTGGGTGATGGTGCCGGCAAACGGCGCGTGGACCGTCGTTTCCATCTTCATGGCGGAGGTGACAAAGAGCGCGTCGCCCTTGGCCACCACTTGCCCTTCCTGCACTTTGACAGCCACCAGCCGGCCACCCATCGGCGCGCCGATCTGGTTCCTATCGGTCGGCTCCGCCAGCCGTTTAGCCAGTGCAGTGTGCTGGGCCGCTTCGTCTTGGACCTGCACCTCGCGCTTTTGCCCGTTGACGGTAAAGTACAGCGTCCGCTTGCCCGCCGCGTCCGCCTGCGAGATCGCATCCAGCTGGAGCAGGACCTGCAGCCCCGGCCGCACGTCCACGGAGATTCGCTCGCCGATGCGCATACCCTGGAAGTAGGTCTGACTGTCCAGCGCGGTGATGGGCCCGAACGCCAGCCGGTTCTTCAGGTACGTCCGGTACACGTCAGGGTATAAAATCGCCGACAGCATCTGGGCATCATCGGGATGTGGGAGTCCTGCTTCGATCAGCTGCTGGCGCACCGCCGCAAAATCCACCGGTTTGGCCAGCGCGCCGGGCCGCTCGGTCAAAGGCGCAGCGCCCTTCAGGATCTTTGCCTGCAACTGCTGGGGGAACCCGCCGACCGGCTGGCCGAGGTCCCCCTTGAAGAAGGCAACGACACTGGCCGGAAAGTCGATGGTCTCACCGCGCGCCAGCACATCTTGCGGCGTGAGGTGATTTTGCAGCATGAACAACGCCATATCGCCCACCACTTTGGACGACGGCGTCACCTTCACAATATCCCCGAACAGCGCGTTGACCTGCGCGTACATTTGCTTCACGGCCTCAAAATCGGTAATATCCATGGACTCGGCCTGCTGCTTCAGGTTGCTGTACTGCCCGCCTGGCATCTGGACGGTGTAAATATCGGTCAAGGGACTGGTAACTCCATTGGCAAAATCTTGATAATACGGCCGGATCTTTTCAAAGTACTGGTTGAGGACCTCGGCGGCCTGCACGTTCAAATCGGGCTGCCGGTCATTATTGGCCAGCGCGTAGTAGAGGCTTTCCATACTCGGCTGGCTGGTGGTGCCGGAAAATGCCGACTGCGCCACGTCAACGATGTCCACGCCGGCGTTGACCGCCTGCACGTAAGTCGCGACGCCATTGCCGGTGGTGTCGTGCGTGTGCAGGTGGATCGGCACATCAACGGCATCCTTCAGCGCGGCCACCAGTTCGTAGGCGGCCTCGGGCTTCAGCAGCCCCGCCATGTCCTTGATCGCCAAAATATTGGCGCCGGCATCGACCAGTTGCTTGGCGAGGTCCACGTAGTACGGCAGCGCGTACTTGGGGTGACTGGCCGCCAAGATGTCGCCGGTGTAGCACATCGTCCCTTCGGCCAGCTTGCCGGTCTCGCGCACCGCGTCGATCGAATGGGTCAACTGCGGCACCCAGTTGAGCGAATCAAAGATCCGGAACACATCAATGCCGTGGGCGGCCGCCGTCTGAATAAATTTTTTAATGACATTATCCGGATAGTTCTGGTAGCCGACGGCGTTGCTGCCGCGAAACAGCATCTGCAAAAGTGTGTGCGGCAGTGCGGCCCGCAACTGGTCCAGCCGGCGCCACGGCGACTCGTTCAAGAAGCGGTAAGCCACGTCGAACGTCGCCCCGCCCCACATTTCGGCGGAAAACAGGTTTGGCAGGGCATTACCGAAGTCCTTGGCCACGCGCACCATGTCCCGCGTGCGCATGCGGGTGGCAAACAGACTCTGGTGCCCGTCGCGCAGGGTCGTGTCGGTGAGCAGGACCCGCTTTTGGGCGCTGACCCAGGCCGCGGTCGCATCTGGGCCCTGCTCGTGGAGCAGCAAGACCAGGTCCGTCTGCGGCAGTGCCGGCTTTAGCCGCGGCTGGTAGTCGAAGTCCGGCAGCAGCTTCTGCGAGTGCTGGTGCACGCCGGGGAACCCGTTGATCGTCGTTTGGCCGATGTAGGTCATGAGCTGGGTCGTGCGACTTTCCACCGGCCGCAGCTTGAAGAGCGCCGGGGTGTCGTCGATGAACGTCGTCGTCGCGCGGCCGGAGCGGAAGGTCGGAGATTCGAGCACGTTAAGCAGGAAGGCCAGGTTGGTCTTCACGCCGCTGATGCGAAATTCCTTCAGCGCGCGTTGCATCTTCGCCACGGCGCCTAAAAAGCTGCCTGAGTGAACGGAGGTCTTGACCAGCAGCGAATCGTAGTACGGGCTGACCACCGCGCCGGCGTACGCGTTGCCCACGTCAAGGCGGACCCCGTTACCACCAGGACTGCGGTAAGTCGTGATGGTCCCGGTGTCGGGCATGAAGTGATTGGCTGGATCCTCGGTCGTAATGCGGCACTGGATTGCCGCCCCGCGGGCCGTCAGGGCGCTTTGGTGCGGCAGCCCAATGTCCTTGAAGAGGTCCTCGCCGGCCGCAATGCGCAGCTGGGCCTGCACAATGTCAACGTCCGTGATCAGCTCGGTGATGGTGTGCTCCACCTGCACGCGCGGATTGACCTCGATGAAGTAGAACTGATCCCCCTCGACCAAAAACTCAACGGTCGCCGCGTTGTCATAATGCACGCTTTTCATGAGCGCGACCGCAGCATCGCAGATCTGCTGGCGCAGCGCCACGGGCAGCCCCACGGCAGGGGCGATCTCGATCACTTTCTGGTTGCGCCGCTGCACGGAGCAGTCCCGTTCGAACAAGTGGATCAGATTGCCGTTCTCGTCGCCCAGGATCTGGACCTCGATGTGCTTGGCGTCCTTCAGGTAGCGTTCCACGTACATCCGGTCGTCGCCAAAACTGCCCTTCGCCTCGGCCACGGCGTTTTGGTAAACGTCTTTAAGCTCTGAAGCCGAGTGCACGATCCGCATGCCCTTGCCGCCGCCGCCCGATGCGGACTTAAGCATCACCGGAAAGCCGTGCTTTTCAGTGAAGGCCACGATCTCATTGTAATCGCGCGTCGGCTCGGTCATCCCCGGGATCGTCTGCAGGCCTGCCGCAGCCGCGGCCCGCTTGGCTGCGACCTTATCGCCAAACATGTCGAGCAGTGCTGGCCGGGGCCCCACAAACGTCAGCCCGGCGGCCTCAACGCGCCGCGCAAATTCGGCATTTTCCGACAGCAACCCGTAGCCCGGGTGGATCGCATCGGCGCCTGAGACCTTCGCGATGCGGATGATGTCGTCCATATCCAAATAGGCCGCGATCGGGTCCTCGCCGGCGCCGACCTGGTAGCTTTCCTGCGCCTTGAACCGGTGGATGGTCAGCTCGTCCTCCTTGGCGTAAATGCCAACGGTTTTAAGCCCCAGCTCCTCGCTGGCCCGAAAGATCCGCACCGCGATCTCGCCGCGGTTTGCCACTAAGACTTTACGCATGTGCACGCTTCCTTTCACTTGCCCTGGTTGCCAGCCATTTTACGGGCCGCCGCCTGCTTATCCATCGCCGAAATATTGAGCATGACCCCCATGGCAATGCTGAGGACCAGCATTGAGGACCCGCCGTACGAGACGAACGGCAACGTGACCCCGGTCACCGGCAGCATGCCGGTGACCGCACCAACGTTGAAGGTGGTTTGAATCAGCATCATGGTGGCAATACCGTAGCTGATCAGCGACCGGTACGCGCTTTTCGACCGAATGCCGACCCGATAAATGTGCGCGATCAGGTAATAGATCAGGCCGATCACGACCACCGCACCGACCAGCCCCAGTTCCTCAGCGATTACCGCCAGAATAAAATCCGTGTACGGCTCAGGCAAGTAACCCAGCTTTTGCGTGCCGTTGCCTAACCCGACCCCGAACACGCCGCCGTGGTTAATGGCAAGCAGCGAATTGACCACCTGATTGCCGACCGTTTTGCTTTCCTGAAACGGATGGATGGCCGCCGTCAGCCGCTGGATCTGGTAGTGCTTGGTCAGCCAGTGCGGCAGCGCGACGTTAGCAAAAACGTAGTACAGGCTGCCGACGAGCAGGGCCAGTGCGGCGAAGAAGCCCGTCCCCCACCGCAGGGAGATCCCACTTGCACACAGCATCATCAGGGTGATGCCCGTAATAATGATCGCGCCGCCCGTATCCGGCTCCACCAGCACGAAGAAGATGCCAAGGCCAACCAGAATTAACGGCTTGACCAGCTCTTTAATGGAAAAATCGGGTCTGCGCATCTTATCTTGCCGCTGGCTGAACATGTACGCCAGGTAGAAGATAATGATCAGCTTGGCAAACTCGGTCGGTTGGATGTTGATCGGGCCGACCGGGATCCAGGCGGCGGCCCCATTGACCGACCGGCCGACAAACAGCAGGTAGAGCAGCTCGATAAACAAGGCTGCCCACAGCAGCAGCTGCACCCGGGGATGGCGGAACACGCTGAGCTTAAAGTAGAAGAAAAACAGGGCAAGCAACAGTCCCGCTAAGACGAACAGGAGCTGCTTGATCATCACAGCGTTATCCGCCCAGTGGTACTGCGTCTGCACCCAGTAGGCACTGGCCGAAAAAACCATCACGACGCCGATCGCGCAAAGGACGAGGTATGGCACTAAAATTTTATAGTCGAGGTAATGCAGCTTCTTCAGCAACGGGATCGCCCTTTCGCGGCAAAGTTGTCATTATTATAGCATAGGCCAAGGCGGGCGGGACCGGTCCACCCGCGCGAACGCGGCCTCGCTGCTTGGCTAAATCGAGTCAACACTGAGAACTTGGCGAATTTCTTTCATTTTTCTCTCATTAAGCTGTTCCACCGGTCTCATAAAAGCGGTAGACTGATTTCATACGTTTCCGAAGGAGTGAGATATTTGGCAAAGGCGATTTCATTTGAACAGATCGATCGATATCAGGACGCACTGGCCAAGCAGCCCGGAGCGAAAGCACTGGCAAAAATCGTGCAGAACGTCGGCCCGCAGGCAGCCAGCCGCGGCCAACTGAACAATAAGGAGATCAAGCCGGCGTTTTCCGTTGAGCTGGCCACCGGCAAGGTCACCAACCAGAAGCAGTCCGGGCGCTGCTGGATGTTCTCCGAGCTCAACACCATGCGGCACTTCGCCGGTGAGAAGTTCGGCATCAAGGACCTTGAGCTCTCGCAGGCCTACCTGGCCTTCTACGACCGCATCGAAAAGTCCAACCTGTTTCTCGAACAGGTCATCGCCAACCCGACCGCGTCCCCGACTGAAGACCGCAAGCTGGCGACTTTGCTGCAGCAGCCCAACGGCGACGGTGGCCAATTCGACAACGCCCCGGCGCTGATCGAAAAGTACGGCATCGTACCAAAGTCCGTCATGCCCGAAACCTTCAACAGCTCTGCCACTGGTCAACTCAATGCGGTCCTGAACCTGAAGCTGCGCAAGGCGGCCAGCGAGATCCAGCAGGCGGCCAAGGCCGGCAAGGATCAGGACGCGCTCGAGGCCATCAAGGATGACAACCTGAGCGCCATTTACCGCATTGTGGCTTACGCGTACGGCAACCCGCCAGCGACCTTTGACTTCGAGTACCGCGACGACAAAAAGAACTTCCACGCCGACCGCGGCCTGACCCCAAAGGAATTCTACGCCAAGTATGTTGGCTGGGACCTGGGCCAGTATGTCAACCTCGTCGCCGACCCGCGCCAGACCAAGCAGTACTTCCAAGCCTACAGCCTGCCAAGCCAAAACACCGTCGTTGGCGGGCGGCCGATCACCTTCGTGAATGTCCCGGCTGATCAGCTGGCAAAACTGGCAATCAAGCAGTTGCAAGCCGGCGAGGCGGTCTGGTTCGGCAACGATGTCGGCCAAGACGTCGACCGCGATACCGGCACCCTGACTGGCGGCCTGTACGACTACTCCACCCTGTTCGGCTTTGACATGAAGCTGGGGGTGGCCGAGCGCTTCGCCACTCGGCAGGCCGAGGTCACCCACGCGATGACCCTTACCGGCGTTGACCTGGACGACAACGGCCAGCCGATTCGCTGGAAGGTCGAAAACTCCTGGGGCAAGGACCGCGGCAACGACGGGTATTACGTCGCTGACCAAAGCTGGTTTGAGCAATACGCCTACGAAGTTGCGATTCGCAAGGACCTGCTGACACCAGAGATCCTGGCCGCCACGCAGACCGAGCCGATCCCGCTGGACCCATGGGACGAACTGCACTAGAATGCACCATTGTTGTTACCAAAATGGTCGCTTCCGCTGGGGAGGCGACCATTTTTTCGTTTCTTAAATTTACAAATGAAGTGCAAAAAAGCCTGCAGGTCGCTCCGCAGGCTATCCATTTTCAGTTAATCGTTGCAGTCATCTTCCAACGCAAACGCACGCGCCTTCTTCTGTTCTTCCAGGTACTGTTCCAGTGCGTAACGCACGACGGCAGAAACATCACCGTCAACTGTCTTGGCCTCATCGACCACCTGCGCTGCCAACTCGTCGGGCAGCGTCACCGTTAGATCCTTTGTCGCCATGATGACCCTCCAATTGAAGACGTGATTACAAACAGCCGCCAGCCTGAATCAGACTGACCCGCTCAGTCTACCACGTTTTGCAAGCGTCGTCACACCGCCGCGCCGGATCAGGATTCAAGGTCGCGCAGCTGATCGATGAGGTCCTCGAAGTGGTCGACTTGGCTGGCGTAAACATTGATCTGATCGCCAAACTGCTGGTTGAATCCGTCCAGCCCATCCCCGGCGAACGCAAACTCAAAGTTGTGAATATCCTCATATGTCTTACTGAAGTCGGCCAGCAGCTCAGGGTACTGGCCATCCAGCTGCAATGCCAGTTGGATCACCCGAAAGTCGGTGTAAGCCAGCTCGAACTGAACCGCCCAGCGGCGCATGAACGGATGCTGATTTTGAATGTGGGCCAGGTGGTGCGTGGTGGTCCATTCCAGGTTGTCGATACTATTCTTCACGTCTAACATGTAAACCGCCCCTTTCGCGCTCACTTTACAGGCGCAACGGCCAACTGGCAAGCAATTGCACTCGCCTACTGCTCGGCCACCACCATGTGGCGCATCCCCAGCGCGGTCACCCCAAAGATCACGGCAAAGACTAGGAGCGCGGCGGTCACGATCAAAAACGGATTGGCCTGAGCTGCCGGCAGCGTCTGGGTGAGGGCGCCACTGGCCAAGTGCCGGGTCAGCGCCGCCGCATCACTGTCGGAAGGGGCGATCAGCCGACCGACCGGGAACCAAGCCAACACAATGGCGACGATCACTCCGCAGAGCGTCAAGGCTGCGGCCACCCGGTTGACCCGCTGCATCAGCACGTTGAAGAACATGCCGATGCCGCCAAGCGAGGCGAACACCAGCACGATGAACAGCGCGTTGGCGACCCACGCAACCGGCGTGTATGTCCCGGAGTATCCGAGCTCCTTGATGAACAGCATCGGTACTCCGAAGATGGTCATGATCAGCCAGTCAAAGGCAAACCCGACCAGGCCATAGCACAGCCACCCGGTCAGCTGAGTCCAAAATTGCTGCCAGCGCGGAATGCCGAACTGAGTGGCCATCCGCAACCATTTGGGCGTCAAGAGCATGCTCGCTGCAAGGGTGAACACGCTGGTCGGCACGATCATCGTGTTGCCGAAGGGCTGATCCCAGTCCATCTTTGCGCCAACGAATTCGTTGATCCCTAGCACAAACACAAAGCTCAGCCCAAGCATGACCACGGCAAAAATAAGAAACGGCTTCACCAGGTCAAGGAGCTGCATTTTGAACATGACACGTTTTTTCATGACTTTCCCCTCCTAAACCCGATCGTTGAGCTCGGCGCGGCGGCCGAAACGCACCGCCAGAAAGCCAAAACCGAGCGTCAACACCGTGAAGATCAAGAGCAATATCTGCGGTTGGGGCGCCCGGTGCAGCGGCAACCCGACCAGCGCCAGCAGGAACTGCAGCATCCCAGAGTCGGTCACCAAGTGAGGTAGTGCCATCATCACTAACACCAGAGCCAACCCCGGCAGCACCATCAGCCCGTAAATACCAAACACCAGTGCAAATCTGACTTTGCCACTGAATGGCAGGCTCAAAAAGCCAAGGGCCGCGCCAATCGCTGCAAATGCCAAGTACGCCATGAACCGCAGCGCGACGCACCACAGGGTTCCCGCTGCGCCGGTCAGGTGGTAGACCGAAGCCAGAAAGCTGCCGGTGCCGGCAAGCACCGGCACCGCACTAACCGCAGTGACGAACCCGGCCATGAGCGCCGAACAGACGATCAACCCCACCGCAGCGGTTTGCAGAAACAGCTTGCGACTGACGCCGTTTTGAAACGCGGACCCGAGCGCCCAGGGGGTGGCAAAATAACCCAAAATTGCGGCCATGTACAGGCCGATAAACTCACTGGACCACCCATTGACCTCGGCGGTGCCACCGACCAAGCTCATCACAACAAAGATCAGCCCGCCGAACAAGCCGCCAACCATCACGATGGCCATCATCTGCAGCTGCACTCTCAACATCGCCCGAAATTTAGTCGTCATCTACGCCACCCCCATTGCGGGTCAGCTCCAGGTACATCTGCTGCAGGTCCATGCCGCCCACGGTGACGCCGGCCGGCACCGGCTTTTCCAGCGGTGCATCCAGTGTGTAAGCCGTCAGCATCCCGCCCAGCGGCACCTCACGCAGGACACAGGTGCCACCCAGCCATTCGTGGACCAGGGCGGTCGGTCCCGTGACAACGCGGCCCTTGGCGGTCAGCTCGGCGACATCTTCATCCAAGGTGATCGTCCCGCCATCGAGCACGAACACATGCGTGACCAGATTTTCGATCTCCTCGATCAGGTGGGACGCGATGATGAATGTCCGCGGCTTGTTGGCGAAGGTGTTGGCCAGCTCCTGGTAGAAAATCTCCCGGTTATTGGCGTCCAGACCCAGGACCGGCTCGTCCAGCATCACGAACTCACACGGCACGCACAGCGCGATGATCAGCTTGGCGATGGTGCGATACCCGGTCGACAGCTTGCGGAACCGCTGGTGGGGATCCAGCCCAAACGCCTTGGCCAGGTGAGCGGCCAGCGGGTCGTCAAAGGCGCCGTACATTTGCTTGGTCAGCGTGAACAGCTGCTCGATCCGGCTATCGCCTGGGTAGAGCATCGCGGCGCTCATCAGGAAAATACGATTTTGCGCGTCTGCGTTTTCGGTGACGCTTTTCCCGTCCAGCAGGACCTTGCCGGCGGTCGGGAACAGGCGGTTATTGACGATGTTCATCAGCGTGCTCTTGCCTGCGCCGTTGCGGCCAAGCAAGCCGTACAGCTGGCCGGGCTCCCAGGTCATGTTGACCCCTCGCAGCACCTTCTTGTTGCCAAAAGTGCGCGTCACTTGCTTAAATTCCAGCTTGCTCATTGCTCATACCCCTCTTCAATGGCGGCGACCAGCTCCGCCTTGCTGATATCTAACGCCTTGGCAGCTGCCACCAGCGCCGTGATCCGGTCCGCGTAGAAATCGTGCTTGCGCTTCTTCCTGAGCGTTTCCTGAGCGCCAGCAGTGACAAACATGCCGATGCCGCGCCGCTTTTCGATCAGTCCTGCCTCCACCAACACGTTCATCCCCTTCAGCACCGTTGCCGGATTAATTGCGTACGTCCTTGCCACCTCAGTCGTCGACGGGATCTGGGTGTCTTCGGGAAAAGCGCCACTGAGGATCCCGGCGGTAAACTGATCGGCGATCTGCTGATACAGCGGCACAATGCTGCTTGCATCGAATTTCATGGGCCGCCTCCTTTCGGTTGTTTGGTTAATTAATTGAGTAACTAACCTACGACGTCAAGATACCCCCCCAAACCACCGAAGTCAAGAGAATTTATTTATCTTCGTCAGCCTCAGGCGGCGACCCTTCGCACCATCTATTCGGGCGCCGGGTCGCCAACGCCCGAGCATTCAGCTACGCCCTTGGCCTCGCCGCCAAAGTACGGCGGCAATGCCAAGGGCTATGCTGACTGTCGGGCTAAGTGCGGCGACCCTTCGCACCATCTATTCGGGCTGCGGGTCGACAACGCCCGAGCGCTTAGCTACGCTCCGGTCCTCGCCGCCAAAGTACGGCGGCAATGCCCGAAGCTAGGCTAATCGTCGGGCTAGGTGCGTCGACCCTGTGCACCATCAAAAAAAGTCGCCCATTACCTGGACGACTGCTCGGTTAAAGTTTAATGCCGAAGGTCTGGAGAATTAGCCAGACGTTCAGGATGATCAGCACCACGGTGACAAACCAGGCCGCGTATTTGACCCAGGCGCGGTTCTTGAACTCGCCCATGAGCTCCTCGTTCGACGTATACATGACCAGCGGGATCACCGCGAACGGCAGCGCCACCGACAGGAACACCTGCGAGAACGTCAGCAGGCCTTCGATCTTGGCCTCGTTTCCCTTGTAGATAATGGCAAAAATCAGCACCGGCGTCACGGACAGCAGCCGCGTCAGCAGGCGCTGCGCCCACAGCGGCATCTTCAGCCGGATGAACCCTTCCATGATGATCTGCCCGGCCAGCGTGCCGGTGATGGTCGAACTCTGCCCGGAAGACAGCAGCGCGACCGCAAAGAGCATGGAAAGCACGGGACTGGCGATGGCCCCCACGACCTTGCTATCCTGCAGCGCGTTGAACAGATCAACGAAGCGGCCCAGGTCGGAATTGGTGCCGAAGAACAGCGCCGCCCCTAAGATTAACAGCAAAGAGTTCACGACGAACGCCAAGGTCAGTTGAATGTTGGAGTCGATCGTGGTGAACCGGATGGCCTTTTTGACCGCCTTGCGATCACTGCGGTCGACCGCCCGGGTCTGGGAGATCGAGGACCCAAGGTAAAGGTCATGGGGCATGACCGTCGCCCCGACGATCCCCAGCGCCAGGTACAGCTCCGAGCGGTTGGTCAGGATCGTTGGTGACGGCAGGTACCCCTGCAGCATCTGCCCGACGTTCGGCTCCGACAGCAGGACTTCGTAAGTAAAGACCAGTAAGATGACTGCAACCAGCACGGCCACGATGGCCTCAATTTTACGGAACCCGAGCCGCATGAGCAGCAACAGGATCAAGACGTCGGCGGAGGTGATCACGATGCCGACGATCAGTGGGATCTTGAAGAGCAGTTCCAGCGCGATCGCCGACCCAATGATCTCGGCCACGTCGGTCGCCATGATGGCCAGCTCGGTGATCACCCACAGCACGAAGCCGGTTTTCTTGCCGGTGCGCTCACGGGTCAACTGCGCCAGGTCCTTGCCGGTGACAATGCCTAGCCGCGCGGCCATGGCTTGCAGCAGCATCGCCGTCAGACTGGAGATCAGCACCACCGTCAGCAGCGTGTACTTGAACTGCGCGCCCCCGGCGATCGAGGTGATCCAGTTACCAGGATCCATGTACCCGACCGCGATGAGAATGCCCGGCCCGGTGTAGGTCAGCAATGTTTTCCAAAAACCCGCGTTCTGGGGGACTTCGATGCTGCCGTTGATCTCGTCCAGGCTCTTGGAACCAGCCTCTTCCTCGGCGAACATCACTTGGCGCTCCTTACGCGATGACTTAGGCATCACGCCACCTCCCTTTCATGATTCGCGAAAATATCTCTGAGTATATGGTAAATCTTCATATGTTAGTATAGCGATATTTTAGCCAACCCGAAAGCCCCTAATTCGGGCTGAAAAGACATTTTCCAGGACCGACGCAAAAAGAACCGCCACCACAATGATGTGGCGGCGGCTCTCAGTGTAACTAATCAAATTACTTTTTGTCGGTTGAGGCGATCTTCTTGCGCTTAGCGGCCTTTTGGCGTTCGCCAGTGTTCAAGATCTTTTTGCGCAGACGGACGCTTTGCGGCGTTACTTCGCAGAGCTCGTCGTCGTTCAGGAATTCGATCGACTCTTCAAGGCTCAGGTCCTTCGGCGTCTTGATGGCCGCGGCGTGGTCTTTCCCGGCCGCACGGGTGTTCGTCAGGTTCTTACCCTTCGTCGCGTTCACGGCGATGTCGGTTTCGCGGTTGTTCATGCCGACGATCATGCCTTCGTAAACTTCGGTCCCGGCGTCAATGAACAGCTGACCACGTTCCTCAATGCTCTGCAGGGAATAAGTCGTAGCGGTGCCGGCGTTGATGGAGACCAACGCACCGTTGACCCGGCCTGGCGTCCAGTTGCGAACGACCGGCATGTACTTCTCGAAGGTGTGGTTCATGATGCCGTAACCACCGGTAGAAGACAGGAATTCAGTGGAGTAGCCGATCAGGCCACGAGACGGGGTCAGGAAGACCAACCGGGTCTGGCCGTTGCCTTCGTCTGACATGTCCTGCATCTCACCCTTGCGCTGAGACATCGCATCGATCACGGTGCCGGTGTACTTGCTTGGGATGTCGATCTGGACTTCTTCAAACGGTTCCATGGTCTGGCCGTCAATTTCGCGGTAGATCACTTCCGGCCGGCCGAGTTGAAGCTCAAACCCGTCGCGCCGCATTTCCTCGACCAAGATGGACAGATGCAGCTCACCACGCCCGGAAACCATCCAAGCGCCGGCCTTGTCGGTGTCATCGACACGCAGGGAAACGTCGGTCTGAAGCTGCGCCTTCAGTCGGTCTTCCAGCTTGCGCGCGGTGACCTTATCGCCTTCGCGCCCAGCAAATGGTGAGTCATTTTGCATGAACATCATCTGCAAGGTAGGCGGATCGATGCGCAGGATCGGCAGGGCTTCTGGGTGGTCCGCGGCGGCAACGGTTTCGCCGACGTAGATGTCATCCATCCCGGAAACGGCGATCAGGTCACCGGACTTAGCGGACTGGATCTCTACGCGCTTAAGACCGAAGAACCCAAACATCTTGGTAACGCGGAAGTTCTTATTGGAGCCGTCAAGCTTCATGACCGTGACGTTGTCGCCAACCGCGATCGAGCCGCGGAACACGCGGCCGATCCCGATGCGGCCCACGTAGTCGTTATAGTCCAGCATGGAAACCTGGAACTGCAGCGGCTCGTCGGAAGTATCTTCCGGCGCCGGGATGGTCTTGAGGATCGTGTCGAACAGCGGCTTCATCGTGTGCGCCTGGTCGGCCGGGTCGTCAGAGTAGCTGGACGTCCCGTTCAAGGCAGAAGCATAAACGATTGGGAATTCCAGCTGGTCTTCGTCGGCACCCAGTTCGATGAACAATTCAAGGACTTCGTCGACGACTTCCGCCGGCCGGGCGCCTGGACGATCGATCTTGTTGATGACCACGATTGGGGTCAGGTGCTGTTCAAGCGCCTTTTTCAACACGAAACGGGTCTGGGGCATGGTGCCTTCGAACGCGTCAACGACAAGCAGGACGCCGTCGACCATCTTCATGATGCGTTCCACTTCACCACCGAAGTCCGCATGCCCTGGGGTGTCCACGATGTTGATGGTGGTATCCCCGTACTTAACGGCAGTGTTCTTCGACAGGATCGTGATCCCGCGTTCCTTTTCGATCGCGTTGGAATCAAGCGCGCGGTCCCCGATCTGCATGTGTTCTGGCAGCGTATCGGATTGTTTCAACATTTCGTTGACCAGGGTGGTCTTACCGTGGTCGACGTGGGCAATGATCGCAATGTTGCGAATATCGTCGCGAGTCTTCAAATTAATTAACTTCCTTTCAGAATGGCCTTGTGTGGCTGCAAAATGCCAACCAACTCGGCGCTGGTTCTGGCATAAAAAAACATGCCTCTTCTGAGACAGTCTTCGAAATAGAAGTATAGCACAAACGACGCCCTCCGGATAGCTTTTCTGAAAAGTCATCAGGATGACGTCTGAAAATCATTTGGCCTGCATCCGGGTGAGCAGTTCGGCGTGTGCTTGCGGCATCGCGGCTACCACCACCCCTGGCGCCAGCAGGTCGATGGGACCGCCGTCCGGCCGGGTGCACACAAGGCCAAAGCCGGCGCCGATCGCCATCCCCGCGGCGATGTCCCACGGCTGCAGGTAGGAGACGTACCCCACCAGCTGGCCCTGGACGATTGCCTTGAACTCCATGCCGGCTGAGCCCGAGATCCTGGCCCCAGAACTGGCCAAGGCGGCGTCGCCAAGGTGCAGATAATTGTGGATCGTCATGGGGCCGCTTGCCCCGAGCAGACCGTCCTTGAGCGGCGGGTCGGCCGGCGCAGGCAGCGGCTGGCCGTTCAGCCGGGCCGAGAGCGTGGGTCCGCCCGTGACCAACTCATTGCGCATCACATCCAAAATGGCGCCATATACCGGCTGACCATCTTCGTAGACCCCGAGCATAACGGCAAAGTGTGCGCGCTGCTTAACAAAGTTCATCGTGCCATCGATGGGGTCGACAAAAAAGACCAACCCGGACAAGTCATCGACGCGGGCTGCGGTGCCTTCCTCCCCTTCGATTTTGGCCTCGGGGTATGCGGCCCGGATCGCGGCGACCAGAAATTGCTGGTTGGCCGCATCGACGTTGGTCACCAGGTCATTGCGGCCGGTCTTGGTGTGAACCGAGACCGGGGCCGTCATGGCGGCGAGGATCTGCGTGCGACTGGCCGCTAGCCAGCCATCAACGTTTGCTGCGAGTGTCTTTAGGTCCACGGGGCTCCTCCTTCATGCGCACGCGCGTTGTTGATGCGCCCTGCGCTGTTTTCATCACGCGGTAAATGGAATAGCCTGACGCCTGCTCAAACGCGCGATCCAACTGGCGCTCAGTGCCCTTATCCGGAACGATCGCCTTAAAGGCCGCGTATGCCGCCTGCAGATTAGCGCGGTCCACGCCCTTTTCGTAGGCGTCTTCCACTAAGCTATACAGCGTGGTGACTTTGACCATCTCATCTTGCGACCAGTCTAGATCCAGTGGGTATTCGTAGTTTGGTTTTGCCATTGCTTAATTCTCTCCTGCCTCGATCGCGGTGATCTGTTCGCCAAGCGCCGAAAGCGCCGCGGTCAAACTCTGGCGCTCCGCCTCTGAGCCGCTGACGTTGGCGATCGCGCTCGCGCCGCGTCGATCGATTTGAACCGGCCGTGAGTAAACTACCGGCCGCTCCCCATTATCGTAGCGCACCGCCACGGGCGCAATCAAGGCGCTTCCGGCCACCGCCGCGACCAGGCGCTCCACCAAGCCGCTGAAGCTTTCCGCGTCCGCCGCCTGCGCAAACGCGGCGCAGGCCTCCTGCACCTGATGCATGATGCCCGCCGCATCCGGCACGTCCTGAAGCAGGCTCATGACCGCGGTTGCCCCGATGTAAGCGCGGCTCCAGAGCAATGTGTAGTCCGTTTGCGTGCCAATCACGTACGCCGTCACTGCCCCGGTCGGCACGTCAAAGGCCCGCGCCAGGGCATGTTCGAAGCACTTCGTCAGGCCCATCGTCCCCACCCCCAGGACCATTTCTGGCTTAAGGCCCGAGAAGCGCTGGGCAAAATAGGTACACAACTCGCTTTCGTGCGTGGCCACCAGCAGCT
Organism: Lacticaseibacillus jixianensis; assembly: GCF_003946485.1. Classification (GTDB taxonomy): domain Bacteria; phylum Bacillota; class Bacilli; order Lactobacillales; family Lactobacillaceae; genus Lacticaseibacillus; species Lacticaseibacillus jixianensis. The sequence goes on along the minus strand of NZ_RHOJ01000005.1, from coordinate 75,663 downwards.
TGCCGGCAAAGCCGGCCGCCATGGCCGCCTTAAACAAGCGCCGCATCCCGGCCAAGTTAGCCTGCCGAATGTCCGCCAAGGACCCCTCGGCAAAATCGGTCAGCACCAGAATGTCGGCATCGGCCAACTGCTTGGGTGTCGCCTTTTGAAATGAGTTCTCGCTGACCGCAGCCAGCGCACTCAGCGCTGCCAGTCCGACCTTCTCCGGGGTCGGGGCGTCCACCAGGATCGTCAGCGCCAGCCGACTCTGCAGTAATTTTGCGACCACCACCTGCGTCGCCGTGCTCTCCCCACAAACCACAACTTTTTGCATATGTTTCTCCCCACTCTCTTAATGTCATATTAAACAATTGCGGCGCGGGATAACGATACAGTTTGGTGACAAAGCGTGGACAGCCGCACGTGGACACCGCCAAGCGGCCCGAAACAGCAAGTTGGGCTCCAGTCTGGCAACGGCCGAGCGCCCTGCTACGCCCGGCACTCCACCTGCGATGCAGGCAAAGCGCCGGCCCATGCTGGGCATCGGCCTAAGTTCGCCAGCCTTGCGCACCCTAACTGGGCTACGAGTCCGCAACGCGGGCGCATCTAACTACGCTGCAAGCCTCGCCGCCAAAGTACGGCGGCAATGCTCACAGCTAGGTTAGCTGTCCCGCTAAGTGCGCGGACTCTGCGCACCTTGGATAAAAAAAGCCGCGATGCGATAGGCATCACGACTAATAGTTGAAAGCAGCTGAAATTATATTGAGGGTCGGGGCGACGTGACAGGGTCCTGGTTATACCGGAACGCTGTTTCTTTGTCCGCACCAGCGTCGCTAAGGACGCCGGCCCCGATCTTAAGCGTCCGCGGCAGCCGCAAAGCGGCCGGACGCAGGTGCTTGACCTTCATGGAAACCTGGCCAGCGAGCTTCGCGCTGCCCATTGCGTGCTTGACGCGCCCGATCAGGCTGATCAGCCCGGTCGTCAGCAGCACGATCAGCGCCCGCAGTGGCAGCTCGCTTTTCACTGCGAACAGGTCGGCCGCCATGTGAGCGATGAAGCGGTCGTTGCCAACCGCGATCACCCGCGCCTGCGTGTCAGCCTGCAGACGGCTCCCCGCCAAGGCAATCCCCGCTGGCATCTGCTTGCCGGTCAGCTTTAAGATGACCTTGAGCCAGGTGCTTGGGACCGCCGCGGCATCAGTTTCAACATCCGCTGCCAGCAGCGTGCCCGCCGGGACCTTGACCAGGTCGCCGGCCACGAGGCCCGCAAGCGTGGTGCCCCGGATCAGCCCATCGCGAACGACCAACACGGTCCGATCGTGATTAAAGGCCGCAAGCCAGCGGCAAAAGCCGGCGTGCAACGCATACGCGCCAATGATCAGCAGCGCCGCCACCATCAGACCGATCCATGCCCGGTCGAATAATGCATCGCTCAGCAAGCCAAGGCTAGTGCTGAGCAGCACGATCGGCCGCACGGGAAAGACCGAACGGAGCGGAGCTGCTGAGGCGCGAAGGTTGAAGTGCATCTTGTTGACCTGAGTCGTGCTCAGGCCGGAATATTCTTGCATCAACATCGTGTTCTCCTCTCTTCCCAGAGAGGGCTTGCGATGCGCCGAATGACTTAAATTAAGTTAAGTGGTGGCACAATGACAAACCTTCCGGGATCCGCACTGTCCGGACTACCGCCACCATCAATCGCTGTTTGTTTCATTGCGCTCACCACCTTTCAGTTGTCTTTCCATTGTGCTTACGGTTTCCACCCGCATTTTTCTCTTGACCAGAAAAAAACGCACACCGATCGGGTCTGCGCGATTTGCATCCCAATCGTTCAGTTTTAGCACTATACGCCTAGAAAAAATCTTCAGCTACGTTAGCGCGGGCCTTTGTAGACAGGCGCAGTTGACTCATTGGCATCTCTGGATGTTTCTGAGCAGCAGCATTGTTCGTATAGGAGCCTCACCTAACGGAAAGCACCATATTTGGTTACAAGGTCATTTTACCGGGTCGAGGCCGTCCTGTCAACGTTGGCGGGCTTAGCAGCCGCCGGGTAAAAGCCCCACCGCAGTATCTCGCGGCTGTCCACTTACTTTTCAGCAAATCCAGGCGATCACCATAATGACGCGGTTTTGCTTGACCGCCACTTGTGCTAAAGTAAGTAGGAAATGATTTGAACTGGAGGGTTTACTCTTGTATCTTATGAAAGACATCACGCGCGACGGCGACCCGGTACTGCGGGCGCGCGCTAAGAAAGTCCAATTCCCGCTGTCCGAAGCGGACAAGCAGCTCGCTCACGACCTGATGGAATACCTAGTCGTTAGCCAAGACGAGGAAGAAAACAAAAAGTACCACCTGCGCCCCGGCGTTGGCCTGGCCGCGCCGCAAGTCGGCGTGTCCGAATGCATGGCCGCCGTCCTGGTCCCCGGCCCCGATGACAGCATCCTGCTGAAGGAGGTCCTGATCAACCCGGTGGTCATCTCTAACTCCGTTCAGGACGCGGCGCTCTCTGAGGGCGAAGGCTGCCTGTCCGTTGACCAGGACGTCGAGGGCTACGTGGTGCGCCACGATCGCATTACCGTGCGCTATCAGAACTTGGCGGGCGAGACGAAGAAGATTCGCCTGAAGAACTACCCGGCGATCGTTTGCCAGCACGAGATCGACCACCTCAACGGGATCCTGTTCTACGATCACATCAATAAGAAGACTCCGTTCAAGATGGACCCTGAAGGCATTTTGATCGACTAACTCAAGTTTGCAAGTTAACCTGACAACAAAACCCCGGCGCGCCGGGGTTTTTGCGTATCAGGGTAAACGTGCATGACTTCGGATCAGAACGCTTAGTCGCCGAACGCCAAGTCCCAGAAGAGGGTCTGTGTTCATGCATCAGGCCTGCCCCGACGGCTGGATTCCTAAGCCTCGAGGACCAATAGCGGAAGTGCTATTTTCAACGCTTCTGGTCAAACGCTATGCGCCAACTTGAGGGTGTACTTGGGCTACTTATATTTCAATGTTCCGATATACCAAGCTGCCAGGAGCAGAACTAGTCCCAGCAGCGCAACCAAGCCATCTTTTTTTAAATCAATCTTTTCCCCCGGCTGGTAGACCCGAGAATCGTAGGCAAGATAAACAACGTATCCCAACAAGGCAATTGCGAGCAACCTGCGCAACGCTTCTAACATCTTTAACTACCTATGCAACTGACAAGCGCAATGGCGCCGGGCATAAGCATTGAAACCATCAGCACAATCGGTTTTAAAAACAATGTTGTCTGGTGTTCCGGTCTAGTGACTGATAACAAGAACGCCACCTCCATACGTAAGGACGCTGTGTGATCACGTGCGAATGCAATCTCAGCCCATTGAAATTGTATGCGTATACGTTTATGGGGTCAACATTTTATATTACAATCATGCTTACGTGCTTAAGGCCAAGCCACACTACGGATCAACGTTAGTATCGGCGCAGTGTCAGCAGGTCAAAGAGGCTCCCCTTGGCCCCGGCCTGCCAGGCAAATCAACTCTTTGCTGCGCGATCGAGAGGGTGACGCGGCAACGAACAGCTAAAGCATGCTTGGACTGGCCAGTAAAAAAAGCTCGTCAACGAAAAATTCGATTGACGAGCTTGATTAATATCAACTCCAACAACGCTAAAACAGCTAACTACTGCCTATACGCGCTGCACATCCTGCAAGTACGCGATCGTCGGCGCATTGGCGACGTAAGCCACGTCGAAGTGGGTCCGGCCACCGCGCTCCCAAAAGTCGGTGATCATAAACGCCGGATACCGCGGATCAATGCTTTTGAGATGCTGCTGCTCCGCCGTATCCCGCAACTGATTTTGCAGCTGCTCTTGCGTGATCTTGATCTTAGGCGTCGCCGTTTCGTACTCAAAGCCCATGATGCCATGGCCCCAAACGTCCGCGACCGGCGTACTATTGAGCGGCTTATCGTACGGCCAGTGCAACACGGTCAGCGCCTCTTCCACGACCTGCTCGCACACCTGCTGGCTGTGGCGCATCAACAGCCGCAGCGCTTGGCGCCGGCGGGCGATCCGCCACCAGAGCACCGTGGCAGCAGCAACGCCAAGCGCCAACACGATCAGCAACCAGTACATAAGCCCGCCCCCTTTTAGCTCTATTATAGCCTATTCGGCCGCTCGCCGCTGCTGGCGGCTGGTGGCGCTAGCTGGCCAGTTATGCTAAACTATCTATAACTGTTGAGTTTTCAACATTTGACCGGCAAAATTTGCGAAGATCCTCGATGCGAGGTATTTTTCGCGTGCAAAGGAGTTTTTTCAATGATTTATAAAGTATTGTACCAAGCGGACAAGGTGCGTAACCCGCGGCGGGAAACCACCCAAACGCTATACACAGAGGCAGAATCTGCGGCCGCTGCCCGCGCCGCAGTCGAGCAGCACACGGACTACAACATTGAGCTTGTGCAGGAGCTCACTGGCAACTTCCTGGAGTACGAACAGAAGTCGCCGAACTACAAGCTGACGGAGTTCTAATATGAAACTGAATATTAAAGACGAAGAAGTCGCAGTCTTTGCCATTGGCGGGCTCGGTGAAATCGGGAAGAACATGTACGGCGTGCAGTACAAAGACGAGATTATCGTCATCGACGCCGGCATCAAGTTCCCCGAAGACGATCTGCTGGGAATTGACTACGTGATTTCTGATTACTCCTACCTCGTGGAGCATCAGGACATGATCAAGGCCCTGGTCATCACCCACGGCCACGAAGATCACATCGGCGGCATTCCCTACTTCCTGCGCGAAGTGCCGAACGTCCCGGTATATGCCCCACCGCTTGCTGCGGCTCTGATTCGCGGCAAGCTCGAGGAACACGGCCTGCTGCGGACCACCGAGCTGCACGAGCTTAAAGAAGAAGACGTCCTGAAGTTCAAGAACCTGTGGGTCGACTTCTTCCGGACCACCCACAGTATTCCAGACACCCTCGGGGTCGCTGTTCACACGCCTTATGGGGCCATTGTTGAAACCGGGGACTACAAGTTTGACTTGACCCCCGTTGGCGACCAGCCGGCACCTAACCTGCAGCGCATGGCCAAGCTTGGCGCAGATGGGGTCCTGCTCCTGATGAGCGACTCGACCAACGCCGAGATCCCGAACTTCACCAAGTCCGAACGCTTCGTTGGCCGCTCGATCCGCCACATTTTCGACGGCATTCAGGGCCGCATCATCTTCGCCACCTTCGCGTCCAACATCTCGCGGATGGCCCAGGCGATTTCGGCGGCGCGCGAACACGGCCGCAAGATCGCCGTGTTTGGCCGCTCGATGGAAACCGCCATGGTCAACGGCCGCGAACTCGGCTACCTTGACGTCAAGGATGAGGAACTGATCGACCCGCACGAGCTGAACAAGATGCCGGCCGACAAGGTCATGATTCTCTGCACCGGCTCGCAAGGTGAACCGATGGCTGCCCTTTCGCGCATTGCCAACGGCACTCACCGGCAGATCTCGATCCAGCCGGGCGACACCGTGGTCTTCTCCTCCAACCCGATCCCTGGCAACACGGTTTCCGTGAACCACGTGATCAACGAGCTGGAAGAGGCCGGCGCCACCGTCATTCACGGCAAGGTCAACAACGTCCACACGTCCGGCCACGGCGGCCAAGAAGAGCAAAAGCTCATGCTCCGGCTGATGAAACCGAAGTTCTTCATGCCGATCCATGGTGAATACCGGATGCTGAAGATCCACACCGAGCTGGCGCAAGAATGCCACGTTCCGGCCGACCATTGCTTCATCATGGACAACGGTGACGTGCTTGCACTGACCGCGGACACCTGCCACCTGTCAGGCCACTTCCCGGCCGGCGACGTCTACGTTGACGGCAATGGCGTGGGCGACATCGGCAACGCCGTGATCCGCGATCGCCGAATGCTTTCCGAAGAAGGCTTGGTCGTGGTCGTGGCCACCATCAACATGCAAAAGCAGGCCGTTTTTGCCGGTCCTGACCTGCTCTCGCGCGGGTTCATCTACATGCGCGAATCCGGCGAGCTGATCAACCAAGCGCAGCACCGGGTTTACCGCACCATTAAGAACACCTTCAAGCAGAACGAAAAGGTGACCGAAGGCATGCTCAAGGATGCCATCACGTCCAACCTGCAGGAATTCCTGTTCGACAAGACGGAACGGCATCCGGTGATCCTGCCAATGCTGATCACCCTGTAACAGCAAAAATGATCCTCGGCTCACCGCTGAGGATCATTTTTTTGATGGCGAACCATGACCGGCACGAGGGCCACGCCCAACCCGCCACCAAGCACGTTGAGCACCAAATCATTGACGTCAAAGACGCGGCGCCACCGGCCGGCTTGATTGAAGCGCATAAATATTCATCGTGTACCACCGAACTTATTGTGTTAATCATTGCTGGCCGGTATAATCGGTATTAGTGATTTTTGAAGGAGGCGCAGGCATGGCGGCTGCATTTTACTACATCATATTCAATCCCGCGGCAGGCTCTGGTAACGCGGTGGCCACGCTTAAGGCCGTTCGCCAGGTCATGAACGAACGCGGGATCGAATATGAGGTTCGGGTCAGCCGCTATTCCGGCCACACGGTGCAACTGGCCAAGCAGATCGGCAGCTTCAACGACCATGAGGGCGCCGTTGCCCTGGTCATCGGCGGCGATGGCACCTTGAACCAGACCATCTGCGGCCTGCGCATGACCCGGCAGGCGGACATGCCGGTGGGCTACATTCCTGCGGGCTCGGGCAATGATTTTGCCCGCGGCATCGGCCTACCGGAAGACCCGCTGGCCGCGCTCGATTGCGTCCTCAGCGCCGAAGCGCCGCTGGTGCTCGACATCGGCGAGTACTCAGAGCACACCCACCAAGAAACGGGCTACTTCGTGAACAACATTGGCGTCGGCTTTGATGCCGAGGTGGTCGCCCGCAACTCTCACAGTCGGACCAAGGAGCTACTTAACCGGGTCCACCTGGGCAAGCTTTCCTACCTGGTGACGGGCGTAGCCGTCTTTTTCTCTAAAAAGCCTTTCACCGTCATGGTGTACGACCAAAGCGGTAAGCTGGAGATCATTCCGCGCGCCTTCTTGGTGGACGCGACCAATCACCCCTACTTTGGCGGCGGCATCCGCTTCCTGCCCGGGGCGGTGCCAACCGATGGGGAGCTCGACTTGGTCGTGGTGGAGCATCCGAACTGGGTGGTCTTCCTGTTCTACCTGGTCCAGATGATCCGCGGGAGGGCCCACCAGTACCCCAACGTTCATTACTTCAAGGGCAAGCACCTCCGGCTTGAGACCAGCGAGCTGGAACCCGGGCAGATGGACGGCGAAGAAATGGGCACGCGGCCGTTCGAGCTCGAGTTCACGGTCGCCCAGCAAAACTTTTGGTTCAACTTACCAAGCAATTAATCCGCTAGCGGCGTGAGACAATTAGTAAACCAGGCGGTCGTTTTCAGAGCCAAACCGAGCCCCACACTTAATGCCAATGAGCCAGTAAAAAACCGAAGCAGCCAGCAGGCCGCTTCGGTTTTTACGTGATGAAGAGGATGAAGCCTCATGCTGAGTCCGGGTCAGAAGTAATCTGAGAAGTACGGCTCATCATTGGGAATGATCCGCTCAAGTAGCTTGACCGCGGCTGGCGTGGCTCTGAGCCGCTCAATTTTAGCCAGATACGACGGCCGCCGGTAACTCATCAGCATCGTCGTCAGCGTCTGGATGTCCAGTGTGACCGCATCGCCCACCGGCCGGTCTGTCACATGCAGCCGCCCCTTTTCGTCCCACCAAAGGCCAAACACACCGTTATTCCAGTCCGCTAGCGGATCAGTCACCACAAAATGAACCGGCTGGTCGGGCTGCTCGAACGGATAGGCCTTCAGGAACTCGGCCACGTCCACGATGCGCGCCATGAAGTACGGATGGATCGTCTGGGCAATGTCACCGTCATCGAGCAGGAAGTGCAGGGGTTCGTTCTTGTAGATGTCGCCCTTCACGTGCTCGACCATCGAGAAGTGGGCCGCAATGAAGTTCCACAGCCCGATGCGAGCCTCCTGGGTGTTATAAACCATTTCCTTAATGTGGAAGACCTCGTCGGCGATCCAATACAGCACGTAGCCCTGCGGAATGTCGTCATCGTCGTAGTAAACACCGGCGATCCGCTCATCCTCGTCCTCCCAGCGCCAGTACTCGTCCCAGTTGAGCTGGTTGCGGATCATGGCACCGTGGTTGTGCAGCGCAAAGCGGTTGTAGATCTCGATCACGTCGGGGTCGTCGATCTCGAGCCGCTCGACGTGCCCCGGCAGCGAGTTGTCGACTTTCGGCAGCTGCGTGTCCTTCACGTCAAAGGTCAGGTGGTCGGACATGATCTCCCAGCCCTTTTTCCGGTAGAAGGGAATGCTGTAAGGGAAAAGGTACGAGATCCACTGCTTGTGCGCGCGCATGTGGGACAGCCCGATCTTGACCAGGTCATGCATGAGCCCGTGGCCAGCGTACTCAGGGTACGTGCCGACCCCCGTCAGTCCGGCCATGTCATAAAGGCGACCGTGAATATTAACGCGGCACGGATAGATCGCCAGCTGGGAAATCAGCTCGGCGCCTTGCCACCAGCCGATGACGTCGGATTTTTCCAGCACCGGGCGCTTGGCCCGCTCTAGTTCGCCATCCTCGTAGCCGGACTCTTCCATTTCCTTCGCGGTGACCTGAAACACATAGGCTAATAAATCGTTGAACTGCTCAAGGTTGGCCGGGGTGACCGGCCGGATCTCAAGCGAATCGCGGATGTCGTCTGCCATAAACACTCCTTAGTGGCTTATTCAGCCTGCTGCAGGGCCAAGAGCTTTGCCGGCGTCAACCCGTTCAACCCGATCCGCGGGTCGATGGTCTGCGCCAAGATGTTTGCCTTGGTCAAGCGGTATTCTTTGGTTTGATCAATTACATTCTTATTTTCATTATCCGAATCGACTGCGGCCGTGTCAACCGGCGCCGCGGCCGCCCGCTGCTTGGCGTCCGGCCGGGCAAAAATGTCGGGCTGATCCGCCGGCATGACCTTGGTCAACCGTTCGATCAGCGCCGTTTGCCGGTTGTCCGCCACTGCCTCGACCGCGGTCTCAAAGGCGCGCGGGTCGCCCATCAGGATCAGAAAATCCCGCGCCCGGGTGACCGCGGTGTAAAGCAGATTGCGCCGCAGCATCCGCCGCGCCCCCAGGGTCAGCGGCAAAACGACCACCGGAAACTCTGAGCCTTGGGCCTTGTGGATCGAGGTCGCGTAGGCCAGGGTGATCTTACTCCAGTCGCTGCGTTGGTACTGCAGCTCGTTGCCGTCAAAGTCGATCGTCAGCTCGTCTGTTTTACTCTCTGCCTCTTTCGCCGCCGTGATCCCCGTGATGACGCCCAGCTCACCGTTAAACACATTGGCGTCGGGGTTGTTCACGAGCTGGAGGACCTTATCGCCGATGCGGTACTTGACCGGGCCGAACTCGACCTCCTTGGTCCGCGCAGTTTTGCGCGGATTTAAAATGTCCTGGATCAGCGGATTGAGCTGGTCGATCCCCGCTGGCCCCCGGTACATGGGTGCCAAGACCTGCACGTCGGCCTGGTCGAATTGGGTCGCAGCCTTGGCCACGACCTGCCCAACGACGCGCGCAAGCTGCTCCGGCGGGCAGAGGATAAAGGAGCGGTCCTTGCGGCTCTGGCGCCAGTCCGGTGGCAGCTTCCCGGCGTTGATGGCATGCGCCAGCGGGATGATCGAGGATTCCTCGTCTTGCCGATGGATGATCTTCAGTTCCATTGCCGGCAGCGTCCGGCTGCGGAGCAGGTCCGCAAAGACCTGCCCGGGGCCCACGGAAGGCAGTTGGTCCTTATCCCCGACCAAGATGATCTTGATCCCCGGGTGAAGCGCCGCCAGCAGCGTCCGAAAGAGGTAGGTGTCCACCATGGACATCTCATCGACCACCAGGAGGCCGTCGGGCAAGTCCTTGGGCTCGTATTCCTGGGCGTCAACGGCCAGGCCAAGCAGGCGGTGGATCGTGGAGGCCGGCAAGCCCGTGGTTTCCATGATCCGCTTGGCGGCGCGCCCGGTCGGGGCCGCCAGCATCAGCGGAAAGGGCTCGTCTTTGTAATCGTTGAGATCGAGGCTCAGGCCATTGAGTGCGGCGTAAGCCCGGACAATGCCGTTCACCACGGTGGTTTTCCCCGTCCCGGGGCCGCCAGTCAGCAGGAAAATCTCGTGCTGCAGGGCGCTTTGGATCGCCGCCTTTTGGGTGTCGTCGTAGCGGATGCCCGCACTTTTTTCAACGTTTTTGATCAGCTTCGCCACCGCCTGATCGCTTGGCGGATCAGCCAGCGGCTCCTGCAGCGTCGCCAGGCGGGTCGCGATCTCCCCTTCGGCATCGTAAAGACGCCGCGGGAAAATTCGCTGGCCGTCAGCGTAGAGCTCGCCCTTTTCGGTCAGTGCCAGAATCGCCTTGCCCACCTGGTTGGGGTCCACCTCGACGTTGCGCGCCCCTTCGAGGATGCCGACGGCCGCGTTGACCAGCGCCGGCAGCATCACGTACGTGTCGCCTTCACCGTCGGTCAGCCGCTGCAGCTCCGCAAGCACCGCTCCCCCCAGCCGGATCTGCGCGTCGGGCTTAATGTTAAGCTTGGCGGCAATGGCGTCGGCCCGCTTAAAGCCAATGCCATCGATGTCGGCGATCAGCTGGTACGGATTCTCCTCGATGACGTCCAGCGCATCCGTTTTATACTTCTGGTAGATCTTGGCGGCCATGTTCGCGCTGAAGCCAAAGTCATTGAGCCCAATGATGACCTGCTCCATGCCCAAGTTGAGCTGCAGGTTATCAACCAAAGTCGCCCGCTTCTCTGCATTTAGCCCGAGCGGCTTGAGCACGTTCTCGTCCTTAAGGATCTTGTCGATAGCTTTTACGCCTAACGCGTCGACGATCTTCTGCGCGGTGATCGTCCCGATCCCGGGAAAGCGGTCGGAGGCCAAGTAGTTGACCAGGCCTTGCTTTGAGGTGGGCTTATCGATCTGGTAATTGTCTGCAGCAAACTGCAGGCCGTAGCGCGGGTGGTTAACCACTTTGCCCACGAAACTGTAAGTCTCGTCTTCCTTGATGTCACCAAAATTCCCGGTGACGGTAATTTCGTCATCGGGCCATTGAATATTGGTTTTGGTGATCGTCACCGCAATGATCTTGAAAAACGTCGTTGGGCTTTGAAAAATGATGCTTTTGACGCGCCCGCTTACGCTTTGCTGGGCGTCCTCATTCATCGCCCTCACCCTGCACTTTCAAGAAGCCGGCAATGTCGCGCACCTTCCCCGCCTGTTGGGCATAGCCGTGGGGGTCCAGCCGCTTGGCCGCGGCCAGGTACCCACTGCCGTCTTGCCCCTGCCCGGCCAGCGCCATGCCGTAAGTAAACAGGACCTGGGCGTTGTTGATCTGTAAAAATGGCTTGAGGAGATCAGCCGCGTTTTTGAACGCCCCCAGCCCCAACAGCAGCTCGGCGGCAAGCAGCGCGGCGTCTACTTTCTCTGGGGCCGCCTCGTGCGCCGTCAGCGCAAAGGCCAGCGCCTTTTGCACCTGGCCGCCCTGCTGGTAGCTGAGCGCCAGCATGTACTGGGCGTCCTGCTTCAGGCTGCCCTTCTTCGCGGTTGCCAGCTGCTGAAAATACTTGGTTGCAAGCGTGGTGTTGCCCTGACTAAACGCGAGCAGTCCCGCATCGTACGTCAACTCGGCGTCGCCCGGAAACAGCCCAAGCGCCTTCACGATCAGCTGACTGGCCTCGTCAAACGCGTGGATGCCAATCAGCATCGTGGCCAGGACCGCGTACCGCTTCGGATCCGTCGGCTTTTCGTCGATTTGTTTAACGGCCGCTTGAATTGCCGCGTCGTGGTCGCCTTTATTGAATTGATCGATCAATGACGCCATGAGTGCCTCCTAAATCGTGTCAGTGGGGTCGAGCGGCTTGGTGATGTAATCCGTGTCATTCCAGCGGACCAGCTCAAAGGGCAGCTGGGAGCCGTGCGCGGCCAAGATCGTGACGCTGCAGTTGGTCAGACCGCCGTCCTTGCGCATGTCCTTGATCGGCGTGCCCAGCAGGCTTTGGATCAAGGCCACCAGCGCGGCGCCGTGGCTGACAAACAGCAGATTATCGGCTGGTTGCGCCTTCTTCACTGCGTCCAGCACCACCGGCTGCATCCGCTCGATCAGCGCCGGAAACGATTCGCCCTGGATCTTTGTGGGATCGTACTCCCCTGGGGCATGACGAAAAGCGTGAAGCTCAGCCGGATACTTCTTCTCCACGTCAGAAAAACGCATCCCCTCCATCCGGCCGAGGTCGAACTCGCGCATCCCCACGGTGGTCGTCGTCGGGATGGCTTGACCGAGCTGCTTGAGCAGGTACTGCGCGGTTTTCTGCGCGCGCGGCAGCGGACTCACGTAGGCGTGCGCAAACTGCACCCCGTGGGCTGTCAGATACTTAGCAAGCTGGGCGATCTCCTCATAGCTCTCCTTGAGTAGTGGCGAATCGCCATTGGCGCCCTGGTAGCGCCCTTCCAAGTTCCATTCCGTCTTCCCGTGCCTTACAAAATATAACCGCGTCACTAAAACTCCCCCAGTATTCTTCTATAACTACTGATTATCGCGATTTACGCGCTGTAATTCAAGGGGGCCGCCATTATCCCGCGGCCGGCTGGTCTGCGACCAAGCACTGACGGTCAACGTCGACGGTGTGTCCTTCCATTCCGAGAAGCATCATTTTCCGGTCAATTCCCCCGGCGTAGCCAACCAGCGCACCGGCCTGGCCGATCACCCGGTGACACGGCACGATGACGCTGAGCGGGTTGTGGGCGACCGCGCCCCCGATCGCGCGCGGTGCTGCGCGGCGGCCAAGGCGCCGACTGACAACGGCAGCAAGTTCGCCATACGTGGTGACCGCCCCGTACGGGACCTCAAGCAAGGCGCACAGGACCGCCTGGCGGTAGGCAGTGCCGCTTAGCTGCACCGGCACCAGCCGCGGCTCGGGCTGCGCGCCGGCAAAAAAGGCCTCCAGCCAGCGGCCAGCCGTGATTAGCACCCGAGTCTCCTGCCGCGGCACCAGCCTCAGGTCGACCGTCCCGCCAAAATACTGCTGGTCTTGAAACCAGACCCCCAGCAAATGGTCATCATCAGCCAATAACGTCATCTCACCAAGTGGCGACTCGTAGGTACTCTGCGCTAACATTTGACCCCTCCATTTCCTTCTAGTCTATCATACGAACGCTTGTTTGTCTCTAGCGGTTGCGGCCATCCCCGCGTTCGCCCTCACTGACTAGCACCTGTCGCCAGCCATCGACTACCCGCTGCGCCTCGCCGCGATATTCGTCGATCACGACTGCGGCTGGCAGTGTCGGCATCGATTTGCGCGCCAGGGGGACCGCTTCCGGCACCGCCGCTGTCGGCGCTGAATTATAAAGCCGCTGAAACCTTTGCTGGGCCGGCCAGCTGGCCAGCAGCCAATCGTAATTTCGGCGATCGCAAACCAGTGCGCTCGCCTCCCCGAGTTCCTGCTGAACGTAGGCCTCGATCAAGGCGCGCATGGAGAAGAAGTGCTGGTCCGGTTCAATCAAGCGGATCAGGCCGATTTCCTTGCCGTCGTCATTAAAGGACACCTCCATCTGTAATGTGCCCGCCGGCGACAGATATTCTTCATGCGTCCGCCGCCCGCCGTACCAAAACTGCCGGCGGGAAAGAAAACCACGAGCATCGTAGCGGTCGGTCTCAAGGGTCTGCTCGGCGGCGCCGACATAAGTCACGGTGTCGACCGCGCCGCCCGGGATGACGTGCACCCGGGCAACCAGGCGGTCCCCGTCCGTGTAATCAACAGTCCGCGCTTTGCTCAGCGGAGTGCGATCATAGTAGCCAAGCCGTGCATCCAACCCATTCAACGTCAATTTCTGGCCAGTGAAACCCTCGGCCTTTTGAATATGATCAAACAAACCGACAACTGAATCTTGCTGGTCTTGATTGACCGTCAGTGCCCATTGCGGTGAATATTCGAGCAGGACCAGCCGGGCAGGCCGGCCGATCTTCTGAAATACCTCGAGGCGCTTGATCGCAGCCTTTTCAATCACCGTATTGTTGATGTTAAGCGTACCCTCAATAAAATAATCCATAATGACTCCCATCATTTGCCTTGGTAAAACGCCGCGGCTTTGTCTTTTACGGTCTGCCAGTAAGTGAAGACTTGATCGGCGCTGTAGCGTGGCGACTCGGCGTAGCAACCGGTTGAATAGTGCTCCCACACCTGCTTGCTGCCGAGCATCCGCAAGGCCTGAGCGGCGGCTGCTCGCCGGTCATCAATTGGCACGATCTCCCCGTTTTGCCCAGGAATGATGAATTCCCGCGGCCCGTATTTGAAGTCATACGAGACCACCGGGACCCCGTGAGACTGGGCCTCTGCCAGCGCCAAAATGGTTCCTTCCATTCGGCTGGTCAAGATCGATAACTGGGCATGGTCGTACGCTGCGCTTAGATCACGGGTAAAGCCGGGCAATTTGACCACTTCCTCCAGGTGGAGCTGCGCGATAAGCGCCAACAGCTCTTCACGATATTGCTTGTCCCGGGTCAAGCCCCAAATGTCCAGGGTCACGTTGGACTGCCGATCATGGATCAACTTCACGATCTGGACCAGTTCTTTCAGCCGCTTCAACCGATCGATGCGCGCCACGACGATGATCTTGCCAGGGATCCGCGCTGCCAGTGGCACCCGCGGCGCACTCAGCCGCTCTGGCGGGATCACCACGGCCGGGACCTTGATCAGCTTGGCTGCCGGAAAATTCAGCTTAACGTCTGCCATTTGCTGATCCGTCAGCACGATGGCACCATTCCACTGGTCCAGATTGTTCAAGGGCTGGCGGTAATTGAAGTTCAAATCACGAGACGCCGGGTCTGCCACCAGGTTGACCGCATGCACGCTGTGCATGTGGAAAAGGCGAAACGCGCGCGTTTTCATGTTCTCGATGCCCCACTCGTTCCTCCGGGTCCGGTCAACGATGAAGACGTTGTGGGGCGTGGTTTTGTTCAATTCATCGAAGAAGTAGCGATGCAGGTCATATATGCCTTGCAGGGCAATGGCTCGCCCATCGCGCCGGGTCACCTGAACGCTGGCC
This sequence comes from Lacticaseibacillus jixianensis, assembly GCF_003946485.1. Classification (GTDB taxonomy): domain Bacteria; phylum Bacillota; class Bacilli; order Lactobacillales; family Lactobacillaceae; genus Lacticaseibacillus; species Lacticaseibacillus jixianensis. The sequence continues at coordinate 60,556 of NZ_RHOJ01000005.1, read as the reverse complement.
AAGCGCAAAGTGGGCTGCTGCGTGTAAAGAAAGCGCAGCCGCTCCTTGCCTTGGGGCGTCAAGTAGACCTGGCTGGTGAGCTTCAAGCCGGCATCGCGATAAGCGCGCACGGCCAAGAAGCCGCGGGGATCGTACTCTTCTTCAATGCGGCAGCGATTGTGATCGTCGTAGTAGCGCACCTTTTCGACCTGGCCGCGATCGTCAACCGCCACTTGCGCAAAGAGCTGCTGACCATCAGCGTAACGCGTGATGTGGTCGTCGTGATAACTAATGCGGTGACGCGCCGCAAACCCCAGCGAATCCAGGGTCACCCGCTTGGCGTAGGCGAATGGCACCTCACAGAGAAAATCGAACTCGTTGATGTAATTCTCCTCGTTCAAGCCAAATTTGCGGGCACTCGCGGTTTGGTCGTCCGTCCTGCCGGTGCTGACGATCTTGGCTGGCTCGTTAAATTCGTTGAACAGGTGCATGCGCTTGAGCTGGGCACTTTCGATGCCGGTGATCTCGCTTCTAAAGACATTCCCGATAAAGTAAAACATTAAACCCCTCCAATGCTCAGACCGTTAAGGACAAGCCGTTAGCGCTTACGGGAGCAGTTTCATTGCTGACAGTAAAAGGCTTCGGCCCGGGCTTTCACTGCCCGCCAAGACGCGAAGACGTGATCCGCACTGTAGCGCGCAGACGCGTCATAACACCCCGTCGAATAGCGCTGCCACGTCTCATCATCACCCAATAGTTTCAGCGCCTGGGCGGCTGCCGCCTGCCGGGCGCCGACGGGGACGATTTCACCGTTTCGCCCGGGGAGGATAAACTCCCGCGGGCCGTATTTGAAATCGTACGAGACTACCGGCACCCCGTGAGACTGGGCTTCTGCCAGCGCTAAAATGGTACCCTCAATTCGACTGGTCAGAATCATCAGCCGCGCGTGGTCATAAATCCCATTCAGCTCCTTGCTGAAACCCTTGAGCTTGACGACTTCTTCGAGGTGAAGTTGCGCAATGAGCGCCAGGATCTCGTCCTTGTACTTTTGCTCCTGCGTGAGGCCCCAGATATCCAAGGTGGTGTCGGCCTGTTGGTCATGGATCAGCTTGACCACTTGGACAAGCTCCTTGAGCTGCTTTTGCCGATCGATGCGCGCCACCGCGATGATCTTACCCGGCGTGCGCGCGGCAACCGGGACGCGCGGCGCAGCCAGACGCGCCGGCGGGATCACGACCGCTGGTACCTTGATGAACTTAGCTGCTGGAAAGGTCAATCTGATGTCGGCCATTTGCTGATCCGTCAGCACAATGGCGCCTTCCCAGCGGTCCAGGTTGTTTAAGGGCTGGCGATAATTGTAATTCAAGTCCCGCGAGGCAGCATTGGCTGCCAGACCAGACGCGTGCACGTTATGCAGGTGAAACAGACGGAAAGCCTTGGTTTTCATATTTTCGATCGCCCAGGCATTGCGCTGGGTGCGGTCGACAATAAAGACGTTGTGCGGCGTTGACTCATTCAGCCGGTCGAAAAAGTATGACTGCAAGGCATCGATGTTCGAAAGGATGATTACCCGGCCGTCCGGACGCAGGACCTGGATCGCGCCGACGCGCGGCGTTGGCTGATCCGTGTAGAGAAAGCGGAGCCGCGCTTTTCCTTGAGGATTAAAAAATACCTTGCTGACAACATTGAGGCTTTCATCGTAGTAATAGCGCACCGCCAAGAAACCGCGCGGATCGTATTGGTCCTCGACCCGGCTGCGATTGTGGGCATCAAAGTAGCGGACGCTCGTCACCTGGCCGTCAGCGGTGGTGGCCACCTGGGCAACCAGCTGATCCCCGTCAGCGTAGCGGGTGAAGTGGGGGTCGTGATGGCTGACGCGGTGATGCCCGGCCAGTCCCAGGGAAGCCAGCGTCACCTGCTGACGGAAGTCAAAGGGCACCTCACACAAAAAATCGTACTCATTGATGTACGTCTCCTTAGTCAACCCATACTTGCGCGCATTGACCGTACGCGCCATGGCGCTGCCAGTGCTCACTACTTTGGCCGGCTCATGAAACAGTTGAAACAACTTCAATCGCTTTAACTGGGCGCTTTCGATGCCTGTGATCTCACTGCTAAAGACGTTACCAACAAAATAAAACACATTAACCCTCCACTATCGATTCGTCCGCTGATCCCTCAGTCTTCAAATGCCGTCGCCGCTAACTACTCAGGCCGTTCGCCGACGTGCCGACGCCAGCCGGGTGAAGCGCTCTGCCGCTGCCTAAACGCAGACCGGCTGGCGCCGCTGTTGGGCCAGCTGCTCCAGTCAGGGGATTAGATGCGACGACCACCTTTAACCAGGCCCTGCTATCCATTCTTGATCCTTGTCAGCACCCGTGCCCATTGCTGCCAGCTGTGCGCGGCGTCAAAGCGGCGGGCGCGGACCCGCGCAGCGCGACTGCGCTTGACCCACACTGGATCATTCAACAGCAGTTCAACGACGCAGCGCGCGGCCCGCTGCGGGTCATCTGCCGCGACTAGGTAGCCGTTTTCACCATCTCTGATAAATTCACTTGGGCCGTACTTGAAGGCGTAACTGACCACGGGCACTCCGCGGGCCAAGGCTTCGTTGATCACCAGGCCGGTCCCCTCCCCCTTGCTCGTCATCAGCAGCACCCGACTTTGGTCCAACACTGCCGCAGGATCATCCGTATACCCGTTAAAGTGGACGCTTGCGGTGAGCCCTTTAGAACGAATCAGCCGTTCTAGCTGAGTTTGATAGTCGCCAAAGGCCGCGATGTGACCACGCCCCCAAATTTCCAGGGTGGCATTAGGCACATTTTCTTGCACCAACTGCAGGATCTCAATCGCGGCTTCGATATTTTTCGCCGGATCCACCCGTGCCAGCATCACGATTTGGTGCCTGGAGCGAGCCGCGACGGCTGGCACCCGCGCCTTTAGCTGCGCGTCAGACAGCACGCTGACGTTGGCGTGAAGGACCTGAACCTGCGGCCAGCGGCGCTGGAGCGCTTCGGCCTGCTCTGCCGTGCTGGTGATCACGCCGCGCCACAGCGCGAAATGGTCAGCAACGGGGCGATAGTAGCCGCTCACTTGCTGATCCTTGCTCGCCACAACTGCATGAATGAAGGCGAAACATGGGGCGGTTAGGGTCATGTGTTGAATTGCCGGCTGAACGTCGGCCGCACGGTCCACGATAAACACGGCAGCCGGGTCGCGGCGGACCAATTCATCCAAAAAATAGCCAGCCAGCGCCGCCTCGGAAGTAAAACTACGCGTCTGTTGCCTTTTCCAATCAGTGAGCAGTAATGAACTAGGATGATCGTCCCCATTTCGGTACCAAGCCGTTAAACAGCCGCGGCCAAGTTGGTCCTGATAGGTCGTGTGCGTGTGGATCAGCCGCCCGTTCTCCACGCTAAACCACAGGGTGTTAGCCAGCGATCCTGTCGGCCGGTAAAAGCTCACACTGCGCGACCGCCGCTGATCATCATAGTCATATACAGAAACGATGCGGCCTTGCCGATCCCGGCGCACCTTTCGAAGCAGCCGGTCCTGGCGGAAGTAGCGGGTGAGCAGCCCCTCTTGAGTCTCAGCCGTGAACAATCGAGGCGCCACGGCGGGCGCGCGCACCGGGGTCTGATAATCGATCCCACAGAAATAATCGTAGAGGTTGACCACGTCGGCAGGCGAAAGCCCAAACCGAGAGCAGCCGTTGAGAATATACTGACTGAACTGAAAGCTGACCAGACGGACTGGCACACCGGACTGCTTGAAAACGTGATACCGACTATATTCAGCTGTTTCCACACCGGTGACCACGCGCGGCGGTGCAAACATATTCACGAAGTAATACAAGCCCCTCACCCACTGATTATTTATTAGATAATTAAATCTTATCATGTTTAAGCGTGCAATACGTTGGCTCACACCAATTAATTCATCTTTGCGAAACCAGCCCCGCTCCCAGACGATCCCGGAAGCGTGTACGCAAGGACGAAAAAGCAGCCAATCAGGTAATTTCAGGCCCAAAACCGTTTTTTTCACCATCAAGGAGTAGGCGATACGCACCCAGTCCGCTTCGCCATTTGAGCGCACATGAGCAGGTAAAATTAAACAAAAACACCAGCCCCGGCTGCTGACAGCTGAGTCTGGTGCAATCTTACTGACTGATCATTAGACGTACTGCAGCACCTTCGCGTCGCTGTACGCCACGTCGATGGTCCCGCCGCCGAAGCACTCGGCGCCATCGTAAAGCACGACGGCCTGCCCTGGCGTGATGGCCCGGACCGGGTGATCAAACTCGATGCGGGCTTGATCACCATCGAGGTGCACAGTCACCCCGACGTCCTGCTGGCGGTAGCGGAACTTCGCCGTGCAGTGAAAGTCGGTAGCTGGTGCGGCACCGGTGAAAAAATTCATGCCGGAGGCGGCAAGGCTAGTGGCCATCAGGTGCGGATTCTCGTAGCCCTGGCCGACGTACAGGATGTTCTTTTGAATATCCTTGCCCACCACAAACCACGGCTCAGAATTCTCCGAATTGCCGCCGATGCCAAGCCCGGAGCGCTGACCGATGGTGTAATACATCAGACCATCGTGCGTACCCTTCTCCTCGCCATCGTAGGTCATCATCTTGCCAGGCTGGGCTGGCAGGTAGGTACTGAGGAACTGCTTGAAGTTGCGCTCGCCGATAAAGCAGATGCCGGTGCTATCCTTCTTGTGAGCCGTCGCCAAACCTGCCTTCTCGGCAATGGCGCGGACCTCAGACTTTTGCATGCCACCAATTGGGAACAGCGACTTCTTCAGCTGGGCCTGCGACAGCTGGCTGAGAAAGTAGGTCTGGTCCTTGTTGTCATCAGCGCCGCGCAGCATGTGCACGGTGCCATTCTCGTCGGTCGTGAGCTGCGCGTAGTGGCCCATGGCAATGTAGTCGGCGTCGAGCTGGTCGGCGTAGTCGAGAAACGCCTTGAACTTGATCTCTTTGTTGCACATCACGTCGGGGTTGGGCGTCCGACCGGCCTTGTACTCGGCCAGGAAGTACTGGAACACGCGGTCCCAGTACTCCTTTTCGAAGTTGATGCCGTAGTAAGGAATGCCGATTTCATCGGCCACCTTTGCGACGTCCTCATAGTCGGTCGTGGCGGTACAGACCCCGTTCTCGTCTGTATCGTCCCAATTCTTCATGAACACCCCGACGACGTCATACCCTTGCTGCTTGAGGAGAAGCGCCGACACGGACGAATCCACGCCGCCAGACATCCCCACCACAACGCGGGTGTTGCTGTTGTCCAAAATGATCACCATCATTTCAATCAGATTCTGGAGTTATCCGATTTGAAGGTCGTCAATTCCAGTAAACTTCATTATACCAGTGAGCGCGGGAAACACAACGCTATCCGAAAGTAAGCGCTGGGCGTCCCCGGTTTTCACCTGCGTAGATAATCCGCCCGGACGATCGCCATGTAATCGGCCTCTTGCGCCGGCGAAAAAAGCATGCCGGCTTGCCGCATGACCTTGCTGACCGCCAGCGACATGGTTTGGACCACATACGCCACCGCCGTGACCCCTTGGATCAACAGCTGGTAGTGCTGCTCCAACACCGGCTGTAACACGGCCGCCTGATCAGCAGTCAGGCTGGCACTCAGGCTGATCATTTTGGCCAAGATCAAGCGGCGCAATTCGTCAGAGGTCGCCCCCCAGCTGACACTTTTGGCCTGGTCGCGCTGGCCGATCAAAGGCAGCCGTTTGCGCTTGGGCTTCATCCCGACGAGCATTTCCGGTGGGGCGCCGAGTACCTTGCTGAGTTGACCCAGCTGTCTGAGCGATGGGACTGCGGCCTCGCTCTCCCAGTGTCTCAACGTTTGCGGCGTGATCGACAGTGCCTGCGCCGTGCCTTCCTGCGACTGACCAACCGCCATGCGCGCGGCGGCTAAGTCCTTCCCCATTGCAAAAGCCATGTCTTTCTCCTCCGGCCGACCCCTGCGGTCGGCCTGTTTTGCTTTAGTTGCGGTCATGTGACTGCTTGGGTCATAGGCTAACACTTTTCTGGCGCCGCGTTCAGACCTGACAAAACTGTGCGTTAGCGCCTGACAGCCTGGGCCACTGCAACGGCTGCTGCAAAGAAATCAGCAACAGCATGCGTGCGCTGGCTTATGCGCTCGTCCCAACCGGTTTCGGCAACGTGGTCGGCGGTGTAGAAGAACTGGTAAAGCCCCAGCTGACGAAACTGGCTCCAGGCAAACAAGGCAGCAGCCTCCATCTCAACGACCTGCGCCCCTAAATCGATCATTCGCCGCTTGCGGGCCGCCGTCTCGCGGTAAAAGGCATCTGTGGTCCAAGTCACCGCTTGCTGGTGTGAAAAGTGGCTGCGGTCAAAAACCGCCTGCATCGTTGCGACCGCCGCGGGGTCCGCCGCAATCGTCGGGCTGGCCGGCGCGTAATGATAGCTCGTCCCTTCATCTCGGATCGCCGCAGTCGGGATGATGAGGGTATCGGCGGCCAGGTGCGGATCGAGGACGCCGCATGAGCCGAACACGACAAACTGCCGCGCCCCCGCCCCATATAGTTCCTCAAGTAGGCCGACCGCATTGGCGGCGCCGATCCGCGGCATGAACAGCGCAAAACGGCTGCCGCCGGTTTCATACTGATAAACCGGCTCCGGCCCGTTGATCGACGACAGTGCACCAATTTGTTTCAGCTGCCCCGCCCCCAGTAGACTGGCAACTAAAGCGCCAGAAAACGGACAAAGCACCGTTTTAGGCATGCCGACCGCCGCGATCGGTTGCTGCTTCACCACATCGGCTGGGTTGATCAAGGCCGGGTCTTCATCAAACTCTTCTAATAGCATGCGCACATCCCTCTCATGATTATGTTGAGTCTCATTATGACACTCGTCCAACCGCTTCACAATCGCCCATAAGCCGCCGTCAACAATGGCAGGAATGCCTTTTTACCCCTACTTTCTCGCGGCGGTGGTAGGGTAGTCATGTAAGCGATTTTAGAAAGGAAGCCATCCTATGACAGTTTTTGCGGCATTTTCGAACGAAGAGATCCTCGCCGACCTTAAGGCTAACGTGAGCGCCGGCAGCGTCATTACCGACCCTGCCACGTTGAAGAAGCAGTCCTTCTCCCCTAACCTGACTGATGACGATTCTGGGCTGGCGCTGGCATTCATTGAAGCCCACAGCACCGCCGACGTCCAAGGGGTGCTCAAAACCGCGCGGAAGTATCACGTCCCAATCGTGACGCAGGATCACTTCACTAGCACCGTAATTGGGGCGGACGGTATCGCCGGCAGCTTCATCCTGTCCACCGCCGGCATGAACCAGATCAAGGAAATCAGCAAGGCGGACTCGCTGGCCGTGGTCGAACCCGGCGTCATCAACGGCGACTTGGACCAGGAGGCGCGCAAGCAAGGCATGTTCTACGCCCCTGACCCCGGCTCCAAGCCGATCTCCGGCATCGGCGGGAACGTCGCGACGAACGCCGGCGGCATGAGCACCGTCAAGTACGGCGCGACCAAGGACAACGTGCTCGGCCTCAAAGTGGTGCTGGCGGACGGCCGCGAGCTCAAACTCGGCGGGCGGACGCTGAAGCAGGCATTCGGCTACGACCTCACCCAGCTGTTTGTGGGCTCGGAAGGCACCTTGGGCATCATCACCGAGGTCACGGTCAAGCTGATGCCGATTCCGCTTGGCACGCCGGTGATGGGCATGGCCTTCTTTGAGAACATGACGGCGCTGGCCGAGGCAGTCGCCGAGATCCGGATCTCCGGCGTCTACCCAACGATGCTCGAGGCAATGGACCACCCGACGATCCAGGCCATCGACCAGTACGACGGCACCGACTATAGCAAGGAATCCGGCGCCATGTTGATCTTCAAGATCGACAACGGCACCAAGCAGGCCATGGACGTACTGGACGCGCTGCTGACCAAACACGGGGCACGCGACATCACCATCACAGAAAAGCCCGAGGAGCAGGCCCAGCTGGAAAAGGTGCGCCGCGACATGCTGCCAGCCATTTTTACCGGGCAAAACCACATCATGGAAGACATGGCGATGCCGCTGTCCCAGCTCGCGCCGATGATGGACTACATTAAGCAAGTCGGTGAAACGCTCAACATGAAGATCTACACGGCAGGCCACGCCGGCGACGGCAACGTCCACCCATCCATCGTCTGGCCGCTTGAAGAACAAGGCGTGCCCGCCAAAGTCAGCGAGGCACTGTCATTAATGTTCAAGAAGACCCTTGAGCTGGGCGGGACGATTTCCGGCGAACACGCGGTGGGCATGCTGAAAAATCAGTGGAACTACGCGGAGCTTGGCGAAGCCGTGGACATGCTCCAGCACCAGATCAAGGCGCTTTTGGACCCGATGAACCTGCTCAATCCGAAGCGCAAGATCAACTAACGCGCATTGAACGCAAAAAGGCCGCTGCGATTTTCTTTCGCAGCGGCCTTGTATTGCGCTCAGACCTCTTCAAGCACCTGGCGCTCGATCATGTTATCAATAATGAAATGATACTGCTCGACGTTGTCGGCCGTCTTGTCGGTTTTGAAAATGTTGATGGCCTTCAGCCCGTTGGCCGTGGTCACACCCATTTGAAACCCGGACAGGTCCGCCTTGAACGTCACCTTCAGCTTGTTGGCCTGGGTGAACGGCGAATTTGGGTCCAGCGAGCGCTCCAGCTGAAAATTGCCGTTCTTTGTTTTCACAAAGCCCAGATCCATCAGCGTGTAACGCTTGATATTTGGCGAGATTTGATACTTCTTCGGGTCGCCCAAGACGGCACCGGTTGACTGTAATGGCATATAACCCACTCCCTGTGCGCACACTGGCGCTTGTATTCGCTTTTATCTTACCATAATCGGTAAGGCGGGGCCAAAAGCCACGGCCGCTTCCGCCCGGTCAATTGCCTGCCGGATGCACCAGCGAGCCCAAACCGGTGAGCAGCACCCCGACCAGCAGGGTCAGGCCGAGCGCGTACCCGATGATCGGAAGCCCGATGGCGGCGACCCCGAGACCAAAAGCGGCAATGCCAACGGTCGCGACAGTGTTGAGCCCAATCGCCAGGTTGACCGGCTTGCTGGCCGCGCTGGCCCAAAACGGTTTCTTAGTCCGCGTCATGAGGATCGTGAGCATCGCGCTGAACATCAGAAAGCAAAAGAGTGCCGTGCTGATCTGGGCGGTAGTTTGGCCCCTCCGCAGCAGCCAAAGCAGCCACCCAAACCCCGCGAGCGTCCAAGTGCCAGCGTACAGGCCGGCCGTTTTGCCCAGCTTGGTCATGTCCCAGGACTCGGGATGGCGGCTGATCTGCGCGTGATCCGTCCCCAACACTAGCGTAACAAGGTCGTTAAGCAGCGCGACCATGATCATCGCATTTAGGCTCAGCGGCAAGAACCCAAACAGCAGGTAACCGAACGTCAGCAGGATACTCAGCTGAGCGGCCCGCGACAGCTTCGTGATGGTCCAGGTCATCATGCGCTTGTAGACGCGGTGGCCGCTCTCGAGCACGTCGGTCAGCGAGCCGAGACCCGGCTTCAACAGCACCATCCGGGCGGAGCGCTTGGCCAAGTCGACCGCCGTGGCCACCGCAATGCCGAGGTCAGCGCGTTTGAGGGCCGGTGCATCATTCACCCCGTCCCCGGTCATCCCCACAATATAGCCCGCCTTTTGAAAATGGGTCACGATCGCCAGCTTGTCTTCAGGGATCACGTCTGCGATCCCCGCCAGCGCACTCAGCGGCCGGTCTGGCCGAAGCGCCGCATAGGAGATCACCTCGCCCGGCAGCGCGACCTGCCGGGCAACGGCGGCTGCCGTTTTCTGGTTATCACCAGTCAGCATGAGCACCTTGACCCCGCGGGCGCGAATGGCCGCGATGGCCGCAGCGCTGTCAGGCCGCGGTTGGTCTTGCATGATGAACAGGCCGACCAGCTGGTTGCCGACTGCCACTGCGGTGGTCCTGCCTGCCGCAAAATCGATCGCGGCCGGCAGCGTATAGGCCGCCGTCACTTTGGTCAGTTGTTTCAGCGAACCCAGCCGGACAATTTGCGTCCCCGCCGCGGTAGCCACCGCGACTTGTGAGTAGCCGGTACTGGAATCAAACGGTTTGTAGTTGCCTTGCTTCAAGGCTTTGATCTGTTTCTGCGCCGCATAATTCTGCACGGCCAGATCAATGACGCTGGGTTTGCGTCGATCCGTCGCCGTCAGGGCCAGCTGGAGCACCTCGCCATCCGGCCGTGCGGACAGGTTGTAGTAACCGACGACGCTGGGTTTGTTCGCAGTGATGGTCCCGGTTTTATCGACGAGCAGCAGGTTCATGTTGGCCGCTTCCTGAATGCCGGTCAGGTCACTGACCAGGATCTGCTGGCCGCTGAGCACCTTGGCCTCCACCGAGTTGGCCACGGCGAAGCTCGACGGCATCGCAATGGGGATCGTGGCAATGACCAGCATTGCCAAAAAAGGCAGAAGCGTAAGCAAATTCTGCTGCCGGATCAGGCTGGTGGCCACCAGGATGAGTGCCAGGACCGCGTCCACCGCCGCCAGGTAACCGATGACCTTGCCCAAGAGCTGCTGCAGGTGGCCGGGGGCTGAGTTCTTGTTGATCAGGCTGATGGTCTTGCCTGAGCGGCTGGCCTTACCGGTGGCCGTCACCCGCCCAAGCGCATGGCCTGCAGTGAGCTCGGTGCCGGCAAACGCGGCGTCCCCCACCTGCCGCGACACCCCTTTGGCCTCGCCGGTGATCGAGCTTTCGTTGATGTCGGCGCTGCCTTGGAGTAGCTTCACGTCGGCCGGCACCAAATCGCCGCTGGTCAGGCTGACGAGGTCGCCGACCACCAGCTCGCGCGCCGGCACCCGGTGCCACTGGCCATCGCGCATCACGGTGGCCGTGAGCGTCAACTGGTCGGTCAAGCCGGCCAAAATGGTCGTCGCCTTACGCTTTTGAACCGCGCCGTTGATGGCCGCAAATAGCAACATCACAATGATGAAGCCAGCCTGGATGCCTTTGCCCAAAATGACTTCCAGCAGCAGCGCCCCTTCCAGAATCCACGCAGACGGCTCCCACAGGCGCTGGGCCACCGCCCTCGGCATGCTGAACGGCTTTTCTGCGACCTCGTTGGGCCCGTCTTTGGCTAAGCGGGCCTGCGCCGCTGCCGCCGTTAACCCAGAGAAGTTGCTTTGGTTCTGCGTCAAACTGATCCCTCCCTCGAACAATGCCTCAATCACTACTTCCACACTACGCTTTTGCCCGCGGCTACTGAAAGGCAGGAATAGATTTTTACCTTTTCGTTTCAATTAGACGCCAAAACACCGAACCCGCAACGATTCTGCGAGTTCGGTGTTGTTGGCAGTGCTCACGCGTTGGCTTTACTCCGCAGTCGGTTGACGATTTTCACCAGCGCATCGCTGAATGCGACGATGTCCATGGCGGTGGTGAACGCGCCAAACGAAATGCGGATGGACTCAGCGATGCGCGGTGAGTCCTGGCCGTACATGGCGATCAAAACGTGCGAGGGCTCAAGCGACCCCGCGGTGCAGGCGGAACCGCCGGAAATCGCGAACCCCGCCAAATCCAGGTTGGTTTGCAGCGCGTAGGTCGAGACCCCCGGCAGCCACAGGTTGAACACGTGATTCAACGCGTCCGCCTTTAGCGGGCCGTTGACCTCAAAGGCGACGTCTGCGGCCTTGAGGGCATCCATGATCTGCTGTTTAAACCCGTAGTACTTCGCCTGGCGGTCGGCTTTTTCCTGCGGCGTGATCAGCTTCACTGCCGTGGCAAACCCGGCCACTGCAGGCGGGTTCTCGGTCCCGGCGCGGCGCTTCATCTCCTGCTCGCCGCCGCGCACAAACGGCGGGAAGTTCACGCCCTCCCTGCGGTACAGGAAACCGATGCCCTTGGGCCCGTTGATCTTGTGTGCAGACACGCTAAGCATGTCCACGTGCAAGGCCGCCACATCGATGTCAAGCAGCCCGTACGCCTGCGTTGCATCCGTGTGGAACCACGCCTGATGGTCAACCAGCCGCTCGCCGATCTGCTTGATCGGCATGCGCGACCCGACCTCATTGTTCCCCATCATGATGGAGACCAGGATCGTGTCATCGTCCAGCGCGGCATCGAAATCCGCAAGGGCGATCTCGCCCTCCTCGTTGACCGGCAAATAGGTCACCCGAAAGCCCTCTTTTTCCAGCTGGGCCAGCGGCTTCATCACACTGGGGTGTTCAATGGCCGTGGTGATGATGTGCTTGCCCAGATTGGCCCGGGCGTGCGCCGTCTGCATGATCGCCGTGTTATTGGCCTCAGTCGCGCCGCTGGTGATCACGATGTCGCTCGGGTGCGCGTTGATGCTGCGGGCCAGCACCGCGCGACTGGCGTCCATGACTTCGTGCGCCTTGCGCCCGAACCAGTGCGTCGAGCTGGCGTTGCCGAAGTTCTCTTGCATCTGCGTCGTCATGGTCTCAATGACCGGCTTGGCCATCGGCGTCGTGGCGGCGTTGTCGAGATAAATGTGATTCAAAACTGTCGCTCCTTACTTCAAGTTGTGAATATACGCGAGCAGCATCGCCGCCGAGCGTTTACCGGCGTCAATGATGAAATCGTCAAAGTTGACCGAAGCGCTTGCGTCCCCGTTGTCGCTCATCGCCCGGATCACGACAAACGGGGTGTGGAATTCATGGGCGACCTGCCCAATGGCCGCCCCTTCCATCTCGCTGGCCAGCGCCTCTGGAAACCGCTTCAGGATGCGCTGGATGGCTTCGGGGCTGGCGATGAACTGATCACCGGAGACGATCAGCCCTTCGCGGGTCTGCTGGCCCGTCGTGTGTGCGGCCGCCGCGATCGCCGCCGCCACGTCCTTGTCCGCCTCAAAGTAGAGCGGCTGCTGAGGCAGTTGGCCCGGCTTGTACCCAAACGCCGTCGCGTCGACGTCGTGGTACGCCACGGCACTGGAGATCACAACGTCACCGATGCTCAGGCCCTGGCCGATCCCGCCTGCGGAGCCCGTGTTGATCAACACGTCGGGTGCGTACTGGCTGAGCAGGACCGTCGCCGTCATCCCCGCTTGCACCTTCCCGATCCCGGATTCCACTAGGGTGACCTCGATGCCTTCAATCGTGCCATGGTAGTAGTGCTGGCTGGCCACCACGCGCTCCTCGCGGCCTTGCAGCTGTGGCAGCAGCGTCCGAATCTCCTCTTCCATTGCGCAGATAACGCCTATCTTCATGAGTAGTGTTTAGCAGGAAACCCCTGATTTCAATCAGGGGAGGAATGCCGTCCTGTACCTGCTTCTCCTTTACTAAAATGATGTCTTTACTGTCGAACATGTGTTTGCTATAATTCAACTGGAGGGATAGCCATGAAACAAGCCGTCACCCTGAAGTTGCGTATCCTACTTGCCGCAGAGGAAGCGCAGTTATTACAAGAAACAATGCGTCAATTTGCGGTGGGTTGTCAGTTAGTTTCACAGTATCTTTTTGACCACGGATTTGTCCTCGATCAATATGCATTGCATGAGGCACTATATCACAGACTGCGAACAGACATTGGGCTGAAAGCACAAATGGCACAGTCCGCCATTCGCCACGTCATAGGCAATTATAAGACTGTGCAGACCCAAATGAAGTCAGAACCATATGCCTTTAAAGATTGCTATACAGGACAATGGACACGGTGTCACCGTGACCTGACTTGGTTAAGGCGACCGCTGCAATACCGTAAGCCGCAACTCACATTGGTCCGTAACCGCGATTGGTCGTGGCTTCAAGATGGTCAGCTGTCACTCAATACTTTGGCAAAACGACTCCGAGTCACGCCTTATTTAAACGGCTTTGAACAATACCTGACTTCTGATTGGCAACTTGGGACGGCGACTGTAGTGCGTACAGGTGGCCATTATTTTTTGCACATCGCGGCGACCAAAGAAGTCGCAACTGTTAATCGCACGCAGGTTAAGGATATTATCGGCATCGATCGTGGCTTGCGCTTTGTGCTGGTCAGCCACAACGGTGCTGGGCAAACTAACTTTGCTTCTGGCAGAGCAATCGCGACCAAGCGGGCCAAGTACCATCGCACTCGCCAGGAACTGCAGCAGAAGAACACAAAATCTGCCAAACGATGCTTACAACGCCTGTCGGGCCGAGAGAACCGCTGGATGAGTGATGTCAATCATCGCTTGTCGAAGACACTCGTTTCGCAAGCGACCCCTAAGACATTGTTCGTGGTTGAAGACCTGACTGGCATTCGCCAACAGTCCCGCCGTCAAGCGCAGACTAGACGAGAGCGCCATTCCTGGTCTTTCTTTGAGCTGGAACAAGATTTGCGCTACAAAGCAATCCTAGCCGGCCACATAGTCATTGCGGTCTCTGCGCAATACACCAGTCAGCGGTGCCCTAAGTGCGGCCTTATTGAGAAAACCCAGCGTGATCACAAGCACCACGCCTATCGCTGTGCAGCTTGTGGCTACCAAAGTAATGATGACCGAATAGCGGCCATGAACCTCGTGACTTTGGGTCAGCAGTACCTGTCCGGCAGTCACCATCCACGCTTTACTAAAGAGGTTGTCGGGTAAACCCGATAACTGACGGGCATTGTCAACTGCCCGACGATGTGGACGCAATGAGTGGGAGCCTGAAAGGTGTTTGACCACTGTGTCGATGACACGCGAGCTACAAGCCACCAAATTTATTCGGTGGTAGTTGACGACTACACTCATCCTTTCGCTTCAAGCAGCTTACTAATTGTACGCTCATTGCGGCAAAATTACAGCTTGAATAGCACCACGGCCACGACGATCAACAGGAATATCACGATCCCGATCGCCCAGTTCAGCTTCTTTTTCAGACTGTTGACCTTCTTGAACGTCGGCTCGTCGAAGGGCCCCCGGTGCGGGGCCTTTGGTGCAGTGGCCTCCTTGCGGCCGGACTTGGCAAACTCACGCTCGGTGGCCACGCGCTTGGCGTCGCGCGCCTCTGCCGCCTGTTCGGCCTGCTTTTGCTGCTCTCGGTACTCCTTGCGCGTCAGCTCAGCCATGTTGCACCTCCAGCTCCCACAGGGCGAGCCCAAGCGTGGTCTTGGCGTCGCAAATCAGTCCCTGCGCCTGAGCCGCCTTGGCCGCAGCCAAGGTCAGCCATTCACCGGCCACAAACTCGCCAACGTCTTGGGCCCGCTGGACGGCCGGCTGGTGCAGCCTTCTGGCGGTGAACAGGTGCGTTTGGGCGTCGGAAAAGCCGGCACTTTGATAAAAGTGGGTCAAGGGGGCCCACTCGTCCGCCGCGAGCTTTGCCTCTTCGTTCAGCTCGCGCTTGGCGGCCTGAAGCGGTGTTTCGCCCGGGTCGATTTTGCCGGCTGGCAGCTCCAGTGTCTCTTGCCCAAGCGGGGTGCGCCACTGCCTGACAAACAGTGCCTTGCCGTCCTGCAGAGCCAGCACCCCTGCCGCCCCGGTGGTGTGCACCAAGATCCGCGGCGCCTGCGTGCCGTCTTCGAGCCGCACCGTCAGCTCGCTCAGCGTGAGGATGGGCCCCGCGTAGAGTTGCTTGCGTTTTTCAATTTTTTCCATGGTGGACCTTCCTTCTTGCCGCCTGCTTGGCGGTGTTCATTAATATGATACCAATGGGGTAGCAGAATACCACCGCCTTAAGAAATCCTTCATGAAAGTCCATCTCTGGGCTGATATGAGGGCAATGATTCTATGGTAAACTGTAGGCACGAAAGCATATTCAGGAAGTGAAAATCGTTGAATAAACCAGAAAAACGTATCCGCTGGCTCCGGGTCGGAATTTGGGCCGCCGCGGGGCTGGTCCTCGGCATGCTCACCATGCACTGGTGGGTCGGCGTGTTTGCGATGACGGTCTTCGGAGGCGCCCGCCTCATCGGTGAGCTGAGCCGACCGGTGCCCAAGCCGGCAACGCCGCCGATCACACCGGACATGGCAGCCCATTACGCGGACTCCGGCCTGACCGCAAGTGAGATCAACTTGTTCCGCGAAACGATGGATCAGGCCGCCGATCAGATCCACGAGTTCGAAGCCATCGCCGACCGCGTCGCAAAGATCAAGGCCATCGCAACGAATGCCGACCTCTTCGACATTATGCACGCCTACTTCAAGGCCATCGTCCAGACGCCCAAAAAGCTTGGTGCCGCGGGACATTTTATCTACGAACAGCTGCCCAACCTGTTGAGCATCGCTCAGAAGTACGAGGCGATCACCCATCACGAAGTTAAGACCCAGGACACGTATGATGTCCTGACCACCGCGGGTAACACCCTCCAGGGGCTAGCCGACACTATCCGCGGCGGCTACCAAGAGTTCGTAGAAAGTGACATCGATGAACTGGAAGCCGACCTGGACCTGGCGCAAAAGCAGATCAAACCGCGGCTGGAAGCATCGACCGAAACCGTCGACCGCAGCGTGCACCTAGATCCTATAAAGGCCGCACCGCTTAAATCTGAAGAAACGAGGAAACAACATGAGTGATGAACAACCAACCACCCCACGCCCGAACGAACAATCAACGACCCAGGCAGACCCGAACCTGGTCGCAGACCTGCTGAGCCAACCCTTCGCCGCCCAAACCCCAAGCAGCGCGGCGGCCAGCGCCCCAGCCCAGGCCACCACGGCCGCGGCGAAAGCGCAGGCCAACTTGTCTCCCGAACAGGAGAAACAGGCCCACGACCTCGCCGCCCAGATCGACGTCAAAAATAGTGACGGTGTGATGAGCTACGGCGCACAAGCCCAGCAGCAGCTTGGTCAGTTCTCCCAAACGATGCTCGACAAGGTGCAAAGCCAAGATACGGGTGCGGTCGGTGACGCCCTGACCAGCCTGATGGCCCGGCTGAACGAAGCCAACCCAGACGAGCTCCGCGCCGAAAACAATAACGTCTTCAAGAAACTATTTGGCAAGGTCCGCCGCTCGATTTTTGAGATCACGGCCAAGTACCAGAAGATCGGGGCGCAGATCGATACGATCGCGGCGCGCCTGACCAAGGAGCAGCAGGGCCTGCTCAATGACAACAAGATGCTTGACGAGTTGTACGGGCAGAACAAGGCGTATTTTGATGCGTTGAACATCTACATCGCCGCGGCCAAGATCAAGCAAGAGGAACTGCTGAACAAAACGATCCCTGCCGCGCTCGCCGAGGCGCAGGCGTCCGGCGACCAAATGAAGGTGCAGGAAGTCAACGACCTCAAACAGTTCGAAAGCCGCCTAGAAAAGCGCGCCTACGACCTGCAGCTGGCGCGGGAGATCACCCTGCAGCAGGCCCCGCAGATCCGCCTGATTCAAAACACCAACCAGGCGCTGGCCGAAAAGATCCAGGCCAGCGTCAACACGGCGATCCCGCTGTGGAAGAACCAAGTCGCCATTGCGTTGACCCTGCTGCGGCAAAAGGATGCTGTCACCGCCCAGCGCCAGGTCTCGGAAACGACCAACGACCTGCTGAAGAAGAACTCGTCGATGCTTAAGATCTCCGCCGTTGAAACCGCCAAGGAAAATGAGCGCGGCGTGGTGGACATCGAGACCTTGACCCAAACCCAGAGCGATCTGGTCGACACGCTGCAGCAGACGTTGCAGATCCAGCAAGAAGGCCGGGCCAAGCGGCAAGCGGCCGAGCTTGAGCTGGGCAAGATGGAAGAAGACCTCAAGAACCACCTGCTCGATTACACCCACGGCAACATGAGCAAGGGCCCGCAGGCCTAACGCAATCAAACCGACCAGTCGCACACGCGGCTGGTTTTTTTGGCGACTGACGCAAAAAACCGCACTGCCAAAATCAGGCAGTACGGTCAAATGAAGGGGTAACTAGTCTAAGACCACCACGTGCTTGCCGACAAAGTGGCCGGATTCCAGGTTGGCCTGAGCTGAACCGACCGCTGAAAGCCCGTGGTAGACCTTAGCAATCGGGACGGTCAGCTTGCCCGCCTGCACCGCGGTAAGTACCTGATTGAAGACCTTGGCCGGCAGGTCTTTGGCTTCACCGGCATAGCTGGTCAGAAACTTACCGCTGGGGATCATGAACGGTGAGAAGTGCTCGATTTCCCAGCCGCCACCAAGCCCGCCAGTGAAGCAGAGCTTACCGGCAGGCTTGAGCGCGGCAAAGGTGTCTGCCAGCGTCGTCGTGCCGACCAGCTCGAGCGCCTTATCCACGCCATCTGGAAGCAGGTCGTGCACCTGGGCGGCAATGTGGCCGTCATCGATGAGCACATGGTCTGCACCCATTTGGGTCAGCTTGGCCACCTTCGCCTGGCTGCGGGTCGTGGCGAGCACCGTCGCACCCAGCATTTTGGCCAGGCCGATGCTCATGAGCCCGACGGTTGACGAACCACCGCGGATCAGTACCGCGTCGCCGCCCGTCAGGTTCAACCCCTCGTTCAGCGAGCCGTAACTCGTCTGCAGCATTTCCGGCAAAGCGCCAACAAGGTCCCAGTCAAGATCGGTCTCCAGCGGAATCATCGCCGCATGCGGCACCAGGCAATACTCAGCGTAAGAGCCGTCAATCGCCCTGCCGAGGCCGCCCATCATCATCGCCACTTTCTGGCCACGCGAATACGGTGAGTCGGCCGCCGGCGTGGCAATCGCCCCTGTGCCTTCAATCCCCAAGATCCGGGGATACTGGAAATCACCGTCGGATTCACCCTTACGGCTGGTGACTTCGGACTCATTCACGCCAAAGGCCTTGACCTGCACCACGTCAAACCCGGCCTTGACCTCAGGCTTCGGCACCTCAACGGGTGTCAGCGCACTGGCCTCACAAGGGCCAGTTAATTGAATCGCTTGCATATTCATTCCTCCTTGGTTGTCTGATCGGACAGTCTTTCTGGTTCAAACTATTAGTCCAGCGCGTACTCGAGCCAGCCGTACGGCGTTGCGCCTTGCGCCACCAGTGCGCCGTGGTCATTGATCTGCCAAAGCTGCGTACTCGGCTGCAGCCCTGCAGTCTGGCAAAACTGGTTAAGTTCCTTAAGCCCGCGGGTGATCCCGTCCAGAGAGTTGGCGACGCGCACGCGAACATACCGACCCGCCGGCTTTTTAATCAGCGGCAGCAAGGTTTCATCAGGCTTGCCCTGTGTTTCTTTAAGGATCCGGAATGAGGCGGCCATGTACCCGCCCGGATCATTCACCGGCAAATCGGTTAAAAAACCCGACGTGGCCGGATCCATCAGCGCCAGCGCATCCAGCTCCTGATAAAACTCGGAAAACAGCTGTGCCACCTCTTCTTCAGTGCAGTCCACTGCCTTGCGCGAGCACCAGAACGTGGCGGGCTTCAGCGTCGCCACCACCGGCGCATACACCTTGCCGGTCGGCGGCTTGCCAGGCCGCGTCAGCCGCTGCTGGATCACCGCCTGCACGCGCTGCAGATCCTCGATTTGACTGGTGATCTTGGCCTGGGCCTCCTGCAGCTGCGGGATGGCCTGCCGATTGTCGGCGGACCTGATGGCCTTGATCTGATCAAGTGACAGCCCAATGTGGCGCAGACCGAGGATCGTCATCAGGTCGTACAGCTGCTGGTACTCGTAGTAGCGGTACCCGGTGTCGCTCACCTTGGCCGGCTTGAAAAGCCCCTGCTCATCGTAAAAAATCAGGGTTCGTCTGGTGGTATTGGCCAACTTGGCCATTTCACTAATTTTGAGCATGGCACTGTCCTTTGGGTTGACTGTCACGTAACGGTATGGTTTATAACTAGTGTAGCACAGTGATTCAGGCCGGCGCTTTGCCGTGCGATTGCCACCGACAACCTTAGGGTAAACTGTGACGCCGCGTGACAGTCAAGCCATTTTACCTCAAATTGTCAACCGCTTTGATTAACTCGCCACCGTAATGGCTCCCCGAAAGAAGGACGACTATGACCACCTTACAAGACTCAATTCAAGACACTATTTTTCACAATCGCCAACCTGACACCAAAAAGCTGGCCGCCTATGGGTTCAAACAAACCGGTACCACCTGGCACTACCAAACTGCGCTGGTCCCGGGATTCAGCCTTACCGTCAATATCAACGGGGAGACGATCACGAGTCCGGTGACCGACCAAGAGTCCGGCGACTTATACACCCTCCACCTGGACCCGGCCAACTCGGGGATGTTCATCGGCCAGATCCGCGGCGCCTACATCGCCGCCTTGACGGCGATCTCAAAGGACTGCTTCGTGCCGACCATGTTCGACGCCGGGCAGATAAAAAAAATCACCGCGGCCATCGACGAGACGTTCGCTGAACAGCCTGAATACCTGTGGAAGCAGTTCCCCAACAACGCAATTATTCGCCGCCAGGACAACCGCAAGTGGTACGCGCTGATGGTCAAGGTAACCCCGGACAAGGTGGGGCTAACCGGCGCTGACCTAATCGATCTGCTGGTACTGCGCGCAAATCCCCAGACGATTCAGGCCCAGCTCAAAAATGGCCAGGCGCTGCCCGCGTATCACATGAATAAAGAGCACTGGTTGTCCTACCAGCTGGATGTCGGCACGCCCCTGGAAACGCTGATGGCCGCGGTCAAAACGAGCCGCGAACTAGCCAAATAATCACCCGAACGCAAACGGCGCCGGAACTGAATCAGTTCCGGCGCCGTTTTGATGTTATTTACGCATCGTGAGCATCCGATAAGCCGTAAGTGCGACAGTGATGGCACACATCCCCACCGCCACGCTGAAGGCAACGTGCATGCCGTTAATGAATAGTTGCGGCCGGCTGGCCACAAACGTCGTCACCTTGCGCCCGGCCTCCCGGCTCATCGCCGCGTACAACACCGTTGTCGAGGCGGAAATGCCCACAACCATGCCCATGTTGCGCGCCAGCGCGTTCAGGCCTCCGGCGATGCCGAGGTCCTTGGGCGCGACCGCCGACATCACCAGTGTGTTGTTAGGCGACTGGAACGCACCGTTGCCAAAACCCATCACGGCGATGATCACGCAAACCAGCAGCCACGGCGTCGTCAGACTCAGCGTAACGTACCCGATCTGGACGACCAGAATGACCAGCAGCCCCACCAGCGTGATGACATACGGCCCGATTTTATCGGACAACGACCCCGCGAGCGGCGCGACGATCACCTGCACGATGGGGAACAGCATCAGCATGTACCCGGCCGTCGTCGCCGCCAGCCCCCGGGCATTTTCCAGGTAAAACGGGGAAATCACGTTAAAGAAGAAATTGGTGACGAAAATCAGAAAACCGGCGAACAGTGAGATGGTGAACTCTTTGTTGGCAAAGAGCGACAGCGCCAGCATGGGTTCTGCGCTGTGCTGCTCGATGCAGATAAACGCTGCAAACGCGATGATCGCCACCGCAAACATCGCCAGGATCACCGGCCGCGTGAAGCCAATTTCCTGGCCGATGAAAATGCCCGCAAATAGCGGCACGATAAACAGCGCGAACGCCGCAAAGCCGGGCCAGTCAATTTTGGCCTGGCTGTGTTCGATATCCTTGGGGAACACCACCTGGCCGACAATCATCGCCAAGATCCCCAGCGGCACATTGATCCAGAAGATGTAGCCCCACGGCAGCACGCCGAGGATCAGGCCGCCGAGCCCGGGGCCGGCAATTGACCCCACGGCCACAAACGAGCCGATCATGCCCAAAGCCCGCCCGCGCTCTTGAAACGGAAACACCTCAGTCACAATGCCGTTGCTGTTGGCCATGGTCATCGATGCCCCAAGGGCCTGCACGACGCGCGCCGCCAGCAGCATCACAAACGAGTGGTTGAACCCGGCAAACAGCGAGCCGATGGTGAACAGTACCTCACCCATGCGGAAGATGCGGATTTTACCGAAGATGTCGCCGAGCTTGCCCATCAAGAGGAGCAGCGCGCAAATCACGATCAGGTAAATGGACACAGTCCACTCCGCCTGGTTCATCGGCAGGTTCATGTCCTTAGAGATGACCGGCAGTGCAATGTTCACGATGGAGGCGTCCAGCGTGGACATGATGGTGAACATGCCAACGGCGGTCATGATCCACCAGCGATTTTTTTGAACGTACGGATCGTCGACGTAATTTTTCATGACGGCCTCCATTGCCCGAATTTGTCCCTTTTATTATATGGTGTTAATTTCTGAAAGACAAACGTCATTACTGACGATATTTACGTAACCGGTTCAGTGTCTTTACACCGGATACCTAACAATTACACCTAGTGCGAAAGGCTTTTACACTCACCGCGTATGCTTGAGTCATTCCATTAGGGGAGGAAATAATCATGAAAAAAGGTTCAATTTTGAAAAAAGGCTCACTACTGGTCACTGTCGGGGCCGTGCTTCTGCTCGCCGCCTGCGGGGCCAAGCAAAGCGGCAGCGCGGCGAAGCCGTCTACCGCCAAGGCGGCGGATTCAACCAAAATCATGGCCGTCGGCTCCACGGCCCTGCAGCCGCTGGTCGAACAGGCCGCTGCGCAGTATCAGGAGAAGACGCCAAGCGCGAACATCACCGTTCAAGGCGGCGGCTCGGGAGCAGGTCTGTCGCAGGTTCAATCCGGCGCGGTCACGATCGGCAACTCCGACATCTTTGCCCAGCAGCAAAAAGGCATCGAGGCAAATAAGCTGGTCGATCATCAAGTCGCTGTCGTCGGCATGGCACCAGTCGTCAACCCGGATACCAAAGTCACGAATCTCAGCTCTAAACAGCTGGTCGACATCTTCAGCGGCAAAGTCACCAACTGGAAACAGGTCGGCGGCGCTGACAAAGCCATTGTCTTGATCAACCGCGCGCAGGGTTCCGGGACTCGTGCGACCTTCGAGCAGTTTGCACTGAAGAACGCCAAGGTTAAAACCGCGCAAGAACAAGATTCCAGCGGCACCGTCCAGAAGATGGTCTCAAGCACCCCAGGCGCCATCTCTTACCTCGCCTTTTCCGCGATCAAGGAAGGCGTCACCGCCGTCTCCTTGAACAACGTAAAGCCGACGGACGCCAACGTGACCACCAACGCATGGCCAGTATGGGCATACGAGCACATGTACACCAAGGGCTCACCAAACGCGGCCACCGCTAAGTTCATCAACTACATCCAAAGCAAAGCCGTTCAGAACACGTTGGTCAAGAAAATGGGGTACATCCCCGTGGTTGACATGAAAGTGGCTCGCACCCACGACGGCACCATTGAAGACAAGTAACTGACTCACTAAGCACTGACCCTTGCGGCCAGTGCTTTTTTCATGCGAGCAGCATGGACGCCGGGGCGTGAAAAGCATAAGATTATCTGTGCATGTATTTTTCATGACTTTAATTGAGAGAATGTCGTTTATGTCGAAAAGTAACATCAGACTCGTCACCATCGCGCTTCTGCTGTCCAACGTGATGTCAGGGATCGACAGCACCATTGTCAACACCGCGCTGCCTGCCATCATCGCGGACCTGCACGGGCTGCAGCTGATGGCCTGGATCGTCGCCGTATTCCTGCTTGGCACCGCCGTATCCACCCTGCTGTGGAGCAAGCTCGGCCAGCGGACCGCCTACAAGTTTGCTTACCAGCTTGCCGCCTTGACCTTTGTGATCGGCTCACTGCTGCAAGGCCTGTCACCCAATATCTGGGTGCTGATCATCACGCGCGGGATCGCCGGCATCGGCAACGGCGGGATGATCTCGCTGCCTTACATCATGTTTGCGGACCTGTACCCCAACGTCCGCGACCGCATGAAGACCCTGGGCCTGGTCTCCGGCTTTTACAGCTTTGCCACCATCATCGGCCCGCTGGTCGGCGGGTTTCTGGTCGACACGCTGTCGTGGCACTGGATCTTCTACATTAACGTGCCAATCGGCCTGTTGTCGATCCTGCTGGTGCAAATTTACTACAAGGTGCCCCGTGCTGCCGCCGTCGACGCACCGCTGGACGTGCACGGCAGCCTCGCCTTGGTCGTGCTCCTGGTCAGCCTGCTGGGCGCCATTGAGCTGATCGGCATGGTCAAGTTGCCGGTCATCCTCGCCCTGGTGGTGCTGGCGGTCTTGGCCATGGCGGTGCTGCTGCACGCTGAAAAGCACGCTGAAGACCCAGTCATCCCCTTGCGGCTGTTTCGCAATTTCCCCCTAGTGATGGATTTTCTGCTGTTCACACTGATCTGGGGCGCCTTTGTCTCGTTTCTGACTTACGCGCCGATGTGGGCGCAGGGGCTGCTCGGCACCACGGCACTGCTTGGCGGCGCCACCCAGATCCCAGCGGCGTTCACCAATGTCGCCGGTTCGGAGTCGGTCCCAATGATGCGCCGCCGCTACACGCCGCACCAGGTGCTAACGTTTAACATTTTGATGCTGACCATCAGTTTCGTGCTGATGGCAGTCCTGAACGTCCGCGCACCGTTTTGGCTGCTGCTCGTCGCCGGTGCGTTTGAAGGCTGGGGCAACGGCGCCTGCTTCAACGAGCTGCAGGTCAAGGTCCAAGTCGACGCCGAAAAGCAGGACGTTTCGGTTGCCACGTCATTCAGTTTCCTGATCCGCATGCTCAGCCAGACCTTCACCGTGGCCATCTTCGGCCTGCTAATGAACCAGCAGCTGGCAAAAGGCGTGGCCACTCACCCCGGCATCACCATGAGTATGATGAACAAACTGAGTGATTCCAATAGTGCCGCCAGCCTGCCCCAGCACCTGCTGCCGATGATGCGTCAAATCTTATATCGTGGCCTGCACAACATCATGCTGCTGGCCTTAGCGTTAATGCTGATTTCACTGGCACTGAACTTCTACGCCCAGCACAAAGAGGCCAAACTCGCGCCCAAAGCCTGAGCCAAGCGCAGAGGAACGAAGAAGCATCTGACCCAGAATCAAGCCCTCGGGATCCAGGGGCAGCGCCCCTGTCAACTTGATTGCGGCCACCAACGGAAAAGACAAAGCGCCAACCAGACAGGAAATCAAAACTGTCTGGTTGGCGTTATTTGCCTTGGCTGCTAGTCAAAATGCGATTCCGGTAATACTTGCGAACATAATTCAGCTGGCGCAATAACAGGAAACGCCGGCGCTTGCCGTTGAGATCAGCGGGGTAAAACAGCGGGTTGACCCAGTGTTTGGCGCCAATCAGCTGATCGATCTCCCGGTGGAGCCCCGGCGACTTCACGAAATGATGCAGCACATACTTAGGCACAATGCTGTAAAGAAAGTCGCCCTTGGCCAAGACCCGCGGTTTGCACTCGCCTTTGATACAATCATCGACCAAGTTACGTGCCAAATTCTGTCCCAACCCGGTGATATAGTAACTGGCCCGGCCTTGGCGTGTGTTAGCTTCAAAAATCTTGATCTGCCCGTCGCGCGGATCACGCTTCATGTCGAAGTTGGCGTAACCGGTATAGCCGACCGCTTCCAGAAAGTCCGCCAGCTGGTTCATCAGTTCGGCCTCAAAGCGAGCGATCAGCGCGGTGTAATTGCCGATAGCGGTGCGGTCATGCTCTTGAAGCACCACCTGCGCGAGTGTGACCATTTCGGCCCGGTGGTTGCGATCCACGTAAACCACGCTGTCCCAAAGCGCATCATCGCCGCCCGGAATGTACTCCTGAACCAGCACCGATTCGCGGTAGCCATTTTCGGCCAGCAGCCCCAACACCTGGTCAAGTGCGGCCTGGTCAGCGCACTTGAACACCTTTTCCTTGCCGGCAAACTGCATGTACATGTACTTGACGGTATCATTGGGCTTAACGATCACCGGATAGCGAAGACCGGTCTCGTCAAACTGAGGGACAGGAAGCGTGCAAGTGACGGTTTTGGTGACCGGGTGCGGGATCCCGCATTGATCACACAGCTGATAAAAGTCGCTTTTATGCTGAAACGTATTCAGCAACGCTAACGTTGGATAATTGAAGCGATAAGCCTGCCCAAGTTGTGCCGCGTGTTCAACGATCAGCCGCACGTACGCGTCATTGGTGCCAATCAATAGCAGTGGTTTGCCGGCGTGGCGCTTGGCAAAGTCCATCAGAATGGGCACAAAGCGGCCCGGAGCACGCAGGTCCTGGTGATACTCGATCTGAGTGGTAATGCTGCTCCACTCGGTAAAGGAAAGTGGCGCCTGGCCAATGAGCTGCGGCGTGATCCCGTATTCTTGGTGAAAAGAGATTGCCATCGTATACGCGTTAATGTCAGTCCCAACGATCACCGGTAAGAAATCATTTGTCATGTCCCCTCACCTGCCCCTACCTTATTTGACTAGTCCGCTGACTACTGCTTAAAGCGTCCAGAAAACCTGACCAATCCAGCGCGCCGGCTACTGCCGTTATTACCAGCAAAGCTTTCGCCGCTTAGCATTCCTTGCGAAGGCATACTTATTTACTCATTATACGTCACCAGCGGATCAATAATCGCCGCTTGCCGCAAACGGGGATGGGGCCATGAACCAAAAAGCACCAATCACGCAGCCGTTTGGCGACGTGATTGGCGCGGTGGTTCACTTTCCGTACGTGGAGTCCTCAAGAATCTCGACGTTAGCGGCCTGAGGCCCCTTGGCACCTTCGATGATCACGAACTTCACCTTTTGCCCTGCCTTCAGCGACTTGAAGCCGCCGCCCAGGATGGCGGAAAAATGCACGTACACATCCTTAGGCAGGTCCGGGTCATCAGGTTCGATAAACCCGTACCCCTGCTTCTCGTTAAATAATCTCACGCGTCCTTCCATGGCTAGGCCTCAAAGCCGTCCTGGACGGCCTCCGGGAAATTCTCCGCCACGATCTTTGCGCAGCGGGCGCAAAGCGTTGGGAAGCGGTCGTCGGCGCCAACCGTAGTGGTGGTCATCCGGCAGCGCTGACACACGTCACCCTCGGCGTGCGCAACGAGAATATCGGCATCGTCAAAGTGCACGGCGCCTTCAGGGACGGCGGCGCCGACAGCGGCGACAGTGAAGCCGCTAGTGATCAGCAGCTGCATCACGTTGGCGTCAAGGCCTGCCAGCAGCGTCCGCACAGAATTCTGTGGGTACACCGTCACGGCCGCCTCCATCGACTTACCGATCAGCTTGGCGTCACGGGCCATTTCCAGGCTCTTTTGCACCTCAGCGCGGAAGCTCATGAATGCGGACCACTGCTTGATGAGGTCATCTTGACCCGCAAAGTCTTGGGCCTCAGGCATGTTGCTGAGCGCAGCGTACTGCTCCGGCTGGTGCAGGTACGGCCAGATCTCTTCCGCCGTGTGGGCCAGAATCGGCGTCAACAGCTTCGTCAGGTCCAGCAGCGCTTCGAACATCACCGTCTGCATACGGCGACGGGCCAGGCTCTTTTCGGCCTCGATGTAAACAACATCCTTGGCAAAATCAAGGTAAAACGCGGACAAATCGTTGACCAGGAAGCTGGAGATCGTCTTCTCCACAGTCGCAAAGTCGTACTTGTCATACGCCGCCTTCGCGGTTTTGATCACCTGATTCAGGCGGACCATCATGTACTGATCCACGCTGCCAAGCTGATCATACGGCACGGCGTCGGTTTGCGCAGCGAAGTCGCCCGTGTTGGCGATCATGAAGCGCAGGGTGTTGCGGATCTTGCGGTAGGCCTCAGAGGTCTGGGCAAAATTGTCCATCGAGACGCGCACGTCCGATGATGAATCGACGGTTGCCGCCCAGAGCCGGATGATTTCGGCGCCAAACTGGTTCTCGACCTTGTCCGGGGCGATGGTGTTACCCAGGGACTTGGACATCTTGCGGCCTTCGCCGTCAAGCGTGAAACCTTGGGAAAGCACTTGCTTGTACGGGGCCACCCCGTTGACCGCCACGCTGGTGATCAAGCTGGAGTTAAACCAGCCCCGGTACTGATCAGAACCTTCCAGGTAGAGGTCGGTCGGGTACTCAAGGTCCGGGCGCGCTTCGGCCACCCCGGCCCAGCTGGAGCCGGAATCAAACCACACGTCCATGATGTCGGTTTCCTTGGTGAACTTGCCATTTGGCGAGTGCACGTTGGTGTACCCATCCGGCAGCAGGTCCTTCGCTTCGCGCTGGGACCAGACGATCGAGCCGTACTGGCCGAACAGATCGGCCACGTGATCGATGGTCTCCTTTTCCAGGATCGGGGTGCCATCTTCCGCGTAGAAGATCGGCAGCGGCACGCCCCATGCCCGCTGGCGTGAAATGACCCAATCGCCGCGGTCGCGGATCATGTTGTACAGGCGGGTCTTACCCCAGTCAGGGGTGAAGGAAACCTTATCGATGGCGTCAAGGATCTGCTGGCGGAAGGCGTCAACGGAAGCAAACCACTGCGTCGTCGCCCGGAAAATGACGGGCTTCTTGGTCCGCCAATCGTGCGGGTACGAGTGGGTGAAGAAGTCCAGCTTCAGCAGCGCGCCTTTTTCCTCCAGGGCCTTGGTGACCATCGGGTTGGCCTTGTCGTAGAACACCCCTTCAAAGCCCGGTGCGTCCTTGGTCATGAAGCCCTTCGCGTCGACAACGGAGACCACTGGCAGATTGTAGTTCATGCCGGCCTTGTAGTCGTCTTCACCATGGCCAGGAGCGGTGTGGACCAAGCCAGTCCCTGAGTCCAGGGTCACGTGGTCGCCGAGGATCACAAGGCTGTCGCGGTCATACAGCGGGTGCTTGGCCACCATGCGCTCCATGTCTTTGCCGGAGAAGGTCTTCAGCACGGACACAGTGGACCAGCCCAGCGCTTCCGTGACCACCTGCAGGCGTTCGGACGCCACGACGTACTTCTTGCCGTCAGCTTCGACCTGGGCGTACTCAAAGCGTGGGTTGACCGCGATGCCCTGGTTGGCCGGAATGGTCCACGGGGTGGTGGTCCAAATAATGAAGCTGGTGTCGGTGCCGATGATGCCCTTGCCGTCCTTGACCGGGAAAGCGACGTAAATCGACGGCGACTTGACGTCATGGTATTCGATTTCGGCTTCTGCCAGGGTCGACTCGGAAGACCAGGACCAGTAAACCGGCTTCAGCCCATGATAGATGTAACCTTTTTCGGCCATGGCCCCAAAGACGCGGATCTCCTGTTCTTCAAACTTCGGCTGCAGGGTGATGTACGGGTGGTCCCAATCGCCGAGCACGCCCAGCCGCTTGAAATCGGTGCGCTGCTTTTCGATCTCCTTCATCGCAAACTGCCGGCACAGCTCGCGGTACTCGTCCATCGCCATTTCTTTGCGGTGAACGCCCTTTTTGGCGAGCTGCTGCTCGATTGGCAGGCCGTGAGTATCCCAGCCGGGAACGTAAGGCGCACGGAAGCCGTTCATCGACTTGTAGCGCACGATGATGTCCTTGGAGATCTTATTCAGGGCGTGACCCATGTGGATGTTCCCGTTGGCAAACGGAGGGCCATCATGCAGAATGAAGGCCGGCTTGCCCTCATTCAGTTTCTGGCGCATCTCGTACAGGTGGTTTTCTTCCCACGCCGCCTGCATCTTTGGTTCCTTAGTTGGCAGCCCCGCCCGCATCTTAAAATCGGTGTGACCGAGGTTCAGTGTGTCTTTGACTTTCATGGCTGCTCCTTTTCTGGTTCTGCTTTGATCAATTTTCACGTCTATCGCTTGGCCGGCTGGCGGGCTGCCCCATCCCTTAAAAGCGCCCGCCTTCGCACCTTGGCCTAATCGGGCTGCGGCGGGCAACGCGGGAGTGGCTTGATCAGCTTGTAGCGCATCGCGCGTACAAGCTGACATGCGGTAGCTGCTACGGTGCGAGCTTCACCTGCTGCGCAGGCAAAGCTCACCCCTAGGCTACCCATCCCGCTAAATGCGCCCGCCTTCGCACCTTGGTCCTAATCGGGCTACAGCCAGCAACGCCCGAGCACTTAGCTACGCCTCGCACTTCACTCGCTGTGCGAGTAAAGCACGAGGCTAGGCTAAGTGTCGTGCTAAAAGCGCTGGCTTTCGCACCTTGCATAAAAAAACACCCGTCCTGTCAATAGGACGAGCGTGCTCGTGGTACCACCTAAGTTCAAAGCAAAATGACTTGCTTCCTCTAGTTGACCGAATAACGGTGGTCACCCGTCGAAGTTACCTTCGACCCTCGCAAACTGATACCGCTCAAAGACTTCGCACCAGGCTTTCACCCTCCCCGGTTCGCTGCTCGAAGTGCCTTTGACCGACGCGTGTTCGCGTCTTATTCTTGAGAACCGTCGACATTCTGGCCGGCGTTACTGCCGTCTGCCGAATTGTCTGCCGCTGACGACTCGGGCTCATCGGTTGGAAAAACGATCTCGGTGTAGCGCGTTTCGCCATCAGTATCCTCAGCTGCCTCTGAGTGTACTGAATCTACCGGCTGGTTGTCAAGGTCAGGGGCATCACTTTGCTGCGTTTGCGCCGGATCAAGGTACTCGGCGGACTCGGTGGTGCTGGCAAGCAGCTCTTTCCATTCCGGGCTCTTGACGACTTCAAGCTGCGACTCCAGCATGACCTGCAGCCGCTGCCGGAAGACGCGGGTCTGGCGCTTCAGATCCTCCGTCTGCACGGTGATGGCCTTGGCCTTGTCAGAAGCGTCTTTAACGATTTGGTTGGCCTTTTCAGTGGCGGATGTCAGCATGTCCTGAGAGGTCTTTTCCGCCTTCGACTGGATCAGCGCTGCCTCTGCATCGGCGTTCTTCTTCACCTTGTCGGCGGCTTCCTGCGCGACAAGGATCGACTGGTTCAAGGCGTCCTTCAGGTCGTTAAAGTACTTGTTCTTGTCCTGAAGCTCCTTCAGCTGGCCTTCCATTTCTTCGTTCTGCTTCAGTGAAGCGGAGTAATCCTTGATGATCTGAGCGAGAAAATCGTTGACCTGATCCTCGTCGAGCCCGCGCATGCGGTGATTAAATTCCTTGTTATGAATATCCAGTGGACTTAATGCCATGTTGAAACCTCCCAGCTATTTCTTAATAATGTCGACAGCGACCCGGGTCTTGCCTTTTTTACTGACGCCTAACACCGTGTTGACCCGGATCCGGCCGTAGCCGCGCACCGAGACAATATCTGCCGAGCCGACGACCGCGTCCGGCCGATCCGTCAGCTCGAAGTTCAGCCGCACCTTACTTGAATCGATCAGGGCTTTGGCCCGCGCACGCGACATGTTGAAGGCGTGACCAACGAGGCTGTCCAGGCGCAAACTGCTCATGGACACTTCCGCTGGCTCCCAATCGTTTTGCGGGGTCACGACCTGGTCCAGGCCAATGGGCTCAAGCCGCACTGTGATCCGACCAAGCTTGGTGATGTTATCCTGGACCCATTCGCTCATCGTCTTGGTGGTGAAGAGCTGCCAAGCCGACCCGTCTGTAATGATGTCACCGAACGCGGTCATCCGAATACCCGCGTTGGCCACGGTGCCAAGCACCTGGCTGTGATGGAGCTCGGCAAACTTTTCGGGGTAATGAATGAGCAGCGGCGCAATTTCGAAATCGATGAGGTCAGGCGCGAAGTAGTCCGGGGCAAAAATGACCCGCGCCCGCTCAGCCCCGATGTACCCGCCAAAGACATGGCACTTAATGTCACCATTTGTCCCCGTCAGCGCCCGGGCGATGTGGATCTGCCTGGGGTCGAGAAAGTCGGTCAGGACCGGCCGGTACTCGGTGGCCGCAGTGTTGATCTGATCGGCCAGTTCATCGATCAGCGGCGCTTCTTCCTTGCGAAAATGTTGATAGATCGCGTCCATGATCACGCCACCCGCATGAGGAGCGCGCCGAAGATTGTCCCCAGCCCAGAACGAATCAGATCAAGAACGAAAAAGGCGATCAACGGCGAAAAATCGATCCCTAAGATCGGTGGGATGATGCGGAAAAGGTTGAGCCACGGGCCGACGATCCGCCCCAGCAGCTGGCCGAAGCGCGACTGCCAGGCTCCGGGGAACCATGACATTAAGACGTAGACCACCATGGCCAACATGTAGAAATACAGGCCATAATTGATCACTGTGAAAAGCCAATACAAAACTGTCGCCATACGTCCTCCTAGTTGGTCATGTTGAGATCAGCATCAGTGCCCAAGGTCGACGCCAGCGTGCCATCGATCTGGAAGTTAGCGGGCGTGACGAGGAAGATCATTTCACCGATCCGCCGAATTTCGCCGTTGATGGCAAACACCGTCCCCGTGAGAAAATCGACGATCCGCGTTGCATCCTCAGTTTTGATCTGATCGAAGTTAACCACCACGGCTTTGTTGTTCAGCAGGTGATTACTGATCTCCTTAGCATCAGAATAGATGCGCGGCTCGTACACCACGATCCGGGCAGTCTTGCCGGCCGGCTCGTTCATGGCGACGACCTTGTTGCCGCGATACTTCGCCTTCGCCGGCCGGGTCGCGCCAGAAGCTGGCACGCTCTCTTCCTTGACGTCGTCTTGAACTGGCGTTTCTGCGCCTTCATCTTCATCCGGATCGATGGAGAAGAACTCACTGAACTTGCTGCCAAGCTTTTCAAATGCCATAAGAATCCCTCCTAGAAGCGGCTGTTAAGGAGTGGCTGCGTCACCCCTCGCTGTGCCCTGCTTACTGCCGCCGCAGCTTGAAGAATGGCGGCTGATCGTCGTCTTTGTCGTCAGCCTGCTTGCCGTCGTCGGCTTCAGGCTGGCTTTCGAAGATGTCGAATTCCTGCTTTTTGACGTTGGCAAAGTCCTGACTCTGGTCGCTGTCGGCCTTTGGCGCCTCGCGCTTAGGCTCGCGCCGCAGGTCCCACTGACCGAACGGATCAGTGCCGTCTGCAGTTTTGGCGTTGGTGCTGGCCTGGTCAGTCTGCGCCGGCCGCGCCGCCGGCCGCCGGTTGCCGCGGCCGTTTTGCTGCTGGATGGTGGAATCATCAATGCCCGTTGCGATCACGGTCACGACGACCTCATCGCCGAGCTCTTCATTGATGGACGTCCCAAAGATGATGTTGACGTCGGAGCTGGCCGCTTGGGCCACGATGTCGGAGGCATCCTGCGCTTCGAACAAGGACAGATCCGGACCGCCGGTGATATTCAGCAGCACGTTCTTGGCGCCGTCGATCGACACTTCAAGCAGCGGGCTGGAAATCGCCTTCTTGGTGGCTTCGACGGTCCGCGTCTCACCAGTGGCGGAACCGATCCCCATCAGGGCGGTTCCCTGGTTAGCCATCACCGTCTTGACGTCGGCAAAGTCCAGGTTGACGTAACCCGGGCTGGTGATCAGGTCAGAGATCCCCTGAACGCCCTGGCGGAGCACATTGTCAGCGGCGTGGAAGGCCTCGAGCATCGGCGTCTTCTTATCAACAATTTCAAGAAGGCGGTTATTCGCGATGATCACCAGGGTGTCGACCTGCTCCTTGAGCTGGGCGATCCCTTCCGCGGCGTTCTTGGCGCGTTTCGGGCCTTCAAAGGTGAACGGCCGGGTGACCACGCCCACCGTGAGGGCGCCAAGGTCTTTGGCGATCTTAGCCACCACGGGGGCAGCGCCAGTCCCGGTGCCGCCGCCCATGCCGCAGGTGACGAAGATCATGTCCGCACCCTTCAAGGCGTTTTCGATGGCTTCTTCGCTTTCTTCGGCGGCTTTTTGACCAACGTCAGGCGTCGAGCCAGCACCCAGGCCGCGAGTCAGTTTCGGCCCGAGCTGGATCTTGGTTTCCGCGTCCGAATTAGACAGGGCCTGAACATCGGTGTTTGCAGCGATGAACTCAACGCCCTTGACCTCTTCTGAAATCATGCGGTTGACCGCATTGCCGCCGGCACCGCCGACGCCGATGACCTTGATCACTGCGCCGGTGTCTTTATCTGTATCCAGTGAGAATTCCATTGTCGTTCCTCCTAAAAAGGTTTATTCGAAGAAATTGCCGAAGAAACGCTTCAGTGCGGAAGGCTTCTTCTCAGTCTCGGGCTCGGCATTCTGGTCCGGCTTGCTTGGGACCTGGGTCACTGCCGCGGCAGGAGCCTTCATCTGTGAGGTCGTCGGCGTCGGTAAGACGCTGGACACCAAGATGTCAATATCGGTCATTTCGGCCGCGTAGGTGATCAGGCCCAGCGCCAGCGTGAACGCCGGATGCCGCATCCCCATTTGGTCGGGGATGTAGCGTTTAACGTTGCGCTGGAAAATGTCGCCGGCTAGTTCGACGATGCCTGGCAGCGCGGTGGTCCCACCGGTGATCACGATCCCGCCCGGCAGATCCAGCGCATTGGCCTCGGCCAGCGCGCTTTGCAGCCGGGTGAAGATCTGGGTCAGCCGCGCCTCGATGATCTCCGCCAAGTAATGCTCGGAGATCATGACCGGCTCGGTCTGGCCGACCACCGCCACAGGGAACTGATTGGCCTCAGGGGCGGCCTGGCTGTCCGCATTGCCGTAATCGCGTTTCAGCTTTTCGGCGTCGGTCAGTCCGGTGTTGAGCACCATCGAAATGTCCTTGGTGATGTAGTCGCCACCCTCTTGGTCCAGGGTCGTGAGTTTCAGCTTGTGGTCATGGATCACGGCCGCCGTCGACTGGCCGCCGCCAAGGTCGATGAGGACCGTGCCAAAGTCTGCTTCACCATCGCTTAACGCCACCCGGGCCTCAGCAAGAGGGGCCACGACAACCTGACGGAGTGATAAACCAGCCTTTTCAATTGCTTTTTTCGTGTTATGCAGCACGGTCTTGGGAACGGTGAACAAAATACCGTGCATTTCCAGCCGGACCCCAATCATTCCGCGGGGATCCTTGATGTCATCGAAGCCGTCCACGATAAATTCCGTCGGCGTCAGCGATAAGATTTCTCGCTCCGGTGGTAGATTGCGCACCAGTGCGGCAGCGGCGACCGCCTTCACATCGGTGTCCGTGATCTCCTTGCTTTGATCGCCAACTGCGATCATGCCGGAGACCCGTTCGATCTGAAGCATGGTGGCAGGCACCCCGGCCACCACGTCGGTGATGTCAACGCTGGCCTTTTCTGAGGCCTGCAGGACCGCCTGGCGAATCGCCTCGGCCGCCTTGTCAATATCCACGATCACGCCGCGGGACAATCCTCGCGCACGTGAGTTACCCACGCCAATAATGTTTAACTGGCCTTGCACACGCTCGGCCACGATCACTTTTATTGAGGTGGTCCCGATATCAAGCCCGACATAAATGTCTTGATTTTCCATGTACCCGGAACCTCCTTGCCAGCCTTTTTATAGTAGGATGAGAAAATATAACGCTGAATTTAGTTTACCACACCGCATTGTTATTTGTGGTGCCATCTGGATGAAAGCGAGCTCTTTTTAATCACTTTGAAGCGGTTTTATGATAAGGCGTGAAGAAGGCCCCCACTTCCAGGTCGACCGTTCCCTTCGTCTTCACCTGGGCGATGATACTCGGGTAATACTTGATCTGCTTGGCGATCGTCCGTGAATCGGCCACCACCGTGTTGCCGTCCGTCATGGTCAGCGTGATCTGATAAGGGTTACCGCCGCCCCGCGTGGCGGTCACTTCCGACGTCGTGCGCCGCACTGCGGCTGGGAACTGCTCCAGCTTTTGCGCCAGCGTCCCCGCTTCGCGCGCGGAAAAACCGGTCAACACCGGATAGTTATCCAGCGGGGTCGCTGTGCCTTGTTTGATGATCGTCCCGTTGGCCAGGATCATGTGGTAACGTTTTTGCGTGACGACGTACCCGATCGGCTGGTGCTCCGCCACGCGGATCGTCACGTGATCCAGCTTGCTGATCGCAACGGTGGCGTGCTTGATCTGAGGCACCTGGCGCTGAATCGCGTTAGCCAGCTGGCGGCGGTGGGTCGCCACGTGCAGGATCAAGACGCGGTCGGAAAGTTTACTGGCGTCGATCACCGTTTGGATCGGGACATTTTTCGTCCCCACGACAGAGACCTGTTGCACCTTCGCCAACGGGGAGGCCATGTAGCCAAAAAAGCCCAGCAGGAGGATCAACGGCGTCAGCAGCAAAATCAAGTGCCGCGTCCGCTGGTGCCGCCTCAGCGCCAAGACCCCAGGCAGGCGCAGCTTGGCCGCCGCCTTCCGCTTGCGTTTCTGCTTGGCCTGATAGGCCTCCCATGGGGTGAGTGGATCGTTTGACTGATGCTGCTTTCCCCAAGCCATCGGCGGCCTCCTTTCGCTGTCTGCGCCTAGTGTTGCCGGACCCCTTCAAGCACCGCGATCAGCTGATCGGCGGCATCCGGGGTGCCCATTTGCTTGGCCGCCTTGGCCATCTGCAGCAAGTGCGCATCGTCTCCCATTAGGCTGACGACCTGTTGCGCAAAACTGCCGGCGAGCTGCGGCTCGGTGATGACCACCGCGGCCCCTGCATCAGCTAGGCTCTGGGCGTTGACGAACTGGTGATTATGCGTGACGTTCGGACTGGGGATCAGCACACTCGGCAGCCCCAGTGCGGTCAGCTCCGCCAAACTGGTGGCGCCGCTGCGCCCGACGACCAGGGCCACATCCGGCAGGATCTGCGGCATGTCGTCAACGTACGGCACGACTTTAACGCCGGCCGGCACCTGGCGCAGCTGTTTGCTGATCGTGCCATAGTGCCTCGTCCCGGTGACGAACAACGTCTGGAACCCGGCTTGGCTGAAGGCCGGCAGCGCGGCGAGCGCCGCCTTGTTGATCATCGGCGCCCCGCGCGAGCCGCCGAAGATCAGCAGTGTCCGCTTGTGCGGGTCAAGCCCAAAGGCGGCAAGCCGATCGTTCGGCTTGAGTCCTGCAACCTGCTGGGCGCGGGGATTGCCGGTGATCACGACCTTCTTGGCCGGAAACGAGCTCGCCACGGTCGGAAAGGTGATCGCCACCTTATCGACAAAGTGGGCCAGGAACTTGTTGGTGACTCCGGCCACGGAATTCTGCTCGTGGATCACCGTCGGCACGTGGTGCTGGGCGGCCGCAAAGAGCACGCCGGCCGACACGTAACCACCGGTCCCGACGACCACGTCGGGCCGGAAGTCTTTGACCATCTTGCCGGCCTTGCGCAAGGAGCCCAGAAACAGCTCGACCGTCTTCACGTTTTCAACGGTGAGCTTGCGTTTGAACCCCTGCAAAGCCAGGGTCTCAAAGGGGATCTTCGCGTTGGGTACGATGCGGCTTTCCAGCCCCTTTTCCGTGCCCACGTACATCACCGCGTCGAGCATGTCGCGCTCTTTAAGGCGCTGGATGAGGGCCAGCGCCGGGTAGATGTGGCCCCCGGTGCCGCCGCCTGAGATCATCAGTCGCATAACTACTCCTTCTTTTCCGCGTAGGAGGTGACGGCAGCGATAAACTCGTCGCCGCGCACTTCAAAGTTCGGGTACTGGTCCCAGCTGGCCGCAGCCGGTGAAAGTAGAATAACATCGCCGGGCTGGCTGGCTTCAAACGCCAGCGGCACCGCCGTCTTCACGTTTGCGGTGCGGGTGAACGGAATGCCGGCCTGGGTGGCCAGCTGCTCCATCAACGGCGCGGTTTCGCCAAAGGTCACCATCGCGCGCACGTGCTGTTTGACCAGCGGCAGCAAATCAGCCATCGACAGGTGGCGGTCCAGGCCGCCGGCAAGCAGGACGATCGGCTTCTTGAAGGCCGAAAGCGCCACCGTGCTGGCTTCAACGTTCGTTGCCTTGCTGTCGTTGTACACCTTGCGCCCGTCAATGCTGGTCACGTACTGAATACGGTGCTTGACCCCCGTGAAACGACGCAAGACGTCCACAATGGCTTCGTTTGGCGTGCCGCTGAGCTTGGCGGCCGCAA
The DNA here is from genome assembly GCF_003946485.1 of Lacticaseibacillus jixianensis. Lineage (GTDB taxonomy): Bacteria > Bacillota > Bacilli > Lactobacillales > Lactobacillaceae > Lacticaseibacillus > Lacticaseibacillus jixianensis. The sequence goes on along the minus strand of NZ_RHOJ01000005.1, from coordinate 23,112 downwards.
TGGCGGCTAGGGCGTTTTCGATGTTGTGCGCGCCGGGGATCTGCATCTCGTCGGCCTTCATGATCCGCTCGCCGTCAAAGCACAGCCAGCCGTCAGTCAGCGTGGCGCGGGCACCGGCCGCGCCCTTGCGCGAGCACGGCACAATCGTCGCCTTGCTCTGCTTAGCGAGGGTGTGCATCTCCGGCAGGTCCCAGTTCATGATGAAGTAATCTTCCGGGGTCTGGTTCATCGTAAGCCGCATCTTGGCCTTGACGTAGTTCTCGCGGGAGCCGTGCCAATCTAAGTGGGCCTCGTAAATATTGGTGAGGACCGCAATGTGCGGGTGCAGGGTCTTAATGCCAACCAGCATGAAGGACGAGAGCTCGCACACCACCGTGTCGGCTTTCCCCGCCTTTTGCACGACGCCAGAAACCGGAATGCCGATGTTGCCGGCGTCAAACGCGCGGCCGGCGCCTTCCCGTTCGTTGAGCATGAGCCCGATGAGCGTGGTCGTTGTGGTCTTGCCGTTGCTGCCGGTGATCCCGACCCAGCTGGAATCGGAGACCGAGTAGGCCAGCTCCGGCTCCGTGATCACCGGGATCCCGAGTTCCTGCGCCCGGACCACCATCGGATTGCTGTAAGGGATCCCGGGGTTTTTGACCATCAGGGTGAACCCCTCGTCAAGCAGCGCCACTGGATGGCTGCCGGTGATGACCGTCACGCCCTCGTCCAAGAGCGCCTGAGCATCCTTGTTATCGTCAAACTTCTTTTTGTCGTTGACCGTCACCAGCGCGCCGAGCCGGTGCAGCAGCTTGGCGGCACTGACCCCGCTTTTGGCCAAACCGAGAACTAACACTTTCTGATTCGAATACTCTGAATTATTCAGCAACACAAACGCTCCCCAGATTGCCCGACTGCCGCCGGGAATTTTTCACTTGCTTTAAACTAGTGCGATGGCCAGGTACACCGCCGCTCCGATCAAACCGACCAACCAGAACACCACGTCGACCTTCCACTCGGACCACCCCAACAGCTCGAAGTGGTGATGGATCGGGGCCATCTTGAAGATCCGCCGGTGAAACAGCTTGAACGACCCGACCTGCAAGATCACGCTGGCTGTTTCACAAACAAACACGATCCCGATCAAAAGCAGCGACCACGGGCGGTCCAGCAGCAAGGCGATCACCGCGATCAAGCCGCCGAGCGCCAGGCTCCCGGCATCCCCCATGAAGATCTTGGCCGGCTTGTGATTGAACAGGAAAAAGCCGATCATCCCGCCGATCGTCACTAGGCACAAAATCAGCACATCGGTGCGGCCGTCGTGCGCCGCCAGCACCGCGTACGCGGCAAAAGCGATCGTGGACAGCCCCGCCACTAACCCGTCAAGGCCGTCTGAGAGGTTGACCGCGTTGGAAAAGCCCACCATCCAGACCAAGGCAAACGCCGCAAACAGCCACGCCGCGTTCAGCTGGTAACCAAACAGCGGCAGGACGGTGGGAAACCCCTCGTGGAAGTAAACGGCGAGGAAGACGCCCCCGCCGATGATCTGGCCCAGCAATTTTTGCCAGGCGCGCAGCCCCATGTTGCGGTGCAACGAGACGCTGATAAAATCGTCCCAAAAGCCTAACGCGCCGTACAGTACGAGGATGAACAGTCCGGCCCACACGCTGAGCGTCAGCTGATGCTGCCACCAGCCGGTGACAATGGCGGCGACGAAAATGGCGAAAATGAAGACGACGCCGCCCATGGTCGGCGTCCCGTTTTTCTTCTCGTGCCACTTGGGGCCGACCTCACGAATGGTCTGGCCCTCTTTTTTCATCCGCATGTAGCCGATGAACAATGGCATCAGGATCACGGTGATGGCAAAGGCCGCCACCATCGGGATCAGCATTTCAGTGAATTGCATTAGTCTCCTACCTTCGTCAATTAATCGGTTTTCTGAAAGGTCACGGTGACAGGGTCATCGCCTAGTAAACTGCCAGCCTTAAGACTCTGTGCCGACGCGTATCCTTCCCCTTGTAACTTGAACTTTCTGCCAGTCAACTGGGCCAATTTTAACACATCACTCTTGGACCAGCCAGACACGTCCGGCATGGTCATGGCTCCGTTCGTCAGCAGGATGACCCGGGCGCCGCGCAGCGCCTGCGTGCCCGCGGCCGGCAGCTGTTGAACGATCCGGTTGCCCGTTCCGACCAAGGCCTGCGCCAGCATCTTTTCGGTCAGCCGGGCGGAGGCCTTGGTCAGGCCGTCGTTGGTCACGGCCGGGACCGTCACCATTTGGGAAGCCGGACTGGCACCGGCTCCTGAGTTCAGGGCCAGCAGGCGCGTCATGAGGGGATGAAAAATGTCATTCAACGCCGTGGTCGCCGGCGCGGTCATGGCCGTATTTTGCTTCAAGGTTAAATAAACAATAAATTCCGGATCGCTTGCCGGCGCCAGCACCAGCAGACTGTGCAGCTGGTTGGTCGCGCCTGGCAAATACCCACCCTTGGGGTTCGGCACGTTGGCGGTCCCGGTCTTGGCCGCCAGATCCACGCCAGCGATCTTGTAGGTGACGCCGGTGCCGTATGGCTGGTTGATGGTGTCGCGCATTTCGGCGATGACCGTCTTGGCCGTGGCCGCTGACACTGGGTGGCCCACGACCTGACGTTTGTATGTCGTCACCTTACCGCTTGGGGCCGTCACCTGCGACACGATCCGCGGCTGCACCATGGTCCCCTTGTTCGCGATCGCGGAAGCGGCCTGCAGGATCTGCATCTGCGTCACGTTGACACTTTGGCCGTACGCCATGACCGCGCGGGTCACGGGATTAGCCAGTGTGTAACTGCCGCTGGCTTCATTAGGCAAAGTGATCCCGGTCTTTTGGCCAAAGCCAAAGTCCTTGAGTGTTTTGGCCTGATTGGCTGCGCCCATTTGCTGAACGATGTGCACCATGCCGACGTTACTGGACCGCGGCAGCGCCTGGGAATAGGGGATCTCGCCGAACCCGACGTGGTTCCAATCCCGAATGGTGGTACCAGCCACCCGCACCATACTGGAGTTGTAGTAGGTGTTGGGCTGAAAGGTCCCGCTTTGGATCGCCCCTGCTAAGTTGAAGACCTTCATGACCGAACCGGGTTCGTAGGTGTCTTCCGTCAGCATGTTCTGCCAAGAAGTGCCTTTCCCCAGCCCTTCCATGGTCCCGGGATCAAAGGTCGGCCGCTGCCCCGCCGCCAAGATCTCCCCTGTTTTTGCGTTCATGACAACGCCGGTGACAGATTGCTGCTTGTACTTGGTTTGAACGCCGCTCAGGAGCGTCTCCAGGTATGACTGGAGTGAAGAATCCAGCGTCGTCTTGACGGTCCCGCCGTTCCTTGCCGCCTTCGTCTTGACCTTGGCGCGCGGCAGCCGGTAGCCGTAGTTATCCACCTGGGCGGTTTGATAACCATTGGTGCCCGCAAGCTGAGCGTTGAACTCCTTTTCCAGGCCCATGACGCCGACCAGCGGCTGATTCTTGTCCGTGGCATTGGCCTGCGTCAGACCCACGGTGTAGCTGGCAAATACCCCGTTGGGATACAGGCGCGACGGGCTGTCAGTGAAATTGATCCCAGGCAGGTGCGCTTTTTCGATCTCCTTGCGCGTCGCCAAGGACAGTCTGGTGCCCGCCGCCCCGAACTCCACCTGAAAAGCCGCCTGCTTCGGAGAGAGGTAGGCCAGGATCTTCTCTTTGGACAGTGGCAAGTATTTGGCGAGTACCGCCGCTGTTTTGGCCTTGTTTGTCACGTACAGCTTCTTCCCGGCCTTGGTGTAATGCTTATCGATCACCGCGTAGATCGTGTACGTGGACGCATCCTCGGCGATGGCCTGGCCATTGCGGTCGATGATGCTGCCGCGCTTGGCCTGCAGCGGGACTGTCCGGGCGTACTGTGAATCACGGTAGGCCGCCAGGTTCTTGGAATCTACGGAGCCAACGATCGCCACATACGCAAAACGACAAACGAACGCCAGCAGCGCAACCACGGTGAGGCAGAAAAGAATGATCCCAAACCACTTCCGGTTGCGCTCGGGGTGCCGGGCGCGCATTTGTCGTTTTTTCGCTATCTTTGTCATTAGTCTACTTCACCGCATGTTTGATATTGCCCTCGATCACGGCAAAGCCGTGTGCTTGCGCATAACTATTGAGTCGGTCTGAATTGGAAAGTTCCCCGACGGTTTGCTTGTCGTCGGCAATGATCCGTTTTTGGGCAGTGACCTGCGCCTGCACGTTTTGGTAGCTGCGGGTCAAGTTGGCCAGGTGCATCGAGGCCGTCAGATAACACAGGCAAAAGCCGACCGCGACCAGGCCAAGAAACACCGAAAGCAGCCGCTCAAGGGGTGAAAAAGCCACCTTGGGCGCACTTTCGGGCTGCGGTTTGGGGGCGGTCTGCGGCTGGACGTGCGGCTCCTCTCGCCGCGGCTCCAGTAGGTCTAATTGTCTTGCAGTGTTATCAACCATAATCGGCACTCCTTCAGTAGACGCGCTCGATCACCCGCAGCTTGGCGCTGTGTGCCCGGTGATTGGCGGTTAATTCTGCCTCACTCGGCAGGATCGGTTTGCGATTGATGAGTTTAAAATGCGGCTTGGCCGAATCCGGAATGACCGGCAGATCGCGGGGCAGATCCTGGACCGTGGTTTGTTCCTTGAACATGGTTTTGACCAGCCGGTCTTCCAGGGACTGGAACGTGATCACGCTGATCCGCCCGCCCGGGGCGACCAACTCGAGGGCCTGACCCAAGGATTGTTCCAGGGCGCCCAGCTCGTCGTTAACGGCGATGCGAATGGCCTGAAACACCTTCTTGGCCGGATGCCCGCCCGTGCGCCGGGCCTTGGCCGGGATCCCGGCTTTGATCAGCTCAACGAGCTCGAACGTGGTCTCAATTGGGTGATCGGCGCGGGCCTGTTCGATCTTGCGGGCAATGGACTTGGCGAAATGCTCCTCGCCGTAACGGGCGAAGATCCTGACCAAGTCCTGGTAGGACCACTCATTGACGATCACCCTAGCGGACAGGGCCTGGCTCTGGTCCATGCGCATGTCCAGCGGCGCGTCGAAGCGGTAAGAAAACCCCCGCTTGGAATCGTCGAACTGAGGACTGGAAACGCCCAGATCATAAAGGATGCCGTCCACTGTCAAGACGTCCTCCTCGCCGAGCGCTTCCTTCAGGTCGCGAAAGTTGCGGTGAAGCAAGTGCAGGTTGGCTGGTACGCCCTGGGCCGACACCGCGTCGATGGCGGCTTGGTCTTGATCGAAGGCGTACAGCTGGCCTGAGGTGAGCTGGCTGAGGATGCGGCGGGTGTGCCCGCCGCGGCCGAGCGTTGCGTCCACATAGGTGCCATCCGGTTTAACGGCCAATTGATCCGTGGCCTCTTTGAGTAAGACGGTTTCATGCTTGAATTCAGTCATCGCTCACAGCCCCAAATCGGTCAGATTTTCGGAAATGTCATCGAAGCTCGCCTCGGCTTCGTCGGCAAACTTCTGCCAGCGCGCCTCGCTCCAGACTTCGATGCGGTCGGACACCCCGACCAGCACACAGGCCTTGGTCAGGCCGGCGTGATCGATCAAAGGCTTGGGGATATTCACCCGGCCCTGCTTGTCCAGCTCACACTCGGTGGCGGCTGAATAGAGGAACCGGGTGAAGGTCCGGGCGTCCTTTTTGGTCAAAGGCAGCGCCTCGACCTGAGTCTGCAGCTTCTGCCACTGACTCATTGGGTAGCCGAAGAGGCAGCCGTCCATGCCGCGGGTCAGCACAAAATCGCTGCCGAGATCGGCGCGGAACTTGGCCGGAATGATCAAGCGGCCCTTCGCGTCGATACTGTGATGAAATTCTCCCATCAGCATGGACAACCCCTCCTCTCCAACGTTAAATTCAGTCTACCACAATCCCCCACTCCTCACCACCAACTCCCACAAAATCCACTTGACAATTTGAAAAAGTAACCAACGATTCCCTAAGTGTACAAAAAATCCCCATCTGCCGCGGTTTACAGCAGGTGGGGACAGGTGGGATCAAGGTGGGGAGCAAGCCCTAAAAGGAGCTCAAAACAGCACTTACCCACCACACCGTGGTCGCCAAAATGAGCAGGCGACCCAGGGTTGTGAAGTATTTCGCATAAAGCAGATCGTAGTCGCGAGCCAGGAAGACGCCGACTAGCAGCACCGCCATCGCCGTGGCGGTGAACAGCGCCACCCAGATCATGTTGGGGGCTTTGGCCGCGCTTAAAGTGGCCATGCCCCACAGTTCCAGCCCCGCGGCCAGGAATGGCAGCAGGCGGGAATGAAACTGTAAGGCGCGACTGACAAGCCACAGCGCCAGTCCGAGTATGGGAATAACAATGCCGATAAACGTGTCCATAAATGATCCTCCAAGTATGACTATACCCGATTTTAGCGCTCGCGGCCCGACAAATTCCTGTTGAAGCAGCGGTTTAAAACGGGTAAACTACACGAGTATACGAAGTTGTACAAGATTGGCCAAAGGTGGTGATGAAGGTGAAAGAGAAACACTCAAAATTCTGGTGGGTTACCCACATTGCCACCTGGGCGATGCTGATCGTCACCATCCTTGGCGCCGTAGTCGTGGCACTGTCCGCGATGAACGTCTTCTAAAGATAGAAAAGCGGGCCGACATTTTGTCGGCCCGCTTTTTGACTTTCCTGGATCAATCCGCTTAGGTCCTTAGGCTTGCGATTGCAGATGAGTCGTCGGTTTCGGTTCAAACAGTTGCTTGGGAACCGTCGCCACCAGAACGGACACCACGATTACCGTCAACAGGCCAGTGACCACGGCCGATCCCCCATTGGTGATCAGTGAGTACAGCCACGCCGGGGTCCCTTTTGGTGCGTATGACCCCCAGTAGATCCAGCCGGCAATGAAGTGCCAGAAGAACTTGGCAAACGCCGCGATCAGCCCTGCGCCCCAGCCCAAGGCGATGGCCTTTTGTTTGCGGCCATCCTTGATGGCCCGCTGAAAGCTGGCGTAAAGCAGCCCAGCCAAACCGGCAAACGCAAACGCCACCGCGTATTCGATAAACCCTTGCAGCGGGTTGAGAAAACCGCCAGTGGCAAAGCCGCGCAAGACGAGATCCAGCAGTCCCCACACCAGGCCAGCAGCCATCCCGGCGCCAGTCCCGCGCCGCAGCGCCAGCACGGTGATCGGCACCACCCCGTAGGACAGGTTGATACCAGAAACGCCAACGGAATGCGGGATATACTCCAAGGCCATCGCCAACGCACCGATCACCGCAATTTCGACCAGGATCAGCACCCGAGAATTACTATTGGACATAAAAATTCCTCCTTTGGGTTAGGATCCGCCACAAAGAAGGTCGATTACTCGACACCGCAATTCCTACGCTCGTATTAACGAACAGGTTCGAAGGGTCTGGGCAAAATTGCCCACTCTCAGCCAATGGCTCCCCTTTGCGTGGTCCTACCTTTATTTAATTGATGCACAATTTAACTTGTACCACTCCATTATAGCAAGGTGGTCGCCGATGTCAAAAATTTGTGACTGCCGCGCCCACGAAGCGGCCGCGGCCAGCGCTGCCCGCTAGCACGGAAACACTCACAGGATCGGGGCAAACAGCCGCGCCAAGTCGGCCCCCACAAGGGCCAGCCGCGGCCGCTTTTTCAGGTCAGTCAGGGTGTAGGCCGTGGCGTCTGTCATGTCGAGCTTGAACTGGCGCTCACACAGTTCGGCCAGGGTCCGGTCGTAGATGAAGGCCGCAATTTCGAAGTTGAGCTTGAACGAGCGCACGTCCATGTTCGGCGAGCCGGTCATGAGGTAGCGCGAATCGACAATGATCGCCTTGCTGTGCAGAAAACCGGCCTGGTAACGGTAGACCCGCACGCCGGCCGCGACGAGGCGGTTGAGGTAGAACTCCGTGGCCTTGGCCATCAGCGGCTGGTTAGTGTGGACCGGCACCATGATCCGCACGTCGATGCCGGAGTGGGCGGCCAGGATCAAGGCGTCAAGCAGCGAATCGTCCGGCACAAAGAACGGCGACTGGATCCAGACCCGGTGCTTGGCCAGGGCGATCAACCGCAAATCGCCCAGCTTGATGGCTTCCAGCTTTTGCTCCGGCCCCCCCGAGACGATCTGCATCGTCGTGCGCCCGGTGTCGTCCGCGAGCGGAAAGTACGCGTTTTGAAAATGCACCTTCTTGATCTTCGCCGAGGTGTTCCAGTCCATGAAAAAGCGGGCCTGCAAAGACGCCACCGCCTGGCCGGTCAGGCGGAGCTGGGTATCGCGCGAGATGGGCAGCTTGCGGCTAGTGCTCCCGATGTCAAACCCGCCCATGTAGGCGACCCGCCCGTCGACCACCGTGACCTTCCGGTGGTTGCGAAAGTTGATCCGCAGGTTAGCCCGCGCCAGGCGGGTCGCAATGAAGGGCTCGACCTGCCCGCCCGCGTCGATCAGGGGCCGCCAAAACGTGCGCGTCAGCCGGTGCGAGCCAAACGTGTCGTAAATCACCCGGACCCGCACGCCCTGCACCGCCTTTTTGGTCAACAACTGGACCAGGGCCTTCCCCACACTGTCGGGCTCGATCGTGTAGGCCTCGATGTGAATGTGGTGCGTGGCCCCACGAAGGTCGGCAAACAGGGCCTTGGTGAACTCCTTGCGATCAAAAAGGAGGCGCACCTGGTTCATGGTCGTGATCAGCGCCCCGTCGGCCTGCAGCAGGGTGCGCACCAGCTCAGGCGCGCCGGCAAACGGCGAGGCTGCGCCACTGGCGAGGCTGACGGCCACTGCCTCCTGCTGGCTGGCCACCATCTGATCAATCCCCAGCCGCTGCTGGGTGGCCATGCTGTTCAGCTTGCGGGTCGACAGTTTGCGGCCAAAAAACCAGTACAAAATGAAGCCGATCACCGGCAGCAGCAGCAACACCAACAGCCACGCCCATGTCGCCGCAATGTCCCGCGGCTGGCGGAACACGGTGACGATGGCCGTGGCTGCATTCAAACCGATGATGATCAAAATGATGGTCGAGATCCACATGGATGAGACTCCCTATTAATCGACCGAGGCCACCCCAAACCACTTCTCGTTCAGTTTCTTCAGAGTGCCGTTTGCCTTGAGCTTTGCCAGGCCGGTGTTGATTTTATCTTTAAGCTCATTATCACTCTTTCGCATGCCAACCGCAAAGTCCTCCGCTGGATACGTTCCCTGAACCACGCGGTAGGCGCTAGGGTCCTTCTGGTGGGCGACGTAATAGTTGGCGTAGACCTGATCGATCACGATCCCCTGAATGCGCCCGGCATTCAGATCGAGAAACGCGTTATCAAACGTGTCATAGAGGACAGGGGCCTTATTTTTGATGAAGTCCTTCAGCTTCTTTGGCTGCGCGTCGATGTCGGCAGAGCCGCTGCTTTCACTTTGCGCGCCGACGACCTTGCCCTTCATGTCCGCGAACGACTTGATGTTATCCGCGCGTTTGGTGACCAGCACCTGGTGATTCTTGAGGTACTCCTGGGAAAACGCGACCTGCTTAGCGCGCTCAGGCGTGACCGTGTAGCCGTTCCAGATCAGGTCGATCGTCTGGTTGCGCAGCTCGGTTTCCTTCATCGACCAGTCAATGGTCTGAAAGCTCACCTTCACGCCGTACAGCTTGAACAGCGCCCGGGCCAAGTCGATGTCATACCCCGCCAGGGAGCCGTCCTTTTGCCGAAAGCCCATGGGCACAAAGCTGTCGTCCAGGCCGACGACCACCTTTTTGGTCTGTTTGATGCGGGGCCAAGCATTCTTCTGCTCGGTCCGGGCACAGCCGGAAAGGGCCAGCGCGAAGCCGGCAAGCAGCGTCATAAAGATTGTCAGCCATTTACGCTTCATTCGACTCACTCCCCTGCTTAGCGACGGTCAAGGTCGCGTCTGCCACCATCTTAGCGAACTCCATGTCGTGGGTGACCACCACCTGCGTCATCCCCTGCTGCTTGACGCTGTCGATCAGCTCTGCCACCGACTGGCGCAGGTTGGGGTCAAGGGCCGAGGTCGGCTCGTCGTACAGCAGCACCTGCGGATCCAGCGCCAGGGCGCGGGCGATCGCCACGCGCTGCTTTTGGCCGCCGGACAGGGAGTAAGGGTAAGCGTCCGCCTGCGCGATCAGGTCCAATTGGGCCAGCAAGCGCTCGGCGTGCCGCTCGGCCGCGGCCGCGCTGACTCCTTGCAGTGTCGGGGCAAGCGTGATGTTTTTCAGCACGGTCAGGTTCGGGAAAAGCTCGAAGCCCTGGAAGACGACGCCGATAACGCCTTGCTTGCGCAGTGCCGCCGCGGTGGTCGGCGCCCCGTTGTACACCATCGTGCCGCTGTCCGCGGGGGTCAGTCCGGCGATGATCCGCAGCAGCGTGGTCTTGCCGGCGCCGCTGGGGCCAACGATGGCTAACGTCTTTTGGTCTTCGATCGTGACGTCCAGGTCATCAAGAACGGTCTGGGCGCCGAAGCGCTTGGTAATATTTTTGAGTTCTAACATGTGCTTACCCCCTGCCTATTTGTAGTAGCTGAATGCTTTTTCGACGCGGCGCTGGGCCAACGTCAGCAGCAACGTCATGATCAGGTACAAGATCGCGACCAGGACGAGTGGCACCAGTGTGACATCGCGCGATGTGGCGACCTCCCCGGCGCGCAGCAGATCGCCCAGGCCGATGACGTACACCAAACTTGAATCCTTGACCAGGTTGATCACTTCATTGCCCATGGACGGCAGGACGATCTTCAGGACCTGCGGAATGACCACGTAGCGCAGCGTTTGCCAGCGGGTCATGTTCAGCACGGTCGCGGCCTCGAACTGGCCTTCCTCAACGGCCCCAAAGCCGCCGCGGTAGATCTCGGCGAAGTACGCCGCGTAGTTCAGCACGAAGGTGAAGATGACGGCCGAGAAGCGGTCGAACACGATCCCGATCAGCGGCAGCCCGTAGAAGACGAAGATCAACTGAAGGAGCAGCGGCGTGCCCCGGAAGATCCAGATGTAGGCCTCAAGCAGCGCCTTGCCTGCCTGCGCGAAAAGGTTTTTCCCGCGCTGGATCAGTCCCACCGACACCAGCATCCCCAGCGGAATGGCCCCGATCAGGGTCAGAAAGAAGACCCCCAACGTCATTTTGACCCCGGCCAGCAGCGCCGGCATAATCGAATTAATGTAACTCATCATTATTCCTCCCTCGCACTTCTGCTTAAACGTTGAATAAAAAACACCGCCCAGAAACTTCCTCAAGCATTGCTTGAGGACGCTTCCGCGCGGTGCCACCTCATTTCGATCAGCCGTCACCGACTGGTCCTCACGTGGTTGAAAAACTGGTGGGCGGAAAAACAAAACGCCCCCATTCAGACGACTGTCTGAATGAGGGCGACTTGAATGCCGCGGTACCACCTCATGCTCACTACTTTGTTACCAAAGCAGTCTCATGTAGTTTTTCAACCACGGCGATAACGAGCCCAACCGGCCTGACCTACTGAGTTCAATCAGGCACTCATGGATGTGAGGCAAGGGTGATCATGTCCGGCTTGCACCGTTCCGGACTCGCTTGGCTGATCTGGCCCCCGCCATTTCCACTCAACGTTTTGATTAATTAAGGCTATAATACGCGCTCAGAAATAGTTGTCAACCCTAATGGTGAAAAAGACGGTGCCAAAAGCCCACTTTTTTTTGCTCGATGTTCATCAGCGGCACGGACTCGCCTAACAGGCGGCGAGCAATGTTGCGATAACCCTGGCTGGCCAGGTCGTCCGGATCCATCACGATGGTCTCCCCTTGGTTAGAACTGGCGATGACCCCGTCGTCATCGACCACGATGCCAAGCAGATCGATCCCCAGGTGCTGGGTGATCTCGTCGATGTCCATCGAGCGGCCGTCCGCCATCATGTGCTGGCGGATACGGTTGATGATCAGCCGCGGCGGATAGATCATGTCGCGCTGTTCAAGCAGGCCGACAATGCGGTCGGCGTCCGACACCGCCGAGATCTCAGGCGTGGTCACGACGAGCGCCCCATCCGCACCGGCCGCCGCGTTGCGGAAGCCCTGCTCGATGCCCGCCGGCGAATCCAGAATGAGAAAATCGAACTCCGGCCGCAGCTCGTCGACGATGGCCTTCACCTGATCCGGCTCCAGCGAATCCTTTTCCGCATTTTGCGCCGCTGGCAGCACGTAAAGGCGATCGTCGAACCGCTTGTCCTTGATCAGTGCCTGGTGCACCTTGGCGCGCCCGCTGGCCACATCCACGATATCGTAAATGATACGGTTGGAGAGGCCGAGCACCACGTCGAGGTTGCGCAGCCCAATATCCAGATCCATCAGGCAGACTTTCTTGCCCTGAAGCGCCAGTGCCGTGCCAATATTGGCCGTGGTGGTCGTCTTGCCGACGCCGCCCTTGCCTGAGGTGACAACCAATGAAATCCCCATCATAATTCCTCCAGCTTCCGGAACAATTTTGGCCGCAGCTTGGCCAGATCAGGCACCTTGCCGTGGACCAGCGCGTGCAGATCATCGATGTAGGAGGTGGTCTGCGCGGTGTACGAATTTTTGTCGATGATTTCCAGCGTATCGGCGATGCGGATCTGCCCCGCCGAGCTGATGTCACCAACGATCACGGCCTCCTGATCACCCATCGCCCCGGCGATCAAAAGCCCTTCGACGGTCCCCATCACAAAGATGCTGCCGGTGGTCCGCAGCGTCGCACCGCGGTGCAAATTGCCGAGAAACAGCACGTCGCCCGTATAATCTGCCTCCTGGCCGGAGCGCAGCACGCCGCCCACCAGGTGCGTCGCCTTGGCGCGGAACTTCTCCCGCAGCGGCGCGGTGGCGGCCACGTCGGCGTGGATCGTCTGAATCTTGAAGTGAGGATAGGCCGCGAACACTTCCTGCACCGCCTTGGCCTGCTCCTCGCTAAGCAGCCGGTCGCCGGTCTCGAGAACAAAGGCCACTTCCTCTGTTCCCTTGGTATCGCCGGCCACCCGCGCCAGCAGCGTCGCAAGCGCCGCCGCGATTTCTGCAAGCGACGCCTCCGCCGCCAGCCTCAGTTCAAAGCCATCCTTGCGCCCTTTAAGCGTCACGGCCTCCATAGACTCACCCCCACGTTAATCTATTCTTAAGTTTATCAATATCCGACGCAAAGGCAAATACGCCGCGGCAAATAAAATGAGATTAACGATCAGGCTGGGCCCAACGTGGCTGGCGATCAGTACCGTCGCGTCGACCTGGGCAAAGCCCCAAAACCGGCTCACGGCGTAGTTGGCAAAGGTAAACAGCGTGAGCACGATCACCACCACCGCGCCAATGTAAAAAGCTGACTTGGGCACGACCGGTGACAGCTGCCGCACCACGTAAACTAAAAGCGGCCACAGCATCGTGTTGACCCCAAGCATCCCCGTGTAGTAGCTGTCAAAAATCAGCCCAAACAGCGCCGCGATGGGCACAATGTATTCCTCTTCCGGCAGCAGCAGCGTCGTCATGATCAGCGCGATCAACGTGAGCTGAGGCACCCCGGTAAACGTCGGCGCCATCACGAACTGCGCGCCGACTTGCGCGATCACCCCGTCCAGCAGCAGCGTCGCGGCCAGCAGCAGCAAGACCCAGCCGTGCCGCGTGAACTTCTTATCTTCCAGCATCTCACTCACCCTTGATGGTGCGGTTGATCACCGTGACCACGGACAGGTCGTTGAAGTTGGCGGCCGGCTTCACGTACACCGTGTTGGCCAACCCAAAGTCGTCCTTGGCGACCGAAACGACGGTGCCGATAAACAGCCCCTTCGGCGTGCTGCCCCCGAGCCCGGACGTCATGACCTTCTGGCCCTTTTTGATGTGCTCTTCCGTGTCGATCTGGCCGAGCACCAATTGGTTCTTCCGGGCGTTGTAGTTCGTGATCACGCCGTTAATGATCGTGCCGTTCTTCGTGGTGATCTGCGCGGCAAAGCGGTCCGCCGACTTGTTGTCGGTGGTCATCATCTCGACCTTGGCGGTGGTTTTTTCGGTTTCGATCACGCGCCCGACCAGCCCGGAGCCGGCCATGACAGGCATATCTTTCTCCACGCCGGCCCCCTGGCCCTTGTTGATGATGATGATGTTCCGCCAGTCACTCGGGCTGCGCATCATCACCGTGGCGGGGATCTGATCGTAGTCGGTCAGCGTCGCGTTGAGCTTGAGCTGCTTCTTCAGCGCCTGGTTCTCCGCCTTCAGCGTCTGGTTGGTCACCTTAGTTTGCGCGAGATCCGTGACCTTGCTTTTCAGCAGGCGGTTCTCCTGGTAGGTGTTGAGCATGTCGTTGACGTCGTCCAGCCCCCCTTTGACGAGGTTGGCCGGCGCCGCCACGATGCGGCCGCCGATGCCGACGATGTCGTTGCCGATCTGCTGGATAAGCGGCGGGGTGCTTTTGTTATTGCGCACCGCCATGGAGGCAAACATCAACCCGAAACTGACCAGCAAGGCGACCATCAGGACGATCAGTTTTTTGTTAGAAAAGAACTTTTGCATGAGTCGCTCCTTTGGCCCTTATCAATGAAAAAGCCGGCCCAATAAAACTAGCGGACCGGCCACTGGTGATTGCAGCTGCCTGCATGAATCAGTGCTTCTTCAGTACATCGATGTTCTTCAGCGATTCGCCGGTGCCGATGGCCACGCATTCCAGCGGGTCCTGGGCAACGAAGACCGGCACTTGGGCCGCATCGGAAATGACGGAGTCCAAGCTCTTCAGCAGCGCGCCGCCGCCGGTCAGCACAATGCCGTGGTCGATGACGTCCGCCGCGATTTCCGGCGACGTCTCTTCGAGGGTGTCCTTGATCGCGTCGATGATGGCCTGAACGATCTCCTGGATCGCCTTGGCGATGTCCAAGGCGGTGATCTCCTGAGTCTTCGGCAGCCCGGTCAACAGATCACGGCCGCGAATGGTCATGCCGTCTAAGCTCTTGGCGTCTTCAAGCGACGCGCAGCCGAGCTGGATCTTAATGTCTTCGGCCGTGCGCTCCCCGATCAGGAGGTTGAAGTTCTGGCGGATGTACGTGACGATGGCCTCATCGATCTTATCGCCGGCCATCCGGATCGACCGGCTAGAGACGATCCCGCCGAGTGAAATGGTGGCCACGTCAGTGGTCCCCCCGCCGATGTCGACGACCATCGAGCCGGTGGGATCCATGACTGGCAGGCCGGCCCCGATCGCAGCGGCGTACGGCTCTTCGATCACAAACGCCTCTTTGGCGCCGGCGACCTTCGCCGCGTCGATGACGGCGCGCTTTTCGACTTCCGTCACGCCGCTTGGCACACAGATCATGACTTCAGGATGGTTACTCTTGCCGCCCAGCGCCTTGTTCATGAAATACTTCAGCATGGCCGCGGTGGTGTCGTAATCCGCGATCACACCGTCCTTCATGGGCCGAATGGCATTGATGTCAGCCGGGGTGCGGCCGATCATCGCGCGCGCTTCCTCGCCGACCGCAATGATGTCGCCGCTTTGAGTGTTCTTGGCAACGACTGATGGTTCGTTGGTAACGATCCCCTTACCATCCACGTACACCAGGGTGTTTGCAGTGCCAAGGTCGATTCCGATGTTTTTTGAGCCTAATCCAAGCAAGACGTTCTCTCCTTACAAGTCCGATTTTCTAGTCCCTCGCATTATAGCATAAACGGGCTGACTCTCGCCTCGGGCCCGCCTAATAAACCGGCCGCTGAGTGATAATTTAATAAATCTTAGAGGTGACCGGCTTGCCTGAAGGAGTAAAACTGCCCGCCGCCGACAATGATGTGGTCGATCACTAAGACGCCGATCAGGTTGCCGGCCGCGCTCAGCCGCGCGGTCAACTCGCTATCCATTTCAGACGGCAGGTGATCGCCGCTGGGGTGATTGTGCACTAAAATCAGGCGCGACGCGTTCAAACTCAAGGCGAGGCGAAACACCACGCGCGGATCGGCGATCGATTTATCGACGCCGCCGTGGGCCAGCTCGACCTCCCGGATAATGGCGTTGCGCACGTCGAGCATCAACGCCAGCAGGTGCTCTTCTGGCGCCCCCGCAAGCCGTTGCACCATGGCCTCACCGATCTGCTGGGCATCCAGCACCTCACCGAAGCGCAGGGTCTGGCGCTGCTGCACGCGCCGGGCCAACTCCAAGCTAGCCACCAGCCGCGCCGCCTTGCTCGGTCCCAGCCCTGGCACCGCCGTCAGCTCCCCGGCCGACGCCATGTTGAGCCCGCTAAGCGTGGGGTACGCCTGCAGCACCTGTTCGGCCACCGCCGCGACCGGCCAGTGGCCACCGCCACTGCCGATCACCGCCTCCAGCAGTTCCTTATCCGACAGCGCCCCTGCGCCGTGCGCTTGGATCAACTCCCGTGGTCGCATCGCGCGCCTCCTTCCTTGGCAAGAAAAGATTACGCGCTTGCGGCATTATGCGCCGGCGAGCAGCGTCTGGCGCACCGCACTGGCCAAGTACAACGAGCCCGTCAGCACCACCGGCTCGTCCGGGTACTCATCCAGGTGGGCGGCCAGGGCTTCCTGCCAGCTGGCAAAGGTGCGCAGCCGGTCTGCGTCCGGGTAATCGGCCAGCTTTTCGGCCCGCGGGTTGTCAGGAACTGGCACCAGCCACAGACGCACGCCGCTTTGCTCCAGCTCGGCGATCATGGCCTTGATGTCCTTATCCCCCAGCACCCCGACGATCAGGGTCACCCGCTGCTGCGGCAGGGCCTGCTGCACGGCGCTCAGCATCGCCGCAATGCCCTGCGGATTGTGCGCGCCATCGATCACGATCAGCGGGTCGTCGCTCAGCTTTTCCATGCGCGCGGGCCAGGTATTGGCCAGCATGCCCTGGCGGATCTCCTTGGGCTGCAGGGGCCAGTTCATCGCTTGCGCCGCAATGCGGCTGGCAGTAATGGCCAAGGCCGCATTGGCGACCTGGTACGGGCCGACCAGCGGGATCCTCACGCCCGTCAGCGCCCCGTCAGCGCCTTGATAGTCAAAGCGCTGGCCCCAGCCGTCAAGTGTCGCATGTGCGGTGCCAAAATCCTGTCCGAGGACCAGCCACTGGCTCTTCGTGGCCGCAACGCGCCGCTGAACCGCGACCATCGCATCATGCGGGAGCGCCGCCGTCACCACCGGCCGGCCAGGCTTAATAATACCCGCCTTGTGCCGGGCGACGCTGGCGATCGTATTGCCGAGCAGCTTGGCGTGGTCCAGCCCCACGCTTGTGATCACGGACACCAGCGGCGTGATCACGTTGGTCGAATCCGTGTCGCCGCCGATCCCGACTTCGATCACCGCGATGTCGACCTGCTGGCGGTGAAAGTACCACAGCGCCAGTGCCGTCACGTACTCGAATTCGGTGACGGCAAAATCTGGGTTCGTGGCCCGCAGCCGCGCCAGCGCCGCATCGGCCGCCGCACTGGCCGCCACCAGATCGGCATCGGGAAGCGGCTGGTGGTCGATCATGATGCGCTCATTAAAGCGCATGATAAACGGCGAGGTGTACAGCCCCACCTTCAGCCCGCTGGCCACCAGGATGTGCGCGATGCCCGAGGCAGTGGAGCCCTTTCCGTTGGTGCCGGTGACGTGCACGTAGCGATCATGCTGCGGGTCGCCCAGCGCGTGCAGCAGCGCCAAGATCCGCTCGTGCCCGCCAGTTTTGGCCAGCCGGGGCAGCGCGTGAATCGCCGCCACCGTTTCATCATATGTCTTCAAGTTAACCGCCCCCAATAATGACTTTCATTCTACCGCAAAACGCGCCCAAGCCACGAGGTGGATTGGACGCGTTTAAAGCAATTTAGAAAACAATGACCGGCGTGCCAACAGACATGGCCGCCCAAAGCTTCGGAATGAATGACGGCGGCTGATTGATGCAGCCGTGCGAGCCGTGCTTCTGGTACCAGGTGCCGCCAAACGTCGGCTGCCACGAGGCATCGTGCAGCCCGACCCCGGTGTTGTCGATCGGCATCCAGTAGCTGACTGGCGTGCGGTAATCCTCGCCAACCAGCGTAGCGTTGCGCTGCTTGGACCACACCGCAAAGACGCCACTTGGGGTCGGAGTCGCCGGCTTACCGGTGACCACTGGTGAATCAAGCACCACTTTGCCGTTCTGGTAAAGCCATTCGTGCTGATTCTGCTTATCGATCTCAAGGTAAGTCGAGCCGATGTCAGCGCCGTCCGCGTGGTAGCCCGTGCCGCGGTGCAGGACCTGCTGGTCAAAGTCCTGCCCCTTCTTGATCAAGTCGATCAAGGCGGCCGTTTCCTTATCCTGCATGATGCTCCACCCGTAGATGCCAGCCGGGACCGTCACGGTGCCGCGCTTAGTGGACTTGAACTGACGCGCCTTGTCGTACGTGTTGTACTTGTTCGCCAGCTCCGTCACGAACTTCGCGACGCCTTTTTCATCCACCTGCACCGCACCGTTGCTGTAGCTGAGCCACGACTTCAACCGGCTGGCCGGGATCTGCTCCTTGTGGTTGGTGATCGTGATGACTGCCTTGACGCGGCCGATTTTCTCCAGCTTGGTCGCGGCGTTGATCAGCGCCTTGTCCGTGGCCTTTGCTTTCGGCTGGTAGAAGGTCTGCTTCAGGGCAACACTGTGTTTGTTGTCTTGAATGGCCTTGGCCAGCGCCTCCGCAAGCTTGTGGGGGTCGACCTGATTGCCGGCCTGCTCTTTTTCGACCTTGTAGCTGTCACCCTTGAGGACGACTTTCGCGTCGACCGGCGCGGTGCGCGTCTTGTTCAGGCTCGCCGCTTCGCTGGTCGCGTAGGTCGTGATTTCCTTGCTGTCGGCGCTGGACGCCAGCGCGCTTTTGTCGCTGTTGGCCAAGACGACCGCAGAAAAGCCCCACGGGTTCTGCTTGGCTAACAGCTTGCCGAGCAGCGCCTGGTAGTCGCGCTTCAGCCCCAGCGTCTTACCAGAAACAGTCGCCACTGTTTGGCCGCCATCCTTCAGCTGGTAGTCGACGTCGGCCAAGGTGGCCTTCAACTTCTGATCCGCCTGCTTCACGGTTTTGCCAGCAACGTTCACGCCGAGGACTTCCGTTTTCGGCAAGAACCGGTCCTGGTAATGTGAGCTGCGGATCCCGTACCCGATCCCAAGCGCGGCGAGCACGACCACTGCGCCCGCGATCACCCAATTTCTTTTCTTCATAAGAGCTCCTTAACAAACCTCGTCTGATTGGCGCTAATATTATAACACACTAACTAATAGTTAGCCCATTGATGCGTCACCCCAATTATACAGCGCAAAAAAGCAGTGACAACCGGCGCGGCCTGGGGCAAGCGCTGCCATCAGCGGCGTAGCGCCCAACCGCTAAATTTTCCATTAAATTTATTGGTTAATACAAAAAAAGAAGCCTTCACCAAGGCTTCCTTCTGAATAAAATTACTTAGCGTCTGCCAACTCCTTGATGCGGGCGTTGGTCGCAGTCAGCTTGGTTTGAAAATCGGCCAGCTTGCTCTTCTGCTCAGCAACGACCGCCGCCGGGGCCTTCGCTAAGAAGCCCTGATTGCTCAGCTTCTTGTCGGCCCGGGTGATTTCTTGCTCAAGCTTCTTTGCGTCCTTCTGCAGCTTGGCGATCTCCTCGTCCAAATCGATCAGCTCTTTGAGCGGCACGTAAATCGTCGCACCCGTGGTGACCGCACTGGCGGCCAGCGCTGGGGCTTCGATATTTTCGCCGACGGTCAGGTCCTTCAGGTGCACGAAGCGATCAATGAAGTCGCGGTTGGCGGTGAACACCGCCTCCAGGCGCGGATCCTGGAGCCGCACGATCAAGTCGATCGGGCTGGAAAGCGGCGCGTTGACCTCGGCGCGAATGTTGCGGACGCCGCGGATCAGCTCAATGATGGCCTGCATTTGATCTACGGCCGCAGGGTTAACGAACTCCTGATGGGTCGTCGGGTAGGCCGCGGTGACCAAGGACTCCCCGTCGTGCGGCATCGTCAGCCAGATTTTCTCCGTGACAAACGGCATGATCGGCTGCAGCAGCCGCAGGGTCTGATCCAAGACGTAGCGCAGGTTGACCCGCTTGGCGGCCTTGACGGTTTCGTCGTCGCCGTACAGCACTTCCTTGGCCATTTCAATGTACCAGTCGGCCAGCTCGTTCCAGATGAAGTTATAAAGCGCGCGGTCCGCTTCCCCGAACTCGAACTTATCAAACAGCGTCGTGACCTGAGCGACGGTGTCGTTCAGGCGGGCGAACAGCCACTTGTCCGACAAGTCAAAGGTGCTGGGATCCGGCTGCTGGTCGGCCTTGGTGTCGCCCAGGTTCATCAGGACGAACCGGCTCATGTTCCAGATCTTGTTGATGAAGTTCCACGCCGCATCCATCTGGGTGTAGGAGAACCGGGCGTCCTGGCCGGGCTTGTTGCCCTGCGTCAGGAACCACCGGAGGGCATCGGCCCCGTACTTCTTGATGACGTCCATCGGGTCGATCCCGTTGCCCAGCGACTTGCTCATCTTGCGGCCCTGCTCATCGCGCATCAGGCCGTGGATCAGGGTGTGCTCAAACGGCCGCTGACCGGTGAATTCCAGGCCTTGGAAAATCATGCGGGCAACCCAGAACGGAATGATGTCGTAGCCGGTGACCAGCGTGTTGGTCGGGTAGTAGCGCTTGTAGTCAGCGGCATTTGCGTCCGGCCACCCCAGTGTCGAGAACGGCCACAGGGCACTAGAGAACCAGGTGTCCAGAACGTCCGGGTCCTGCTCCCAGTTTTCCGGGTCCTGCGGGTCTTCTTCGCCCACGTAGGTCTCACCGGTTTGCTTGTTGTACCACGCCGGGATCCGGTGGCCCCACCAGAGCTGGCGGGAGATGACCCAGTCGTGGATGTTTTCCATCCAGTTCAGGAAGGTGTGCTCAAAGCGATCCGGCACAAAGTCGATCTTGCCATCGCCTTGTTGGTTCTTGATCGCGGCCTCGGCCAGTGGCTTCATCTTGACGAACCACTGGGTCGACAGGCGCGCCTCCACCTGGACGCCCGTGCGTTCGGAGTGGCCAACACTGTGGACGATCGGCACGATCTTGATGAGGTCGCCGGCGTCTTGCAGGTCCTTGACGAGGGCTTTGCGGCACTCGAACCGGTCCATCCCCTGGTACTTACCAGCATTCTCGTTCATGGTGCCATCGTCGTTCATGCAGTTGATGCGCGGCAGGTCGTGGCGCAGGCCAACCTGGAAGTCGTTCGGGTCGTGCGCAGGCGTGATCTTAACGGCCCCGGTCCCAAAGTCCATGTCCGCGTGCTCGTCGGCAATGATCGGGATCTTGCGGCCAACACCTGGCACGATGACGTCCTTGCCGATCATGTCCTTGTAGCGTGGATCCTTGCTGTTGACCGCGACCGCGGTATCGCCGAACATGGTCTCCGGCCGGGTGGTCGCGATCTCGATCCCGCCCTTGGTGCCATCGGCGAACGGATAGATCAGGTGGTAGAACGCGCCCTGATCATCTTCGTGGATGACTTCGATGTCAGACAACGCCGTGCGCGCCTGCGGATCCCAGTTCACGATGTACTCGCCGCGGTAAATCAGGCCCTTGTTGTACAGGTCGACAAAAACCTTGCGCACGGCCTTGGACAGGCCGTCGTCAAGCGTGAAGCGCTCACGGGAGTAATCCAGCGACAGGCCCATTTTGGCCCACTGCTGCTTGATGATGGCGGCATACTCGTCCTTCCAGTCCCACACCTGCTGGATGAACTTGTCGCGGCCCAAATCGTAGCGAGAAATGCCCTGCTCGCGGAGCTTGGCCTCGACCTTCGCCTGTGTCGCAATACCGGCGTGGTCCATCCCTGGCAGATACAGGGTGTCATACCCCTGCATCCGCTTTTGCCGAATGATCATGTCCTGCAGCGTCGTATCCCAGGCGTGGCCCATGTGCAGCTTGCCGGTGACGTTTGGCGGCGGGATCACGATCGTGTAAGGCTTGGCCTTCTGGTCGCCGCTTGGCTTGAACACGCCTTGGTCCAACCACTTCTGGTAGCGGCCTTCTTCAACCTCTTTGGGGTCGAATTTTGGTGCTAATTCTTCAGTCATAAGGATCCTCCTGTTGGTTTTGCGATCCAAGGCGGGAACAAAAAAACTCGCCCTAACAATTAGGACGAGTTGGCTCGCGGTACCACCTAAATTAAGGCCCGAAGACCTTCACTTAAACCTGGTAACGGGTGGTCCCGGCCGGCCCTACTGCAATTCAGGCTGGCCGCTCGCAAGCTACTAATCGACTGTTCCTTCAAGGCTCACACCCACCGCCTTGTCGCTGAAAAGGAGACCGCCGACCCTCTTGGTCATCGCGTTGACGCTATTATAAGCCGAGCAGCGCGGCAGCGTCAACGCACTTTCATCTTTTGGTGCGCCGTGTACAGCAGCGTCTGCAACTCCGACGTGAGATCAATGTAGCGGATCGTGGTCTGCGGGGCGCACGCGACCGGCTGCGGCGCAAACGTCATGATGGCATTGATGCCGAATGCCTCCAGCGTGCCGATCACCCCCGTCTGGGCGCTGCTGGGCACCGCCAGGATTGCGGTATGAATATTGGGATTCATGTGCGCGGCCAGGGTCGCAAACGGGTAGACCGGGATCCCGCCGATGCGCGTGTTCACCTTGTCCGGATCCGCGTCGAAGGCCATGACGATATTAAGGTCAGGATTGCGGCGAAAATTGTTCATGAGCAGCGCCCGGCCAAGCCCACCGACGCCAACCAGAATGATGGCCTCAGACGAATCGACGTCTAACAGCTGGCCGAACTCCTCGACTAGCGTGGCGATACTGTAGCCGTAGCCGCTTTTGCCCAGCTCACCGAAGCTAGAAAAATCGCGGCGAATGGTTGCAGAAGGTATGTGAATGATTTCACTTAGTCGCTCCGAACGGATGCGCGCGACGCCCTCCTGCTGAAGCTGAACGACGGCCCGGTAGTATAGGGGAATGCGGCTAATGGTTGCTTTAGAGACGCGTGGTTTCGTGTTCTGCATGGTGTTGCCTCCGCCCTGAATTCTGTGTAAGCGTTCACAAGGTCAGTTTAACATAACCTTTGTGAAGGAACAAACAGAATTCTTTGACCTAGGAAACAGAGCCCTGATTGTTCGCCGGGCCAAAATAGACCACAGACTCATTGGCGCACAAAAAACTATCTGAGGGCGCCGCTCTGCTTTGCCCTCGTAATCATGATATGAAACAGCCGCCATCGCCGATATAAT
>NZ_RHOJ01000049.1 GCF_003946485.1 Lacticaseibacillus jixianensis | reverse complement strand
CGTAAATTGCAAGAACAAGTTAGCCACCCAGATCGGGCCGGGTCGAGATGACCTGTTATCTTATAGTATTGGTTAGCTAGCCGCTGCCGCCTTGGCTCTGCTTCGCCGGACGCGCTTGCATTCAGCATTGAATACTTCTTTGGTGGTCCGATAGTCTTGGTTGCGTCGTGGCAGTTGGTTGATCTTAGCTTCGACTTTGGCCACAGCGGCGGGACTCACAGCATCTAGTGACTGACCCTTAGGAAAGTCTCTGCGTACCATCTTGTTGTGAACCTCATTGGTGCCCCGTTCGCTGGACCGGTATGGATGCGCATAGTAGACCGTTGCCACGCCGTTCAGCATCGATTCAAGCTCGGCAAACTCGGAGCCGTTGTCTGCCGTGATGGTCTTGATGATGTCCCCATATTCACCGATGATACCGCGCATTGCGTAGTTGACTGAATCAGCATCACGCCCGTCGATAAAGCGCATAAACTGGAAGCGTGACTTACGCTCAATCAAGGTCAAGATGACACTCTCTTGGCCGTTGCGCTTGCCTACGATCGTGTCGAGTTCAAAGTGACCAAACTCACGTCGGCTCTCAACTCGCTTAGGCCGCTCATCAATACTTCTGCCTTGAAGCACGCGCTTGTGGGTCGTATTGGCATTTCGTTTCGTACGCCGGCTGGTTTGCTCGAGCAGATCAATGTTCTTGATCTCCAGTAGTTGCGCCTCGATATAGCTGTAGAGCGTAGCCGTACAGACCATTTCGGCTGGTTGGTAGAGCTTGTCGTGCTTCGCTCGACCAACCACCGCATCGGGAGACCACCCGTCCTGCTTGAAGCGTGCTGTGAAGTAAGCAATGAAGTCAGCCGCCTGCGTAAACTTGAGCGGGCGGTGGCAGCGGCGCCGGTTCTCAACGTATCGCGCCTGTGCGGCCTCAGGGCTGTATATACGTGAATACTGGCGTTGACCATTAACCTTTTTGACCTGATCGATCTCACCACGAGCAAGCTCATTAGCCACCGTTTGACGACAAACGCCGATTACCTTTGCGATTGCACGATTAGACTTCTTCTCAGCATGTAAAGCGGCAATCTGACCACGTTCCACGGCAGTAAGATGGTGACCCTTTGGGCGAGACATGGTAAGCTGTTCTTGCATCAAGACGATACCTCTTTCATTGTTTGTGTAGGAACTTCAATGATAACAGGTCGTATCGACTTGGTGTTTTTATTTTTTCCGCTCGGCGACGATAGTGGCTAACTTGATTCTAAAACGCGGG
>NZ_RHOJ01000048.1 GCF_003946485.1 Lacticaseibacillus jixianensis | reverse complement strand
TGAAGTGCCCTACAATTGTTAGACGATAAGTCTGATGATTGTGGGGCTTTTCTTATGACTAAGTACAGCAGCGAATTCAAGGCAAAGGTAGTCTCAAAATACTTGAGAGGTGGTACAAGTTTTCAAGACTTATGTGCAGAATTTAATATACCTTCTTCTGGACCGGTACGCCGCTGGGTCCAGCAGGCACGTGCTCATGGGTTAGCGTCTCTGAAAGTCAAACACACTCGGATGGAGTATTCTCAAACTTTCAAAATCTCAGTGGTAGAGTATGTGCATACACACCAAATAAGCCGAGCGTTGGCCGCAGCACACTTTGACATCTCTACCAGCCAGGTGAATGCCTGGGATCGCATCGTTAGAGACCAAGGGGTTGCGGGTCTGCGTCCGAAGCTTAGAGGAAGGCAGCCAGCGATGAGTAAGCATAAGAAGATCAAGCCGATCAAGCGGCTCGAACCAACGCAAGAGGAAAAATACCAGCAAGAGATTTTGGAGCTTAAGAGTCAACTGCATAAGGCTGAACTGGACCGTGATATTTTAAAAGCACTCGCGACCCTGACGAAGAACTCACCGAAGCACTCTCCACGAAAGTGAAGGCGGGTATAGTTACCTCGTTAAGGTCGCGCTATGATCTGAAAGAATTACTTAGGTTGCTTAAACTGCCCCGTGCAACTTACTATGACCGTCTTAAGCGCAATGAGAAGGCAGATAAGTACGCCAAGGTAAAAGCGTTCATCAAGCAGGTCTACTACAAATCAAAGGAAACGTACGGTTATCGCCGCATCCATGATGAAGCAACCAAGCATGGTTTCAACTACGGTGAGGAGACCATCCGGCGCATCATGGGTGATATGGGCTTAAAGGTCACAATCTACTCCAAGCACACCTCTAAGTATCACTCGTACAAAGGCAAGGTAGGCACTATCGCGCCTAACATCTTGAAGCAAAAGTTCAATGCTAAACAACCTCTGACCGTGCTTCATACTGACGTGACTCAGGTCCGCCTTTATAATGGCGAATGGGGCTATATCTCAGCAATTACAGACGAAGCTAGTCGAGAGGTTCTCGCCGCTATCGTCAGTGCATCACCTAATAAAGCGTTGATCCAGGCAACTCTCGATGAGCTGCAGGAACATCTCAAGGATGGCCTTAAACCAGTTCTTCACTCAGATCAAGGATGGCAGTATCAGATGCCTGATTATCAGCAACGTTTGAAGGATCTGAACATCGTTCAGAGTATGTCACGTAAAGGCAACTGCCACGACAATGCGCCAATCGAAAGTTTCTTCAACCTGATGAAGCGCGAGTGTCTTAATCGTTATCAAATTGATGATCTGACTAGTTTACGAAAATTGGTCAACGGGTACGTTGATTGGTTTAACAACGCTAGAATCTCCAGAAACAAAAATGGCTTGACCCCGGTTGAGTATCGGGAACAAGTCATCGTGGCTTAATTCAAATTCTAATTCGTCTAACTTTTCTATTGCACTTCA
>NZ_RHOJ01000047.1 GCF_003946485.1 Lacticaseibacillus jixianensis | reverse complement strand
CTAGATAATATGAAGTGACCCCCTAGATTGTCGACACGGGGATTTAGATTGATAATGTTGTTAGCTAAAACAAACAAATCAATCCTTACCCTAAAGGCAATAGGAGGCCACTCATGAAAAGTATAGTGTACGTTGGAATGGATGTCCATAAAGCCACTTTCAGTCTCTGTGCATTAAGCGGTGAAGCCGGTGAGATATTAGCTGAGACCCAATGCGCCTCAGAGCCAAGATTGGTCAAGCAGTTCATTGATCACTTAACCGAAGAATGTGCACCAGACACCGAGTTCTTGACCGGTTACGAAGCTGGGTGTTTGGGCTATTCGTTATACAAGTCCTTACAATCGCTTGGTATTCCTTGTGTCATCATGGCCCCATCGACCATGTACAGTTCCTCAAAGAACAAGATGGTCAAGAACGATCACATGGATGCCAAAATGATTGCCAGAAATCTCGCCGCCAATACTTATCATCCGGTCTACGTTCCAGATGAACAGGATGAAGACGTCAGAGAATACTTACGGTTACGCAAAGCCGTCAAGAAGCAGCTCACGCGGGTCAAGCAACAACTCGCTGCGCTGTTCTTGAGACACGGGCTCAAATGTGAATCATCGGCCAATAAGTGGACTCAGGCGTATATGACTTGGGCGAGAACCTTGCCAGTGTCTGATGTGTTGCGTGATGTAATCGATGAAGAACTACTTCAGATCAGTGAACTCGAGGAAAAGATTGCCCGTTATGACCAGACCATCGAACAATTTTCACACAACGAGCGGTACGAAGAACCTGTCCAGGCCCTAACCTGCATGAAGGGCGTGGCGCTAACAACGGCGATGACGCTTCATGTCGAGATTTCTGACTTCAAGCGCTTCAAGACGGCCCCTGCCTTTATGTCCTACGCTGGTCTGAATCCTTCGGAGCACTCAAGTGGCGAACACAGCTTCAAAGGTGGCATCACCAAACAAGGCAACTCAGTGGTTCGAACGACACTCATTGAAGCGGCCCAGGCCCTCGTAAAAGGAAGAGCAGGCTACAAGTCCAAAGCCCTAAGAGCCAGACAAGCTGGTCAGGATGCCGTAGTGATCAGTTATGCCGATAAAGCCAGCCTACATCTCCTTCGTAAGTTCGAGCGTCTGTTAGCACAAGGCAAAGCCTACAACGTCGCAATCACTGCCGTGGCAAGAGCACTAGCAGGATATGTTTGGGGTATGGAGACCGGAAACATCAATTATTAGAGTTAAAGTTCAAGAACCAAAGTACGTCGACAAGAAACGGTCGTAAGTGGAAACTGATTCACGACATCATCGTTGGCAGCAACGAGCTCCAGAAGCTGACGGTCTGGTTATTTGCGAGTAGCCTATTCTGGCACAGATTCTTCTCTAGGTATGGCCATACCCAGAGAATACAGGTCTGTGATCCACGCAGCTAGATTCCAAAACCTTCGACAGGACCATTAACCTGAGGTAGCCAATCCTCGTATAACAGAGTGGTTAAATGTCGAAAGACAACGAGCCTCTGAAGCTTGTTGGTGCCAGCGATGATATCGAAAATTGAAAGTTGGAGTTGACACGGGTCACTTCATAACAGGCTACC
>NZ_RHOJ01000046.1 GCF_003946485.1 Lacticaseibacillus jixianensis | reverse complement strand
TCCTCTCAAAACTAAACAAAGTTTCATGTGATAGGTTTCCGTTGATGCTTTCGCATCATTTCCTTAGAAAGGAGGTGATCCAGCCGCAGGTTCTCCTACGGCTACCTTGTTACGACTTCACCCTAATCATCTGTCCCACCTTAGACGGCTAGCTCCTCATAGAGGTTACCCCACCGGCTTCGGGTGTTACAAACTCTCATGGTGTGACGGGCGGTGTGTACAAGGCCCGGGAACGTATTCACCGCGGCATGCTGATCCGCGATTACTAGCGATTCCGACTTCGTGCAGGCGAGTTGCAGCCTGCAGTCCGAACTGAGACCGGCTTTAAGAGATTAGCTTACCCTCGCGGGTTCGCAACTCGTTGTACCGGCCATTGTAGCACGTGTGTAGCCCAGGTCATAAGGGGCATGATGATTTGACGTCGTCCCCACCTTCCTCCGGTTTGTCACCGGCAGTCTTACTAGAGTGCCCAACTGAATGCTGGCAACTAGTCATAAGGGTTGCGCTCGTTGCGGGACTTAACCCAACATCTCACGACACGAGCTGACGACAACCATGCACCACCTGTCACTATGTCCCCGAAGGGAACGCCTGATCTCTCAGGTTGGCATAGGATGTCAAGACCTGGTAAGGTTCTTCGCGTTGCGTCGAATTAAACCACATGCTCCACCGCTTGTGCGGGCCCCCGTCAATTCCTTTGAGTTTCAACCTTGCGGTCGTACTCCCCAGGCGGAATGCTTAATGCGTTAGCTGCGGCACTGAAGGGCGGAAACCCTCCAACACCTAGCATTCATCGTTTACGGCATGGACTACCAGGGTATCTAATCCTGTTCGCTACCCATGCTTTCGAGCCTCAGCGTCAGTTACAGACCAGACAGCCGCCTTCGCCACTGGTGTTCTTCCATATATCTACGCATTTCACCGCTACACATGGAGTTCCACTGTCCTCTTCTGCACTCAAGTTCCCCAGTTTCCGATGCACTTCTTCGGTTAAGCCGAAGGCTTTCACATCAGACTTAAGAAACCGCCTGCGCTCGCTTTACGCCCAATAAATCCGGATAACGCTTGCCACCTACGTATTACCGCGGCTGCTGGCACGTAGTTAGCCGTGGCTTTCTGGTTGGATACCGTCAACTAATGAACAGTTACTCTCACTAGTGTTCTTCTCCAACAACAGAGTTTTACGACCCGAAAGCCTTCTTCACTCACGCGGCGTTGCTCCATCAGACTTGCGTCCATTGTGGAAGATTCCCTACTGCTGCCTCCCGTAGGAGTATGGGCCGTGTCTCAGTCCCATTGTGGCCGATCAACCTCTCAGTTCGGCTACGTATCATCGCCTTGGTAAGCCGTTACCTTACCAACTAGCTAATACGCCGCGGGTCCATCCTTAAGTGACAGCTCGAAAGCCGCCTTTCAACCAAGAACCATGTGGTTCTTGGGTTTATGCGGTATTAGCATCTGTTTCCAAATGTTATCCCCCGCTTAAGGGCAGGTTACCCACGTGTTACTCACCCGTCCGCCACTCGGTGTTAACAAAATCTCTCGGTGCAAGCACCTTGATCAATTGTCAAAACCTCGTTCGACTTGCATGTATTAGGCACGCCGCCAGCGTTCATCCTGAGCCAGGATCAAACTCTCATATAATGAGTTATTTGAATAGCTCGATTTGTTGTTTGCGAATTGACTTCGCTCATGTACTTAATTCTTTTCAAC
>NZ_RHOJ01000045.1 GCF_003946485.1 Lacticaseibacillus jixianensis | reverse complement strand
GAAGTTTTGTTCTTTGAAAACTGGATATCATTGTTTTATAGAAATGCCGAGAACACAGCGTATTTGTATGAGTTTCTAAAAGAAATTCGAATCGCTAACCGATCGATTTATCGATCAAGGTTAAGTTACAAAGGGCGCACGGTGGATGCCTTGGCACTAGGAGCCGATGAAGGACGTGACTAACGACGATATGCTTCGGGGAGCTGTACGTAAGCTTTGATCCGGAGATTTCCGAATGGGGGAACCCAGCCACCTTTGGTGGTTATCATTGAGTGAATACATAGCTTAATGAAGGCAGACGCAGGGAACTGAAACATCTAAGTACCTGCAGGAAGAGAAAGCAATTGCGATTCCCATAGTAGCGGCGAGCGAAGTGGGAACAGCCCAAACCAAAGTGCTTGCACTTTGGGGTTGTAGGACCAAACATTGGAGTTACCAAAGTGATTGGTAGACGAAGTCAGCTGGAAAGCTGCGCGAGACAAGGTGAAAGCCCTGTAGTCGAAATCGATCACCCTCCGTTTGGGATCCTGAGTACGGCGGAACACGTGAAATTCCGTCGGAATCCGGGTGGACCATCACCCAAGGCTAAATACTCCCTAGTGACCGATAGTGAACCAGTACCGTGAGGGAAAGGTGAAAAGCACCCCGGAAGGGGAGTGAAATAGTTCCTGAAACCGTGTGCCTACAATTAGTTGGAGCCCGTTAATGGGTGACAGCGTGCCTTTTGTAGAATGAACCGGCGAGTTACGCTAGCATGCGAGGTTAAGGTGAAAAGCCGGAGCCGCAGCGAAAGCGAGTCTGAATAGGGCGACTAAGTATGTTGGTGTAGACCCGAAACCAAGTGACCTACCCATGACCAGGTTGAAGGTGTGGTAAAACGCACTGGAGGACCGAACCCGTGTATGTTGAAAAATGCTGGGATGAGTTGTGGGTAGCGGTGAAATTCCAAACGAACTTGGAGATAGCTGGTTCTCTCCGAAATAGCTTTAGGGCTAGCCTCGGAGGATGGATATTGGAGGTAGAGCACTGTTTGGACTAGGGGCCCGTCATGGGTTACTGAATTCAGATAAACTCCGAATACCAAATATCTTACTCCGGGAGTCAGACGGTGAGCGATAAGGTCCATCGTCGAAAGGGGAACAGCCCAGATCACCAGTTAAGGTCCCTAAATTTATGCTAAGTGGAAAAGGATGTGGCGTTGCACAGACAACTAGGATGTTGGCTCAGAAGCAGCCATCATTTAAAGAGTGCGTAATAGCTCACTAGTCGAGTGACCCTGCGCCGAAAATATACCGGGGCTAAGCATAATACCGAAACTGTGGATGCATCCGTAAGGATGCGTGGTAGGAGAGCGTTCCAAGGGCGTTGAAGGTCGACCGTGAGGACGGCTGGAGCGCTTGGAAGTGAGAATGCCGGCATGAGTAGCGAAAGATCGGTGAGAATCCGATCCACCGTATGACTAAGGTTTTCTGGGGAAGGCTCGTCCTCCCAGAGTTAGTCGGGACCTAAGGCGAGGCCGAGAGGCGTAGTCGATGGCAAACAGGTTGAGATTCCTGTACTGATCTATTTTGTTTGACCGATGGCGGGACGCAGGAGGTTAAGTCAAGCACACGGCTGGAAATGTGTGTCCAAGCACTGAGTCTTGAGGTGAGTGAAATGCTTGCTTCTTTAAGGACAAGGTGTGATGGGGAGCGAAATTTAAGTAGCGAAGTGACTGATATCACACTGCCGAGAAAAGCGTCTAGGGAGAAATAGATCACCCGTACCGCAAACCGACACAGGTAGTCGAGGCGAGTAGCCTCAGGTGAGCGAGCGAACTCTCGTTAAGGAACTCGGCAAAATGACCCCGTAACTTCGGAAGAAGGGGTGCTGCACGCAAGTGCAGCCGCAGTGAATAGGCCCAAACAACTGTTTATCAAAAACACAGGTCTCTGCTAAATCGTAAGATGACGTATAGGGGCTGACACCTGCCCGGTGCTGGAAGGTTAAGAGGATGAGTTAGCGTAAGCGAAGCCCAGAATTGAAGCCCCAGTAAACGGCGGCCGTAACTATAACGGTCCTAAGGTAGCGAAATTCCTTGTCGGGTAAGTTCCGACCCGCACGAAAGGTGTAATGATTTGGGCACTGTCTCAACGAGAGACTCGGTGAAATTATAGTACCCGTGAAGATGCGGGTTACCCGCGACAGGACGGAAAGACCCCATGGAGCTTTACTGTAGCTTGATATTGAGTGTTTGTACCGCTTGTACAGGATAGGTAGGAGCCGTAGAGGCCGGAACGCTAGTTTCGGCAGAGGCGTTGGTGGGATACTACCCTTGCTGTATGAACACTCTAACCCGCGCCACTCAGCGTGGCGGGAGACAGTGTCAGGTGGGCAGTTTGACTGGGGCGGTCGCCTCCTAAAATGTAACGGAGGCGCCCAAAGGTTCCCTCAGAATGGTTGGAAATCATTCGCAGAGTGTAAAGGTATAAGGGAGCTTGACTGCGAGACTGACAAGTCGAGCAGGGACGAAAGTCGGGCTTAGTGATCCGGTGGTTCCGTATGGAAGGGCCATCGCTCAACGGATAAAAGCTACCCTGGGGATAACAGGCTTATCTTCCCCAAGAGTCCACATCGACGGGAAGGTTTGGCACCTCGATGTCGGCTCATCGCATCCTGGGGCTGTAGTCGGTCCCAAGGGTTGGGCTGTTCGCCCATTAAAGCGGTACGCGAGCTGGGTTCAGAACGTCGTGAGACAGTTCGGTCCCTATCCGTCGCGGGCGCAGGAAATTTGAGAGGAGCTGTCCTTAGTACGAGAGGACCGGGATGGACGTTCCGCTGGTGTACCAGTTGTGCCGCCAGGCGCATCGCTGGGTAGCTATGAACGGACGGGATAAACGCTGAAAGCATCTAAGTGTGAAGCCCCCCTCGAGATGAGATTTCCCATTCCTATATGGAAGTAAGACCCCTGAGAGATGATCAGGTAGATAGGCTGGAAGTGGAAGTGCAGCGATGCATGGAGCGGACCAGTACTAATCGGTCGAGGACTTAACCAA
>NZ_RHOJ01000044.1 GCF_003946485.1 Lacticaseibacillus jixianensis | reverse complement strand
CACGCAAGGTCTTGGGCTGGAAGACACCAGCTGAAGTCTACCTAGGTAAAAAGTTGCACTTGATTTGACAATTCGTCGTGAAAAAGTGGGGAACCAGCAGCATCAGCAGACTTAACGCGAGCACTAGAACCGTGAGCGACCAGTTGTAGTGCAGCAGCGCCGCGCCGCCGATGACGACCTGCAGCGCCTGGCCCGCCGCCATCCAGGTGTTCTCGAATCCGTAATCGTTAATGGTCGACAGGTCGTTAGTCAGCCACGACACGTATTCCGGAACGGGCTGTTGGTGAAACTGCTCAGCGCTGGTGCGCGCCAGCCGCGCGGTGATGTCGCGGCGCACGCTCAGCCCCATCGCTTCGTTGACTGCCGTTTCGGCTACGGGCTCAAGGTAATGCTGCAGCGAAAAAAGGGTCAGGACGATGGCGGTCGCCACTAGCCACATTAGGGTGCCCGATGCGGAACGGTGGCCGAGTGCCGTAAGAATGTTGCCCAGTGTGATGGTGTAGGCCGTGTTGAGGACGGTACCGGCGATCAAGAGGAAAGCGACCAGCAGCCCCATGCGCCAGTGGCGAAGAAAATATTGATTGAGCCGCATGTTAACGCGCCTCCTTCGCCTGGTACTTCAGGTAGGCCTGGTAAGTGGCCTCAGGCAGCGTACCGGCCTGCACCGCGGCCTTGACCGCGCAGCCGGGTTCGCTGACGTGGCGGCAGTTGCGGAACTGGCAGCTGGCTGCCAATTCCTCGATCGGCGAAAACTGCGCAGCAAACCCGGCACTGGCCTCGGCCACGCCCACCGCCCGCATCCCTGGGGTATCGATGAGCCGGGTGCCACTGGGCAGGACGAACAGGCGGCGGTTCGTGGTCGCATGGCGGCCGTGCGCGTCATCTTGCCGAATAGTTTTGGTGTACAAATCTTCACCGGTCAGCTTGCCGACCAGGGTGGACTTGCCCACGCCTGAGGAGCCGATGAGCGCGAGGCACGCGTCGGGTCGAAGCAGCGCTGCCAGCTGTGCGGCCGGTTCCTGATCAGCGCCGAGCGTGAACACCGGCGTGCCAGGGAAGGTCGCGGTGAGTTGACCGACCAGCTTGGCCAGGTCAGTGGCAGTAATCAGGTCCGTTTTCGTGATCAAGAATGCTGGCTTGGCGCGGCTGACTGTGGCAATCGCGTGGTAGCGGCGCAAGCGTTCAAGGTTGAAGTCGTGGTTAGCACTGGTGACGATCACCACCGTGGTTAAATTCGCGGCGATGGCCTGGTTGCCAGACTGCCGAAAGCGGCTGGAGGTGCTGCGTTCCAGCAGGCTGGTACGCGGCTGCATCGCCGTGATGCGCACGTTGCCGGCTTGCAGCGTGCCGTTCACCCAGTCGCCGACCAGCAGCTGGGTGTGTTGTTGCTTAAGCGTGCGGCGAAAGTTGCCGCTGAGCGTTGCAGGCAGCTCCTCACCGTCTGCCAGTAAGTCAAAACGGTCCTGGGCCTGAAACGAAATCTGGCCACGGACAACAGTTGAATCAGTGTTTAACAATAGAAAGCCTCCAAAGAATCTTGGCACAAAAAAGCAAGCCAACACGAGTCGGCTTGCTGCAAGGTCCTTTAGAGACGAAACAAATAGTTAGAGCTTGTTTCCAAGGAGGCCTGGCGTCAGCTGACACGTCACGAATAAACTTTGTGATGTTACCGTCCTAAAGTTTTTCATCATGGGTTGCCTCCTTGTGAAGATTTTATTTTTGATGGGCTAAGCATATTCCTCCCTGTGGTAGGTGTCAACGAGGAAAGGTTTGTTTGTCTAATTTGAACACCTAAAAGAAGCGTGCCAGTAGCTTGTTTCTAGAATTGTCCGGAACCAATTTGCTGATTTCGCCTTTTTCGTGATTTTGAATCTGGAAAAGCTGCTCCGTTTTTGCGTTTTTGCTGTTTTCGAAGAAATGCCTGCCAATTTTTGTTCCCAAAAGTGCATTAACGGGCAAAACTGAAATTATAGTAGCGAGTGCGACACTCGACGACCAATTTCCGAGGACTGGGTATCAAGTTCCGAGAAGCATGACCTATTTGTCTAATTAATGCGGGTAGCAGGGAGAGTTAACTTGCCATTGATTGCTTGGAATCGGTAAGGCACACTGGATTTAAAAGCGTGGCGGTGTTAATCGACCACCGCAGACGGAGGCATGATCATGATTACTTATCACTGGCAGGTTTCACCCGTAAAAGTCGACTTCAAGCCGTTGTACGAACAAAACGGTTGGGCTCGCTACCTCAATGATTGGGCGAAAACAGAACGCGCAATTCGGCAAGCGACCTACCTTGCTGCGCTCGAAGGGGAGCAAGCAGTGGGGCTCGCGCGTGGGGTTTCAGATGGCGAGACGATACTGTATCTCCAAGATCTGTTGGTGCTGCCAGCACGTCAGCATCAGGGCATCGGCACTGCATTGGTTAAGCAAATGCTGGGTCGGTTCCCCAGCGTTGGCCAAGTGGTGTTGATCGCCGAACCAACGAGGCAGGCGCAATCGTTTTATCAGCAGTTTGGGTTCCAATCGGTGGGCGCTCAATACGGCAATGCGATGGTGCTGGACCGGCGATAAAATATAGGCCTGCAGCTTTTTTCATAAACGGCAGGCCCAAGGAGTCGTGTTCAAACCAGTTAAGGTTGCCCCGAGGAATGGCGAAGCCCAGACAGAGAGCATCTGAATTAGGCAGCCGCGGCTGCAGTATCCGGCCACTTAACGGCGCACATTGCGGCGGCGATGACCATGAGCGCTGCGCAGCCGCCAAAGATGATCCATGCCGTCTGTGGTGAGCTGAGGTTGGCGATGCCAAGGAAAATCACGGTCCCCAGCGGTGCACCGACCAGAGAAGCCGTGTCGATCACAGACGAGGTTGCGGCCAAGTGCTGGTCGTCGATCTTACCCATGATCATGCCCTGCAGGCGCGGATTAATCTTGCCGATGGGATAACTTGCGACGATCATGCTGGCCAGCATGATTGCCGGCTGCTGCCACCACACCATGTTGATGGCAAACACGACCAGCGCAGCCATTGTGATGCCGGTCAGGGCGGCCAGCGGGACGCGTTGCAAGCCGTCGTGCATAAACAGCGCCGCCAGAGTAATCGACAGTGCCCCCACGATGTTGACCGCAGCCACGGTCGTCCCAAACGTGCCGAGCCAAAGCGCTTTGGTATTCGCCAGGAGCACTGAGGTGAGGCCGTCCATTGAGGTGCCAAGCGTGTTCACGCCCATGGCCAGGAAAACCATGGCGAAGATTGGTTTCTCTTCGTAAAGCAAGGCGAAGGCGCGGAAAATCCCGGTCTTGACGTTTTCGGCAGGCGTGGCCGGGGCCTGCGCTTTTTTGGCGTGTTCGTCTGAATCCGCCTGGGTAAAGGCGTGACGGTCATGCCAGAGCACGACGCCGGCAAGCACGAAGCTGACCGCGTTGATCAAGCCGAACAGGGCGAAGTTGTTGTGCAAGATAAGAATCAGGCTTGCACCGAACGCTTGGAAGACCATTGAAATCACATTGCGAATACCGCTGCTGAAGCCCATGGCGCTGGCGTACGCATCCTTCTTGATGAATGTTTTTTCATAATGCAGCAGCAGACCGGAGGTGAAGTTTGCAATCAAGTCTGAGCTGAAGTTGATGGCCAGCAGGAGTCCGAAGGTGAGCAGGGTGCCGGGCTGGCGGATCAGGAAGGCCAGCCCCACGTACAGCAGGCCTTGAACGACGCGCAGCCCGACCACCAGCTTGAAGCGGCGCCGCGGGTCGGTGTGATCCGCCCAGTACCCGTTTAGGATCAGGAACAGCGTCGGCAGCAGGTTGATGATCGACACCAGCGACAGGGCCAGCGTTTTGAACGGCAGCGTCTGCGCGTAAATCAGGAAGACTAGGTTAAACAGGACGGACCCGATGGCGCTGAGAAAATCCGAATTAGCCAGTGCGCGGAATTGGTGATTAGCAAGATATTCTTTCATAATGATGACCTCTTTTCTGATGGCCCAAGCATAGTTGACAGGAGAGGTTGTCCCGGTCAGAATATGCATATATGCAAAAGGAGCTGAGCGCATGCAAAAATACGGGCCGTATTTTCGGGAGCTGCGGCAAAGTAAGGACGTGACTTTGGCTCAGCTGGCCGCGGATACCGGGTTGACGGAAGGGTTCATCTCGCGGTTTGAGCGCGGGCAAAGCGACATCACCGTCAGCCGGTTCACCGCGCTGCTTGAGGCGCTGAACGTGGCAATTGAAGAGTTCCTGCTGGGGATGCGTCACTCAACGACGGATTCGGAAGAGGAGGAAGACTATTCGCTGGTTCGCGTGCGCAAGATGATGCCCTCCATGGCACCGTATTTTGCCATTAGTGAGGTCGTCAAGGACGCCTCACAGGTCAAAAGCTACATTGATGCTGCTGAGGCCGCGTACCGCGCCAAGCCGACACGCAAGAATCACTTCATTTGGCTGTTTTACCAGTCGATGAACGCGATTCTGCAGAAGCCGATCGATAACGCCAGCCTGGCGCGGATCCAGGCACCAATCATGCATTACCTCCAGCAGGTCGATAATTGGGGCGTCTACGAGTGTTACCTGTTTATTGCTTTTACCCCAGCGCTGGCGCCGGTGATGACGGTCCAACTGTTACGAATCGGCCTCAAGCGCAGCCGCTTTCTTAAGCACAGTCCAAGTTTTGAGCAGATCGACTTGCAGTTGGCCGTCGCCGCCTTGACCAGCCTAATGGCCCGTGATGAGATGACCGCCGCCGTTCAGGTCATGAAGATGATGAATGGGCTGGACCGAAGCAGCGCCAACCGCGTCATCGCCACGGGGTTCTTCAACGGCTGGCTGCAGATCAAACTCGGCAAGCGCGACGCCGGCATTGCGACGTGTGAGCACGCCATCCAGCAGTGTTCGGACCTTGGCCTCACCGAGTGGGCCAATCGCTTTAACGAGATCCTTAATTCACTTAAAACAACGCCGCCGACCGATACGATTTTCCTGTACGCGCAGTTCTGAGCGGCTCGGCATGGACCATCGCCCAATTAAAAGGACCAACTCAGCAGGGCAAGTAACGGCTTGTCTCTGAAGTGCAATAGAAAAGTTAGACGAATTAGAATTTGAATTAAGCCACGATGACTTGTTCCCGATACTCAACCGGGG
>NZ_RHOJ01000043.1 GCF_003946485.1 Lacticaseibacillus jixianensis | reverse complement strand
CCCCGGTTGAGTATCGGGAACAAGTCATCGTGGCTTAATTCAAATTCTAATTCGTCTAACTTTTCTATTGCACTTCATGTTCATACCGTCTCTTTGATTAATGGGACTGAAGACTTTGCACAAATTAGCCCAGTTTCACGCCGCGGCTGTCGATCCAAAGCACACGCCCGTTGCTGAGTCGAATCTGATAGAACTGGTTGCCAGCTTTGGGATTACGCGTCGTGATGGCCTTTTTTAGAACCGTTACCTTCTGATTGTTAAAAGCAATTGCGTTGTGATTTTCCAAAACGGACATTGCATCGGTATAGTATGGTGCTGAGTAGAGGCCATCCGCTCGCCCTGCCTGAAGGATTCTTCCTGACTTATTAACTGAAGAAGTTGAGGCAATCTTGTCATAAGTGATGGGCATGAGGGCACGCTTATCAACCCAGCGCTTACTTCCGTTAGGCAGGGTAACGTTCACATATGTTCCCTGCCTGGTTGTCGCTTCTGCAGTTGCAATAACGCCGCGGCCAGTGTATTTTTTGGCATCAGTATTAGGCGTCATGCTGTCCGCATTACTGCCAAAGGGGTGCGAGTATAGCCCGTCCGCACGACCACTTTGCCAGATGACTGCGGTGTAGTGTACAGCTTTCTGGTTCGTCGGGGCCGGTAAGGTATTTCGCTGAATACCGCGGGCGTCTATCCAGTACCGCCGACCGTCGCGCAGCTTGATCTGGTAGAAACGGTTGCCAGCGGCTGAACTGCGACTGGTGGTTGCCTCCGCGACGAGTTGGACGCTTTGGCCATTGAAAATAGCCGCATTATGGTTCTCAGTAATGGAAAGATAGTCTGTGTTCCAAGGGGCAGTGTAGAGACCATCACGGCGACCAGACTGATTGATGCGTGCAGTACCGCTGAGAGTGCTTCTGCTAGTGACGCGATTGAGGGTCACTAATCTTATGCCGCGTGCATCAATCCAGTGAATATCGCCGTTCGTTAAGCGAATTTTATAGAAGGTGTTACCCAAACTAGCTGCTCGGGTGGTTGTAGATCTTGCCAAAATTGCGACTGCCTGGCCGTTGAAGTATCTGGCGTTACTGTTCGCGGATTGGGTGTCGCTATTCGTATTGTATGGGGCGGAGTACAGTCCGTCTGCGCGGCCAGCCTGATAGATGCGGCCTACTTGGTTAAGTGATGATGTTCCTGTGACTTTATCAAACGAATGGCTCGTGTTACTCTCTGGCGAGTTGTGATTGGTCGAGGGCTTGGGTGAAGGACTGGTGGTCTGGGTGAACAGATTCTTATAATCGATGGAAGCATCAAGATTACCATTATACCCAGCAATCCGCGCTTGGGAAGAAAACTGCCAAGCGCCAAAATCGGTGTTCCAAAGATTGTTTGCTCGTGGCTGGTAAGGGTATTGGGCGATCCATGTCCGCGCTTGCCCGACTGTGGCGATTGCTGCGTCGGACCAGTCAAAAAACCGACCGGTATACAAAGCATGGTTGTTATACCCTTTGCTGCTCAGTGCCTGCCAGAAAGCATTCAGGTTCGCAGCAACATTGCCAGAAAGGTCCTTATCCTCTAGGTCAGCAATCACTGGACTGTTCTTAGGGAAACCCAAGGATGATAGCTTAGCGGCAAAATAGTTTGCCTCAGTTGTCGCTGCTTTGGCAGTGCCAAAGTGAGCATAGTGATAGGCGGCAACCTGCATTCCTGCACGCTCAGCTTGTTGCAGTTGAGTTTTGGCATAGGGGTTAGCATAGGTCGTGCCCTCGGTGGTCTTGACGATAATGGCCTTGACGCCCTTCGCCCGAAGATTGTTATACGTCGTTTGGTTCATCTGATATTGGTAAGATGAAACATCGATCGTATCAACTCGCGGGTAACCTGCCTGACCAATTGAGAACGTTTCAACGGTTGCTGCGATTTGAACGATATTCTGTTCCCGTCCCGTCGCTGCATAGTCGGCACTGGCCTCCTGCTTGGCGAAAGCGAGCCAAGCGGTGGCTGCACTACCGGTAATCGTGTTTGGCATCCTGAGATAGTGAGTCTTACTTGTGGATCCAGTTTGATTAATATCCGCTTTAGTGAAAGTATGACGACCAGCATCGCCAAGAAGACCCTGTTGAATGGCAGCTTGGCTGTGGAAGTTGCTTGCAGTGAAGTCATTTTTAGTAGCAGCGGTGTTGTCAGTCGAAGCCGCGAGTGTAGTTTCTGTATCTGCTTTGACAGGTTGAAGATTTTGCGATGAGACAATGGTTAGCACTGAAAAAGCAAGTGGAACACCCAGTAGCCACTGCTTGATTGTAAAAGGTTTAGGAACAAACATGTATTCTCCCCCAAATAAAAATGAATTAGAGTCACCAGAAGTGTGATGCAACTTTCTCTAAGCCAAAAGATACCACATTTATATTACATTCATGTAATTTTTAGCGTACGTTTTCAAAGAAAAATTTCACTCTGAAAAGGCAATGCTGGCAGCGTGTACTGACGATTCCCGCGTTCTGCAGGTTTGGTATTCGCAGAACCATTTCTTTTGTTGACCTGGGCATTAATTTTTAGCCCTGATCACAGTTTGGGCAGCGGCCCATGAACAAAATTGAAAAGAAATTGTAATAGTGCATGCAGCACTTGTCCAAACATAAACAGAGGACGCTGAAATCAGTATAAGGCCTCGCCCTTGATTCATCATAGGTTAAGCAACCGCAGATAGAAGAATCTGGGCAGGTATTGCCCACCATTTGACCTGAAAGCTGATTGTTAGCCGATATGTGGTAAACTTTAAGGCAGAACGGCGCAAGAGATGGGAGAGCTGTGCGAATGGCAAAATATTTGATCACCGGTGGTGCCGGTTTTATTGGCTCGAATTTAGCCGATTCTCTTTTGAAGGATGATAAGACCACTATTACGATTGTCGATGATTTGTCGATGGGGTCTGTTGCAAATATTCCGGACTCATCGCGAGTGACCTTTATTGAGCACTCCATCACTGATCATGAGTTTATGAGTAGTCTGCTGATTGAGAAGCGGTATGACTACATCGTTTTGTTAGCCGCAATTGCCAGCGTTGCCGATTCGGTTGATCGGCCATTCGAGACCCATCAGGTCAATCAGGAGGCCAATCTCAATATTATTGAGACGTTGCGTCGGGAAAAGCTGCCCTTCAAGAAGCTCTTCTTCTCCAGCAGCGCAGCCGTTTATGGTCAGCTGCCTGAGATGCCCAAGCGGGAGGATCAGGCGGTGCAGCCGCTGACGCAATATGCTGTCGACAAGTACGCCACGGAGCGGGCAATCATCAACTATGGGCGCTTGTACAACATGCCAATGGTTTGCGCACGCTTCTTTAACGTATACGGTCCAAAGCAAAACCCTGCTTCGCCATACAGTGGCGTCCTTTCCATCCTGCTTGACGCACT
This sequence comes from Lacticaseibacillus jixianensis, assembly GCF_003946485.1. GTDB lineage: Bacteria > Bacillota > Bacilli > Lactobacillales > Lactobacillaceae > Lacticaseibacillus > Lacticaseibacillus jixianensis. The sequence continues at coordinate 3,634 of NZ_RHOJ01000043.1, read as the reverse complement.
TGTGAATGACAAGCCGTTTACATTCTTTGGTGACGGCTCACAGACACGCGACTTTGTTTTTGTGGGGGACGTTGTCAATGCCATTAGCGGGCTTCTGCATACCCCGATGGCAGTCAATGACGTCTACAATATCGCCAATGGTAAGCAGACTAGTCTGATGGCGGTTGCCAAGCAGTTAGAGCAGCTGACGGGTAAGCCACTCAAGGCTAGTTTCAAACCTGAACGTTCAGGGGACATCCACGATTCATTTGCGGATGCTTCCAAAATCAATGCATTAGGATTTATGACGCACACGCCGCTTGAAAAGGGTTTAGCCCAGTACGTGGCGTCGGTTAATAACTAAGGAGATGCAATTTTTTGATTACATTAAAGTCTGATCGGGAAATCGAAGGCATGGCCAAGTCTGGCGCAATTCTTGCGGGGATGCACCATGCGGTTGCCCAAATCATTAAGCCTGGCGTATCAAGCTGGGAAATCGAAAAAGTGGGCCGTGAATATATCGAGGCCCACGGGGCAATCCCGGCTGAATTGGGTTTTGAAGGGTACAAGTATGCCACCTGTGTCGCCATCAACGACGAAGTTGCCCACTCAATTCCGCGGAAGGGGCTCGACCTCAAGGATGGCGACATCGTGACTGTAGATACGGTGGTCAACTGGCAAGGCTACATGTCGGATTCTGCTTGGACTTATGCAGTGGGCAAGATTTCCCCGGAACGGCAAAAGTTGATGGATGTCACCAAGAAAGCATTGTATTTGGGCATCGACCAAGCTGTTGTTGGCAATCGCCTCGGCGATATCGGGTATGCCATCCAACACTACACTGAAGATGAAATGGGCTATGGTGATGTCCGTGACCTCATTGGCCACGGCATTCAGCCGACGATGCACGAGGCGCCAAATGTGCCGCACTATGGCGAACCTGGTCATGGGCTAAGGCTCAAAGCAGGGATGACCATCACGATTGAGCCCATGATTACAACTGGGACTTGGAAAATCAAGGCCAAGCAGGTGCCCAATGATGATTGGGAATACTACGTTACCGCGGATGGCTCTGACTGTGCGCAGTACGAGCATACACTGGTTATCACGGATGATGGGCCTAAGATTTTGACGAGTCAGGATCCAATCGAAGACGCAAAATATCTCTTGTAGTTCATTGGTCAAGTTGGCAGGTGTCGACTTGACCTTTTATCTATTTTCGTGGATGGAGGAGAAGCGATGCTATCAATCGTAGTACCGTGCTACAACGAACAAGAAACTGTCCCGCTACTTTTCGAAGCGATTGAACGCCTGCGTCCACAAATCAAACCGTCGCTGGAGTATATTTTTGTTAACGACGGGTCAACCGACGGAACGCTCAGAGAGTTGCGGCATTTGGCGGAGCGGGAGCGGTGTGTTCGCTATATTTCTTTCTCGCGGCACTTCGGTAAGGAAGCTGCTTTATATGCAGGACTACAAGCAGCAAAAGGGAGTCTAGTTACGGTGATGGACGCGGATCTTCAGGATCCGCCTGAGTTGTTACCTCGAATGATTGCGATGATTGAGTCAACCAATCTGGACTGCGTGGGCACTAGACGAATTAACCGTGAAGGTGAGCCGCGTCTTAGAAGCTTTTTTGCTCGTCAGTTTTATCGACTGATTAACCGTATTTCTTCAACCCAGATGGTCGACGGTGCCCGAGATTACCGTCTGATGACCCGTCAAATGGTAGATGCCGTTCTTAGGCTGTCTGAATATAACCGCTTTTCCAAGGGCCTGTTTAGTTGGGTAGGGTTTGAGACGGAGTACATTTCGTACCCGAATAGAGAACGAGCCGCGGGCAAGACATCTTGGAGCTTTTGGAAATTGTTTAATTATTCTCTCGATGGCATCGTAAATTTTTCCGAGGCCCCATTGAATATTGCCTCGTTTGTGGGGGGCCTGTCATGTTTAGCCTCTGCCGTGGCCTTAATCTTTATCGTGGTACGGGCGTTGATATGGCATAATTCCGCGGCAGGCTGGCCGTCACTCGTGTCGATTATTCTGCTTCTGGGCGGGCTCCAGCTGCTTTCCCTTGGTATTATTGGCAGGTATATTGGTAAGATATTTCTTGAGACGAAGCAGCGGCCAATCTATATTGTCAAGGAAACTGAGAAGTCCAACCGTCCGGACCAACCTGCTTCAGTAATGTCGCCGATTGAACGGCCTGATGAGAAGCACGACGAGTAATGCCATGCCGACAAGGACGCTCTGTTAGGCAACGACAACAAGCCCGTGTACATGATAGGAAGGCAGAAGCGTGTTTCGTTTGAGAATTCATAGAATGCGCAATATATGCACCTTGTCGCTTCGTTGAGTGATATACTTTTTCTAATATCCCGACATTGACCTGGTGAAAACCGGGTCTTTATTATGATTTGTGAAACTCATGGTGGATCGGGAGTACTGTGTAGAAGGGAAACTTTTTATGAAGCATCTAATGGCACGGATGGACGTGGGGATTCGGCGGTATATGTCTCGCTTTACCGCTGTAAAGCTCTTGCTAACACTAGTTCTGGTGAGCATGCCTAATATCTTATTTGGAACACCCAAGCACGCCTTAATTGCGATGGGTGAGATTGTGGTGGCATACTTCATTTATATTTTTATGGGCCGACGTCTTTGGATACTTGGCTATTTGATCTCATCTTTAGCGACGTTCTTGGTCATTACCCAAGAATGGGTGCGCTATTTTAGCGGCTCATATACGACAAAAATCATGCTCGACAATCTGGCAAACATTAAGGCTCTGGGGCCGGCTCTGCCTCGGTATATCCTCATCGTTGCTTTAGTCGGTATCATTTCTTTCTTTCCGGCCAAGTTTAACCAGTATCCGAAGATTCCCTGGCGTTTTGTCTTTCTAGGATTAGGCACCGTATTTATGTGGGGACTATTTTACACGGGCCGGCGGACAGCAGTTACCGATTCCGTCAGTTTGGTGCGTGAGTATCAAGAGGCAGCAAAGACAACTCGCCGGTTAGAGGCGGCCCAGGATAATCGCGCCAAGATCATCCGATCATTTGAGAAGACTAGCGTCCCCGGTGGAATCTCACTAGGTAAAGAAAAGTATAACGTGATCGTGGTCTTCGCAGAGGGTACAAGTCGTCGCACTATCGAGGAAACTGGGGCCAAGTATCCCGGATTGATGCCAAACCTTCAACGCTTCAGTCAGGAGACCATCAATTTCACCAACTATTTTAACCATACTGCACCAACCTATAAGGGACTGCGAGGGCAGTTAAATTCTGCTTTTCAGTATTATGAGGGTTACGAAGACGCGAAGAACGCTGCACAAATAAAGGCCCGCACAAAGACACCTTTGATTGGTTTACCACAAATTTTGCGCAACCATTCTTATACCGCCAAATTTATCAATCCGGAGCCCAAGCATGAGCAGTTCACACCATACCTTCAATCGTTAGGTTTTAACTCAGTAATCTCTGATAGTCCCAAAGTGTGGTCGCGCTCTGGTAATACAACCTACTTAAGTGACAAAAATAATTTTAGATTACTGATGAATCAAGCCGAAAAATTAAATTCCCGCGTTTTAGAATCAAGTTAGCCACTATCGTCGCCGAGCGGAAAAAATAAAAACACCAAGTCGATACGACCTGTT
>NZ_RHOJ01000042.1 GCF_003946485.1 Lacticaseibacillus jixianensis | reverse complement strand
TAGTATACCTGTATTTTTTTGAGATTTCGAGTAAGTGTATTTAGTGTACTCAAAATCAAGTTCTGTTTCATATAAAAAGCATTTGACCAGTTGGCCAAATGCTTTTTCGCTATTGCATTGATGAAATTGTAATCGAGAATTACAGCTTCTGGTTGTAGTATTCAACGACCAGCGCTTCGTCGATGTCTGGTTCCAGTTCGTCACGGGTAGGGAGCCGGACAAGGGAGCCTTCCTTCTTGTTATCGTCGAAGGTCACGTAGGCAGGACGAGAAACCGTTGCTTCGAGGGCTTCGCCGACGATGGTCAGGTTCTGGCTGCGTTCGCGCAGGCCAATCACTTGGCCAGGCTGAACTTCGTATGAAGGAATGTCCACGCGCTTGCCATCAACGGTCACATGGCCGTGGTTGACGAGCTGACGCGCCTGCGGACGAGTGGTGGCCAAACCGAGACGGTAGACCATGTTGTCGAGGCGGGTCTCAAGCAGGATCATGAAGTTATCACCATGGGTGCCTTCTTTGATCTTGCCGGCGCGGATAAACAGGTTCTGGAATTGGCGTTCGTTCAAGCCGTACATCCAACGCAACTTCTGCTTTTCAGTGAGCTGCTGGCCGTATTCGGAAACCTTACGGCGGTTATTGGCACCGTGGTCACCAGGGGCGTACGGACGACGAGCAAGTTCTTTACCAGTGCCGGACAGGCTAAGCCCCAAACGACGGGACTGCTTCCAGCGAGGACCAGTATAACGAGACATAGGATATTTCCTCCAAGATTTTTATTTGGAGTAAAATAATGAATTGTGAATTCAGAACACGGGCAGTCGGGCTAAGCCGTTCGCTCTTGCAGCCGCGGTTACTAAGCTCTCCGATACCGGTTGCCAAACTGGAGCCGACCATTCCATTCACTGCTGCATTATTTTACACGCGCACTAGTATATCGCGGAAAGGGCCGCTGCGTCAAGGTGTTTCGCAAGGGCGGCGCCGAAGTCCGCCAGCACCTTCAGATCGTCTTCGGAAAACCGGTCCAGGACCGGTGAGTCGATGTCCATGATCCCCACCGTGGTCCCGCCGACTTTCAGCGGCACGACGACCTCTGAGTTGCTGGCGGCATCGCAGGCGATGTGGCCGGCAAATTCGTGCACGTTTGGCACGCGCAGGGGGGTACCTTTGACGTAGCTGGTACCGACTACGCCGCTACCGGGCTTGATGTGCATGCAGGCGACCTGCCCTTGGAAGGGGCCGAGGTCGAGCGAGTCGGCCTTCTGACTGTAAAGGTAGAAGCCGGCCCAGTTGACTTGGTCCATGCTGTTGTACAGCAGGGCCGAGGCGTTGCTTAAGTTGGTGATCACATTTTGCTCGCCGTCGAGCAGGGCGGCGACTTGGGCAACGATCACGGGATCAATAGTAGACATATCAAGCACTCCTTTTGACATCCGAAGTCCCAAACGCCGCGGCTTTTCCTATTAAAAGGGTTTCATATTGCCGGCGTTTTTGAGATACTAGGAACCGAAGACGATTCTCGAAACATTAGTGCCAGTGTACGTGGCAGTGGCAGATAATGCAACATCGAGCATCGGCGCGGAAGGTGTAGAGAAAATGAATTGGATTATCATCGTTTTGATCATCATCGCGCTTTTAGCCTTGGGGGTATGGGGCTATCAGCTGCACAACACCCGGCAGATCCACGACATGGACGCTGCGGTGGCCACGCTCGACTCCGGCGCGGTCGCGGGACTGGTGCGCAATATTCAGCAGTTGAACCTGACGGGCGACAGCCTGGCGGACTTCAAGGTCTGGCGGCAGAAGTACCAGGCGCTGGTCGACGGGGAGCTGACTGAGCTGCAAACGGCGCTGCTTGACGTCGAGCAGGCCAACAAGCAGTTCCGCTTCGGGCAGGTCAAGGACGGGTTGGCCAACATCGACGCAGTGCAGACCGCAGCGGCGAAATCGATGAAGCAGATCGAGGACCACTTGGGGGCAATCAAAGCCGCCGAAGAGGCAAATGCCAAGCGCCTGAAGACCCTGCGCCATGATTACCAAGAGGCCCGCAAGACGGTGCTGGCGAAGAGCTTTGCCTTTGGGGACGCCCTGCCGGCCTTAGAAGACAGCCTGCAGCAGATCGCCGCCGGGTTGACGGATGCCACCGAGGTCAACTTGGCTGGTGATCCGCAGAAGGCTGCCGCGGCAGTCAAGCAGCTGGGCAACACGGTCGCGGCGCTGAAGCTTCAGGTCAAGCAACTGCCACCCTTGGTCAATTCGGTGGTCAACGAGTTTCCCGCGCAACTGAAGGAAATTCAAGGGGGCTACCGGCAGCTGACGGCGCAGCACTTTATTTTCACTGAGGATGTGGCGGCTGGCACCGCGGCCGTGCAGACGATGGTTGAGCATGCCGAAGATCAAATCAAGGGCCTGGACGTCACCGAGCTGACCGCCAACACCGCCGCCATCGCGGACAAGATCGACAGTTTGTACGCGGTGATGGAAAAAGAGCTCAACGCCAAGGCCGCTGTGCTTGACCAGCAACGCGAGCTGCGCCAGTTCATCAACCACGCGATGCAGCAAAATCGCCTGCTGACGATCGAGCTGGATCACCTGAACCAGTCCTATCAGCTGAACCACGACGAGATCAAGCACGCGGCCGACCTGAAGGGGCAGCTGGACACCATCAACCAGGCCTTCGATCAGGCCAACGACCAGATCGCGCAAAAACAGGCAGTATATTCTGAGCTGCTGGCCCAGTTCACGCAGGCCAAAAGCGACCTGACCGCCATCGAGAAGCAGCAGCAGGCGATCAACGCCAGCGTGTCCGGCCTGCGGGAAACCGAGCGCAAGGCGCTGGTGCAGGTCGAGGCGTTTGAGCGGGCCGTGCGCGACGTGCGCTATGAGGTCTCACGGCACGACTTGCCGGGCTTGCCGAAAGCGTACCGCGACTTTTTCAAGGTCGTTCAAGACGAGATCCTGCAGTTAAAGGATGACATGGATCAGGTCAAAATCGACCTGGACGCCATTGCCAAGACCCTCATTCGCGTGTCTGCCGACATCGATCAGCTCAAGCAGCAAAGCCGCGACATCATTAGCGCGGCCGGTCTGTGCGAACAACTGATGCAGTACGCCAACCGCTACAAGACCTCGCACGAAGAGGTCGCCCAGGCGATGCAGCAGGCGGCTAAGCTGTACGCCAAGTACGATTACCAGGGCGCGGCGGACGCCATCGCCACGGCCTTGGAAACGGTGGAGCCGGGCAGCTACAAGAAGGTTGCCGACGACTACAACGCCCAGCAGCACGACGAACTCGTTTGATTAAAAAGGCGACCACCCCAGCACTTCAGCCGGGGCGGTCGCCTTTTTGCTTTCGCTTATTTGCGGGGGGTGATGTAGGGCACGCGCGGCACCGTCACGCCGACGCTGGTCCCCGCGACGTACTCGGCAGTGGCGACTTTGGCGAGATGTTCGGTTGTGCCGGTCAGGATCACGCCTTTGAATTTGAGCCGGTCAGCCGGCGTTTTCATCGCGTACTGGTAAGCCTGATTGGCCTTGGCGCCTGTCCAGTGCAACTTCAGTGCCTTGCGCCACCACTTGACCTGGCTTGGGGGCGTTTGGCCGTCGCTGAGCGCCATGCCGATCGGGGCCTCTGCGATTTTTGGCTGATCAACGTCGCCGGCAACGGCAGCGTGAGCCGTGTCGTTGAACAGGTAGGCCCACCGTAAGTTAAGGTTCTTTGGCAGCATCTCCTTGAGCTCCGGGTAGGTGTAGCCGCGCTTGAAAGTGACGGCGATTTCGCCGACGTGATTCGGCAGCTGGGCCAGTGTTCTGGCTTCGTTGGGCAAGCCCTTGGTCCCGGTGTAAAAGCGGGCAATTTTTTGCAAGGTGCCTGGCTGAAAATCCTGACGTTTGAATGGCTTCTGCTGATCGCCGGCCACGGTTTGAACCGTGAAGCTGTCGTCCATCCACCAATGCAGGTTCGTGTAACTGGAGCTGAACGTCCCCCAGGGCACCATGTAGCCGTCGATATCCTTGTACTCTTTGGTCACGACGTTGCCGCCGAAGCTCGTGTTGTTCGCCAGCATCTCTGAGGAGAGCGACACGTTGGGTTCAGCTACGGTGTGATAAGCGTTCAATTGCGCCACCAGGGCACTGCTTTGCCGGGCTGCCAGCTTGTTTAAGAGGCCGTAACCCAGCGGCACCATGATCACGACCACGATGGCGGCAGTCGCGGCCATCATCAGCCGCTGCCGCCACTTGGCCCGGCGTAATGCGTTGTCTAACATTGTTGATCCTCCCATTTCAGGCGCAGCTGCTTGCGGGTGCGGGCCAGCATCGTTTTGACGCTGGCTGGTTTCAGCCCTAGCAGCTGCGCGATTTCTTCATATGAAAAGCCGTAATAGTACTTGAGCGCCACCAGTTCGCGCTGGTTAGGGGGCAGAGGCGCGATCAGGTCGCCGAACGTGGCCGCCGGCGTCTGGCCGGCGGGCTGCTCGGGCAGGTGCGCCGCCAACGCTTCGCGGCGGTGCTTGCGCAGCTCATCGAGAAATGCATTCAGGGCGATGCGGTAGAACCAGCCGTCGAAGTTGCGGACGGTCAGGCGGGGCAGCAGGACAATGATCTTTTCGTAGGCAGTCGCCACGGCGTCTTCGGCATCGGCACGCTGGATCCCGCGCGCTTGCAGCCGGCGGACGACCTGGTCGCCGAGTGCCAACAGGTGCTGGTCGAACTCTGAGTGGGCCATCTCGCTCCTCCTTCCCTGAATAAGACGTTTGAACCCCGCCAAAAGTATACAGGCCAAGGGCAGGTTTCCCTAGATTTTTTCCCCGGCCGCCATCGATGGTTCATTTTCCCTGGGATATTTGGTATACTGGCAAGCAGCTAAACTTACGAAAAGAAAGAATGGTCAACATGATTTATTTTGACAATAGCGCGACGACCAAAGCCTTGCCGGTGGTGCTGGACACCTACCGGAAAGTCTCAGAGGACTTCTTCGGCAACCCCAGCAGCCTGCATGCAGTCGGCGGGCGCGGCAACGAGGTCCTGCAAAGCGCCCGCAAGCAGATCGCTGACTTGATGCATGCCAAGCCGGATGAAATCTATTTCACGTCCTGCGGCACGGAAGGCGATAACTGGGTCATCAAGGGCACGGCCATCGAAAAGCGGCCGTTCGGCAAGCACCTGATCACCACCCAGGTCGAACACCCGGCAGTGATCAACACGATGAAGCAGCTGGAGGACCTCGGCTATGAGGTGACTTACCTCCCGGTCGACAAGCGCGGGTTCATCGATCCGGAAGACCTGCGCCAGGCGATCCGCGAGGACACGATTTTGGTCTCGGTGATGGCGGTGAATAACGAGGTCGGCGCCAAGCAGCCAATTGATGCCGTGGCGAAGATCTTGCAGGACTATCCGCGCATCCACTTCCACGTTGACGCCGTTCAGGCCATTGGTAAGGGGCTGATGAAGTCCCTGCGCAACCCGCGGATCGACTTTTTGACCTTCTCCGGCCACAAGTTCCACGCCCCGCGCGGCACGGGCTTTATCTATATGAAGGAAGGCCGCCACATCGCGCCACTGCTGACCGGCGGCGGCCAGGAGGACAACCTGCGCTCCGGCACCGAGAATACGCCGGCCATCGCGGCGATGGCGAAGGCGCTGCGGCTGCTGTTGACCGACGAGGACCAGAAGGTAGCGCACCAGCAGGCGATTCGCAAGGCGATTTACGATCACGTCAGCCAGCTGACGAACGTGACCATGTTCTCACAGCTGACGCCGGATTTTGCCCCGCACATCCTGACGTTCGCCATTGCCGGCGTGCGCGGCGAGACCATCGTCCACGCCTTCGAGCCGCACGACATTTACATCTCAACGACCTCGGCCTGCTCCAGCAAGAAGGGCACCGAGAGCTCCACTTTGGCCGCCATGCACGTGGATGACAGCATCGCGACCTCGGCCGTGCGGGTGAGCCTGGACGAGTACAACACGCTGGCGGAGGCGCAGGCCTTCAACCAGGCGTTCGACCAGATCTACGCGGGCTTTACCAAACTGATGCCGACTGCTTAATTATTGGAGGAAAAATTCTGTGAACTATTCTGAAATCATGGTGCGCTACGGGGAACTGTCCACCAAGGGCAAGAACCGCCAGGCCTTCATCGGCCGGCTCCACGGCAACGTCACCAAGGCGCTGCACGAATTCCCTGATCTGACCATCCGGCCGAAGCGCGACCGCCTTCACATCGAGCTGAACGGTGAGGACGCCAAGGCCGTGATGGCCCGCCTGGCCAAGGTGTTTGGCATCCAGACCTACTCGCCTTCGGTCAAAGTGGCAAAGGACATGGCCGCGGTGCACCAGGCCGTGCTCGACCTGATGAACGAAACGGTGCCCCAGGGGGCCAGCTACAAGGTCAACACGCGCCGGTCGGACCATACGTTTGCGCTCGACACCAACGAGATGAACCTTAACATCGGGGACTTTCTCGTTGACCAGCGCCCGGACCTTAAGGTGCAGATGTACCATCCGGATTACATCCTGCGCGTGGAAGTGCGGCGAGAGGCCATTTACCTGTCCAACCAGACCATCAAGGGTGCGCTGGGCATGCCCGTGGGGACGGCCGGCAAGGCGATGCTGATGCTGTCCGGTGGGATTGATTCACCGGTGGCGGGGTATTACGCATTGAAGCGCGGTGTCGACCTGGAAATGGTTCACTTTTTCAGCCCGCCTTATACGTCGGATTCGGCGTTGAACAAGGCGAAGCAGCTGACCACCAAGCTGGCACCGTACGCCGGCTACATCAAGTTCATTCAGGTGCCGTTCACCGAGATCCAGGAAACCATCAAGGCCACCGTGCCGGAAGGGTACCTGATGACGGTGCAGCGCCGGCTGATGCTGCGGCTGACGGCGGCGTTGGCAGCCCAGCGCGGCGGTCTAGCCATCGTCAACGGCGAGTCGATCGGCCAAGTCGCGTCCCAGACGCTCGAAAGCATGGTCGCCATCAACGACGTGACCACGCTGCCGATCATCCGGCCGGTCGCCACGATGGATAAAACGGAGATCATCAAGGTTGCCCAGGACATCGACACGTACGATTTGTCGATCATGCCGTTTGAAGACTGCTGCACGATTTTCGCCCCACCGTCCCCTAAAACCAAGCCAAACTTGGAAAAGACGCGCTACTACGAAAGCCGGCTCGACGTTGAAGGCTTGATGCAGCGGGCACTGGATGGCGTGAAGATCACCGAGATCAAGTCCTCCGATGAGTTCATGAATCAGGACCAGGACATGATCTCCGAGCTGCTGTAAAAAGGAGACCGCGATGACAGAGATCCGCTACATGAACCGGCCCGAGGCCAAGGCTTACCTTGAATGGACCTACGCGGCCCCATATGAGTTCTACAATATTCCAGCGGCCGAGCACGCCGCTGAGATGGACGAGATCTTTGCCGAAGACGGGGACGACTACTACTCTGCCTTGGATGGGGATGCGCTGATCGGAATGTACGAGTATTCTTTCCCAGAGGGGGTCATGGAGATCGGTCTGGGCCTGGCGCCTGAATACACCGGCGCCGGCCGCGGCCGGGGGTTCGTCCAGGACGGCATCGCGTTTGGCCGCCAGCGTTATCACTACGCCGGCCCCATCACCCTTGAGGTCGCCGCCTTCAACGCCCGCGCCCGCCACTTATATGAGGCCCTGGGCTTCAAAGAAATGGGCACCCGCGAAGCCGATGCGTATGGGACACCAGTGACCTTCGTGAAGATGCAGTTAGATCAGTAAGCCGAAGGGTCGTCTGCGAAGACGGCCTTTTATATGAAACAGAACTTGATTTTGAGTACACTAAATACACTTACTCGAAATCTCAAAAAAATACAGGTATACTA
>NZ_RHOJ01000041.1 GCF_003946485.1 Lacticaseibacillus jixianensis | reverse complement strand
GGCTGCGGGTCGACAACGCGGGAGTGGCTAGCTACGCCTGGCGCTTCACTCGCTTTGCGAGTAAAGCACCAGGCTAGGCTACCCATCCCGCTAAGAACGTCGATCCTACGCACCTTGGCGTAATTGGGCTGCGGGTCGACAACGCCCGAGCATCTAGCTACGCTTCAGGCCTCGCCGGCAAAGAACGCCGGCAATGCCTGAAGCTAGGCTAGCTGTCGGGCTAAAACCGTCGACCCTACGCACCTTGGTTTAGAATCCACATAAACCCAATAAACACGAAGAACAACCCGTACATGATCGGGGAGACCTCCTTGCCGCGGCGCGCCGCCAGCATGGTGATCGGGTACATGATGAAGCCCAGCGCGATGCCGTCGGAGATGCTGTAGGTCAAGGGCATGCCCAGCAGGATCAGGAACGACGGGATGGCGATCTCCAGCTGGCTCCAATTGATGCTCCGCAGCGACTGGGCCATCAGCACGCCGACAATGATTAGCGCCGGTGCGGTGACTTGGTCCGTGACCACGGACAGCAGCGGCGAGAAGATCATGCCCACCAGGAACATCACGCCGGTCGTGACCGCCGTGAGCCCGGTGCGGCCGCCGACCGCGATGCCGGCACTGGACTCGACGTACGCACCGACAGGACTGGTGCCCAGCACGGAGCCGACCAGCATCGCCGTGGAGTCGGAGGCCAGCGCCTTGCCGACCCGCGGCATTTTGTTATCCTTCATGAAGCCCGCCTGGTTGGCCAGGCCGACCAGCGTGCCCGCCGTGTCGAAGAACGTGACCAGCAGGAAGGTTAAAACGACCACCGCCAGCTGCAGCGTGTTAATGTCGCCGACGTGCATCACCGCCACGCCAAACGTTGGGCGCAGGCTCGGCGCCGCACTGATCAGCGCGGTCGGCGCCTTGATCTGGCCGGTCACCAGCCCCAGCAGCGTCGTCAGGACCATGCCGATGAAAATCGCGCCGGGCACCTTGCGCACCATCAGGATCGCCGTGACCACCAGGCCGAAGATCGTCAGCCAGACCAGCGGGTTTTCCAGGGAGCCCAGCCCCACGATCGTCGACTTATTGGCCGTGATCAGCTTGCCCTGGCTCAGCCCCAGAAAGGCGATGAACAGCCCGATCCCGCCGGAGATGGCGTACTTCAGGTCGGCCGGAATGGCATCAATGATCAGCTCACGCAGCTTGAACACCGTAATCAGAATAAAAATCAGGCTGGCGACGAACACCCCGGCCAGCGCCGTTTGCCACGGGATTTTCATACCGATGACGACCGAATAGGCGAAAAAGGCGTTGATGCCCAGCGCCGGCGCGGTCGCGATCGGGTAGCGGGCCAAGACGCCCATCAGGATACAGCCCAGCGCGCTGGCCAGCGCCGTGGCCGTGAAGACGGCGCCCCGGTCCATCCCCGCGGCGCCCAGCACCGACGGGTTGACGAACAGGATGTAGGCCATCGAGATGAACGTGGTGAACCCCGCCAGCAGCTCGCGGCGAACGGTGGTGCCAAGTTGGGCAACTTCGAAGTAATCAAGGATCTTTTGCTTCATGGATAATTCCTGCTTTCTGAAAACAATTTAAGCACGCTGCTTATCATAGAATATTCGCGGATAAATGTAAATACCGGCGCTTGCTAAATTAATGTTCGGGTTTTGCAGAATTTTTGGATAAAAAAACAGCCGGCCGCGGCCGACTGCTGCTCGTTGTTCGGGTTTACTTCTCGGGGTTGGCGTCTTCCGCCACGCGGGAGATCAGCACGTTGTTAGTTGAACCCGCCTGGTATAAGGGCAGGCCGACCACGATGACGATCACGTCACCTGCAGCCACCACCCCTTCTTTGATCAGGCGCTGTTCCGCCTGCGCGATCAGATCCTCATAGGCGTCGCCCTTCGGCAGGACCATCGGCGTCACGCCCCATGACAGCAGGAGCTGAGAGGCGGTGCGCTCGGTGTAGGTCAGCGCGATGATCGGGGCCGCCGGCTTCAGGCGGCTGATCTGGCGCGCGGTGTAGCCGCTGGAGGTCAGCGTGATGATGGCCTTGGCGGACACGCGCTCGGCGGCCGTCACCGCGGCGATCGCCGTGGTCGTGGTGATGGAGCCGCTTTGCTTCAGCTCGTTTAAAACCGGGCTGTGCAGCGGGCGCATTTTATCCGCGCGCTCGTCGATCACGGCCATGGTGTGGACGGATTCGACCGGGTAGTCCCCGTTGGCGGATTCGCCTGACAGCATCGTCGCGTCCGTGCCCTGCAGGACCGCGAAGGCCACGTCGGTCACTTCGGCGCGGGTCGGCCGCGGGTTCTCCTGCATGGAATCCAGCATCTGGGTCGCGGTGATGACCGGCTTGCCGATCAGGTTGGCCTTGTGGATCAGCTCCTGCTCAACGGCTGGCACTTCCTCGTAAGGAATCTCCACGCCCATGTCGCCGCGGGCCACCATGACCCCGTCGGCGAGGCGGATGATCTCATCGGCGTTGTTGATGCCTTCCTGCGATTCGATCTTCGGGATGATGAGCACGTCCTGGCCGCCGACCTCTTCCAGCAGGTCGCGCAGATCCTGGACGTCACTTGGCTTGCGCACGAAGCTGGCCGCGATGAAGTGGATGCCCTGCTCAACGCCGAACTTGATGTCGTCGCGGTCCTTATCGGTCAGGCCCTTCAGCTTCAAGGACACCCCAGGCGCGTTGACCCCCTTTTTGCTGCCAAGGTCCGCGGGGTTCTGCACGCCCAGCGTCAGCTCGCGCTTCTTCGGGTCCTTCGACAAAATCGTCGTGCCCAGCAGGCCGTCGTCAAACAGGATCTGGCCGCCGACTTCGACGTCATCGAACAGTCCGGCGTAGGTGACGTCGATGCGGTCCTTCACGTTCTCAACGCCCGTGTTCATCGTCAAAATGATCTTGTCGCCGGTTTCGTAGTGGAATACCGCGTCGTCAACGTTCTCGCCGGTGCGGATCTCGGCGCCCTTGGTGTCGAGCATCAGGCCCACCTTGATGCCGGTGTCCTTCATCGCCTGCTTGACCAGGTTGATCCGGCCGAGCTGCTCAGGATGGTCCCCGTGGGAGAAGTTGAAGCGGAACACGTTCGCCCCTGCGTGGATCAACGCCGTAATCGTTTCAATGTCATTCGATGCCGGCCCGAGTGTCGACACGATCTTTGTCTTGCGCATGTTTGTCCTCCATTAATGTCCTTAGTTTCCCTAATGCGGCTTACGTGAACACAGTCACAAGTATATTTTAGAAGAACGCGGCGCAATATACAAACGCTTTCTTTAGCCCGCGGGCGGGCCTGGTGCCGCTTCGCCCGGTTGCCTGGGGCGACCGCACCGGGGCCCCTGGCCTCGGCTTCGGGCATTGATCCCGGAAAAATATGGTCAGCCAAACTCCAGACTCAAAATTTGAAATGATATATACAAAATAATCGTCCTATTCAGCACATAACGGTCATTATATAACGACATTATAAGCCCGAATAGGGGCCACCGGGACGCTTTCTGCCCACCGGTAAACGCTTGCCAGTCAAGGAACCTGGGGCGGTTTACGGGAATAAATGGTTTACTTTGGGCGGTCCGCCTGATAACAAGCGAAAGTAAGCGCTTCACGGTGGACCCGCTCGCCAGGAAGGACAGACTGGTCCAGCACCCGGTGCTTTTACAAATTTTGCAAACTTTTTTGTTCGTTGTTGGCATATCCATTGACCAGAATTTTGTTATGATGCAAGTGAAGTTTGAATGATTACTTATAACAAAAACACTGAGGGGGCGGTCAAGTTGAAACAGTCAGTAACGACGATTGTGATGACTTTGGCCGCCCTTTTCTTCATGGCCTTGGGCGCGCCGCAGTCCGTCCTCGCCGCGGGGGCCGGCCAGGTGACCATCGACAAGCGGATCAGCATCCCCACCGACGGCACCAGCCAAGCAACCGATGCCCTCGCCGGCGCCGAGTACAAGCTGAGCCGGGTCACGGCCACCGGCACCGCCGCGATCGATCCGGCCAAGCCGAGCACCTACCAGGAACGCTCATCCGTTACGCTTACCACCGGCGAGGACGGCAAGGCCCAGGCCAACGGACTTGATTTTGGCACCTACATTCTGGCCGAGCAGGAAAACGACCGCGTCTTCGTACCGGCCGCGCCGGTGCTATTTACCCTGAGCGCCGCCCACCCGCTGTTCGCCTACGTGCCCAAGTCCGGACTGGGTGACTACCACAATGAAGGCGGCGACGGTACTACGCCTGAAGGCACCACCGGCCAGACCACCGGTGAAGCGGGCAGCCAAACGACGGGCGGCGCCGCCGGGCAAACCGGCAAGAGCGACGCGCGCCAGCCCGAAGCCATCATGCAAACCAACGGCCACCTCGCCCGTTTTCCCTGGCTCCTGGTCCTCGGCCTGAGCGCCGCCATTCTGCTCACATCACTGATTGTTGCCGTCTGGCTGCGAAAGAAGGTGACCGCACATGAGGCAGACTAACGCGCAACCACACAAGAAATTATATAAGAAGGGCAAGCGCTGGCTCGTCATGCTGATGGCGGGCATCCTTCTCACCGGCGGTCCCGTCAGTGCCATCAGCGTGATGCCGGCAGTGCCGGTACTGGCGCTGACCATGCATAGCGGCACCGATGGCGATAGCCGCTGGGAACTGAGCGACCGCGGGATCCTGACGATTGGCCCCGGCACCTTAGCCAGCCGCTCAAGCGCCAGCGCGTCGGTGTCAACCAGCCCGTGGCTCCAATACAAAAACCAAATCACGACCATCAACATTACCGGCAAGGTCACGTTAAATCCGATCTCGCGCGCCTTATTCGCCGGGCTGCCAAACCTGACAGCCATCAACGGCCTCGATAACCTCGACTTCACCGGCGTGACCGACGCCAGCGGGCTGTTTTACAAAGACAGCAGCTTGGAAAACCTGAAATTCAGCGGTAAGTTCACCAACGCCACGAAGCTGACCAATCTCTTCGGGAACATGACCAGCCTCAAAACCCTTGATTTAACCAACATGACGACCGGTACCGCGCCGGCGGCCAATCAGTTGCAGGACGCCCTAGCCGGTGATGCCGCTCTGACCGATATCACGTTCGGCGGTCAGGTCTATACGAACCCAACTTCGCCACTGGCCTTGCCGACTGGTAGTGGCACCTGGTTCGACAGCGCCGAAACCCCTGCCCAAGCAACGACCTATCAACACACCCAGGCTCAGGGTTCGGCCACGCAGCAATTCATTCGCTCAATGCTCAACGCGACTTATGTTGACGAGAATAACCACCCGCTCTTCACGGATGGCATTTACCCTGGTAGCACTACGTACACTGAGCGGAATCCTTGGCAAACCCCGGCGCTCGCCAACCACATCTTTACCATTCAAAACAGCGATCCCATGACTGCCTTCACGCCGGCCACGGTGCCCGTGACGAACCAGCAGAACATTGTTGTGAAGATGACGAGCGTCGCGAAAACAGGAATCATGGGCACCGTTCCCTGGTATCTCACTGATGATCAAACCATTCACCTTGGTTCAGGGACCCTGCCCGAAATGCAAACTGGCACCCCAAGTCCTTTCGCTGACATTTCCGGCGCTACTCAAAGTATTGTCCTTGATGGGAAGGTAAAGGCCCCAGTCAATGCCAGCGGCCTCTTCTCAGGGATGGTCGAGCTCCAGTCAATCCAAGGACTCGACCGCCTGGATACCAGCGCCACCACCAATATGTCGGCCATGTTCAGTATGCTGATGAAACTTAGCTCAGGGCTTGAAGGCATCACACGCTGGGATACCAGTAAAGTTACTGACATGTCCCAGATGTTTTACGGACTTAATTTTACCAACTCATCGAATCTCATTGCCAACCTCGACTTATCCGGTTGGGACACCCAGAAGGTCAAGAGCTTTGCGCACATGTTCGAAGCAAACCAATTAACCAGTATTACCTTCGGACCCAACTTTAAGACGACTAGCCAGACAGATCCAATAAAGGGAGTGCAGTTATTCTACCCTAACCCAGACAAGACCAAACCTGCCCCGCCTAAATGGTACCGGCTACCATTTAAAGGCGCTGACGATCCGCTCTTCACTACCTTTAACGGTGATGGCCCTGCAACCTATGTCAAAGGCACCCCGGCTTCTGCGGACATGTCTTACTTGCTTCCCGACGACACCCCAGCGATGATATGGAAGATCTGGGGCGCGGCCGGTAGCCCCCAGTCCTACACCCCGCTCGACCCTTGGAGCATCGATTACATCACGCGTTTTCCATATATCTACGTAGATGGCAGTGGTCAGTACCAGGCAAAGAATCCTGACCCAGTTTCATTCACATTAGCCAGTGATAAGTCTGACGATCGTACGTTCCACGTAATGAAAGTTCAGGCCAAAGGTATTATCGGCACCGGCGTCTCGGCTGTGCGCTGGTACCTAGACATGAAGAATGTGTTACACATTCTGGGCGGCACACTCGCCAATGCAGACGGGGCCACGGCCAATCCTTGGACCACCGCCAAGACGGATCAGAACCAAAAAGTGGGCGACGTTGCCACGTCGATCGTTGTGGATGCGCCGACTGCGCTTGGGTCAAATGCCGCGTACCTCTTCGCGGATCTTCCTAATGTGAAGACCATTACCGGGCTCGATAAAGTAGACACGGCGGCGGCCACCGACATGA
Source organism: Lacticaseibacillus jixianensis (assembly GCF_003946485.1). GTDB lineage: Bacteria > Bacillota > Bacilli > Lactobacillales > Lactobacillaceae > Lacticaseibacillus > Lacticaseibacillus jixianensis. Next base: position 2,445 of record NZ_RHOJ01000041.1, on the reverse strand, counting down.
CCGGCATGTTCAAGAAGGACCCCGTGTTGACCGGGGTGAACATGGGCACCTGGGACACCGGCAAGCTGACCGATCCCAACAGTCTGAAGACGATGTTTGACGGTGACGGTGCCTTATCCAGCGTGACCTTCAGCAAAACCTTTACCAAGACGCCGGTTGCCTTGCCGGCTAAGACCGAAAATATCTGGCTACGCCGAAGCGATGGACTCGCCCTAACGAACAACCAGTTCACGGGTCCGGAGGCAAGCGCTGGCACTTACGAGCCGACACCAGCGACCTACAGCGTCGCCCTAACGGATGTGGACACCGGCGAGACCGTCAAAACCATCCCCGGCAAACCAATCAGCGGCACTGATATTGGCACGCCGATCGACCTTGAGCAGTTGTTAACTGACACGCCCGACTACACCCCGGCCGACAACACTGGGCCGGCGTTTATCGGGAACCAGTTCACGGTCAAAGATGGCGTGGCCACCCAGACCATTCCCGTCAAGGTCCAGCAGGTCGCACAAGTCGGCGGTCCCGATCAATTTCCAAACGCTGGTCGGGACTCACGGCTACTGCTACTGGCAGCCGGCACCACCATTGCCCTTGCCGGCCTAGTCGGCATGATCATCATTACCAGCAAACCCAAAAAGAGATCCTAGGAGGAATTATCAATGAAAAAAGTAGATTACAAAACCCGCCTGTTCCACGTCTTCGCTGTCAGCAGTCTTATTCTTGGTAGCCTAGGGGCCACGGCCGCAATTGCATATACGCCAATAACCAGTTCAGTCTTCACCCAAGCCGCAGAACCGAGCGAAAGTGCGCTTGCTAACGAGGATACCGAACGGACCATTACTATCCACAAATATGATGGCGGTAAAGGGACTGCTGACCCAACTGGTACGGAGACTGATGCCGCCAACCTTGGCGCTCGCAAGCCTCTTGCCAACATCTCGTTTAGCGTCGTGAAGATCTCGGCTGCCGACAAAACTAAGAAAATGTCAGCAGATGATCCGTCGTCCTATACTGTGGACGAGACAACCAAAAAAGTGGTGACGACTGACGATGAAGGGTCAGCGACGGCCAACCTCGGCAAAGGGACCGCCGCTGATGGTTACTACTTGGTCACTGAGCTGACATCCAGCTCGGTCACCGGCACGGTAGCACCATTTATTGTTCGGGTCCCTCTCACTCAAAAGAATGCGGAAACCGGGACCCCAAGTTTGCTGTATGATGTCAACGTTTATCCAAAGAACGAAACTAAAGACGTTGACTTGCAGCCTGTCAAGACCTTTAGTGGTAGCGGCGCGGGCCAGACTGAATCGGTAAAAGCTGGTGCTAATGTTAGCTGGGACTTAAAGGTGGCGACCCCGGCTGATATTTACACTCCAGCAGATCCAGAAACTGAAAATCCTGAGACTTATGCCAAAGGACTCGTTATTTCCGATCCGGTTGACAAGAGTTCACTGGATTCTCCAAAGGTAGACTCAGTTACACTGGATGGTGGCCCATCAACCGGCACTGTGTTGGAGAAAACTACCGACTATACCGAGACTTCTGCTGATCAGACGTTAAATAATCACGCTTATACCGTTGTCCAGATCAGTCTAACTAAGGCCGGCATGAAGAAAGCCGCTGGCTCAACCAGTATCATCGCAACGCTAACAACGACAACCAAAGCTAGCGGTAGCGATGCCACCATCGTCAATACTTTTGATTCGTATTACACTCAGAGCACAGGAATTCTGACCCACAATACGACCATTAACGAAGGTAACATCACGACGGACCCGAAGAACCCCGATGATCCAAGCACCCCTGACGTACCAACAGATCCCAATAATGTTCCAGATAATCCCGCAGTTGAGTTCGGCAACATTGACGTCCTGAAGACGGATGATACTTCTGCGGCCAAGCCACTCGAAAACGCTAGCTTCCGGATCGCCGAAAGCGAGGATAAAGCCAAACTCGGCGACTGGGTGAAAGACAATGCGGGTAAGGTCATCACAGTCACAACAGATGCTCAAGGTAAGGGCGAGTTCACTGGTCTGGCCGTTGATCCAACAACCGGCAAACAAGATTACTACCTGGTTGAAACCGATGCCCCAGCCGGTTATGACATTGATGGCAAGATTTACAAAGTAACCGCAACTCAAGATACCGATGTGGATGCCACCGTCAAAGACGCGGACAACATGCTGCCGAACCTGCCAATGACCGGTTCCGATGCGCGCCTGCTGCTGCTGGTCACCGCGACGGTCCTGATCGTCGGCTCTGGCTCCGCCCTGTACATCAAGCGCCGCCGCAACCAGGAGCAGGACTAAGCGGCCACGATCGTTAACCACAACTAAATCAGCGTTACTCAAGGGCTCCAGGCGCTACCTGAAGTGCCCTACAATTGTTAGACGATAAGTCTGATGATTGTGGGGCTTTTCTTATGACTAAGTACAGCAGCGAATT
>NZ_RHOJ01000040.1 GCF_003946485.1 Lacticaseibacillus jixianensis | reverse complement strand
TCATATAATGAGTTATTTGAATAGCTCGATTTGTTGTTTGCGAATTGACTTCGCTCATGTACTTAATTCTTTTCAACTTTCATTGAAAAGCCCTATCACATTTACGAAACTTTGTTCAGTTTTCAAAGGACTACCTTGTCCAAAAGACAACTTTCATAGTATATCTAATGGCCAGTTCGTTGTCAAATGTTATTTGACTAAATATTCATCGGATGAATATTTAGTAAGTGACTCGCATCGCCCGGAAGGCTTTGTGTTTTGACAACAACAAGTATCTTACCAGCTACCGACCACTTTCGTCAACAACAAATCCAAGGAATGTGAGCTAAAAAATTAAACCCGAACAAGGAATAAAAATGCAAACTCCTTGTTCGGGTTTAATTTGATTTGAGGTCAGCCAGTCCGCCCTATGAAACTTTGCCTAGCTTGATTTGACATTCAGGACACAAGCCATAAACCTCCAAGTGATGGCCATCGACCAAGAAACCAGTCTTGGCCGCCGCCACTTGTTCAACATCCGTTAATTTGTTATAGCTGAAATCAACAATCTTGCCACAATTCCGGCAAATCACATGATAATGCGGCTCGAGCGCAAAATCAAAATGCGTTGCAACGCCTCCCACATTCATCTCTTCAACCAGTCCAAGGTCTGCCAGCAGTTTCAAATTATTGTACACCGTCGCCACACTCATATGTGGGAACCGCGGCGCCAATGCGGCAAAAATCCGTTCTGCTGTCGGGTGTGCCTCGCTGGCAATCAAATATCTGATGATCGCGTCGCGCTGTGGCGTCACCCGGATCTTGTTCTTCTTAAGCTGCACAATCGTTTGATTGTATACTGTTTCTTCCATATTTTTCACCTATATTAGAATGATTCTTCCATCCACGGTTAGCATACCCCTAACCCCTAAAACGTGCAAACAAGACCCCTGGGGTTGCCAGGGGTCTTGCTTGCACTACTTAGCGGAGCTGCTGGAACTGCTACTGGAACTACTACTGGAACTGCTACTCGAGCTGCTGTTTGCATCACCCTTTAACTCAGGGGCATCGGTGACATAGTCATCAGCAAATGATTTTCCGCCATTCTTGGCCATGGCACTTGTCCCTGCCCGCTGGGCGGCTTTGAGTTTCGCTTGCGCCTTCTTTAGCGTGTAATTGTAATCGCGCTTATCCACTTTCTTGAATCCGGAAGGGGTGTAGAAACGCAACAGGTCACCATTAAGGATGCGGTCAGACAGAGAGAGCTCCGTGGTCACCTTATTGGTTGCGGTATCGATCAACCGTTTTTGAGCGCTGCTGAGTCGCTTGATCTCTTTACTGGTCTTCGTGTTGTAATAGGCACTGCCGACCTTCGTAATCGTCGGCGTGACCCAATCACCATCGCGGAACGCCACGGTCTGGTCATGCTGAGGCGAAAGAAGGTCAGACCCAAACATGACGTAGTTCGACGTGTCCACTCCCAGCAAATGCAGCAAGGTCGGCAAAACGTCGATTTCCCCGCCATAGGTGTGGTTGATTCCGCCTTTCAGCCCGTCCATGTGAATCATGAACGGCACCCGCTGGTACATGGCATTGTCAAAGTCATTGTAGTTCTTGATCCCTGTCAGCTTGGCCATGGCCTTTTTATGGTTATCGGAGATCCCATAGTGGTCACCGTAAAAGACGACCATGCTGGACTTGTCCAGACCAGTCTTTTGCAACCACGCCATGAACTCACCAATCGACTGATCCAGGTAGTGGGCAGTTTGCACGTACCCATCGACCGTCTTGTCGCCGGTGTCGGTCTTAGCAATTGTCTGATTCTTCTTGTCTAAGACGTAGGAGAAGTGATTCGTCACCGTGATCAGCTTTGTGTAAAATGGCTGCGGCAGCTGCTGAACATAATCGGCAGCGTACTTCATGAATAGCTTGTCCTTCAGGCCGTAGCCGACCTCATCATCCTTGATAGAGGGAAAGTACTGCTTCGAGAAGAAGTAATCGTAGCCCCAGGATTTATAGGTATTATCGCGGTTCCAAAAACTTGGCACATCCCCGTGCGCCGCCGCGGTCGTGTAGCCCTGCTGATCGAGGATCGCCGGCGCCGCCTGGAAGGTGTTCGAGGTGCCGTCGATACTCATCGCGGACCCCTCTGGCAGACCGAACAACGAGTTCTCAAGCATCATTTCTGCGTCCGCCGTCTTGCCCTGACCAACCTGATTGAAGAAATTGTCAAAGCTCAGCGTGTCATTCGCGTGGTAGATCTTGTTGAGGTTCGGGGTCACTTCTTGGTCATCCCACTTGTAATCGATCAGAAACTGCTGAAACGATTCCAAGTGAATGATGAACACATTCTTCCCCTTGGCGCGGCCGTAATAGCTGACGTTTTTGGCGACCTGGTGGTGCTTGACGTATGCCAGTACGGAATCAAGATCAGAGGCCTTCGCGTTCGCCTTCTCCGCAGAGGTCTGCGCGGTCTTGACGCCATCCACCACCGTGTAGGCGTTAAGCCCAAGATACTTCACGATGTAGTTGTTGTCGAAGGTCCGCGTCAAAAGCCCCGAGCGGTCAGAATCCGCCATGGACAAGTTAGCCCCGATCATGAACAGCGCCAGCACGGTGACCCCTAGGGCAAACCGCTTCTTGATTGGCCGAATATCGATTCTGAGCACGTGGAAGGCCAGCAGCAGGATCAACACAACCAGGTCAAGGAAGATCAGCCAGTCCCCTGGCTGCATGATGCCCATGACCCCCTTGCTCAGATTGTTAGAAACTGAGCCCGAGTTCTTGATTAGGGCAAACGTCAGAAAGTCCGAGAATTCGCGGTAATACAAGACGTTCGCAAACAACCACGCCGACGTCAGAAAATCTACGATCAGCATCACCACGTAGGACTTGCGCCCACTGAGATAAAAGGCCAGCCCAAACAGCAGGATCGTCGTCGGCAGCGGGTTCAGGGCCAGCAGCAGGTGCTGCATTTGCCCCTTCACGCCCAAGTTAAATTTAGTGTTATAGGCCCAGTAGGTTTTTGCCCAAAACAAAGCTGCGGCTAGCAAGAAAAAGCCGAGCCGGGTATTAAAGAATCCGCGAATTTTACCGCCGATCTGATTCATACTGATCCTCCAGACAATTAATTACGTTATCGTTCACACAAACACACTGGTAAGTCTACACAATCCCACAACGGTTGACAATTAACGGCTCCGCGTGCTCGGCGGATTTAACCCCATCTTAATGACATGGGCAGCGGACGGCCAGCCCCTGTTTCTGCCGCCGGCCACGAAAAAAGCCAGGCGAGCCTGGCTTTCAATCCTCTAGTCTTCCGAGTCATCCAGCAGATCGTAAATCTCGATTGCTGCCAAATCAATGTCATCGAACTCGAACTTCTGGTGCGTGGTGACTTCTTCCAAGACGTACGTTTCCGTGCTTGGGTCGTACGTGACTTCTCCCTTTTCCACACCGTCTTTTTCAAAGCGGCGCGATTGCACTGAACCGTCCTCGGATTCCTGCATCGCTTCTAAGCGTTTGATAATCGCAACTAATTGTGAGCTTTTCATACGCGGCCCCTTTCTATTCTGTCATAGCGTACCATAAAATTCCGCGTCATGGTGACGAAATTCCCGTGTCATTCCATTTTTTTACGTTCCGTCAAATACATTCGGTCCGGGGTGACGGCCAGCGCGATCCCCCCAAGCAGCATCCCCAAGTAGTACGTGAGAAACCGCCAAAGGAGCATCGCAAGCACGAGCTGCGCCGGCCCAGGAACAAACGACGCGAACAGGGTTTTGAAGCTGTACTCTGCCCCGCCGGTCCCACCAGGAATTGGAAACAGCGAGACAATCATCACGATCATGACGTGCATCACCATCACGTCGACCAAGCTGACGTGGAAGATGCCAAAGCTGCGCAGCACGAAGTAAGGAACCGAATAGTACAGGAGCAGCTGGCCGAACGTCAGGGCTGCCGCCTTAAACACTTTGGCCTTCGCCTGCTTCAAGTGCAGGCTTTCGGCGTAAAACGTGTCGATCTTCTCGTCCATTTTGGCCTGCAACCGGCGCTGCCGCTCCGCACTCACGAACCAGCCGGCGACATGAACAAACCACGACACCAGCTTCTTGGTGAAACTATAGTAGTACATGACCAGCAGCAGCCCAACGATCACGGTCACGTGAATTACAAACCCGAACACGATGAGCAGCGCTAAGGGCCCAAACTTGCTGGCCACCTGGTTAAACCCAATGACCAAAGTCAGCACAAAGTTGATCAGGACCATGAACTGGTAGACGATAAATTTCATCAGCAGCACCGAACTGGCGCGGCCGCCCTCGACGCCTGCCTGCATCAGCGCCACCAGTTGGGCCGGCTGGCCCCCTGAAGCAAAGGGCGTGATGTTGTTGAACAGCTGCTCGATCAGCGGCACGCGGAAGGCGGCCTTGAAACTCAGGCGTTCGCCGTCGTGCTCAACGAACATCCGCACGACAAAACTTTCAACCACCCAAGAGCAGATCATCACCAGCAACGCGAGCAGGAGCCACCATAAGTTCATCGTGGCCAGCGTGTGGATCGCCGCATGGACGTTGACCGTGCGCATCTCAAACGCAAAAATGCCAACTCCAAGCAGGACCATGGTGAACGCCGCGATTTTATTCCCCCGGCTCATCGACGTGCCGCCCCGATTTTAGCCTGGGCCAGGTAAAAGTCATGCCAGACCCGCGCCAGCCGGTCCTCGGAATAAGTGGCCGCGGCCTGGTCCGCTTTGTGCGTATACGTCTTCTGCATGCTCGGCGTTTGCTGCAGAGCGCGCAACTGCTGATTCATGGCGTCCTGGTCCTTGGCCATCATGGCGTACGGCGTAATGATCTCGTCATACAAGGCAAGGTCGCGCACCATCACCGGCGTGGCGGTCGAGAACGCCTCAAGCACCGACATGGGAAACAGCTCATCAAACGATGGCAGCAGAAAGACGTCGGCAATGTTATAGTAATCAACCATCTCGTCGCGCGGGACGATTCCAGTGAAGGTCAGGTTGGCGGGAGCATTTTCCACTTCGGCCTTCAAATGATCATAGCCGTTAGTGATCATGCCAAAAGAGAACCCGCCGGCCCAGATGAACTGCATCTGGGGATTACGCTTGGCAAGGCCAATGAAATCATCGACCCCTTTGCGATCCTGCACCTGGCCCGCGCCGAAGACAACAAACGCGTCGGCCTTGATCCCGTGCTTTTTCCGGAGCATCTGCTTTTGCTCCGGCGTCGCGGGGTAGAAGGTCTCGCGCGAGACAAAGTTGGGGATGAAGGTGACCTTGCGGGGATCAATGCCATACGCCGCCAGCTTCGGAATAAAGTTGGGATTCACCACCACCAGCCGATCCATGCGCTTGTAAAAAGCGACCGTGTAGGTGTCCAGCGACCAGCGGGCGACGCGCGGGAGGCGCAGGCTCTGATCAAGCGTATCCGGAAGGAAGTGGACGTACCCAATTTTTTGACCGCGCCGTTTGGAAAACGTTGAAGCAAAAAAGGCCGGATCGATCGTGTGGTAATGACTGACCAGGCTTGGGGAATACTTATTGATGCTGATTTTGAACTCAGTGGGGAAATATTTGCGCAGCAAGGCGATCAGTTCAGTGTAAACAGCACCGACGCCCTGGCCTGCGACCTTGTCCGCCGAGGAGAACATATGAATATCGAGCATGACTATCCTTTCATCGTCGGTTCATCCAGCCGCTCGGCCTCGTCGGCCAATTCCTCGGCAAACTCTTCCTGGGCCTTCGCGTAGACCTTCAACACGCGCTCCCCAAACAAGTCCGCCGAGATGGCGTGAAGTTTGGCGTTGCGCGGTGCGGGATCATCGAACACATGTGGGTGCTGCAGGTAATTGACCAGTTGATTGACCATTTCAGCCTGCGTAGTGAAGGTCGTCCCAATGGCCGGGTCATCCAGCAAGCTGTTGGTGTACGCAGCAGAAAGCGCCACGACCTTGCGCTCGGCAGCCAGGGCCTCAATGTAAGTTAGACCCTGTGATTCCGAATCGCTGGCCGAAACGAAAATATCTGCCGCCCGGTAGTAATCTGGCACATCTGAATGATCGACCTGGCCGATAAACCGAACGTGGTCCGCGATGCCCAGATTTTGGGCCTGATGCTCCAGGTCCTCCCGAGCGGGCCCGTCCCCGACCACCAGCAGCACCGTCTCCGGCACCTGGGCCAGGACCGCGGGCATCGCCGCAAGGATTTTGTCGATCCGCTTTTCATAAGCCACGCGCGACAGTGAGAGCAGCACGGGCACGTCCTGCAGTCCCAGCTGTTTGCGAAGCTGGGGATTCTTGGCGGCCTTGAACTGGGTCAAGTCCACGCCTGTCGGAATCACCGAAATCGGCGTTTTGATGCCATAGCCCTGCAGTGATTGCATCGCGCGGTTTGACGGCGTGATGACCTGAGTGACGTGGTAAAGGTAGGCGCGCATGAACTGCTTTACGTGATAAGGCCGCAGCAGGTGGCCGTTCATGACGTAGTGCAGGTAGTCCTCATACATGGTGTGGTACGTGTGCACCGTTGGCACCTTGAGCTGGCGGGCTACGAACTTACCGATGTAGCCCATCGAAAACTCGGTCTGGGTGTGCACTAGGTCCAGCTGCAGCTCCTTGGCGACCGAGTAGGCATGAAACAGTCCCCGCACCGCAACGCGGCGGTCGGTAAAGGAGACGAACGGCACGCTGCCGAAGCGAAAGACGTTCGGCTCCACGGCATCATCAGGAACGTGGGGATCTGAGGTCGTGAAGATGTAAACGGAGTGCCCTTTGCGCTCCAAATCATCCTTCAGCGTCTTGATCGAAGTCGCGACGCCGCTGACCTGCGGAAAATAAGTATCAGTGAAAATCCCGATGTTCATCTGTACGCCTCCCAACGACTGTTCATTTCCAGTATACGTTACCAGCGTGGACAATCAATTTTCACGCCTTCATACGCACAAGTTTAACAGAAATCTTACTGAAACCATCCACCTATGGTCTGAAATTTACATAACAAATTTGTCATGCCGTATAAAAAAAGACCCATCTAAGGGTCTGTCTACCGCTGATCGGGGTCGAACCGATACTCCATTGCTGGAACCAGATTTTGAGTCTGGCGCGTCTGCCAATTCCGCCACAGCGGCATATTTGAAATTCTCTTGGCTTAGTCCAAGAAGGCGGTGATCGGATTCGAACCGACGCATATAGGTTTTGCAGACCTTTGCCTTACCACTTGGCTACACCGCCAGGAGTTGCTCTTCGCAATTGGGATAGCTGGATTCGAACCAGCGCATGACGGAGTCAAAGTCCGTTGCCTTACCACTTGGCTATATCCCAATCAAGGGCGGATAGTGGGAATCGAACCCACGTATGCTGGATCCACAAACCAGTGTGTTAACCACTTCACCATATCCGCCATCATAACAAAAGCAGGGATAGTAGGAATTGAACCCACACTGACGGTTTTGGAGACCGTAGTTCTACCTTTAAACTATATCCCTATAAAAAATGGAGGATCTAGGATTCGAACCTAGGAACCCGAAGGAACGGATTTACAGTCCGTCGCGTTTAGCCTCTTCGCTAATCCTCCATAAATGGCGCGGGACGGAATCGAACCGCCGACACATGCAGCTTCAATGCATTGCTCTACCGACTGAGCTACCGAGCCATTAACGGTTCCAACGAGACTCGAACTCGTGATCTCCTGCGTGACAGGCAGGCGTCCTAACCAACTAGACCATGGAACCAACAATATTCAATTGTAATTGCGGGAGCTGGATTTGAACCAACGACCTCCGGGTTATGAGCCCGACGAGCTACCAGACTGCTCTATCCCGCGATAATGTTAAAAGGAGAATGAGGGATTCGAACCCTCGCGTGGTTTGACCCACCTAACGGTTTTCAAGACCGTCCCCTTCAGCCACTTGGGTAATTCTCCATGTCGCCCATGACCCGTACGGGATTTGAACCCATGTTACCGCCGTGAAAGGGCGGTGTCTTAACCACTTGACCAACGGGCCATCCAACGGAGAAGGAGGGATTTGAACCCTCGCACGGTATGACCCGTCTACACCCTTAGCAGGGGCGCCTCTTCAGCCACTTGAGTACTTCTCCATAGAATATATTCAGTTCTGCAGCGTTTGCCGCAATGGGCCTAAATGGACTTGAACCATCGACCTCACGCTTATCAGGCGTGCGCTCTAACCAGCTGAGCTATAGGCCCAAAATATCGATCCAGCGGGTGACGAGAATCGAACTCGCGACAACAGCTTGGAAGGCTGTGGTTTTACCACTAAACTACACCCGCATGTCAGCGGAGATGGCGCGGGACAGAATCGAACTGCCGACACATGGAGCTTCAATCCATTGCTCTACCAACTGAGCTACCGAGCCGACACCGGTTCCAACGAGACTCGAACTCGTGATCTCCTGCGTGACAGGCAGGCGTCCTAACCAACTAGACCATGGAACCAATTGCGGGAGCTGGATTTGAACCAACGACCTCCGGGTTATGAGCCCGACGAGCTACCAGACTGCTCTATCCCGCGATAATGGTATGAATATTCAATTTTCAGCCCAAGGCTCAACACCGATGGACCTTGTAGGACTCGAACCTACGACCGAGCGGTTATGAGCCGCCTGCTCTAACCAACTGAGCTAAAGGTCCAAGTCGATCGCGGCGGGGGGGATCGAACCCTCGACCTCCCGGGTATGAACCGGACGCTCTAGCCAGCTGAGCTACACCGCGAAAAATGTTGCCAGGACGATGACCTTCGCCCTATCGGGAAAACAGGATTCGAACCTGCGACCCCCTGGTCCCAAACCAGGTGCTCTACCAAGCTGAGCTATTTCCCGATGATGCACCCAGTAGGAGTCGAACCTACAACCTTCTGATTCGTAGTCAGACACTCTATCCAATTGCGCTATGGGTGCATATTCAATTTGCTGCCTAACGGCAACAGCGGAAGACGGGATTCGAACCCGCGACCTCCACCATGGCAAGGTGGCGTTCTACCACTGAACTACTTCCGCATGGAACTTGGGATGGATCAAGCGATCCACTGGAGGATACAGGGCTCGAACCTGTGACCCTCTGCTTGTAAGGCAGACGCTCTCCCAACTGAGCTAATCCTCCATGATATAAAGCGCGGCAGCTTCCTACCCTCGCAGGCAGTCACCCACCAACTACTCTCGGCGTAGAGAAGCTTAACTTCTGTGTTCGGCATGGGAACAGGTGTATCCTTCTCGCTATCGCCACCGCACTTATTTAATTGAAGGTTTGCACCCTCAAAACTGGCTATCATTGTTTTAAATGCTTCAAACGCGTATTTGCTCACTAGGTGCGCTCCGCTTGAGCAACGGATGAGTGTCTAGCTACGCGATCGTCATCACCGGCAAAGCCGGTAATGCCACTCGCTAGGCTAGCCATCATCCTAAGGGCGCTCAAGCTACGCAGCCTTTTGGTTAAGTCCTCGACCGATTAGTACTGGTCCGCTCCATGCATCGCTGCACTTCCACTTCCAGCCTATCTACCTGA
>NZ_RHOJ01000004.1 GCF_003946485.1 Lacticaseibacillus jixianensis | reverse complement strand
TCAGGTAGATAGGCTGGAAGTGGAAGTGCAGCGATGCATGGAGCGGACCAGTACTAATCGGTCGAGGACTTAACCAAGGCTGCGTAGCTTGAGCGACCTTAGGATGATGGCTAGCTACGTTTGTGTCTTTACCGGCGCAGCCGGTGAAGACACAAACGTAGCTAGACAGTCATCCGTTGCTCAAGCGGAGCGCAACTAGCGAAAACAGATACGCGTTCAAAGCATTTAAAACAATGATAGCCAGTTTTGAGGGCGCAAACCTTCAATTAAATAAGTGCGGTGGCGATAGCGAGAAGGATACACCTGTTCCCATGCCGAACACAGAAGTTAAGCTTCTCTACGCCGAGAGTAGTTGGTGGGTGACTGCCTGCGAGGGTAGGAAGCTGCCGCGCTGTTTTTTTATTCCGGATTAGCTCAGTTGGTAGAGCACCTGACTGTTAATCAGGTTGTCGTCAGTTCGAGCCTGACATCCGGAGTTCTATGGAGAGTTGTCCGAGTGGCCGAAGGAGCATGGTTGGAAACCATGTATACGGGTTTGCCCGTATCAAGGGTTCGAATCCCTTACTCTCCGTTGCGTATGGCCCGTTGGTCAAGTGGTTAAGACACCGCCCTTTCACGGCGGTAACATGGGTTCAAATCCCGTACGGGTCACTTATATGGAGGATTAGCTCAGTTGGGAGAGCGTCTGCCCTACAAGCAGAGGGTCACAGGTTCGAGCCCTGTATCCTCCATTTTTTTATTTCTGGTTCCATGGTCTAGTTGGTTAGGACGCCTGCCTGTCACGCAGGAGATCACGAGTTCGAGTCTCGTTGGAACCGGCTACTAAAAGCGCTCGCCTGCTGTCAATGACAGCGGCGAGCGCTTTTCTTTAAGACCTGCTGAAGCAAGCCTCAGTCAGCCGTGAAGGCGAATCGCGACGAACATGACATTAAGCAAGATCGCCGCCCAGCAGAAGGGGAGGGCGGTGAGCTTGATCCGGCGTGAGTTGAGGACGCTAAGGACCACTAAGACGGCCGCCGCAAACGTGAGGGTGATTTGTTGAAGCCAGTAGCCGGTGCCCAGGCCGACTAGGACGAGCCCCGCCAGGACCCATAGTGGCAAGCGGTCTGCCCAGACGGCAAGCAGGAGCAAGGCGTTTAGCAAGGTGTAGACGACTGGGGCCATCACGGTCAGCCCCTGGGTGAGGCTGGCACTTAGTAAAATCTGGAGAAAAGTCGTTTCGATCAGCCACCCCGAAATGGCAAGGTGGGGACTCATTTTTTGCGTGGTGAGCAGCACGCCTAGGCCAATCTGGGCTAAGGCTAGGGGCAGCAGCGCCCACTGACTACTACTGCCAATCACTGCCAGCGCGAGCGCCGCGACAGTCCACGCGCCAACGCGGGCGGTTGAGCCGAGTGCCGAAAGCGCGAGGGTCAGCCCTAACAGGGCGAGTAGCGGCCAGTCATGCCACTGCACATTCGACCAGTTCAGCAGCAAGGGTAAACTTGCGACTTGGAGAAAGCGGCTCAACACGAGCGCACCTTTTTGAATCGTCATAGGCAAATTCCTTTCATTACGCTCCTATGATACCGGACCGGCCTGAGGGGTGCAAAACTAATTTGAAAACCATACGGGCAGGATTAGATTTAGCTCAGGGCCTGTGATAAAATTAATCAGTTGCAAAGAATTCCCGATGGGATCCGGAGCCTGACTCTGGATATGCCTTGTAACCGAAAGAATTGAGGGGGAAAAACAAACATGCAAGAACGCCATTTATTTACCTCAGAGTCTGTCTCTGAGGGGCATCCAGATAAGATCGCCGATCAGATCTCGGATGCCATCCTGGATGCCATGTTGGCCCAGGATCCTGACGCGAGGGTGGCCTGTGAGACCACTGTGACCACGGGGTTGGTCCTGGTGGTGGGGGAGATCTCCACTTCGGCCTACGTGGATATTCAAAAAACTGTGCGGGACACGATCCGGCGCATCGGCTATGACAAAGCGTCTGGCTTTGATCCGGACTCGGTCGGGGTGCTGACGGCGCTTGATGAGCAGTCGCCCGACATCGCGCAAGGGGTCGACGATTCGTATGAGGCCCGCGAAGGCGATCACGACCCGCTGGACAAGATCGGCGCTGGCGATCAGGGCATGATGTTCGGGTTCGCCATTAACGAGACGCCAGAATACATGCCGCTGCCGATCGAGCTGGCGCACCAGCTGATGCAGCGGATCGCTAAGCTGCGCAAAGACGGGACGATCTCCTACCTGCGGCCCGATGCGAAGGCGCAGGTGACCGTTGAGTACGACGATAACGAAAAGCCCATGCGAGTGGACACCGTCGTCGTCTCGACGCAGCACGACCCGGAAGCTAGCTTGGCGCAAATTCGCCAAGACGTTGAGGACCAAGTCATTCGGGCCGTCATTCCAGCTAATCTGCTGGACGCTAAGACCAAGATCTACGTTAACCCAACGGGCCGGTTCGTACTCGGTGGCCCGCAGGCGGATTCCGGCCTGACCGGGCGTAAGATCATTGTTGATACATACGGCGGGTTTGCCCGGCACGGCGGCGGCGCCTTCTCTGGCAAAGACGCGACCAAGGTCGATCGTTCCGCGTCCTATGCGGCTCGGTACATCGCCAAGAACGCGGTCGCCGCGAAGCTCGCCGACAAGATGGAAGTGCAGCTGGCATACGCGATCGGCGTGGCCCAGCCAGTCTCCGTTTCGGTGGACTGCTTTGGCACCAACCGAATTTCTGAGGAAAAAATTACCCAGGCTATCCGCGAGAACTTTGATTTGCGGCCGGCGGGGATCATAAAAATGCTTGACCTGAAGCGGCCGATTTACGAACAGACCGCCGCGTATGGTCACTTTGGACGTACAGATGTTGATCTGCCGTGGGAGCACCTTGATAAGGTTGCTGACTTGGCGAAGTACTTAGATTAACGAGAAAAGAGGCGGCCGTCCCAGATTTCTGGGCGGCTGTTTTTTATGCCAAGGTGCCACCACCAGCGTTTTTAGCCCGCCAGCTTGCCTAGCCGCGCACTTTACGCGCAAAGCGCGTGAAGGGTGCGGCGTCGCAAGAAGCTCGGGCGGAGCTGGTGGCGGCCCGATTATGCCAAGGTGCCACCACCAGCGTTTTTAGCCCGCCAGCTTGCCTAGCTGCGCCCTTTACGCGCAAAGCGCGTGAAGGGTGCGGCGTCGCAAGAAGCTCGGGCGGAGCTGGTGGCGGCCCAATTATGCCAAGGTGCCACCACCAGCGTTCTTAGCCCGCCAGCTTGCCACCCGGGTATGCCCACAATTGCCGAGGAGCACCTTGGCACCGCAACGAAATGGAGTAGAGAATTTGAGTAAAGCTAAACAAACTAATGTTGCTGTCACGACCGTCGCCATCTTTGTCGCCACGTTCATGACCGCCATCGAGGGCACGATCGTGGCCACGGCGATGCCGACGATCGTAGGCGACCTGCACGGCGTCTCGCTGATGAATTGGATCGTGTCGATTTACCTGCTGACCAACGCGATGGCGACGCCGATCTACGGCAAATTTGCGGACAAAATTGGCCGCAAGCCCGTCTTTTTGCTCGGCCTGCTAATTTTTATCCTGGGTTCGGCCGCCTCTGGGCTGTCGCAATCGATGCCGGTGTTGATCATCTGCCGCGCGTTTCAGGGGGTGGGCGCCGGCGCCATCATGCCCGTTACGTTCACCATCATTGCGGACATTTACCCTTACGAGAAGCGCGCCAAGGTGCTGGGATTTAACGGCTCGGCATGGGGGATTGCCTCGGTGGTCGCCCCGCTTTTAGGCGGCTTCATTGTTGATTCGCTGTCGTGGCACTGGATCTTCTTCATCAACGTGCCGATCGGGCTGGCCACGATGGTGCTGGTTGCGCTGTTCTTTCATGAGCAGCACGAGACGGTATCAGCGCCGGTCGACTTTCTGGGCACGTTGTGGCTGGTTCTGACCTTACTGCTGCTGATGCTGGGCTTTCAGGCGCTGGCCGGTCCTCATGGCGGCTGGGGCTTTGCCGGACTGCTGGCGGCAGCGGCCATCACCCTGTGGCTGTTTGTGCGCCGGGAAAAGCAGGCCGAAGACCCCATTATCGATCTGAAACTGTTTCAAAATCGGCCGTTTGTCGTGGCCAATGTGCTGGCGGCTTTGGTGTCAGGAGTCGTTATTGGCTATGAAACCTACATGCCAATGTGGGTGCAAGGCGTGCTAGGTATGGCCGCTTCTTTTGGGGGCTTTGCCATTACGCCTAGCAGTTTGATGTGGGTGATCGGCTCGTTTGTGGCCGGGCGCCTGCTGACCAAGATGACGCCGCGGCGCCTTTTGACGTGGGCGCTGGCCGATATCCTGGGCGGGGTCGTGGTCCTGGCCTTGGTGCCGGAAAGCACGCCTTACGTGGCCTTCCTGGTGATCGCGGGGGTCCTCGGCTTTGGCTTTGGGATCGTGATCACGAGCACCACGGTGCGGGCCCAGGCGGTCGTCAAGCCCACCGAAGTCGGGGTGGCGACCAGCTTCAACACGCTGTCGCGCACCTTGGGCCAGACGCTGATGGTGTCGCTGTACGGGGTGGTGCTGAACCTGCGAATGGCGCAGGGAGTGGCCGCCCATGGCGCAGTCAACTTGAACATGCTCAACCGCCTGATCAACCCGCAGACTGCCGTTGACTTACCCAAGCGGCTGCTGCCAGTGCTTCACGAGATCTTGTACGCCGGACTGCACAACATCTACTTCTTTTCGGTGGTCATCGTTTTGCTCGGTTTGATCATCAATACCTTCGATCGTCAACCCTCTACTGACTGATTCACGGTTGTATTTTGCCCCGCGAATCTTCATGATAGAAGAAAAGGCTTTAAGGGGGGCTGCTTGTTTGTTCTCATACGAAAAACTGCAGACGCTAAATGATATTGAAACGGCGATCTACAATTACATCGTCAAGCATGAGGCCGCGGTGGAAACGATGCCGATTCGCGACTTGGCGCAGCACGCACACGTCAGCACGGCCTCGGTGCTGCGCTTTGCTGAGAAAATGGGTTATGACGGCTATGCAGAGTTGCGCTTTGCGTTAAAGCAAGACCGCAAGACCAAGGAGGCGGAGTTTCAGGCGACCAGCTACGATGGGTCGGTGCCGCTGGCCGACTTCTTCAACAAGGTCAATTCGGCCGACTTCAACAAGCTGATCGACGATGCCTTGGCCATCGTCCAGCACGCCCCCTTGGTCATGTTCTTCGGCCTCGGCTCAGGCAACTCGCTCGCGCAGTATGGCGCGCGGTTCTGGTCGAACGCGGGGCAGATCGCGCTGCCCGTGTTTGACCCGTTTCAGCCGTTTCCGCAAAGCAGTCCGCTGCCGGCGGGCACGGTCTTCATTGTGCTGTCGGTGTCAGGGGAGACCCCGGAAGTGATCGACTTTGTGAATAAGGTCCGCCCGGAAAACGTCAAGGTGATTGCCGTGACGAATTCGGGCAACTCGACCTTGGCCAAGCTGGCCGATCTGACTATTGCCTACTTCATGCCGGAAATAAAGCATGCATCGCTGAATCTCACCACTCAAGTACCAGTGGTCTACCTGATCGAGCTGATCGGGCACAAGCTGGACGAACTCAATCACCAGTAGGCCGCTGGCCCCGTTGACACCCGTTACAAACCTGTAACGGGTGTTTTTACGTGAAACCGGTTTCTATTCAAGCGTTAGGGGTAGCGCTTCCACTGGTCAACTCGCTACACTTATAAATGTGATGAGCGCATCACATTGATTTTGGCCGAAATCATTTATATTCGCGGGGCAACTCGCAAAAGGGTTTAGCAATGATAATTGACTAGCCTGGCGGCGCGGCCGCCAGCAGAAAGAATAGGTGAATAATTATGGGAGATTATATCAACCAGAAAGTCTTGCCTAAGATCATGAAGTTTACCGCGACTCGTCCGATCACGGCGTTGAAGAATGGTATGATGTACACCATTCCTTTCATCATCGTGGGGTCCTTCTTCCTGATTTTGGGTTCTCTGCCAGTTCAATCATGGGCAGACTGGATGAACAGTACCGGTTTGGTACCGTACTTTAACCAGATTTACAACTTTAGTTTTAACATCATGGCGCTGATTGCCGTCACCGGGATCGCCTATGAATGGGCGCGGGCCGAAAAGATCGATCCGCTGGCTTCGGGGATCACTGGTCTGCTTTCATTCCTGATCGTGCTGCAACCTTCTAACCCGATCATGAACCAGGCCGGCAAGACGGTGGTTGCAAACTCCCGTGGGATCACGGGCTGGATCGATACCGGGTTCCTTGGGGGTAAAGGGATGATCGCTGCGATCATCATCGGTCTGTTGACCGGCTGGGTCTACGCTTGGTTCGTTAAGAACAACATCACGATCAAGTTGCCTGAACAGGTGCCAGCAAACGTTGCGAACTCATTCATCGCGCTGATCCCTGCCGCTGTTCTGCTGACCGGCTGGGGCTTGGTCTACATGTTCTTTGACCACTTTGCTCACGAAGGCATGCTGCAGTGGCTGTACCAAGTCATCCAGACGCCGCTGCAAGGCTTGACCGACTCGTTCGCCGGGGTACTGGTCGTTTCCCTGTTGATCACCTTCCTGTGGTTCTTCGGGGTTCACGGCTCTGCCATTATTTCCGGTGTTATGACTGGGATCCTGATGTCCAACTCGACCGATAACGCGGCCCTGTTCCACGCTGGTAAGGCGCTGACCGTTGCTAACGGCGGCCACATCTTCACCCAGGCCCTCTTGGACCAGTTCGGGACCGTTACCGGTGCCGGGCTCACCGTTGGGCTGTTGATCTACATCCTGTTCTTTGCCAAGTCGGCTCAGCTTAAGGCCTTGGGCTCATTGGAAATTGCGCCAGCGATCTTTAACATCAACGAACCGTTCCTGTTTGGGATCCCGCTGGTCATGAACCCAGTTCTGGCCATTCCGTTCATGGCTGCACCTGCCGTGTCCATGTCCTTGACCTACTTTGCGATCAAGTTCGGCCTGATTCCCCTGTTCAACGGGATCTACGTGCCGTGGACCACTCCGGCGATCTTCTCCGGGTTCCTGGTCGGCGGCTGGCGGACCGCGGTTTGGCAAGCACTGATGCTGGCATTGTCCTTCTTCATCTACCTGCCATTCATTCGCACCTACGACAACACCCTGTTGAAGCAGGAGAATGAAAAGCTTGCTGAAGAAGAAGCAGCGGGCAAAACGGCTCAGGCTTAATTCTGAATTAGGATAATCAGTTCTTGAGCGCCCGGATCCCGTGGGTAAAACACTGGGTTCCGGGCGCTTTGTGGTCAAGAGAGGAGAGCTACATGGCTAAACTACGTAAGGACTTTCTTTGGGGCGGCGCGGTTGCTGCTCACCAGTTGGAAGGCGGCTGGCAGGAAGGTGGCAAAGGCGTCTCGGTCGCCGATGTCATGACCGTTGGTGCCAATGGCGTGGAACGCCGGATCACCGCCGGCGTGAAACCGGGCGAAAATTACCCTAATCACGACGCGATCGACTTTTACCACCACTACAAAGAGGACGTTAAGCTCTTCGCAGAGCTTGGACTTAAGGCGTTTCGCACTTCAATCGCGTGGACCCGGATCTACCCGAACGGGGATGAGGACCAGCCGAACGAAGCCGGTCTGCAGTTCTACGACGATCTGTTTGATGAACTACTGAAGAATGGCATCCAGCCAGTGATCACGCTGTCGCACTTCGAGATGCCTTATCACCTGGTCACCGCGTATGGCGGCTGGCGCAATCGCAAGGTGATCGACTTCTTTGTTCGGTTTGCCACCACGGTGTTCAAGCGGTACAAGGACAAGGTCAAGTACTGGATGACCTTCAATGAGATCAATAACCAGACCGACTACAACGCAAAGTTTGCGATGTTCACGAACTCAGGCCTGCTGGTCAAGCCTGGGGAGGATGCGGAGACGTTGATGTACCAGGCGGCCCATTACGAAACGGTCGCCTCTGCGCTGGCTGTTCAGATCGGCCATCAGATCAACCCGAACTTCCAGATCGGCGCGATGATCGCGATGGTGCCGATCTACCCGGCTAGTCCCGATCCCCGTGACGTCTTCAAGGCGGAGCGCGCGATGCAGACGCGCTATTGGTTTGCCGACGTCCAGGCGAACGGCCGCTACCCAAGCTGGCTGCGCACCTACCAAAAGAATAAACACATGGCTCTGGACATGACGCTGGCAGACCTAGACGTGCTCAAGGCCGGCACGGTCGACTACATCGGTTTTTCCTATTACATGTCCTTTGCGGTTGAAGCCAAGGCCCAAGAACCGGCCGGCTTTGACTACGAGGAAGGCGTGGACAAGGTGGAGAATCCGACCGTCAAGCGCTCCGAGTGGGGCTGGCAGATCGATCCAGTTGGTCTGCGGTACGCGATGAACTGGTTCAACGACCGTTACCACCTGCCGCAGTTTATCGTGGAAAACGGTTTCGGCGCGGTCGATCAAATCGATGCGCAGCACCATGTCCACGACGATTACCGCATTGCCTACCTGAAGGCGCACATTGAACAGATGAAACTGGCCGTCGAGGTGGACGGTGTCGATCTCATCGGCTACACGCCATGGGGGTTCATCGATCTGGTCTCGGCGGGCACTGGGCAGATGGATAAGCGGTACGGGTTCATCTACGTGGACAAAAATGACCAAGGAGAAGGGACCCTGGCCCGGTACAAGAAGGATTCCTTCTACTGGTACCAGCAGGTCATCAAGAGTAATGGTGAGGATCTTAGCGCTGGGAGGTAAGCACATGACGACATTCGTTGGGTTTGATGTCGGCGGGACGACGATCAAGTACGGGTTAGTTGCGGCCACCGGTGAGATCTTAGCTCACGGCGCGTTTGCCACGCAGGAGGCGGCCGAAACCGTTGATCAAATGGTTGAGGTGGTCAAGGGCTACCAGCAGGCTCACCCCATCGCCGGGGTCGGTGTCGACGCGCCAGGGATCGTGACCAAGGACGGCTATATGATCACCGGCGGGGCCATTGCGAGCTTCTATGAGTACCCGCTCGGGGCAACGCTGGCCGACCGGTTGCACCTGCCCGTTAAGGTCGAAAACGACGCCAACGCCGCGGCCATCGCCGAGCGCTGGCTGGGCAACGCGCAGGGGATCGACGATTACGTCTGCCTGGTGCTCGGTACGGGCATCGGCGGCGGTCTGGTCCTGAACGGTCAGGTCTACCGCGGCAGCCACGGCATGGCCGGGGAGATCGGGTGGAGCATCACCCACGACCTGGACTTTCAGGATGACCTTGAGGCGGTGTCCTTGAACTACTCGGCCTCGGTCGTCACCGGCCTGGTGCGGCGCTACAACCTGTCGCTTCAGCACTATGACCCCAAGGCCAAACCGGAACCGGACGCGGCGCAGATCATTGCCCTGGCCCACGAAGACGACATGATCGCCCAGCCGATTTACAGTCAGTTTCTCAGCGATGTGGTCGTCATGCTGATGAATCTGATCGGCACGCTTGATCCGGAGCGGATCCTGATCGGCGGCGGCATCAGCCAAAACGAGACCTTCATGGCCGACCTTCAGGCGCGCTTTGATGAATACATCGCGCGGCACAAGGGGCTAAACGGGGCCCGGCAAAGCTTCTCGTACAAGATCATGCCGGCGGGCCTGCGCAACAATGCGGGGCTTATCGGTGCCGTTTATCCGCTGACGCGGTAACGCAAAAACGATCGCAGTGCGCTGAGGAGGGCGCTGCGATCGCTTTTTTTTATTACAATGACGGGGCTTACTGGCGCGTGCGCCGCTGGCCGGCCCAGCCGGTCGGGCCAACGGCGGTCAGCCACGGGTACATCAGCCACCACAGCAGCATCAACCCGGCCAGTGCCGAACTCCAGCCGGCCAGCACGTCGGTGGGAAAGTGAACTTGAACGTAGATCCGCGACAGGCCAATGAGCCCAACCAGCGCCCCTGACAGGCCGACCAGCAGGTGCCGGGCCCGCGGCCGGGTGACCAGCGTGAGGACAATTAGGATCACGGTGCCGTACAGCAGCATTGACCCGCTGGCGTGACCGGAAGGGAAACTCCACCCGCCGGCCGGGGTCAGCGGCGTGATCTGCGGATCCTGAATGAAGGGCCGCGGCCGGCGCACCCAGCCCTTGATGACGTGGTTAGCCAGGCTCATCAGGCAGACCGCCGCGAACGCAAACCAGGCGTAGCGCCGCCGGCGGTAGTAAAACAGTACGGCGGTCAGGAGCACGCCGACGGCAAACACCACCGGCGGATCGCCAAGGTTCGTGATCACGATCATGATGACACTGAGCCAGGCGGGCCGTGCCGCGGTGACTGCGCCGATCACCAGCGTGTCCAGCTGGCGGATCGAGGCGGCGCCGCTCACCACGCCGATGAGCAGGGGGATGAAAATGGCCAAACTGATGGCGGCGATGACTAATGGGTAAACAGGACGTTTTTTCATAAGAGAAATTTTAGCACACTTCGCGGCGGCCGCTTGTTTCGGCCCGGGGATTTTGCTATGATTGACGCAACATCGAACGTGCTGGGACGAGTAGGCGCTCCTTCTCACTTCAGAAAGCAGGCGGCTGCTGCAAGCCTGCGTGAGGACTCACCGAACTGACCCGAGCAACGCACGCCGGCGCTGGCCGTTATCAAGCTTCGAGGGCTGCTCTGGGGCAGAACTTAGGTGGTACCGCGGCAAAAGCCGTCCTAACAATGTTGGGGCGGCTTTTGGCGTTTTTCCCCGCGCGTTCGATCAATTCAAGGAGGCAATACGCATGTACGATCACAAGGCGATCGAGAAAAAGTGGCAAAAGCATTGGGCTGAGCACAACGAGTTCAACACCACAACGGATCCGAACAAGAAGAATTACTACGCGCTTGACATGTTTCCGTACCCGTCCGGCCAGGGCCTGCACGTCGGCCACCCGGAGGGCTACACCGCAACGGACATCATCGCGCGGATGAAGCGGGCGCAGGGCTACAACGTCTTGCACCCGATGGGCTGGGATGCGTTCGGCTTGCCTGCCGAGCAGTACGCGCTGAACACGGGCCACAATCCGAAAGGTTTCACCCACAAGAACATCGAGACCTTTAAGCGCCAGATCAACAGCCTTGGGTTCTCCTACGACTGGAACCGCGAAATTGCCACCACCGATCCCAACTACTACAAGTGGACGCAGTGGATCTTCGAGCAGCTCTACAAGCACGGCCTCGCCTACGAGGCGGAAGTGCCGGTCAACTGGAGCCCAGATTTGGGGACGGTCGTTGCCAACGAAGAAGTGATCGACGGCAAGACCGAACGCGGGGGCTTCCCCGTCATCCGCAAGCCGATGCGTCAGTGGATGCTGAAAATCACCGCATACGCCGACAAGCTGCTGGCAGACCTTGATGATCTGGACTGGCCGGAGAACATCAAGCAGATGCAGCGCAACTGGATCGGCCGCTCGGTCGGGGCGCAGATCACCTTTGATGTCGCCGGCAGCGATCAGACGTTTGACGTCTTCACCACCCGCCCAGACACGCTGTTTGGGGCGACTTACGTGGTCATGGCCCCAGAGCACGAGCTGGTCGATGCGATCACCACGCCGGCCCAGCAGGCGGCAGTGGCAGCCTACAAGGCGGCCATCGAGCACAAGTCCGACTTGGAACGCACCGATCTGAACAAGGATAAGACCGGAGTGTGGACCGGCGCTTACGCCACCAACCCGGTCAACGGCGAGAAGCTGCCGATCTGGATCTCGGATTACGTGCTGGCGACTTACGGGACCGGTGCCATCATGGCGGTGCCGGCCCACGACGAGCGTGACTACGCTTTTGCCAAGCAGTTCAACCTGCCGATCCGCGCCGTGATCGAAGGCGGCAACGTCGCCGACGCGGCCTACACGGGCGACGGGGTCCACATTAATTCCGGCTTCTTGGACGGGAAAAATAAGCAGGACGCCATTGATACCATGATCCAGTGGCTGGAAGACAAGAAGATCGGTGACAAGAAGGTCAACTACAAGCTGCGCGACTGGGTCTTCTCCCGGCAGCGCTACTGGGGCGAGCCGATCCCGGTCATTCACTGGGAAGACGGCGAAACCACGCTGGTGCCGGAAGACGAGCTGCCGCTGGTGCTGCCCGAAGAGGCGGACATCAAGCCGAGCGGCACCGGTGAATCCCCGCTGGCAAACCTAGACGATTGGGTGAATGTGGTTGATCAAAACGGGCGCAAGGGGCGCCGTGAAACCAACACCATGCCGCAGTGGGCGGGGTCTTCTTGGTACTACCTGCGCTTCGTGGATCCGCACAACAAGGAAGCCTTGGCCGACTTTGACAAGCTGAAGGACTGGATGCCCGTCGACTTGTACATTGGCGGGGCTGAGCATGCGGTGCTGCACCTGCTGTACGCCCGGTTCTGGAACCTGTTCTTGTACGACATCGGTGCGGTGCCGAACAAGGAACCGTTCCAGCGGCTGTTCAACCAGGGCATGATCCTGGGCGACAACCACGAGAAGATGAGCAAATCCAAGGGCAACGTAGTCAACCCTGACGACGTGGTCGAGGAGTACGGGGCGGATACGCTGCGCTTGTACGAAATGTTCATGGGTCCGCTGGATGCCGGCATTGCCTGGAGCACGACCGGGCTCGCGGGTGCGCGCAAGTTCCTGGACCGCGTTTACACCACGTTCATCGACGACAACGGAAAGATGCGTGATCACATCACGACCATCAATGACGGTAAGCTCGACAAGGTCTACAACGAAACTGTCAAGAAGGTCACCGAAGACTACGATGCGCTGCACTTCAACACCGCCATTTCCCAGATGATGGTGTTCATCAACGAGGCCCGGAAGGTCGATGACCTGCCGTTCGCCTACGTGGAGGGCTTCGTCAAACTGCTGGCGCCGATCGCGCCGCACCTGATGGAGGAGATCTGGCAAAAGCTCGGCAACGCGCACAGCCTGACGTATGCGCCGTGGCCGACTTACGACGCGTCGAAGCTGGTGGCCAAGCAGGTCCAGCTGATGGTCCAGGTCAACGGCAAGCTGCGCGGCCACGTCATGGAAGACGTGGACGTCGCGCAGGCGCAGGCCATTGCCGACGCCATGACGATCCCGAACGTCCAGAAATTCACTGAGGGTAAGCAGATCGTTAAGCAGATTGTGGTGCCAAACAAGATCGTTAATATTGTGGTGAAATAAGTGCTTTGGCTCGGCCCTAGTGGTCGAGCTTTTTGAATCGGGAAAGCTTACGGATTACTAACGACTCTTAGTGAAGATTGAAAGGGCCTCGCGCTTCCCTTAGAATAGACTTTAATCTGTGATCAGCACCGGTATGATAAATCGTGAGAAATTTGGGGTAACGGTATGGCAAAAAATCCGCAGGCCAAGACACCGACCGCGCGTGAGCAAATGCTTCGCGGGTCGGCGTGGATGACGGCCGGGAGCATCCTGTCTCGGGTCCTTGGGGCAATTTACATTATTCCGTGGCGCATCTGGCTGGGTGCGGCCTTTTTGGCGGCCAACAACCTTTTCACCAAGGGTTACAACATCTACAGCATCTTTCTGACCATCGCCACCGCGGGGGTGCCGGGCGCGATCTCCAAGCAGGTCGCCCACTACAACGCGATGAACGAGTACCAAACCGGAATTCGGCTCTTCAAACAGGGCACCATTTTGATGGGCATCATGGGGCTGCTGTCGTTTGCGCTGATGTGGGTCCTCGCCCCGTGGCTCGCCCTGAATGATCAGGCGCTGACGCAGGTGTACCGCTCGCTGGCCTGGCCGCTGCTGATCATTCCGGTGATGAGTATCATGCGTGGCTTCTTCCAAGGCTACAACGACATGGCCCCTTCCGCGCTGTCGCAGCTGATCGAGCAGATTGCCCGCGTCATTTACATGCTGGGGATGACTTATGCCATCATGGTCCTCGGCAGCCGCAACTACGTGGATGCGGCATCGCAGTCGACGTTTGCGGCGTTTATCGGGGCGATTTTTGGCCTTCTGCTGCTGGTCATGGTGCTCGCCGCCCGCCGCGACAAGTACCGCGCGCTGGTGGCCGGTTCGACCAACGCAGTGAAAATCTCGACGCGCCACATCCTGCGCGAAATCATCGAGCAGGCGGTGCCGTTCATCATCATCGGCTCCGGGATCAACCTTTATTACCTCTTTGACCAGTACACCTTCAACCCGATGATGGCCAGCCACTGGCGGGCCTCAACGACCGTCTTGAACAGCCTGTTCACCCTGTTTGCGGGTAATGCCAATAAGCTGATCATGATCGTGATCAGCCTGGCGGTGGCGATGTCCTCAACGGTGCTCCCGCTGCTTTCTGGGGCCAAAACGCGCGGCAACGTGCGGGAGATCGGCGAGCAGGTCACGAACCTGCTCCAACTCTTCTTTATTGTGATGGTGCCTTGCGCCTTGGGGATGGCTGCCGTGGCAGAGCCTCTTTACGTGGTCTTCTATTCATATGACCGCCTGGGGATCCGGCTACTGGTCCTGTCTGCGTTCGTGGCGGTGGCCATGGGGCTGTTCACCGTGCTGGCCGCAGCACTGCAGGGGCTGTTCCACAACCGACTCGCGATCTACGATATGCTGGTCGGCATGCTGGTGAAAATCGTGTTGCAGTGGCCGCTGATCTACTTCTTCCACGTCTGGGGGCCACTGGTGGCCACGATGGCCGGCATGCTGGTGTCTAGTGCGTTGATGATTCGCGCCTTGCATCGGCGCTACCCGCTGCGACTGCGGCAGACGGCGCACCGCCTGCTTGGCATCACGGCCTTTGCGGCGCTAATGGCCGTCTTCGTGCGGTTGACGGTGTGGCTTGTGGGCCTGGTCGTCTCGCCAGAGCGAGCACTGGGGGCAGTTGTCGCCTTGCTGATCGCGGTGCCGGTGGGGGTCTTGATTTACGGGTACGCCCTGCTGAAGACGCGATTGGCCGACATGGTGCTGGGTGCTCGCATCGGGCGCCTGCGCACAAGGCTGCACATGAGGTGAACATGAGAC
Organism: Lacticaseibacillus jixianensis; assembly: GCF_003946485.1. Taxonomy (GTDB): domain Bacteria; phylum Bacillota; class Bacilli; order Lactobacillales; family Lactobacillaceae; genus Lacticaseibacillus; species Lacticaseibacillus jixianensis. The sequence continues at coordinate 118,424 of NZ_RHOJ01000004.1, read as the reverse complement.
TGGATCGTTACTTAGCGAATTTACAGTACGGCACGCGCCGTGAGGTCAAGCAGCTGATCAAGGCCAACCGCGTCACCGTGGATGGAAAAAAAGAGCGCGACGGCAGCGCGGCGGTCCCCCTGGGCGCGCTGGTGGCCGTTGACGGAATGCCCGTGGGCCGCGACCTGCAGGTGTATTACCTAATGAACAAGCCCCACGGGGTGGTGACGGCCACCAGTGATGCCAAGGCCCGCACGGTCTTGGATCTGGTGGCGCCAGCAGACCTGCGTCCGGGGCTCTATCCGGTGGGCCGGCTGGACAAAGACACCACCGGCCTGCTGCTTTTGACTAACGACGGGGCGCTGGGCCACGCCCTGCTGGCCCCCAAGCGGCATGTGCCCAAGACATATCTGGTGACGCTTGCCTCGCCGCTGACTGCGACCATGCAGGCGCAGCTGGAGGCGGGGATCGCGTTCCAGGAATTTGTCAGCGCGCCGGCTGCGGTGAAGGTGCGCCCAGATACGGCCGGGTGCGAAATCGAGTTGACGATCCACGAAGGGAAGTTTCACCAGGTCAAGCGGATGCTGAAAGCGGTGGGCAATTCCGTGACGGCGCTGGGGCGCATCGCGATGGGGCCGCTGCAGCTGCCGCCGGATCTTGCCGAGGGGACGTACCGGCCGCTAACCGCCGCAGAGCTTGCCAGTTTGGCAGCGGTGAACGAGGAGCGCATCAGTAAATGAATAGCAGCTGATCAGCCGAAAATACCGGCTGGTCAGCTGCTATTTTTCACTCAGGCTTCCGCAACCTGGTGCATGTAAGCCGGAAGGGCCTGGATCAGCATTGACGGAAGGACCACGTAGTTGCGCTTGGCCACTTCCTCAGCCACCGCGCTGTGCGCGTAGACGGCGGCACAAACGGTCTTGTCGTTAAGACCGAACTGGGCAACAAAGCCGGCCAGGATCCCGACGAGGGTGTCGCCCATGCCGCCAGTGGCCATGGCAGGGGTTCCCAGCGGGTTGCGGTAGCTGCCAGTGGGGGTGAAGAGCTGCGTTCGGTGAGACTTCACGATCACCGTGCCGGGGAGGTTAGCCGCGGCGGCTTGATTCGTCTGCGGTGTTTGCTGGCTGATGGGGATGCCGGCCAGGCGCTGCCACTCCATTTGGTGCGGGGTCCAGAGCGTTCGCGCATGGGCAACTGCCAGGTGCTTTTGGGCGATCAGCGTGATGGCCGAGCCGTCGATGATCAGGCACTGCTGTGGCGCGACTGCGGCCAGCGTCTGCGTCAGCAGCCGCGCCGCGCGCTCGTCGGTGCCCAGCCCCGGCCCGATCGCCACAACGTCGACGGTGGGGATCAGCGCCAGCAGCTGGGGGTCGTCATCAGGAATGATCATGGCTTCGGGCAGGCGGGCGTGCAAGGCGGTGCGGTTAACGGCGGCGGTGGCCACACTGACGAGGCCGGCCCCAGCGTACACCGCACCGCTGGCGGCCATGATCGCGGCCCCGCCGAACTGGGCATTGCCCCCGATCACGAGGACCCGGCCGAATGTTCCCTTGTAACTGTCTGCAGGGCGCGGCGTGACCACGTCGTTGATCCACGATGCTGGAATATCCTTCACATTTCTCACCTCCTCTGCATTATACCGCAGGAAAGCGGGCCTTTTTTTCAAAAAGGCTTGGCAAGCGCGCTTCAGGTTGATATACTAATATCTGTTGTTGCCGCAATGGCGGAATTGGCAGACGCGCAGTGTTCAGGTCGCTGTATGGTTATCCATGTGCAGGTTCGACTCCTGTTTGCGGCATCAGGCTTCAACCACGCTGATCATCGAAGGATGGTCGGCGTTTTTTGTAGGTGCAGAGAGGTCGCGCCCTTAGGGGGACAGTCAGCCGCTCCGCATGTCAGCCTGTACGCCATAAATGGCTACAGGCTAAGCATAGGCCAAGGCATTGCCAGCGTTCTTTGCTGGCGAGGCCTTGGCCGTAGCTGGATGCTCCCCCGTTGCGACCTCGGCGCCCGATTAAGTATGGTGCAGAGGCTTGGCGCCTTTAGCCCGACAGCTAGCCTAGCTCTCACCCTTGTCGGCGTATTTTGCCGACGAGGGTGGGAGCGTAGCTGGATGCTCGGGCGATGCCAAGCCGGCGCCTGATTAAGTATGGTGCAAAGGCTTGGCGCCTTTAGCCCGACAGCTAGCCTAGCTCTCACCCTTGTCGGCGTATTTTGCCGACGAGGGTGGGAGCGTAGCTGGATGCTCGGGCGATGCCAAGCCGGCGCCCGATTAAGTATGGTGCAAAGGCTTGGCGGTTTTAGCGGAATGATTAGCCTAGGTTGCGGCTTTGCCTGCGCAGCAGGTGAAGCCGCGGCCGTAGCTAATCACTTCCGCGATGCCAAGCCGGCGCCCGATTAAGAAAGGTGTGCAGAGTTGGCATACTTAGCTGTCTGCTTCCGCGTTGCGAAGCTTGCGCCTGATCTTGAACAGTGACCATCATTGGCTGAACGCCACATCTTTCGACGGTGCCACCAAAAGCCGGTGGCAGCGGCTTCAATGAGGAACGTCCCCAAAAAATAGTTGACCAAGTGGCCAATTTCTAAGAACCCGAGGCGGGCGCTTAGAATCCTTTAATAGTTGGCCAAAGCCTGTGAAACGGGGAATCCGCACGAACCCGGTAAAAGCGTGACTGGCCGCCCATCGTTGATTGAATACCCGGGCCCGGAAGCCGCCAGCGCTGGCCCGTTCTATAATTGTTCAAGGAAAATTCGCATTTGTTCGCGAAAAATCGCCACACATGCTTGACACCCCCCTCTAATCAATTTATAATCTTAGATATTCTCAAGAACGTTAGAGGCGGAATTGGGAACTATCTCATAGGTTGGAGGCTTATGTGTATGAAGATGAATAAGAAACGAGGCGCGGTGGTTGTTGCCCTGACCTTGACCGCATTGCTCGCAGCTTGCGGCAATAAGTCAAACAGCGGTAGCAGCTCCGCAAACAGCACTTATAGTTATGTGTACGCGACGGACCCAGACAACTTTGACTATACGGTATCTGGCCGGGCAACGAACAGCGATCACTTGGCCAACTTTGAAGAGCCTTTGATGGGCACCAACAAGTACGGACAAATCGTTCCGGGCTTGGCGAAGTCCTACAAGGTGACCAACGATGGCAAAACCTACACCTACACCCTGCGTAAGGGCCTGAAGTGGGTCGACAGCGAAGGCAACACGTATGCTAGCGTTAAGCCGCAGGACTTCATCACCGCGATGAAGCACGCGGTGGCGGCTAAGTCTGAAACCTTGTACATTGTTCAGGACTCCATCGTGGGCTTGAACGATTACGTCAACGGTAAGATCAAGGACTTCAGCAAGGTCGGCATCAAGGCAGTTGGCAGCAACAAGATTCAGTACACCTTGAACCAGGCGGAGCCATTCTGGAACTCCAAGCTGCAGTACGGGATCTTGGAACCAGTTAACGCTAAGTTCTTGGCTGAAAAAGGGAAGAACTTTGGCCAGCCAAAGGCCAACGGGATTCTCTACACCGGCCCATACTTGCTGAAGAACTTCACTTCCAAGTCTGTCATCGAGTACACGGCTAACCCGAAGTACTGGAACAAGAAGAACGTTCACGTCACCGACGTTAAGGAAACTTACAACGACGGGTCGAACCCAGATTCGCTGTACAAGTCCTTCGACAAGGGCGACTTCACCGCTGCCCGGGTCTACCCGAACCTGCCAGGTTACAAGGACGTTTTGAAGAAGTCGAAGAACAACATCATCTGGAGCGATCAGGATGCTTCGACTTACAACATGACCTTTAACTTGAACCGTAAGTCATACAACATGACTGACAAGAAGACGGACAAGCAGAAGCAAGACACCCGGAAGGCCGTCTTGAACAAGGACTTCCGTCTGGCAATCCAGTTCGCGTTCAACAAGACCAAGTACAATGCTCAGGCCACTGGTGAAGCCGGCGCAACCAAGTCGCTGCGCAACTCCTTCACCCCACCAGAATTTGTTCAGGCTGACGGCAAGGAAATCGGGACCTTCACGCAGGATGACCTGCACGCATTGGGTTCCGAATACAAGGACGTCAACTTGGCCAATGCGCAGGATGGGACGTACAACCCAACCATGGCGAAGAAGGAATTCGCCAAGGCTAAGAAGGCCCTTCAGGCGCAGGGTGTTTCCTTCCCAATCAAGCTTGATCTGCCGCAGGACCAGAAGGCTGCTTTGAACTTGAACCAGTCCAAGTCCTTCAAGAACTCTGTTGAATCCACTCTGGGCAAGAGCAACGTAGAAATCGACCTGGTTCAGGCTGCTGAAGACAAGTACCTTGCCGGGACCTACCAGGCTGCTACTGGTGCGCAAGCTGACTTTGATATCAGTAATGCATCCGGCTGGAGCCCTGACTACCAGGATCCTTCCACCTACCTCGATGTTTACAAGCCATCCAGTGGTGCGCTGCTGCAGACCATCGGGATGGTCGCACCGGCCGCTGCAACGTCTAACGCGCAAAAGGCTGATTACGCCAACATCGCTAAGACGGTTGGGCTTGACAAGTACGAGAAGCTGGTCGATCAGGCGGAAGCCATCACGACGGACACCAACGCTCGCTACAAGGCCTTTGCTAAGGCGGAAGCTTACCTGCTGAGCATCGGCATTCAGATTCCAATCAATTCTCTGGGCGGCACTCCTTCTGTAACGAAAGTTGTTCCTTACACTGGCAAACGTTCCTGGACTGGTGCCGCTTCACCACGCTTTGACGGCATGAAGATCCAGTCGAAGCCGGTCACAACAGCTCAGTACAACAAGGCGAAGAAGGCTTACAACGCCAAGAAGGCTGAGATTGTTAAGGAAGAAGATAAGTAATCTAAGCGTTGAGCTGACCTTACAAGCTCTTTGAACTTAGGCGTGTGAAAGGGCTAGCACACTTAATTGTGACTAGCCCTTTTTCCTGAATATTGACAGAGGGGGAACCACACATGAAGAAGTACCTGTTCTTTCGCGTACTTCGGTCGATCCTGAGCATCTTTCTGGTCACGACCCTGACTTTCATCCTGATCTACACCCTGATTCCACGACGGGATGTGTTCAAGGATGATAATATGATCAGCAAACTCGCGTCCAAGCCCGACTCACTGACCGACTACAAGAACAACGCGTTTGAGAAAATGAACTACCTCGATTACCTGGACACCAAGGACCTGCTGGCCCGCGTCGCCAAAGACGACCCGAAGACCGCAGTCACGGCTGCCCATACCGCCTCTAACAAGGCCGCGCTCACGAAATGGGCGAAGGCTAATAATTACACCTTGCACCGCTTTACGGTCAGCAAGGCTTACTACGCAACGCGCGACTTACCGATCTGGGAGCGGTTGTCCCGCTTCTACGGCAACATGATCAAGATCGATACCCCGTGGACGATCCACGACAAGGACAATCCCAACATGCCGCGTTACCTAAAGATCCAAAACGATCCGCTGGTCGGCTGGGCCGTTGTTGGATCGGGGACCAAGTACCGCTACCAGCTGTACTTCAATTCCAAGTTCCCTTATATCCACGAGAATTTCCTGAAGTTTGATCTAGGCACGTCCTACCCGTCTTACGCGGGTGAGCCTGTCACCGAAGTGATCGGCGGCACGCAAGGCCCAGCCGACAGCGTCACCAAGACGTTCCCGAACGGACGCAAGCTGATCACCTCGGACGATGTGTACACGCGCGCTTACCAGCCGCGCAAGCACCGCAACGAGATGGACTACGAGCAGTACAAGGATGACTACACCAGCACAGAACAGCTGAACCGCGACCCGTCGATGATTGGGACCTCGGTGCGCGCTGGGTTCATTGGGCTGATTATCTCGTACGCGCTGGCGATTCCGATCGCAATTTACATGGCCCGGAAGAAGGGCAAGTGGTTTGATCGCGCCGGGACCTTTGTCGTCACCGTTCTGATTGCGGTCCCAAGTCTGGCGTTCATTTACGCCTTCCGCTACCTCGGTGCTTCGCTCTTCGGGCTGCCTGATTCGTTTCCAACCCTTGGGGCCCAGGCCTGGCAGTCATGGGTCCTGCCGTCAGTGGTCTTAGGACTGCTCGGCATTTCGGGCCTGATTATCTGGTTCCGGCGCTTCATGATCGACCAGCAGAAGTCGGACTACGTGAAGTTTGCTAAGGCCAAGGGGCTTAACGAGAACGAGATCTACACCAAGCACATCTTCAAGAACGCCTCGATTCCAATTGTTCAAGGCATTCCCGGGTCCATCATCGGCTTAATTGGTGGGGCGACCATGACTGAAGAGATCTTTGCCGCTCCTGGCATGGGGAAAATGCTGCCTGACTCGATCGCGGCGCATAACAATGCGGTCGTGATTGCGCTGGTCTTCATCTTCACGACGATTGCCGTGCTCTCCGTGCTCCTGGGCGACATCGCAATGGTCATCGTCGATCCGCGGATCAAGCTGTCAACGTCTGACACATCGAAGGGGGAGGAGTAATCATGGCGGACAAAGAAACTGCACAACCAGAGATCCTTGATTCCGACTTCACCCCGGTGGCGGTTGATGAGCTTGATTCCGAAAAGCTCGACACGGAGAAGTACTCATACTGGGGCTCCGTGGGCCGGGCGTTCTTCTCCAGCAAGACCACCATTTTCCTGCTCCTGCTGATGGTCGCAATCCTGCTGATGTCCTTCATTCAGCCGTCGTTTTCCGGCTACTCGCTGAGTGACGTGTCCAAGATCAACGACCTGGGGGCCCGCTACAACTGGCCAAACGCCCAGTACTGGTTCGGGACCGATGACAACGGGCAGTCGCTGTTTGACGCCGTTTGGGCCGGGGCGAAAACCTCGATTTCCATCTCCGTCATCGCGACGCTTATCACGACGGTCATTGGGGTGGCAGTCGGCGCGGTTTGGGGCACCTCCAAGGGCCTTGACCGCATCATGCTGGAAGTTTACAACGTCATCTCCAATGTCCCGCAGCTGCTGATCATCATGGTGATGTCCTACTCGCTGGGAAATGGGTTCTGGAACCTGATCTTCGCGATGACCGTCACTGGATGGCTGGGCACGGCCTACTTCATCCGGGTCCAGGTTATGATTATGCGCGACCGGGAGTACAACATTGCCTCCAAGACCCTGGGAACGGGGCTGGGCCGGATGGTGCTGCGCAACATCATGCCGTACCTGACGTCGGTCATCGTGACGCAGGTGTCACTGTCCTTGCCAGGGTACATCTCGGTTGAAGTCTTCCTGTCCTTCCTGGGCGTTGGGCTCAGCCAGACCGTGCCGTCCCTGGGCCGCTTAATCTCCAAGTACTCACCGTACATGACGAGTTATCCGTACCTGTTCTGGCTGCCGGTGCTCGTGCTGGCGCTGATCGCGGTTTCGCTGTACCTGGTTGGCCAACGGCTGGCTGATGCGTCGGATCCACGGACACACATGTAAGGGGGAGTGACAATGAGTGACGAAAAAGAACCAATTCTGAAAATTGACGATCTCTCCGTTCACTTCCACGTTCGCGGGAAGACCCTGAAGGCCATTCACCACGTCTCGATGAATCTTTACGAGGGTGAAGTGCTGGCAATCGTTGGTGAATCCGGCTCTGGGAAGTCGGTGTTGACCAAGACGTTTACCGGGATGCTTGAAGAAAACGGTGAGATCGCTGGCGGGACGATCGTCTACAAAGGCAAGCACCTGGAGAAGCTGACTAAAGATAAGCAGTGGGAAGGCATTCGCGGGAAGGAAATCGCAACGATTTTCCAAGACCCAATGACGTCACTGGACCCAATTCGGACGATCGGTTCGCAGATCGCCGAAGTGGTGGTCAAGCACCAGGGCAAGTCCAAGGCTGAAGCAAAAAAGATCGCGATCGAGCTGATGGATCGCACCGGGATCCCGAATGCGGCCGCCCGCTACAACGAGTACCCGTTCGAGTATTCAGGCGGGATGCGTCAGCGCATCGTGATCGCCGTGGCCCTGGCTTGCCACCCGGACATCCTGATCTGCGACGAGCCGACCACCGCGCTGGACGTGACGATTCAGGCTCAGATTCTGGACCTGATCAAGGACCTGCAGCACGAGTACGGCTTCACGACGATCTTCATTACCCATGACCTGGGTGTCGTGGCCGCAATTGCCGACCGCATTGCCGTCATGTACTCCGGGCGGATCATCGAGTACGGGACCTGCGACGAGATCTTCTACGATCCGCGGCACCCGTACACCTGGAGCCTGCTGTCCTCGCTGCCGCAGCTGGCACAAAAGGGCGGCGAGCTGTACTCGATCCCCGGCACGCCGCCGAGCCTGTACAAGGACATCGTCGGTGACGCCTTTGCCCCGCGCGACCCGTGGGCGATGAAGGTTGATTTCAAGGCTGACCCGCCGTTCTTCAAGGTCTCTGATACCCACTACGCTAAGACCTGGCTCTTGGATCCGCGGGCGCCGAAGACGGAGAAGCCGGCGTTGATCCAGAACCTGCACGAACGGATGGCCGCCACCGTGGCTGAGTCCCACCTGGAGAACCTGGATCTTACCCGCACTGACGCAAAGGAGGACGAGACAGATGGCGAATGATAAAGAAACGATCGTTAGCCTGAAGGATCTGGAAATCTCCTTTGGCAGCGGCAAGAACAAGTTTGTGGCCGTTCAGGACGTCAACTTTGACATTTTCAAAGGCGAGACGTTCTCACTGGTTGGGGAGTCCGGCTCCGGCAAAACAACCATCGGCCGCGCAATTTTGGGGATCAATCCGACCTCAAACGGGACCATCACGTTTGAAGGCGACCAGATCAATGGCAAAATTTCCGAGAAGAAGAAGCACACGATCGAGCGGAAGATCCAGATGATCTTCCAGGATCCCTCGGCCTCTTTGAATGACCGGGCCACGGTCGACTACATCATCTCCGAAGGGCTGTACAACTACGGGCTGTTCGACTCTGAAGAGGACCGCATTCAAAAGGTGCGGACCATGCTTGAAGAAGTCGGACTGCTGCCGGAGCAGTTGTACCGCTACCCCCACGAATTCTCTGGCGGCCAGCGTCAGCGCATCGGGATCGCCCGGGCGTTGATCATGCAGCCGGACCTCGTGGTGGCCGACGAGCCGATCTCCGCGCTTGATGTGTCCATTCGCGCGCAGGTGCTGAACCTGCTCAAAAAGTTCCAGCGCGAGCAGGGGGTTACCTACCTGTTCATCGCCCACGACTTGTCCGTTGTGCGGTTCATCTCTGATCGCATCGCCGTCATTCGCGCCGGCCGGATCTTGGAGCTGGCGCCGACGGAGGAGCTGTTCACGAACCCGATCCACCCGTACACCGAGGCGCTGCTTTCGGCGGTACCGGTACCGGATCCGCAGATCGCCCGCACACGCAAGTCTTACGTTTACGATCCAAGCATGCACCATTACGAAACCGACAAGCCGAAGTTTGTCGAGATCAAGCCTGGCCACTTCGTTTACTGCAACGAAGAGGAAGAGGCGCGTTACATCAAGGAATTAAAGCAGCAAGGTCAGCTTTAGACTGTGCCATTTGGCCCCCTCTGAATTGCACGGCCGTGTCCCCGCTCACCAAGAGCGGGGATTTTTTGGCTTGATTGACGAAACTTGTTGGCAAAGGGCGCGGCGCTTGCTATAATTACTGTTGTTGTTGCCGCAATGGCGGAATTGGCAGACGCGCAGTGTTCAGGTCGCTGTATGGTTATCCATGTGCAGGTTCGACTCCTGTTTGCGGCATCAGGCGATAACGGACCGGTCATCTTCGGATGGCCGGTTTTTTTGACCGAAGCCAAATAGTTGACAGGCGCTTTGGCGGGGTTAAACTGAATTCATTAAGGCACGGCGAAGGGCGCTGCGAATCTTGAGTCTCACGGAGACATTTGATTCGTAGCGCTTTTTGCGTGGAGGTGGCCAAGGTGTTTAAGATCCTGATGCAAAACATGCACGGCAAGGTGCGCCTGGCGTTCTTTCTCGCCCCGCTGGTGATGCTGGTCGAGGTCTTTTGCGATTTGCAGCAGCCGACCTTGATGGCGGACATCGTCGATTCCGGCCTGGCCAAGGGGGACATGGGTTTTGTCGCGAGGACGGCCGCGTTGATGCTGATGTTTGCGCTGATCGGGATCTGTGCAGGCGGGGGCTCCGGTGTGCTGGGCAATTACGCCTCGCTGCGCATGGGCCAGAGCCTGCGCAGCAAAATGCTCATGATCGCACTGAACTCGCGCGCGGCAGGCGGGCTGCCGCCAGCAACGCTGATCACCCGCATTACCAACGACGTGACGCAGATGCAGAACCTGGTCATGATGCTGACGCGCGGCATGGTGCGTGCCCCAATGCTGATGCTCGGCGGCGTTGTGATGTCGGCGCTGGTGTCACCCAGGCTGGCGCCCATTCTCTTTGTCATTTTGCCGCTGCTGTTTATTTATACGCTGGTCGTGATGCGGCGCAGCCTCCCGCTTTATCTGGACATGCAAAGCAAGGTGGACACGATGAACCGGGTGATGCGCGAGAACCTGCAGGGCGCACGGACGATCAAGGCTTATGTCTTGGAGCAGCACCAACAGACGCAGTTCACGCAGACCAACACGGCCCTGCTGTCCAGCTCGGTGCGGGCCGCGATGGCGACCGTCCCGCTGGCGCCAGTCATTCAGTTCTTCCTGAACCTCGGGGTGGTGATCGCGTTGGGGTACGGGGGGATACTCGACGTGCGCGGCGTGATCCTGGACGGTCAGATCATTGCGTTTATCAATTACATGATCCAAATCACTACCGCAATGGTGATGACGGTGAACATCATTACGGCGTTTTCGCGGGCGATCACCTCGGCGACCCGTGTCTCGGCGGTGCTGGCCGAAAAAGTCGGCGAGGTGGCGGTCGGCAGTGCCAGGCAGGCGCCGGCAGGGTCAAGTGTGGCCTTCGAGCACGTCACGTTTGGCTATGACCAAAGCAAGCCGATCCTGGACGATATCACCTTCACCGTTCCGGCCGGCCAGTGGCTCGGCATTATTGGCACCACCGGCGCGGGAAAGTCGAGCCTGATCAATCTGCTGACCCGCAGTTTTGACGATTACCGCGGCACCATTTGGATCGGCGGGGTGGACACCAGGCAGCTCGACTTGGCGGTAGTACACCACAAGGTCACGGTGGCGACGCAGGACGCGATGCTGTTTTCCGGCACGATTCGCCACAACCTCACGTTTGGCAAGGCGGCGGCCACGGATGCCGAGCTGGCCGCCGGCGCCCACTTGGCCGATGCGGACGAGTTCATCGCGCCGCTGCCCCAGCAGTACGACGCACCGGTCGAGCAGGCCGGCAAGAACTTCTCAGGCGGCCAGCGCCAGCGCCTCAACATTGCCCGGGCGGCCGTGCCCGACCCGGACATCCTGGTGTTTGACGACGCGACCAGTGCGGTCGATCAGACCACCAACGCCCGCATCCAGCGCCGACTGGTTCAGGCGCGCACCGGCCGGACTACGCTGATCATTTCGCAGCGGGTGGCCAACATTATGCACTGCGACCAGATCATTGTGATGCAAGAAGGCCGGCTTTCGGCAGCAGGGACCCATCAGCAGCTGCTGGCCAGTTCACCGTTTTACGCGCAGCTGGTGGCGACGCAGCTGGGAGGAGGAATGAGTCATGCAAGTCATGAACCGGGGGCCTAGGCACAATCTGCATCAGGAAAAGGCGCAGCTCAGCAACTGGCCGCAAACGGCAAGGCGGGTCTTGTCATACGTCGGGTTCGCCCGGGGCAAGCTGGCAATCGTGTTCGGGCTGACGGTGTTCACGACGGCCGCCACCATCGTCGGCAACCGGATCAATGGCATCGTGGTCGACCAGTTCCTGAAGGCCAGCAAGCTCCCTTTGCTGGAGCTGATCTGTCTGGTGCTGGGCGGCATGTACCTGCTCGCCGCGGTGTTCACCTATTTTCAAAATTCGGTCACAGTCAAGGTGGCGCAGCAGGCCGCCGCCGATATCCGGCGTGACATCTTTGCCAACCTGCAACAACTGCCCATGCGCTACTTTGACACGCATGATAATGGCGACATTATGTCGCGCCTGACCAACGACGTCGACAACATCAATACCGCGATGATGCAGACCTTCGTTCAGCTGTTCACCGGGATCATTGCCGTGATCGGCATGGGGGCGGCAATGCTGGTCCTGTCGCCGCTGCTCACGCTGATTGCACTGGCGGCCTCAGGGCTGACCTACCTGTTTACCCGCGCGGCGGCGAAGGTGACCCAAAAGGCGTTCGTCACGCAGCAGGAAGCGCTAGGCGCCTTAAACACGCAGATTGAGGAATCAGTGTCGGGCAAGCAGGTCGTCCAGCTGTTTGACCACGAGGCAGAAACCATGGCGACCTTTGACGAGACCAACGCGCGTTACACCCACGCGGCGTTCATCGCGCAGTCCGTCTCTAGCTTCATCGGCCCGGTCAACAACGGGACCAATAATTTGGCCTACCTGGCCATCACGGCCGCCGGGGCGGTTTCGATCCTTTCGGGCAGCCAGACGATCACGGTGGGGATCATTTTTACTTTTCTGATCTACCTGCGCAACTTCACCGGTCCCATCAACAACGTGCTGGACCTGATCAATACCTTGCAGCTGTCCTTGGCCTCCGCCGAGCGGGTGTTCGAGGTGGTGGATGAGGTGCCGGAAAAAGACCTGCCGAACGCCAAGCACGTGACGACGACCACGGGCCGCGTCGAGTTCGACCACGTGGACTTTGCTTACGACCCGGGCCGACCGATTCTCCATGACGTCAGCCTCGTGGCCGCGCCCGGGCAAATGATCGCGCTCGTGGGGGCGACCGGGGCGGGCAAAACCACGATCATGAACCTGCTGACGAACCTTTATCCGCTCGAGTCCGGCCACGTCCTGCTTGACGGCCGCGATGTCACGACCCTGCGCCGGGCCGATCTGCGGCACCTGATCACCGTGGTGCAGCAGGAGCCGTTCATGTTTCAGCTGTCAATCAAAGAAAACATTCGCCTTGGCCGGGCGGACGCCAGCGATGAGGCAGTGGTCTTGGCCGCCAAGCAGGCCCATGCCGATGGCTTTATTCGCCAGCTGAAGGACGGCTACGACACCGTACTCGCGGAAAACGCGCAAAATATCTCGCAGGGCCAGCGCCAGCTGCTCAGCATTGCCCGCGCGTTTATTGCGGCGGCGCCGGTGCTGGTCCTCGACGAGGCGACCGCGTCGATCGACTCAAACACGGAGGCGGACGTCCAGCGGGCAATGGTGGGGCTGATGAAGGGCAAGACGAGCTTCGTGATCGCCCACCGGCTATCGACGATTCGCCACGCCGACGAGATCCTCGTCATCGATGGCGGCCGCGTGGTTGAGCGCGGGTCGCATGAAGCCTTACTCAAGCGCGGCGGTGCGTACGCGGCGCTTTACAATAGCCAGTTCGACCAGGCCTGATGAAGTGGGCCAGCCGTTCAGTTCAGCCGGCAGAATCGGCTTTACGGCCGCCCCTCGGCGTACCAAAAAGTGCCTAGCTGCTGCACTAGATTGCAGCGGCTAGGCACTTTTGCTTGCGATGAAACCCGGTGGCACCGCCACGCTACTTGGTGGCGATCACTTGGTGCAGGTCATCGCGGTCATGATCTTGGATGATCGAGTTCATGTAACGGTGCATGCTGGGGATGCGGTTGTCGATGCGGTAGCCTTTAGTCGCGCGCAGTTTGGCGGCGGCCGCATCAGAGAGGTTATCTTGGCCGGTGAAGTAGCGCCAGTTCAGCTCGCCAAGAAAGGCGACGCCGGCATTTTCAGCCTTTTTGCTGAGGTGGTGATCGTACAGACTATTGAGTGCGAGCGCCTCCCCGTTTTGCAGGAACAGCCGCTTGAGGTAGGCCTGGTAGTGCCGCAGGTCCGGATTGTGGCGCTCCTTGGCCGTGAGGACAGGGACGACGTTGACGCCCTTGCGATCGTACTTGAGCGAGGTGGGAGTGAGCCGGACGACGCCGTAGCCGGCCGGGGAGATCGAGAACGCGCCGTTCACGATCTCCACCGGCGCGCCGGCCTTGCCGCTGCAGATATCCTGGGCGTGAATGTGGCCGGAAAACAGGACCGGCACCCGGTAGCGCGCCAGCAGTTTGCGCAGGGCCGAGGCGTTGTTCAGGACGTAGCCGCGGTTGACCATCGCGTTGTGCGAGTATAGGTTGTGATGCATGAAGACGAGGCTGGTGCGGCCCGCCTTTTTCGCCGCGGCCAGCTGCGCGTGCAGCCAGCTCATCGTGGCCGGTTTAAGTTCGCCACCGGTGTTGGGGTTACGATTGCTGGGCTGGATCGGGTAAATGTTGGAGTCGAGCATGATGAGCTGGTAGTCGCGGTTGAGCGCCACCGTGTAGCTGAGCGAGGCGGTGTCCTCGCTGGTTTCATGGCGGTAGCCGTCGCTAAAAATATTGCGCCAGTCGGTGGGGCTGATCTGCGCGACCTTCAGCTGCTCATGCCCCTGGTATTTTCTGGCCCAGCCGTCGTAGATGTCGTGGTTGCCGGGAATCGCAAGCACGTGGATCCCGGCCTGCTGCAAGGGCGCGAGCCGCTTGACCAGGCTCTCGGCGCTGGCCTTGGCCCCGTTCAAGGTGACGTCACCCGTGAGGATCAGGGCGGTTGGCCGGGGCCGGGCGGTCAGGGCCTCGTGCACCAGGGCGCGCACCGCGACCGGCTGGTAGTTGAGGTCCTTGCCGGCGGCGCTGAGCTGAATCTCTTTGTAGGCGGTCTTTTGGTCGTGCAGGCCGGGGGCGATGAAGTGTGAGTCGGAGAGGACCCAGAACGTTGGCGTGCGGCTGGCCGTTAACTCCTTAGCCGCCTGGGCCTGATGAGGGACCGCTGCGGCGACCCCCCAGGCGATCAAGGCCATGACGGCCAGTGCGCTGATCATTTTTGCCAACCACTTCATCAAAATCTCCCCTATCCGCTGATTAATTCGATTGTACCGCAGTTAGTCGTGCCGCATAAGACTGAAGCGGGGGTCAGGCCATGGAAATGGCAGGTAAACGGCGTAATCTCTTTCAGGAGGTGATGACGATGCTGGTTGCTTTGGCCGCTGATGGCCGGCTGGTCACGCTGCGCAGCCACGAGCAGGCGCGGGCGCTGGCTGGCCAGGCGTTTTACTGTCCGGCGTGCCGGGGACCCCTGCGGATCAAGAACGGCCCGCAACTGATCGCGCATTTTGCCCACCTGGACCACGCCTGCGCGGCTTCCAGCGAGCCGGAAAGCGAAACCCACCTCGCGGGCAAGTGGTACTTGGCCCACTACGGGGAGGCGCTGGGCTTCACCGTGACGCTTGAACAGTACTACCCAGCGATCCAGCAGCGCGCGGACGTGGTGTGGGAAGAAGGCGGCCGGTCGCGTGTGCTGGAATTTCAGTGCAGCGGCATCAGTCCCGCGCGGCTGTTGGCCAGAACGCAGGGCTATCAAAGCTTGGGCCTGGAGGTGATCTGGATCGCCGGGCCGCAGTACCACGCATCGTGGCCGGGCGGCAAGCAGGCGCGCTTTCTGCGCTGGAGTGAGGCGGCGGGCTTTCACCTTTGGCAGCTCGACCCGGCGCGCAGCCAGCTGGCCCGCCTTGAGCTGACCGCGGCGGCCGTCGTGGCGACGGTCTACCAGGGTCGCCAGCCGCAGGTGACCCGGCGTGCGTACGCCGAGCCCTTGACGACGCGTGCCAAGGCGGTCCAGCAGGCACTGGTCCACCGCGATGCCAAGGTGCTTTCGCTGCAGGCCCTGGCCGGCCGGCAGGGGCTTAACCTCGGCGGGGTGCCGTGGGCAGTGCACCAGCAGCTCCGGCATCTGCCCGGCCTGGACACTGCCGAGTGGCTGATCCGCAGCGCCTGGCTGCTGCAGTTTCAGGGCGGACCGATCGAAAAAGCGGCCGAGGCCGCTTTTTGGCGAAGCTATTCAAGCGTGAAAGCGCCGCAGCTGGCGCCGGGCCAGCTGCAGGCCGCTGTGCGCCAGCAGTGGCTTCAGCTCCTGACGGCCGGCGGGTACCTGGCGCCGACGCCGCAAGGGTGGCACTGGCTGCGGCAGCCCCGCTGGTATCGCACCGTGGACGAGAAGCTGCAGGCACTCGGCCAGGCCGGCCTGCGGTAGAAGCGGTCAAGTGGTTACACCGAGGGGGTAACAGTGGGTGGTCGCCCACCATCTCGGCGGGGCTCACCAACACGCGTGACAAAAAGCGTCTCTGCGCAGCGATTCCGCGAAGGATCGTCGGGCAGGGACGCTTGCGTTTTGGCGCGCTTTCTTGATTCAACCGCTTTGGTCAGTTGAGCGACCGCAGCAGGGCCCGGGAGGGCTGGATATCGGGCTGCGTGATCACCGTTTGGACCACTTTCTTAAAGCGCTCGTAGGTCTTGACGTTGCCCAACCGGATCCCTTCGGTCGGATTGGCGGTGTTGAAGACGACCACCGCGGGCGTTTCAGTGATGCCCATCTCAAGGGCGATGGCTTGGTCAGAGGCCAGGCACTGGCTCATTTCCTCCCGCGCCCGGTCTTCCTGGAAGGCTTCAAGGTCAAACCCCACCTGTTTGACGTCTTCAAAGGCCTGCTTCAGATCGTAAGGGGCAGCCGGCGTGGCCAGCGCGGCCTGCTGTTTGATCAAAAGCTTGCGGGCTTTGACGTTGCCCTGAAACTGGGCGGCCTTAAAGTCGACAGCGACCTGATACGCGGTGTTGAACAGCTGGTTTCTCAGCGCTAAGTTGTGGGGGTCGAGGTGCGCTTCTCTCATGTACTGATCGATGACCGGAAAATTGACCAGAGGGACGAAGCGCAGGCTTACTTTCTGGGTCAGTTCCCGGGCAAGCCGCTGGACCGCGAGTTCGGCCTCGCGGCAGCGGTTGCCGATGGGATTGATGAACAAAAAGAGTTCTAACAAGGCGGTTTCCTCCAGTTTGGGATGATAAGCAAGCGATTAAGGTTTAGCTAACGCCGAAGCGTGGGCCAAGCGGCGGTTGTTTATCCTTACCTTACCAGAAATCTTATCAAAGACAATTAATCAGCTTGTGAAATAATCACATTCGCGAGGGCCCGTTGCACCTTGTTGGTGGCCGGCTGAGCGGTGATCGCAAACTCGGCCAGCAGCTGCGTCCAGTACGCCTTCGCCGCCTGGGCGTCGTGGTACTCCAGCTCCAGTTCCCAGTCGCTCGTGTCATTGGGGTAGTGGGTCTCGTCGAGCGTCAGCTTGCCGGCGGGCTGATCCAAGAGGCGACGGCGGGTCACCGCCGCCGCAAATTGTTGCAGTACGGATGGCGCGATCTGCTGGCTCAACAGGTAGTCGCGAATCTGGCCGTGGGTGGCGATACTGTTTGCCCGGATCAGCTGCCGGGCTTCGCTGACGGTCAAGGGGTCCGTCATTTCTTCCAGCAGGCGGTTGGGGCCTTTTGGCAGCTTGAGGGTCTCCTCAGCGCGCGTGTTGAACTGGCGGATCCGCAGGCCCAGGCCGGCGTGCTGCAGGCGAAAGTCAGGGGTGTCGTAGTAGGTGTTGACCTGGCCGAACGCGGGGGTAAACGCCAGCTTGGCCTGCAGTGCTGCGGCCTGGTCCGCCGTGATCAGGGTCTTGAACTCTTGCTCGGATTGAATACTCATACATTTCACCTCGCTTATCAGTATACTGCTTCTCTTTGAGCCGAGGGGTGGCGGCCCTCGCATTTATGGTAAAATGAAGCAGAATGAGATGCGGAGGGCTGACCATGCAGCGTGATTGGGAAACGTTTTTGATGCCGTACGAACAGGCGGTAAAGGAACTCAAGATTAAATTCCGCGGTATGCGCAGCCAATTCCTGCAGGAAAGCCGGCACTCGCCGATCGAGATCGTCACCGGCCGCGTCAAGCCGGTGGATTCAATTATCGAAAAACAGTCGCGCCGCTACATTGCCGATGATGTCCTGGAGCAGGACATGCAAGACATCGCCGGTCTGCGGATCCAGTGCCAGTTCGTTGAAGACATCTACGAGGTGGTGGCCCTGATCCATCAGCGGACCGACATGAGGGTGGTCGAAGAGCGCGACTACGTGACGAACGTGAAGCCGTCCGGTTACCGCAGTTACCACGTGGTGATCGAATACCCAGTGCAGATGGTCGAGGGCGAAAAGAAGCTGCTCGCGGAGATCCAGATCCGGACGATGGCGATGAACTTCTGGGCGACGATCGAGCATTCGCTGAATTACAAGTATCAGGGCGAATTTCCGGACGCCTTGAAGGAGCGGCTGAAACGGGCGGCCAAGGCGTCTGCGCTGCTTGATAACGAGATGTCCGAAATTCGCGAGGAGATCCAGGAAGCGCAGCGGCTATTCTCCTATGGTAAGGGGCAGAACATGCCACGCCGCCTTGATGGCCCAGACGATGACCAAAGCACTGCCGGCAAGCAAAGGATGAATGACGATGCGGATCACGATCCAAGCAAATAACAACGCAAATTCCCAAGCCGCGCGTCAGAAGCTGATCA
The DNA here is from genome assembly GCF_003946485.1 of Lacticaseibacillus jixianensis. Taxonomy (GTDB): domain Bacteria; phylum Bacillota; class Bacilli; order Lactobacillales; family Lactobacillaceae; genus Lacticaseibacillus; species Lacticaseibacillus jixianensis. Next base: position 100,022 of record NZ_RHOJ01000004.1, on the reverse strand, counting down.
AGGGGCTGAAAGCGGCGCATTTCGAAGTTGACGTGCCCAAGCCCGAGGTCGTGATCACGATCGGCGGGGACGGCACGCTGCTGTCGGCGTTTCACCGCTACGCCGACCGCCTGGACCAGGTGCGCTTCATCGGGGTCCACACGGGCCATTTGGGCTTTTACACCGACTGGCGCGACTACGAAACCGACGCGCTGATTGCGGCTTTGCAGCGCGATTCCGGTGAAAGCACGAGCTATCCGCTGCTGGACGTCCTGGTCGACTACGAGGACGGCACCACGGCGCATTTTCTGGCGCTGAATGAAGCCACTTTAAAGGGGACCTCCGGCACGATGCGGACCGATGTCTACGTGAAGGAGAATTTTTTTGAAAGCTTTCGCGGGGATGGCCTGTGCGTCGCCACGCCAACGGGCTCGACCGCCTATTCTAAGTCAAACGGGGGGGCGGTGATCCATCCGCGGCTGGCCGCGCTGCAGATGACGGAGATCGCCTCGATCAATAACCGCGTATTTCGCACCCTGGCTGCGCCGATGATCTTGGCCCCGGACGAATGGGTGTCGCTGCGGCCGGAGCCGTTCCAGGACTACGTGATGTCGATCGATCAGTTCACCGCCAGGCCCGCAATGATCAACGCGATCCGCTTTAAGGTGGCCGCCGAGAAGATCCGCTTCGCGAGCTACCGGCACATGCATTTCTGGGACCGGGTGGAGGATGCCTTCATCGGGGAGAAGAAGCCCGATGCGCTTTAAGTGGACGTACCAAGGCCCGCGCGTGACGCTGCAGACGTTCCTGCAGCGCCAAGGCTTCTCGTTGGCCCAGCTTAAACAGTTGAAATTTCATGGCGGGTTTGTGTTTGTGAACAAAAAGCAGCGCAACACCGCCTTTACTTTGCGCCCTGGCGACGTCGTGTTCCTGCAAACAGCGCCGGAAGTTCCTGCCGATAGTGTGGTGCCGTTCCCGGCCAAGCTCACGATCGCTTACGAGGATGAGTACCTCCTGGTGGTCGATAAGCCGGCCGGGGTGCCGTCGATCCCGGACGTCGGCAAAAGCCCGGACACCATGGCGAACCGAGTCAAGGCCTACCTGATCAAGACCCACGCCGAAAGCACGGCCATTCACGTGGTCACCCGGCTGGACCGCGACACCAGCGGCTTGATGCTGTTTGCCAAAAGCGGCTTGATCCACAGCATGCTGGATGCTCAGCTTCACACGGACGACCTGCAAAAGGAGTACCGGGCCCTGGTCGCCGGCGGCCGCGCGCTGCCCGCTCACGGCTGGCTGATCCTGCCGATCGGCCGCAGCGGCGGCTTCTACATGAAACGGGCCGTGGTCTTGGGCGGTAAGCGGTCGGTGACCGAATTTGAAACGCTGCGGCAGAATCACCGCGGGGCCTTGGTGGCCGTCCAGCTGCACACCGGCCGGACGCACCAGATCCGGGTCCACTTTGCGGCGATCGGGCACCCGCTGTACGGTGACGACATGTACGGGGGGCCAGCCGGCATTGCCAGGCAGGCGCTGCACTGCGCGCGCCTGCATTTTTGGCACCCCGTACTGAAAAAGCCCATCGATTTGACGGCGGCGCTGCCGAAGGATATGTTATCCTTGGAAGACGAGTTGGGCCTGGCCCAAAAATAGTGAGGATGTGGGAAAGATGTACCAACTACTGACCGATTCTGCCTGCGATCTGCCCCGGCAGACGCTTGAGGAGGCCAACGTGGCCTTCGTGTCGTTTCACTTCAACGTCGAGGGCCAGGATCTGACCGATGACATGGGGGGCTCCTACGAGCTCAAGGATTTTTTTGAGAAGATCAAAAGGGGCGTGATGCCATCGACCTCCGCCATCAACGTCGGCGAGTACGTCGATTTCTTCACCCCGTACGCCAAGGCTGGCACCCCGGTGGCCTACATCGCCTTTTCCAGTGGCCTCAGCAGTTCGTTTGAGGCCGCGACCGAGGCCAAGGCAATGGTGCTGGAGCAGTATCCCGACGCCCAGATCGAGCTGGTTGACACGCTGGCCGCCTCGGCTGGCGAGGGGCGCATGGTGCTTGAGGCGATCCGCCTGCAAAAAGAAGGCAAGAGCCTGGCGGAGCTGGTGGCGTGGTTTGAGGAAAACCGGCTGCGGCTGCAGGAGTGGTTCACGGTCGACGCGCTGGACTACCTCTACCACGGCGGCCGGGTGTCCCGCACTTCGGCGGCCCTGGGGACCTTGCTGAACATCAAGCCGATCATGGACGTTGACCCCGGCGGCCATCTGCGGGTGGAAGCCAAGGTCCGCGCGCGCAAGCGGTCGTTGATGGTGCTGGGCGATAAGATCCTGGCGGCCCTGCCGGCCGATCCGCAGCAGCCTGTGCTCATTGCTGCTGCCGGGGATTACGCCGCGGCCAATGAGGTGCGCGACCACATCCTGAGCCAGGCGCCGGACGCCAACGTCACGGTCGGCGACATCGGGCTGACGATCGCGAGCCACACCGGCTTTGGCTGCGTGGCGGCCTTCGTGATGGGCGCCGAGAAACGTCAATAGCTAAAACCAAGGCGCCTTGCCGCATGCTCTAGGAGCTGCAGTAAGGCGCCTTTTGCGTGGCTTAATGTCAGACTGCAAGCGCAAAGGCAAACAGTGTCGCCGCTGACCACTGGGGCGCCGCGCTGGCGGTAAACCCGTTCAGGGTCAGCATGCCCGCCGCATTTTGCAGGCAGAAACCGCGCGGGCCGCTGCCAAGCGCGGGGCTGGCGACGAAGACCCGGCCGGCGGGCTGCTTGCGCCACTGAAGCCGCAGTTCAACGGCCACCGCCAGTGGCACCAGCTTCAAGCCGGCGTGCTGGGCGGCTTGAAGCAGTGGCGAAAGCGCCACGGGCCCAGTGAACCCGAGCGCGGAGGCGGGGATCACGCCGATCCGCACGGCGTAGGGCCGCTCAGGGTAAACGGGCATGCGCTGCAGCAGCTGCTGGGCGTTAGCATCGGCAGTGATGCCGTACTGAGTTAAGGCGGTCGTCAGTTCCTTGCGTGTTCGCCCGCCAACCGTCAGTGCAAGCGTGGTGAATTCAAAGTCCATGAGTCCCTCCAAAAAAAGACCCCGGCACGGCCGGAGTCTGGGTGCTTACTTGAACGCAACGACCTTGGTGCCGTGTGCCTGCTTGACGCCGATGGCCGCGGTGACTTGCGCGACGTTGGCGGCGGTGATGCCGCCGCCAGGTAGGATCTCGAGCTTGCCCGCGGCCATTTTGACCAGTGCCTGCAGGTGCGCTTCCGTCTGGTCGATTGGCAGGCTCAGCGGCCCGCCGTGGGTCAGGATGCGGCTGACGCCTTGGGCGGCCAGCCAGTCAATGGCGGCCTGCTGACGGGCTTCAGGAATAGCGTCAAAGGCCATGTGCATCACGACGCTCATCCCGCCGGCCGCGGCGATGAGGTTCTCCATGGCCTCTTCGTCCAGCCAGCCATCTTTGGTCAAGACCCCGAAGGCGACGCCGTCCGCGCCGAGCTCCTGGGCCACGAAGAGGTCGGCCTCCATGATCTTCAGCTCGGTGTCGGTGTAGACGAAGTTGCCGCCGCGCGGCCGGATCATGCAGACGATGCTGGCATCGTGCTCGTGGACGTAGCGGATCGCCTCGGCCATCACGCCGCGCGACACGGTGGTGCCACCAACGGCAAGGTTGTCGTTGAGCTCGATGCGGGCCGCGCCGGCACGCAGGGCCGCCGGAATGTCAGTAAAGTTTTCAACACAAGCTTCTTTTAACAGCATGGGAACCTCCTATAAGAACAGCACCAGCAGGACCACAAGGCCCAGCGCGATGCGGTACCAGCCGAACGGCTTGAAGTCGTGCGTCTGTACAAATTTAAGCAGCCACTTGATCGCGATGATGGCGACCAAGAACGAGACGACCATTCCCGTCAGCAGGATGGCCCACTGTTCGCCAGAAAAGGCGTTGCCTTTCATCAGGTACGAGCCGATCTTCAGGATCGAGACGCCGACCATGGTGGGGATGGCGAGGAAGAAGGAGAACTCCGTCGCGACGTACCGGCTGGTGCCGAGGATGATCGCGCCGAGGATCGTGGCGCCGGAGCGGCTGGTCCCAGGAACGATGGAAAGGGCCTGGAACAGCCCGATGAAGAGGGCGGTTTGGAAGCTGATGTCGGCCAAGGTCGCGATCTTCGGTGCCCGGTTTTTGAAGTAGTTCTCGATGATGATGAACAAGACCCCGTACAAGATAAGCATGGAAGCCACCACGATCGGCTTGTGCAAGTGGGCGTCCATGAAATCATTCAACGGCAGGCCGATGACCACCGACGGCAGGACCGCCACGATGACCTTGAACCACAGCGTCCAGGTCGCCTGGCGCTCGGGCTTAGACTTACTTGGCGCCCAAGGGTTGAGCTTGTTGAAGTAAAGCAGCACCACCGCCAGGATGGCGCCGAACTGGATCACGTATTCGAACATGGCCATGAATGCCGGGTCCTGGTTGATCTTGACGATCTGGTCGACCAAATCGATGTGGCCGGTCGAGCTGATCGGCAGAAACTCCGTGAGCCCCTCCACGATGCCGATGATCACGGCTTTGAATATATCTAGCATAATGTCCTCCTCAAAGTTACCAATGGGTCCAGTATACCGGACGGAGCGCCGTTGACCATGAGGATTCGGTAAAATTTAGGAAAAGATGTGCCCTAGCGCCAAAAAAGACGACGCCGTCAAGCGGTTTTCCCCCAAAGCACAAGCGCCGCCGCACCGCGATTCGTTGTTAGAATCGCGGTGCGGCGGCGCTTGATGGCACGCGACTAGGGCATTTTAGCTGAATCGCACACCCTTTAGGCTTTCAGGAAGACCACGTTCACGGCTTCTGGCGCCACGATGTCTTTCTTGACGGTTGCCAGCTTGCCCGTATCGCTGTCGCGGCGGTACAAGGTAGCATTGTTGGTATTCTGGTTGACCGCCAGCAAGTAGTTCTCCGTGAGGTCCAAGTTGGCATCCCGCGGGAAGTCGCCTTCCGTTGAAATCTGCTGAACCTCAGTCAACTCCAGGCCATCCTCGGAAATCGCGTAGACGACGACGCTGTTGTAGCCGCGGTTGGTGGCGTAAATGAACCGGGAGTCCGCGGTGATGCGGATCGCCGCAGCGCCGTTGTGCTTCGTCCAGTCCGCCGGGATCGTCTTTTGGGTCTGACCCTGGGTGAAGGTGCCAGTCGCAGCGTCATACTGCAGGACTGAGATCTGACTGGAGAGCTCACCGAGCAGGTAGGCAATGGGCTTATCGTGGTGGAAGGCCAAGTGACGGGGGCCAAAGCCCGGCGCCAACTTCAAGATCGCCGGGGTGCCCAGCTTGCCGCTGTCGTCAACTGGATAGGTGTAAACCTCGTCGGTGCCCAGGTCGATCACCGCCAGTCGGCCGTCCGGGGTCAGCGCCGCGAAGTGAACGTGGGCGGCGTCTTGCTCGGGCTTGGGGCCGTGGCCGTGGTGGCGGGCCACGTCGGTCGCAGTCAAGGTCCGGTCAGCGTTGATTTTGTACACGTTGACTCGGCCTTCGTGGTAGTTCGCGGCAAAGACCAGCTGCCGCTTCTCGTCGATCGACACGTGGGCCGGGCTGGTTCCTGGCTCCAGCACGGTGTTGAGCAGCTGCGGCGGCGTCTGGTTCAGGTCGAAGGCCGCGACCCCGCCTTTGCCGTCGCCGGCGTCCACTAAGTAGGCGGCGTTCGCCTTGGAGACTGCCAAATAGGTGGGGGAGCCGACACTGGTGATGTATGGCTCCGCTTCACTCAAACTGCCGGTTTCGGAATCAAAGCTGGCGCGGTAGACACCCTGGCCTTCATGCCGAGTGTAGCCGCCAAACAATACTGTTTCTTTCAAAATATTGCCTCCTTGCGCAAATGCGTTCCCAACCATTATACCAGAAACCGGATACAAGCACCGCTCGCGCTATGCATCCTGAGTCAGCCGGCGGAGGCAAGACGGCAAACGCGCACTTAGCCCGCTTCGAGAACGGGACCAAAAAACGCCCGAGCTTCGCGATTGTTTGGTGCCGATCACGAGGTCCAGGCGTTTTTGCCGCGGCGCTGCAGGCTTAGTACTGGTCGCCGTTAAAAATCGAGTTTTTGACGATGACGTAATCGACAGCCTTCAGTGCGCCGAGGTCACGGCCGCCGGCGTAAGAGACAGCCGATTGCAGGTCCTCTTGCATCTCGGTCAGGGTGTCTTTGATCGAGCCTTTCACGGGCAGCAGGATCTTCTTGCCCTCCACGTTGTGATGCGCGCCTTTTTGGTACTCGGAGGCGGAGCCGAAGTATTCCTGATACTCCTTGCCGTCTTTGACGATGTGCTTGCCCGGGGTCTCTTCGTGGCCAGCAAACAGGGACCCGATCATGCACATGGTGGCCCCAAAGCGGATGCTCTTGGCGATGTCCCCGTTGTTGCGGATCCCGCCATCCGTGATGATCGGCTTGCGCGCGGCCTTGGCGCACCAGCGCAGGGCAGCCAGCTGCCAGCCGCCGGTGCCAAAGCCGGTCTTCAGCTTGGTGATGCAGACCTTACCCGGGCCGATGCCCACTTTGGTCGCATCCGCGCCGGCGTTCTCCAAATCGCGCACGCCCTGGGGGGTGCCGACGTTGCCGGCGATGACGAAGCTGTCCGGCAGGTATTTTTTGATGTGCCGGATCATGTCCATCACGATATCGGCGTGGCCGTGGGCAATATCGATGGTGATGTACTCGGGCACCAGTGCGGCGCCGGCCAGCTCCTTAATGAAGGAGAACTCCTCTGCCTTGACCCCGACGGAGATGGAAGCAAACAGCCCGGCCGCATGCATGTCTTGGATGAATTGCGCCCGCGTCTCCGGGTTGAACCGGTGCATGACGTAGAAGTAGCCATTGGCCGCCAGCCACTTGGCCAGCGGGGCGTCGATGATGGTCTGCATGTTGGCCGGGACCACTGGCAGCTTGAACGTGTGCCCGCCAAAGACGACGGTGGTGTCGACCTCTTTGCGGGAGCGCACCACGCACTTGTTTGGGATCAGTTGAATGTCTTCGTAGTCAAATATTTCCATGCTTATCGTCCTTTCACACGGTGAGAACTCGAGCGGCCGTTGCCGCACCACGCGCTAATATACGGTAAGTGTTCGGAAAAGTCAACTTCTGACCGCAAATATAAAAATATCGTTCGTTACGTAGCGAACAATATGCTTGCCGGCGGGTGTCAGCCGCCCTTGCTCGCTGGCGCTCGGCAGTGTCCCGGCGCGTAAACGCCCCTGCTGAGGCAAAAGGCGGCGGCGGCGCAGCAAAAATCCCTGCGGCATGGCTAAAAACTAGTCATGCCGCAGGGATGCGGGGGGGCAATGCGCGCCTCGGTTTGCCAGTCCTAAAAGTACCGGTTTTTCCAGAACTGAAGGCCGATCAGGACGGAAATGATCAGGGAAATAACGATCGTGATGATCCAGGAGACGTGCATGCCGGCCCATGGCAGGTCCATGTTCATGCCGTAGAAGGAAAAGACGAGGGTCGGAATGGTCAGAATGATTGAGTAGGAGGTCAAGAACTTCATCACGCCGTTCATGTTGTTGTTGATGATGTTCGAATAGGTGTCGGTGGTTTCACTGATGATCGAATTGGAGATCTGGGCCATCTCGATGCCCTGCTGATTTTCGATCAAAATGTCGTCAAGCAGGTCGGCCTCGTCTTCGGTCAAGTGCAGCGGATCGGTGCGCACAAGCGCCTGCAGAACGTTGCGGTCGGTGCGCAGGCTCATCATGAAGTAGACCAAGCCGCGCTGAATGCCCATCAGGCCGTACAGCTCTTCGTTGCGCAAACTGGTTTGCAGCTTGGCCTCAAGGGCTTCGCGCGCTTTATTGATGTCGCGTAGGTAAGTCAGATAGGCGGCCGTGGCCCGGGTCATCATTTGCAGGGCCGCCTGGTTGGCGTTGCGCGGGTCGAACCCGGGGACCTTGTTTTCGGCAAACAGGGCGAGCAGCGGCTGCGGCTGCGTGTCGATCGTGATGAGCGCGGTCGGGGTGATGATAATGGCCAGCGGGATCGTTTTGTAAGTCACCCGCTTTTTAAGGTCCAACGCGGCGATCGGCATGTCAAAAATCAGCAGGTGAACATCCACGTCTTCGTCGTACTCGTAGCGCGCGCCTTCATCGGGATCGAGGCCGTAGAAGAGAAAATCCTCAGGCACGCGGGTCTTTTTCTGAAGGGTGATCAGCTCGTCTTGGCTGGGGGCGGTCACGTTGATCCAGACGCCCGGCTCGATTTTTGTTTGCGGCCGCACGCCGCCTTTTGTATCATCGAATTTATAGACAGAAAGCATTAGGGACCTCCGCAGACGTTTTCTTAAGTGTACTATAAAAAGGTGAGAGTTCGCGGGAAAGGAATGCATGATGCGAAAAATTGAGGAAAAGGCTGCGGCCATGGGTAAGCTGGGGCTGTTCAGCTGTCCGGTCTGCGGGGAAAAGCTGGGGGTCGAACAAACGAGCCTCAGCTGCCCAAATGGCCACCGGTTTGATCTGGCCAAAAAAGGGACGGTCAACTTTCTGGCCAAGCCCAGTCAAACAGAGTACGACACCCCGATGCTGGAGGCGCGGCGCCGCGTGCTTGAGGCGGGGTTCTTTGCGCCGTTTGTGGACGCCATCAGTCGCCAGTTAGGCCCGCAGGATGTGGTGCTCGACGTGGGATGCGGTGAAGGCACCCCGACTGCCCAGCTGGCTGCAAGCGGGGCGCAGACCGTGGGGTTTGATATTTCCGCGCCGGCGATCGCACTGGCCGGACGGCTGGCGACGCCGGCGGTGTTCTGCGTGGCCGATCTGGCAAGGTTGCCATTTACCGCGGCGAGCTTTTCGGCCGTGGTTGACCTCTTTTCACCAGGGGCCTATCAGGAGTTCAACCGGGTGCTGCGCCCGGGCGGCCGAGTGTTTAAGGTGATCCCGGCCGCCGGGTACCTCCAGGAGCTGCGCACGGGGCTTTACGCCGGCACGGCCAAGGCCACTTACAGCAACCAGGCGGTGCTGGACCGGTTTATGGCCGCTTATCCGCAGGCCGCGCAAACGCCGCTGGCGTACGATTTTCCCGTGACGGCCGCGCAATTTGCGGACGTCCTTAAGATGACCCCGCTTTCCTGGCAGGCCGATCCCGCCAAGCGGGCGGCGCTTTTGGCCAAGCCGCCGCGCTCGATCCACGTGGCCGTCGTGCTTCTGACCGTCGCGCCGTGAGCTGGCGAGGCGTTTTTGCTCGGGTGAAAGCGCTAAATGTGCCGGCGGGGCTTGCAACCTTGTGACTGCGGTGTTAAATTACTCTTAAGCATTTTTATTTCTGGCTTTTATCAGGGCTTGCTTTTGGGAAATTGATAAAAGTTAGCGATGAAAAACTTAACTAACGTACCGTCTCGCCGTGCAGTCACCGAGGTGGTGCGTTTTTTTGTCGGGTGCAAAGGCGCTGCGAGGCAGCGGCTTTGCCTGCGTGCTGATCATGGAGGCCAATCAAGTGACAAATCATATTGTGCTTTACCAACCGCTGATCCCTGCGAACACGGGCAACATCGCCCGCACCGCGGCGGCGACTGACAGCGTGCTGGATCTCATTAAACCGCTCGGCTTTTCCGTCGATGACAAGCACCTCAAGCGTGCCGGGCTAGACTACTGGGCGGCGGTCAAAATCGTGTATCACGATTCCTTGGCCGCTTTCATGCAAACGGTGACGGCTCCTCAGCACCTTTACCTGGTTTCCAAGTTTGCTGAGCAGACCTATTCGGACGTCGACTACAGCGATCCGGCGGCCGATCACTACTTCATGTTCGGCAAGGAAACGACGGGGCTGCCGGAGCCGTTCATGCGGGCCAACCCGGAGAAGGCCGTGCGCATTCCCATGACGGATAAGGTGCGGGCTTTGAACCTGTCGAACTGCGCGGCGCTGGTGATCTACGAGGCACTGCGCCAGCAGGCCTTCGCGGGCCTTGAACGTAGCCACACTTACCCGCACGACAAACTGAAGTGAGAGCGAAGCGGCCACTTTGACCGCTTTTTTCTATTCAATGGTGGCTCGTGTATAATGTAACGTAGATTAGAGGGAGGCAGCACATGGCGCAGCGGCGTAAGGCAAAGAGAGCACCCCAGGCAAAACGGCGGCCGCGGGCACGCAAAGGTGATCACACGGTTAATTGGGTCGGTTGCGGGTTATTTGTCGTGGCCGCCTTGGCGTTCTTCCGGCTGGGGCTGATCGGGACGTTTTTGGCGAACTGTTTTCGGTTAGTCATCGGGGATGCCTACCTGGTGGGTGCCGGGTTAGCCGCGCTGTACGGCGCTTGGCTGATCGTGGCCGGCAAGCCCCTGCACCCGACTGCGCGGTTAAGCTGGGGGGCGGGCTTGATCAGCCTGGGCGCGCTTGGCGTCTTGTCTGGGGCGGCGATGGCCGCGCAAGCCGTCCATTCCCACTTCCTGCTCGCCACGTGGCGGCTGCTTCAAGGTGATTTTGCCCTTCAAGCGACCACGACCCGCGTGGGCGGCGGCCTCGTGGGCGCCGGCCTCCTGAACCTGTTTGCGCTGCTGGTAGCCGAGATCGGCGCGATGATCCTGTTCTGGCTGCTGATCTTGATCGGCGTTGCGGCGCTGGCCGGCGTTAAACCGGCGCAGGTCTTTGCGGCGGGCCACTGGGTCTACACCAAGCTGGCGGAGGCCGTTAGCGGCCTGAAGAACCAGTTTCACCAGGAGCGGCCGACCGCCAAAGCGCGGCCGGCAAAGGCAGCGGCGAGCCAGCCTGCTGCCCCCAAAGCGGATGCGCCGAGCGAGCCAGTTGCAGCCGCGGCTAAGGACCTGCCGCAGCCGGCTGCCGAGCGGGCGGCGGACTTTAAGATCAACGTGCCGCACTCGGAGGCAGAGCAGACCGAACTGCTGGCCGATGAGGCAGCCGCAGAGGAAGATCAGCCCCTGGCCACCGGCAGCGGCAGCGGTGATTACAGTCTGCCGCCGCTGAACCTGTTGACGCCGATCCCGGCGGTTGACCAGTCGAAGGAAACGGCTAAAATTCGCCAGAACAGTGTCAAGCTGGCGGCCACGCTGCGCTCGTTTGGCGTTGATGTGACCGTCAAGCAGGCCACCTTAGGGCCGAGCATCACGCAGTACGAGATCCAGCCGGCCACCGGGGTCAAGGTCGCCAAGATCACAAACCTTGCCGATGACCTGGCGCTGGCGCTGGCCGCCAAGGACATTCGCATTGAGGCCCCGATCCCCGGCAAGTCGCTCATCGGCATTGAAGTCCCGAACCAGCAGGTGGCCACGGTCGGGTTCCGTGAGGTGCTTGAAAAGACCCCGGCGCATCCGGGCAAACCGCTAGTGATCCCGCTGGGCAAGGACGTGGACGGTCAGGTCAAAACCTTTGACCTGACCAAGATGCCGCACCTGCTGATTGCCGGGGCAACGGGTTCCGGGAAGTCGGTCATGATCAACGTGATCATTACCAGTATTTTGATGACGACCAAGCCAGAGCAGGTCCGCCTGATGCTGATCGACCCTAAGAAGGTCGAGCTCTCGGTTTACGATGGGGTGCCGCACCTGCTGACACCAGTGGTGACGGAGGCCAAGAAGGCCCCGTCCGCGCTGAAGAAAGTCGTGAAGGAGATGGAGAACCGCTACGAGCGGTTTGCCACTGCCGGGGTCCGCAACATTGGTGAATATAATAAAAAAGCTGAGGCCGCGGCAGATCCCGATCTACCGCGCCTGCCGCTGATCGTGGTGATCGTGGACGAACTGTCCGACCTGATGATGGTCGCCGGTAGCGAAGTCGAAACGGCGTTGGTGCGGCTGGGTCAAATGGCCCGGGCCGCCGGGATCCACGTGATCATCGCGACGCAGCGGCCGAGTGTTGACGTCATCACCGGCCTGATCAAGGCCAACTTCCCATCGCGCATTGCGTTTGCGGTGTCGTCCGGGGTGGATTCACGAACGATTCTGGACATGAACGGCGCGGAGAAACTGCTGGGCCGCGGCGATATGCTGTTCGCCCCGATCGACGCCGCCAAGCCGGTGCGGATCCAAGGGGCGTTCATTCCGTCAGCCGACGTGGAGGCGGTGGTCAAGGCGATCACCGATCAAGTGGCTCCTGAGTATGTTGAGGAAATGGCGCCAAGCGCCGAACCGGAAGGCGGTGCGGCTGGTGATTCCGAAGACGACCTTTACGAGGACGCCAAGGCGTTTGTGATCCAGCAGCAGGGCGCGTCCACGTCGTTGCTGCAGCGGCGGTTTCGGATCGGGTACAACCGGGCGGCGCGCCTCATTGATGATCTGGAGGCCAATCACGTGGTTGGTCCCAGTGAGGGCAGCAAGCCGCGGAAGGTGTTTGCGCCTGCGGCAGATGATCACGACGAGAACTAAGGAGTATCTATGCGAATTCAATTAACCACTGGTGTGTATTTGAATGTCCTGTCAACGGCACAGTTCAAGACGACGCGGATCGCGGTGCACTTTATTGCCCCGGCGCACGCCGAGACGTTTGCGGCGCGCACGCTGCTGACGTCGGTGCTGGAAACCAGCTCTGCGCGGTATCCCACCCAAGCCGCGCTGTCTGCAGCGCTTGAGGCCCTGTTTGGGGCCAGCTTTGGCATTGGGGTCGCAAAGGACGGCAGCACGCACCGGGTGACGGCGACGTTGAACCTCGTTGCCGATCAGCTTGCCCAGGCGCCGCTGCTTGAGCAGGGGTTTGCGCTGCTGCGAGAGGTGTTGCTGAATCCCCTCCTGCCTGAAGGCGACTTTAGCCAAAGCGTCTTTACCCGGGAGCAGAAGAACCTCGAGGACTACTTGGCGAGCCTTGACGAGGACCGCCAACTGCAGGCCAATTTGGCGACGCAGCGCCTGTACTTTGAAGGCAACGCCGACCAGGCGACTCCGAGCTTTGGCACCGTTGATCAGCTCGCGCAAGTCACCTTGGGGACCCTTAAGGCGACCTATCAGGCCATGATCGCTCGCGATCAAATCGAGATCGTGGTGCTGGGCAACGTGACTGACGAGCAGGTCGAACCGCTGGCCCAGCAGCTCGGGTTTGCCCAGCGGCCTGCCGTGCCGCTGGCGCTTTCGTACCGGCCGCCGGCCGCCGCGCTGCGCGAGCAGACCGCGTTTGCCCATGTCAATCAGGCTAAGCTCAATTTAGCCTACTTGGCGCCCAGCACACTGTACGGGCGTGAGCACTTCGCCAACATCGTGATGAACGAGTTGTTCGGCGGCTCGCCGCTGTCGCTCCTGTTCACTAACGTGCGGGAGAAGGCCAGCCTGGCCTACTACGCGAATTCTAACTTTGATCCGTTCCGGCAGTACTTGGTGGTCCAAACCGGGATCGATGGCGCCAGCCGCGCGCGGGTGCAGACACTGATCGAGGCCCAGCTGGCCAAGGTGGCCGGCGGCGCCTTCAGTGATGCGCTCCTTGCGCAAATCAAGGAGGGGCTGCTCAATGCCCGCCAGGCGGCCTACGATTCACCGCGGTTTTTGGCCCGCCAGGAGTTTCTGCATGCCTTGGCGGCGGCCCATCAGCCGGGCTATGCGGCCTTTGCGGCGGCGATCACGGCCGTCACCAAGCAGGAAGTCATGAACGCGGCCCAGGCCCTGAAGTTGCAGGCGGTTTACTTTTTGAATGAACAGGAGGCGCGTTGATGGTCAAGGTCAGCACACAAACAGATTACCCGGCAGTCGGCGAGACCCTGCACGAGGCGACGCTGGATAATGGCCTGCGCTTGCTGCTGGTGCCGCGGCCGGCGTACCATCAGACGTACGCCATGTTTGCGGTCAACTACGGCGGTATTGACGTGCGCTACCAACCGGCTGGCAAACAGGAGATGGTCGACGACCCGGAAGGCATCGCGCATTTTTTGGAGCACAAGCTTTTTGAAAAAGAAGACCACGATGCCTTCGCGCTGTTCGGCCAGACCGGCGCGTCGGCGAACGCCTTCACCAGCACCACCAGCACGGCGTACCTCTTCTCCACGTCCACCCAGCTGGCGCAGAACCTGACAACGCTGCTTGATTTCGTCCAGGATCCTTATTTTTCGACGCAGACCGTCGCCAAGGAAAAAGGCATTATCGGCCAGGAGATCCAGATGTACCAAGACGACCCGTCGTGGTTGCTGTATTACGGGATCGTGGGCAATCTGTACCCGAACCACCCGGTGGCGCGGGACGTGACCGGCACGGTGGCGTCGATCGGCAAGATCACCCCGGAGCTGCTTTATCAGGCCTACCGGACGTTTTACCAACCAAGCAACATGACGCTCACCATGGTCGGCAACTTTGATCCGGCGGCCATCTTAGCCCAGGTCGCGGCGAACCAGGCGGCCAAAACCTTTGCCCCGGCCACGCCGATCGTGCGCGGGGTGGGCTTTGACGGTGATCTGGCCGAGATCTTGCCCTACCGCGCCGCTGATTTACCGGTGATCCGGCCCAAGAGCGCCGTGGGGCTGAAGGGTCAGCGCGACTTGGAGGAAGGCCCGGCAGGCACGACGGTCAAGCTGGCGATCGAGGTCCTGCTGGAGATGGTCTTCGGAGATTCCTCGCCGCTTTATCAGCAGTGGTACGATGATGGCCTAGTCGATGACTCGTTTGCGGCCGATTACACGGCCAGTCGCACCTTCAACTACGCCACCTTCAGCGGGGATGCGGATGATCCTTCCGCACTGTCCGACGCGGTGGCGGCGGTGATCGCGCGCGGCGCCGACCAGCCGAGCTTGACGCAGGCGAGATTTGACCGGATCAAGCAGGCGGCGCTCGGCAAGTACTACATGTCGCTGAATTCGCTTGAGCAAACGGCCGGCCAGCTTTCCGCCCAGAGCTTTACCCCGGTGAACGCGTTTGCCCTGGTTGATCTGCTGAAGGGGCTGACGTTGGCGGATGTCCAGGCGGCCGCCGCGGAGTTCTTCGACGCGGATGCCTTATCCGTCTTCCACGTCAGACCGGAGGCGAAAGCATGAGTTTTGCGTTGATCATGGGTGCCAGCGGAGATATCGGCGGCGCCTGTGCCAAGCGGCTGGCGGCTTCGGGCTGGTCGCTCTACCTGCACTACTATCGGCATCAGCAGCCGGTGTTGACGCTGGCCGAGGAGCTGGCCAAGCGCTATCCCAAGCAGGACTTTCTGCCAGTGCAGTACGATCTGACAGACGAGGACCACAGCGAGCAGTTGACGGCGCAATTGTTCAGCGTTGATGCCGTCATTTTTGCGGCGGGGATGACATACTACCACCTGTTTGCACAGACGACACCAGCTGAGCTCAGCACGCTTATGAAAGTGCACCTGCTGACGCCGATGGTGCTCTTGACCAAACTGCAGTCCAAGCTGGCTGCCTCCGGCCATGGGCGCATCGTGTTCATTGGCTCGGTTTACGGCGGGGCGGGCTCTGCCATGGAGGTGGGCTACAGCACCGTCAAGGGGGCGCAGTCGGCCTTTGTGCGGGCCTACGCCCAAGAAGTCGCCAGCCTGAACATCACCGTCAACGTGGTTGCCCCAGGGGCTGTTGCCACCAAGATGAACGCGTCATTCGGCGCGGCGGCACTGGCGGACGTGCGGGCCACGATCCCGGCCGGGCGCTTTGCCCAGCCGCAGGATATCAGTTACTACGTCGCCGCGTTGTGCGCGCCGGAAGCCGCCTATTTGACCGGCCAGACGCTATACGTGACAGGCGGTTGGCTGCGTTAGCAACGCAACTATTTCTTAATTCATGTAGAAGTTTTTTCATGCTATACTGAAAACAGTCAATAATAAACTAGCGGGTGAAGAAAACAAATGGATGAAATTGGGCAAAAACTGCGCACCGCCCGGATTGAAAAGGGCTATACCCTAGATGACCTTCAGCAGATCACGAAGATCCAAAAGCGTTATTTGATCGCGATCGAAGAGGGTAATTTTGATGCGCTCCCGGGCGATTTCTACGTGCGGGCTTTCATCAAACAGTACGCGGAGACCGTTGGCCTTGACGCTGACGCGCTGCTCACACAATTTCAGCAGGATATCCCTGACACCCAGCCCCAGGAATACGTGGAGCAGTCGGTGGAAAACCGGACCCGCAGCGAGCGCTCCAGTGTCAACTCGCCGGTCAATAAGCTGCGGCAGCACGCCTGGCCCATCGCCATTGCGGCCGCCGCTATCCTGATCATCGTGGGGGTTTACCTCGTGATGTGGCGCAATTCGATCAACCAGCCCAAAGAGACGATCCCGACCACCGACAACGTGTCGGTCTCCAGCACCAAGAAGGCCTCGAGCAGCAAGAAGGCCCAGTCCAGCAGTAAGCAGAGCACGTCAAGCAGCACTGCTAAGAAGAGCAGCAGCAAAAAGACCAAGAAGAGTAAGAAGGCTGCTGAGCCTAAGATCAGTGTGACCGATGTGTCGACGACCCGGCAGTCCGCGACGGTTTCCAACCTGCCGGCCAGCGGCAATAAGTTGAAGCTGACGGCGGGCGATGCCGCCGCTTGGATCGCCGTGTACGTCAATAACGCGGTGACCTGGCAGGGCACGGTTCAGGCGGGCAGTGACCACACGGTTGATTTGCCGGACGGCGTCACGAGCTTTGCCGTCAATTCCGGCAACATGCCGCAGACCACGATTGCCATTAACGGCAAGCAAGTCGATTTAGGGACGACCACGACCAGTGTCGTGCGGACGGTCACCTTTACGGCTACTGCAAGCAGTAATTCAGAGAGCGGGGACTAAGCGTGAATTTACCGAATAAGTTAACGATGCTGCGAATGATCCTGATTCCGGTCTTCACGGTTTTGCTGGTCCTGAACTGGCCAGCTGGCAGTTTTGCGCTTGGCAGCGGCACGCTTTCGTGGTCCTACCTGGTCGCTGTGATCATTTTCATTGGCGCTTCGCTCACCGATTTAGCAGATGGTAAGATCGCCCGGGCCCGGCACTTGGTCACCAACTTCGGTAAGTTCGCCGATCCCCTGGCCGATAAGCTCCTGGTCATGACGGCCTTTATCTTCCTAACCGCGGCGGGGATCATCCCGGCTTGGGGCACCGCTGTGATCCTCTGGCGGGAGCTCGCCGTGACCGGCCTGCGCCTGCTTTTGTCCAACGAAGGAGAGGTCTTGGCCGCGGCCTGGCCCGGCAAGATCAAGACGGTGACCCAGGATCTGGCGATCGTCTTCCTCTTCTTGAACAATCTTGGCATGAAGTTTCCGCTGGGTGAGAGTTTGTTCTACCTCGCGGTGGTCTTCACCATTTACTCAGGCGCCGAGTATTTCTACAAAAATCGTCAGGTCTTCGCCGATTCGTTCGGCAAGTGACCGGTGACCCGCAGTCTACTGCGGGTTTTATTGTCTCGCAGGGCAGAAAGGAAGCACAGCATGAAGGCAGAATTGATTGCAGTGGGGACCGAGATGCTGCTGGGTCAGATCACGAACACGAACGGGGCGTTTTTGGCCCGGCAGCTCAGTGACCTCGGGATCGACAGCCTCAACCAGCAGGTCGTTGGGGATAACCAGGCAAGGCTGGACGCGGCAATTGCGCTCGCGGAAAGCCGCGCCGACCTCATTTTCGTCCTGGGCGGGCTGGGGCCCACGCCTGATGACCTGTCTAAGCAGACGCTGGCTGCCCACCTGGGGCGCGCGCTGACCGAAGATGCACCGGCGATGGCGAAGCTGCAGGCCTACGCGGCGCAGCAGCACCATCCCATGACGGCCAATAACCGGCTGCAGGCGATGTATCCAGCCGGGGCGAAGGTCCTGCCTAATGCGGTGGGACTGGCGGTCGGCGCGTTGCTGACGGTCGGCAGCAAGACCTATGTGCTGCTGCCCGGCCCGCCGCGCGAGTTCGAGCCCATGGTCTTAGACGCACTGGTGCCGGCGCTGCTTGCTCAACTGGGCCGCGGCCAGGTGATGGTTTCACGGGTGCTGCGCTTCTTTGGCATCGGGGAGTCCCAGCTGGTCGATGAGCTGAAGGACTTGATCGAAGCGCAGACCAACCCCACGCTGGCGACGTACATCAAGCCTTACGAGGTCACGCTGCGCCTGACTGCCAAGGCGGCCACGCCGGCTGAGGCCAACGCGCTGCTGGACCCGCTGGAGGCCAACGTGCAGCAGCGACTCGGGGCGTACTTTTACGGGTACGGCGACGATAACAGCTTGGCCAAAGCGGTGGTGGCGGCACTGGCCAGTCGCCGCCTCCAGGTGACTGCCGCCGAAAGTCTGACTGCCGGCAGCTTTCAGGCCGCCCTGGCCGCTGTGCCGGGGGTTTCCGAGTGGTTCAAGGGCGGTTTTGTGACCTATGCCAACGCAACCAAGGCGTCCTTTTTGGGCCTTGATCTGGGCAAGGTCAACGCGGCGGGCGCGGTGAGCGAGTATACCGCCAGCCAAATGGCGCAAGGCGCCCGCGCCAAGGCCGGCGCCGACGTGGCGATCAGCTTCACCGGGGTGGCGGGGCCGGGGCCCAACGAGGGCGTTGCCGCCGGGACGGTGTGGATCGGCCTGGCGACGCGTGAAGGCGTGTCGGCGAGCCTGTATCATTTCCCGGGCAACCGGCAGGCCGTTCGCGGCCGGGCCGTGAAAGCGGGATTATTTGCCCTCCTGCGGCTGCTTCAGGGCCGTTCAGCGCACACGACATTTAACGCCTAAAAGTTTTGCAAAAGCGGGTCTGCCCAAGCGGCAAACCCGCTTTTGCGTAGGGCTTCCGCCCGCGGGACAAGTTGACACTTGTCACCGCATTCGCTACAATCAGCATTGTGTCAAATTGTAAATAATAATAGCATCGTGAAACCATTTGATGATGCGGAGGTGAAAAGATGAGCTCAGGTATTTTGCTCTCAGTGATCCTCGCCGTCATCGCTTTAGTGCTCGGATTGTTGATCGGCAATTGGCTTCAGAAACGGAGTCATGAGCATGCTTTGGATCAAGCCCGCGACAGTGCCGCCGGGATCGTTGAGAACGCAAAGAAAGAAGCCGAGACGCTTAAAAAAGAGAAATTAGTCTCGGCCCGGGAAAAGGCCCACCAGTACCAGACTCAGGTGGAAGCCGAACTCAAGGATCGGCGCAGTGAAGTCCAGCAGTCGGAACATCGCGTGTTGCAGCGCGAAGAGGCCCTGGATCGGCGCGATGATACGCTTGACCAGAAGGAAAAGAGTCTGACGGAGCGCGAGCAGGACTTGAACGCCCGCCAGCAACAATTGGATGCCCAAAAAGAAGACATTACCGCCACCATTACCAAACAGCACCAGGAGCTGGAGCGGATCGCCAGCCTGACCAAGGAGCAGGCGAAAGACCAGATCCTGACTGAAACCAAAGCTGACTTGGCGCATGAACGCGCCTTATTGATCAAGGAAAGTGAAGATGAGGCAAAGGAGACGGCTGACCGGACGGCCAAGTCGCTCATTGCTGATGCCATTCAACGCAGTGCCTCCGACGTGGTGGCCGAAACGACGGTCACCACCGTCACGCTGCCGAACGACGACATGAAGGGGCGCATTATCGGCCGCGAAGGTCGCAACATTCGAACACTGGAAACCCTCACCGGGATCGATCTCATCATCGACGATACCCCGGAAGCCGTTGTGCTTTCGGGCTTTGATCCGATCCGGCGGGAGATTGCGCGAATGGCGCTTGAGAAACTGATTCAGGACGGGCGGATCCATCCGGCGCGCATCGAAGAGATGGTCGATAAGGCGCGCAAGGAAATGGACGAGCGTATCCGCGAGGTTGGGGAACAAGCCATTTTTGATGTTGGCATTCACAACATGCACCCCGATTTGATCAAGATTTTGGGTCGCTTGCACTTCCGGACAAGCTATGGGCAAAACGTCTTGGATCACTCGATCCAAGTCGCCAAGCTTGCCGGGATCATGGCGGCGGAACTCGGTGAAAATGTTAACTTAGCGAGACGCGCAGGATTACTGCATGATATTGGGAAGGCCCAGGACCGCGAAGTTGGCGGCTCCCACGTCGAAATTGGCGTGGAGCTGGCCACCAAGTATAAGGAACCAGAGGTCGTGATCAACACGATCGCGTCGCACCATGGCGATGTGGCGCCAACGTCGGTCATCGCCGTTCTCGTGGCGGCGGCGGATGCGATTTCCGCTGCTCGCCCAGGGGCGCGCTCTGAGTCCCTGGAGAACTATTTGCACCGGTTGGAGAAGCTGGAGGCGATCGCCAACTCGTTTGCCGGAGTGGATCACTCATTTGCGATCCAGGCCGGGCGCGAGGTGCGGGTCATTGTCCAGCCAGATCAGCTGTCCGACGAGCAGTCGGTGGTGCTGGCCCGGGAGATCCGCAAGCGGATTGAAAAAGAACTGGAGTACCCCGGTCACATCAAGGTGACCGTGATCCGCGAAAAGCGGACCGTGGAGTACGCGAAATAAGCGCTGGCCAATGAGGCTGAGGCGCAAATGGGTTTTAGCTCAAAACGTAGGCGTCCCGCCATCGCGATTCGTTCTTTGAATCGCGGTGGCGGGACGTTTGCGTGTCTGAGCGATGCGGGGCCGCGACTAGGGCAATTTTGGCGCGCCGGCTTTTGCTTTGACCGGCGTTAGTTGACGCTGGGCGCCGCAATGGGCTATCATTTCATACAGTCACTTGGGGCCTGGTTATTCAGCGCTCGTAAGGAGAGAATAATGACACGGAAGAAAAAAGCGTCGCTGATCGGCATGCTGATCACTTTAGGCATCGTGTACGGCGACATCGGGACGTCCCCGCTGTACGTTATGAACGCGGTGATCGCTGATGCCGGCTCAGTGGGCGCGCTCACGCCGAATTACATTATTGGGTCAGTTTCGCTGATCTTTTGGACGCTCATGATCCTCACGACGATCAAATACGTCGTGCTGGCCATGCGGGCGGATAACAATGGTGAAGGGGGCATCTTCGCCCTGTACGCGCTGGTGCGCAGGCGCGCCGCGTGGCTGGCGATCCCCGCCCTGATCGGTGGTGCCGCCTTACTCGCCGATGGCACGCTGACCCCGGCCGTCACGGTCACCACCGCGCTTGAAGGGCTGAAGAATCAGCGGTTCGGCGCGTTCGTGTTCAGCAATTCGCAGCTGGTGGTGCTTGTGATCACGACCGTTGTTTTGTTGACTCTGTTCATGATCCAGCGCTTCGGCACGGCCAAACTGGGCAATGCCTTTGGGCCGATCATGCTGCTGTGGTTCCTGTTTTTAGGCGTGGCGGGGCTGACGCACATGACTGGGCACTTGGAGATCCTGAAGGCCCTGAATCCGGTCTATGCGGTGCAGATCCTCTTTTCCCCAGAAAATAAGGTCGGCATCTTCCTGCTGGGTAGTATCTTCCTGGCCACCACCGGGGCGGAGGCGCTGTACTCGGACATGGGGCACGTCGGCAAGGCCAACATTTATGCGACGTGGCCATTTGTTTACGCCTGTTTGATGTTGAACTACTTCGGCCAGGGCGCTTGGCTGATCGCTAATTACCAAAGCCCGGACTTCGCAAACCTCACCACGATCAATCCCTTCTATGAGATGCTGGGCAGCGGGCTGCGGCCGTTTGCGATCGTGTTGGCCACTATGGCGGCGATCATTGCGTCGCAGGCCTTGATCACGGGCTCGTACACGCTGGTGCACGAAGCGGTCGGCCTCAAGTTCCTGCCGCGGATGGCGATCAAGCACCCGTCCACCGAGCGCAGCCAGATCTACATTGCGTTCGTCAACTGGTTCCTGTGCCTGGTCACCTTAAGCGTTGTCTGGTTCTTCCGCACCTCCAAAGCAATGGAGGCCGCGTACGGTCTGGCCATCACGGTGACCATGCTGATGACCACGGTGCTGCTGTTCGAATTCCTTTCGCTCCACATTCGGCGCCTGTACGCGGGGCTGGTCGCTGGCTTCTTCGGGTTGATCGAGACCATCTTCCTGGTGGCCAGCATGGTCAAGTTCCTCCACGGTGGGTACATCACCTTGGTCATCATGCTGCTCATTTTGACCATGATGGTCGTGTGGTACTTTGGCAACAAAGTCCGCGAGCACTACCAGGACGAAAGTGAGTACGTGGTGCTGACGGATTACCTCGATCAGCTGACTGAGCTGTCGGCCGACGACACTATTCCGACGTACACCACGAACTTGGTCTACATGACCAAGGTCAAGCCGGGGTACCGGCTCAAGCGCTCCACGCTTTACTCGATCCTGGACAAGCGGCCGAAGCGCGCCAAGGTGTACTGGTTCGTGACGGTGAACGAGACCGACAAGCCGGTGGAAATGCGCTACACCGTGGACATGATGCACACGCGCAACGTGATCTCGGTCCAGATCTACCTAGGTTTTCGGATGTCGCAGCACGTGAACGTCTACATCCGGAAGATCATCAACGATTTGCTCAGCGCCAAGGTCATCGATCCGCAGACGCCAAAGTACACGACGGTGAAGAACCGGACGGTTGGCGACTTCAAGTTCGTCATCATCCGCGAGCAGGCGCAGAACCTCATGACCACGGAGAACATTCCGGGCTGGCAGCGCCGGCTGATCGGTGGGCGGCTGTGGCTGCAAAACGTCACGACCAGCCCGGCAAACTGGTACGGGCTTGAATTTGCCAACGTCGTCGAGGAAACCGTGCCGCTGTTCATCAGCGTGCCGCGGACGGTGGCATTCTCCAAGCATCAGATCATGAACGCCAAGGCGCTGCGCCTCAAGGCCGTAGATGCGGTCAAGGGCAGTCCGATCCAGACGCAAACGGAGATCATCAATCCGCAAGCGGGCAAGGCGCCAACCGAAGATCAGGACTAAGCGAAAAGCGATTTGAATCTGCGCGCAGGCGCAGGTCCAAATCGCTTTTTTGCGGCATCAATGACCCAATCCTGGGCGCCTCCTTGCCTTACCTGGCCTGCGGTACGAGGAGCGGCGTCAGTGGTCCGCGGGTGGGCGTCACCTGGCCGGCCGTCAGCTCCGTGATCCCTGCCGCGACGGGGTCAGCCTCGGTTTCCGGGACGGCAATGGTCAGCGCCACGACCGCCTGGTAATCGCTGGCGCTAATGGTGATGTGGTGGCCTTCCAGCCAGTGCGTCAGGCGGTCCAGCTGAGGATACGGCACGGTGAGTGTCATCTGCCGCATGGCGACGCGCCGGCTGATCCCGGCGGCCTGGACGGCCGCCGTGACACTGCCCGCGTAGGCCCGAATGAGGCCGCCGGCGCCGAGCTTGATCCCGCCAAAATAGCGGGTCGTGACCGCCGCCACATCATGGAGGCCCATTTCCTGCAGGGTGCGCAGCATGGGCACGCCGGCGGTGCCGCTGGGCTCGCCGTCGTCATTGGCGCGCTGAATGTGGTCATCGTCGCCGAGCATATACACGGGGACGTGGTGGGTGGCCTTGGGGTGCGCGGCCCGGATGCGGGCGATGAAGGCCTGCGCCTCATCTTCGCTGCGGATCGGCGCCACGGCGCAGACAAAGCGCGATTTTTTAATGATCTCCTCGGCCTGACCGGCCTGGGTGAGCGTGAAATATTCCGCTGCCATGGCGTAATCTCCTTTGAGGTGATAGTCATGATCCCAACCGGAATGCAACTGACGGATGAAGAAGTGCAAAAGGTCGGCATCGTTGCGTCTAGTTTAGCACAGGCAGCCTGTGTCGCCGGCATTGAAAATGGGCGCTGCCAGCGCTGTCAGCAGCGGTCGCTGGTGGCCCTGCCGGACGGGCGGCAGTACTGCAGCGCGTGCCTCACAATGGGCCGGGTCACCAGTCGCACGAAGCTGTACCGCTTTCCCAGCGGGCCCAGCGAAGGCGGTACCCTGACCTGGTCAGGCACCTTGACGGGCCCGCAGGCGGCTGCGGCAGCAGCGGCGATCGCCTCGGTGACTGCGGGCCGCGACCATCTGCTGTGGGCGGTGACCGGTGCCGGCAAGACGGAAATGCTGTTTCCCCTCATCGCCCATGAGCTGGGCAATCGCAAGCGGGTCGCAGTGGCGACGCCGCGCATCGATGTGGTCCTGGAGCTTGCCCCGCGGCTGCAGGCGGCCTTTGAAGGCACCCCGGTGGCGGTGTTGTACGGCGGCGCCGAGTGGCCAGCGCAGCCGGCCGCCTTGACGGTTGCCACCACCCACCAACTGCTGCGGTATTACCGGCACTTTGACCTGATCATTGTGGATGAGGTCGATGCGTTTCCCTACAGCCAGACGCCCATGCTGGCGGCCGCCGTCGCTCAGGCGAACCGGGGGCCGACGGTGTACTTAAGTGCGACTCCGCCCAAGGCCTTGCAGCGCGCGGTCAGGCGCCATCAAATCGGGGTGAGTTACCTGACCCGGCGCTTTCACGGGTTTGCTCTGCCGCTGCCCACCCTGGTCGTCTTGCCTCTGAAGCAGGTGCCCAAGCGGCTTTCGCCCAAGCTCAGCCGGCTGCTGCAGGCGGCCGTCCAAGGCCGGCAGTGCCTGCTGTTTGTGCCGCGCATCGACTGGCTGGCGCCGCTTGCCGCCGCGCTGAACACGCAGGGCCTGCGGGTGCAAACGGCGCACGCGGAAGATCCGGCCCGGGTGGCCACGGTGCAGGCGTTTCGGGCCGGGGAGTTTGACGTTTTGATCACGACCACGATCTTAGAGCGCGGGGTCACCATCCCGCGGTGCAGCGTCCTTGTGCTGGCGGCGGATGATCGGCAGTTCAGCGCCAGCGGCCTGATCCAAATGGCCGGGCGCGCTGGCCGCAGTCAGGCCAGTCCGAACGACCCGGTGTGGTTCGTGGCGCGCCACATCACCAAGGCGATGCTCAGCGCGCGGCACCAGATCCACGCGCTGAACGCGGTGGGGTCATGACCTGCCTGTGGTGCGGCCAGCCGCTGCGCACGGATCCGCCGCTGGCCGGCCTGCTGACCTGGCGCCCGCTCACGCC
Organism: Lacticaseibacillus jixianensis; assembly: GCF_003946485.1. Taxonomy (GTDB): domain Bacteria; phylum Bacillota; class Bacilli; order Lactobacillales; family Lactobacillaceae; genus Lacticaseibacillus; species Lacticaseibacillus jixianensis. The sequence goes on along the minus strand of NZ_RHOJ01000004.1, from coordinate 75,275 downwards.
GCCGCAGCTGTGCGCCCGCTGTCTGGCGCGGTTCACGCCGATCGCTCCCCGCACTGCTTGCCCGGGGTGTGGCCGGGCTGATTCGCCCGCCTTGTGCGCGGACTGTCAAAGGTGGGAAAGCAGCGGCCAAGTATTGCTTCACCACCGCGCCTATTTTCGCTACACGGCGGCAATGAAGGCCTTCATTCAGCAGTACAAGGGGCTGGGCGACTACCGGCTGCACGGGGCCTTTGCCTCAGTGCTGCAGCTATCGGCCCGCGGCGCAGCGCTGGTGCCGCTGCCCAGCGAACCGGCCCACTATGCCCGGCGCGGCTTTGATCCGGTGGTCGGCCTGTTTGGCCACCTGAAGCTATCCTTTTGGCTGGTCAAGGCCGACACGGCGGTGCCCCAGGCGCAAAAGACGCGGGCGGAGCGGCTGCTGACCGCGCAGAGCTTCACGGCGCAACTTCCGGTGCATCCGCCGCCGCGGGTCATTTTGCTTGATGATCTGTATACGACCGGGCGCACGCTGTACCATGCGCAGGCCGCGCTGCGGGCTGCGGGATACGCCGGAGAGATCACGAGTCGGTCGTTGATCCGATAAATATTTGTTTCACCGCTTTCAGTTCGATATAATAAAGACGAAGGGTGAAAGGGCTTTATAAAGTTCGATCACCTGCGTGCAATTAGTTGCACGGATGAAAGGGGAGAAGTTTTATGCTCACATATAACGTTCGTGGCGAAAACATCGAAGTCACTGATGCCATTCGCAGTTATGTTGAGAAGCGCATTAGCAAGCTGAACAAGTTCTTTGAAAGTTCAGTTGAGGCGATCGCGCATGTCAACCTGAAGGTTTATCAGGATAAAACCGCCAAGGTCGAAGTGACCATCCCATTGTCCTACTTGACCCTGCGGGCGGAGGAAACCAGTCCCGACCTGTACGCCAGCGTCGATCTGGTGACCGACAAGCTTGAGCGCCAGGTTCGCAAGTACAAGACCAAGATCAACCGCAAGTCACGCGAGAAGGGATTTGCCCCGATCGATGTCGCCCCTGAGGGCACGCCGGCGCCAACCAACACCGACGAGGGTGAGGATGACTTGGCGGTCGTTCGCACCAAGCGCGTGTCCCTCAAGCCGATGGATTCACAGGAAGCCATCTTGCAGATGGATATGCTCGGGCATAACTTCTTCATTTTTGAGGATGCTGATACGAATGGCACCAGCATCGTGTACAAGCGTCGCGACGGCCGCTACGGCTTGATCGAGACCGACGAATAAGCGAAAAAGCGCGCGCCGCAGATCGGTTGATCTGCGGTTTTTTCGTGTCGGGCGTGTAAAGACCAGACAAGAATGATAAAATGACTTAGATACTGTCAGAAGTATGCAAAGTTGGATGACAGGAGAGGATCACTGAATGGCAAACGTCTTAAAATCTTGGGTCGAAAGCGATAAGCGTGAGGTCAACCGGCTCGGCAAAATTGCCGATCAGGTGATGGCCTACGAGGACGAATACGCTGCGCTAAGCGACGAAGCACTTCAAGCAAAAACCCCAGAATTCAAAGCCCGGCTTGAAAAGGGCGAAACACTTGATGACATTTTACCCGAAGCGTTTGCGGTCGCCCGTGAAGGCGCCAAGCGTGTTTTGGGCCTGTTCCCGTTTCGGGTGCAGATCATTGGCGGCATTACCCTGCATGAAGGGAACATCGCCGAAATGAAGACCGGTGAAGGGAAAACCCTGACTGCGACCATGCCCGTTTATTTGAACGCGCTGGCGGGCAAGGGCGTTCACGTGGTCACCGTTAACGAATACCTGTCCGGCCGTGACGCGACCGAAATGGGTGAACTGTATAACTGGCTGGGACTGACCGTGGGGCTGAACACCCACGACCTATCGTCCGAAGAAAAGCAGGCCGCCTACAATGCGGACATCACCTACTCGACGAACAGCGAGCTGGGGTTTGATTACCTGCGCGACAACATGGTGGTCTACAAGCAGCAGATGGTGCAGCGCCCGCTGAACTACGCGATCGTCGATGAAGTCGACTCGATCCTGATCGACGAGGCGCGGACGCCGTTGATCATTTCCGGGGGCGCAGAGAAGTCGACCGGCCTGTACATTCGGGCTGACCGGTTCGTGAAGACGCTGAAGGAGGAGGACGACTACAAGATCGACTGGCCGACCAAGACCGTGGCGCTGACCGAAAACGGGATCCGCAAGGCGGAGAAGATTTTCGGCTTGAAGAACTTGTACGACACCGAGAACACCGCCTTGACCCACCATTTGGATCAAGCGCTGCGGGCTAACTTCATCATGCTCAAGGACATTGACTACATGGTGCAGGAGGGTGAAGTGCTGATCGTTGATCAGTTCACCGGCCGCGCCATGGAAGGCCGCCGGTTCTCAGACGGGCTGCACCAGGCGATCGAGGCCAAGGAAGGCGTCGAGATCCAGGACGAAAATGCCACCATGGCGACGATCACCTACCAGAACTTCTTCCGGATGTACAACAAGCTGGCCGGCATGACCGGGACGGCGAAGACCGAAGAGGAAGAATTCCGCGAAATCTACAACATGGAAGTCATCTCGATCCCGACGAATAAGCCGGTCATCCGGGTGGACTCTCCTGATATCCTGTACCCGACCCTGGATGCGAAGTTCAAGGCGGTCACGCGTGACATCAAGGAACGTCACGAAAAGGGCCAACCGATCCTGGTCGGCACCGTGGCAATCGAATCGTCCGAGCGGCTTTCCCAGCTGCTCGACGAAGAGGGCATTCCGCACAGCGTACTGAACGCGAAGAACCACGCCAAGGAAGCGGAGATCATCATGAACGCGGGCCAGCGCGGTGCGGTCACGATCGCGACGAACATGGCCGGGCGGGGGACCGATATCAAACTCGGCCCTGGCGTGACCGCGGTCGGCGGCCTTGCGGTCATCGGGACGGAGCGGCACGAAAGCCGCCGGATCGATAACCAGCTGCGTGGCCGTTCTGGCCGGCAAGGGGATCCTGGGGCAACTCAGTTCTACCTGTCGCTGGAAGACGATCTGATGAAGCGGTTCGGTTCCGAGCGGATCAAGCAGATGCTCGATCGCTTCAAGCTGGACGATGATGAGCAAGTGATCCGCAGTCGCATGATCTCCCGGTCCGTTGAATCCGCCCAGAAGCGGGTCGAAGGGAACAACTACGACACGCGGAAGAACACCCTGCAGTACGATGATGTGATGCGTGAACAACGTGAGGTCATCTACAAGCAGCGGCAACAAATCATCAACGAGGACACAAGCCTGAAGGCGGTGCTGATGGCGATGATCGACCGGTGCATCAGCCGCGTTGTTCACGCTCACACCCAGGGTGAAAAGAAGGACTGGGAGCTCGATCAGATCTACGACTACGTGACCACGAACATGGTCACGGACGAGGAGTTCAAGAAGAGTGACCTGCAAAAGCGCTCCAGCGAAGAGATCATCAAGACGCTGGAGAAGCTGGCTGAGGATAACTACACCAGCAAACTGCACCAGCTGGGCGATCCGGCGCAGATGCTTGAGTTTGAGAAGGTCGTCATCCTGCGGGTCGTGGATAGCCTGTGGACTGAACACATTGATACGCTGGATCAGTTGCGGCAAAGTGTCGGCCTGCGCGGGTATGGGCAGATGAACCCGCTGGTCGAATACCAGGAAGAAGCGTACCGGATGTTTGAGGAAATGATCGCGAACATGGATGACGGTGTGACCCGCCTGTTCATGAAGGCGCAGATCCGTCAGAACATTCGTCGTTGATCAAGACGCCAGGGCAGACATTTGTCGCCTTGGCGTTTTTGACCATCGGACTAAAAGAAGAAAGGAAACCGATCGATGGAAATTGCAGAGATCCGTACCACCCTCGCAGCCATGCGGGCCAAAATAAATCACTTTAGGGGGTCGCTTTGACCTCGATGCGCTGAACGAACGCATTGCCGAAAATGAGGGTCGAATGGCTGAGCCGGGCTTTTGGGACAACCAAGAGGCGGCGCAAAAGCTGATCGACGCGAATAATCAGCTGAAGGTCAAACACGACAACTTCATCGCCTTGCAAAGCAAACTGGACGATCTGGAGGTGGCCTTTGAGCTGCTTCAGGAGGAGCCGGACCAGGAGCTGCAACAGGAGCTGGAGCACGACATGACCGCGTTGCAGGACCGCCTCACCAAGTACGAAATGGCGCTACTGTTAAACGGCAAGTACGACCACAACAACGCGATCCTTGAGATCCACCCCGGAGCCGGGGGCACCGAAGCCCAGGACTGGGGGGCCATGCTGACGCGGATGTACGAGCGGTGGGCGGACCAAAATGGCTATACCGTCGAGGTCGCCGATTACCTGGCCGGCGATGAGGCCGGGATCAAGAGCGTGACGCTTCTGATCAACGGTGAGAACGCATACGGGATGCTCCGCTCGGAAAAGGGTGTCCATCGGCTGGTGCGGATCTCACCGTTTGACGCGGCCGGCCGACGGCACACTAGTTTTGCCTCAGTGGACGTGATGCCGGAGTTGGACGACACGATCGACGTCGATCTGCGGCCCGAGGACATCAAGATGGAAGTCTTTCGCAGTAGCGGCGCCGGCGGTCAGCACATCAACAAGACCTCAAGTGCGGTGCGGTTGATCCACATTCCCACGGGCATTGTGACTTCGAGTCAGGCGCAGCGCAGTCAATTTCAGAACAAAGCCACGGCGATGGCAATGCTGAAGGCCAAGCTTTACCAGCGGGAAGAGGAGAAGAAGGCGGAGCAGGCAGCGGCCATCAAGGGTCAGCAGATGGATGTGGCCTTTGGGTCGCAGATCCGCTCCTACGTTTTTCATCCTTACACTATGGTCAAGGACCATCGCACCAACTACTCGACCAGCAACGGCCAGGCGGTGATGGACGGCGCGCTTGATCCGTTCATTTATGCCTACCTGCAGTGGGAGCTCGCCAACGCCAATCCCGCGTAATGAAATGTAACGTGGCTGCAATCAGTCTGACGTATTGATTTGGTATACTCTGCGGTAGTGTTTTAAAAAAAGGAGCGAAGTCATGATTCAAATGAAAAACGTGATGAAGCAGTACGACAACGGCGTCATCGCGATCAAGGATTTGAGTTTGACCGTCGACCCGGGGGAATTTCTCTATGTGATCGGGCCTAGTGGCGCCGGCAAGTCGACCGTGATCAAAATGCTTTACCACGAACTGAAACCCACCAGCGGCAGCATCCAGGTCGGCAAGTACGACTTGGCCACCATGGCCCCTAGCGATGTCCCGTATTTTCGCCGCAACATTGGGATCGTGTTCCAGGACTTCAAACTGCTGCCTCGCCTGACCGTGTTTGAAAACGTGGCTTACGCGATGCAGGTCGTTGAGGCCAAAGACGAGGACATCAAGCCACGCGTGTTGCACGTGCTTAAGCTTGTGGGGCTGGAGCAAAAACTCCGGCGCTTCCCTAGCGAACTGTCCGGCGGGGAGCAGCAGCGGGTGGCGATCGCCCGGGCGATCGTCAACGCGCCCGACGTCGTGATCGCCGATGAGCCAACCGGGAACCTGGATCCGGATACCTCCGAAGGCATCATGGATATTCTCGAGCGGATCAACGCCGACGGGACGACCGTCATCATGGCGACGCATAACCGTGAGATGGTCAACGAACGTCCGCACCGGCTGCTGGAAATTGCCGGTGGGCGGTTGGTCCGCGACGAGCAAGGAGGAAGCTACAGCGATGAAGAGTAATGTGTTTATGCGTCACGTGCGAGACTCCCTCAAGAGCCTCAAGCGTAACGGCTGGATGTCAGTCGCTGCGGTTTCCGCCGTCACGGTCACGCTGCTGCTCGTCGGGATCTTCCTGGCGCTGTTGCTCAACGTGAACCGTGTGTCAACGCAGGTCGAAAACGACGTCCGCGTGCGGGTCTACATTCAAAAAGGCACGACCAAGAAGCAGCAGGCGGCCTTGAAGGACCAGCTGGAGGGCTTAGCCAACGTCAAAAAGGTGACCTACCGCTCGGCGAGTCAGGAATTGAACTCGATCGTTGGCAGTTACGGCTCGCAGTGGGCGATGTTCCGCGGCGATCAGAATCCGTTGAACAACATCTTTTTGGTCGACACCAAGGATGCCAAGGATACGATCAGTGTTGCCAAGCGCGCGGATAAGTTTAAGCACGTGTCGGAAGCGACGTACGGCGGGACCACCGCTAAGAAGCTGTTCCGCACCGTTGCCACTATTCAGCGTTGGGGGGCGTTTTTCACCATCTTGCTGCTGTTCGTGGCCGTGTTCCTGATCTCCAACACGATTCGGATCACGATCTTGTCGCGGCGCGATGAGATCAAGGTGATGCGGCTCGTGGGCGCGACCAACGCCTACATTCGCTGGCCGTTCCTGCTTGAAGGCGCCTGGACCGGACTGTTCGGTTCGCTGCTGCCGATGCTGATCGTCGATTTTGGCTACGGGTTGGTGGCGCGCAATGCCCACTTTACCGAGGCCGCTAACGGCTTTTCCCTGTATCCGAACATGCCGTTTCTGGTGTGGCTCGATCTGGGCATGGCCCTGATCGGTATCGTTATCGGTGGCCTCGGGTCCGTCGTTTCGATGCGCCGCTACCTGAAAGCCTAGCTTTTCTTTGATCTAGGTGACATCCGCAAGCCCAAAACGTTGGTGCCCCTGCATCACGATTCATTCTTTGAATCGCGGTGCGGGGCATTTTTGCATGATGATTCGGTTTTCAAATCAAATTGCGGGGGTGTTTGCGGGCCTGGCGGGGCGGATGAAGCGCGGCCGGGGGCTTCTTGGCGCTTCACCTTCAGCGGTCCACCAGCAAAAGCGGTGAAGCGTCTTCATTAACCTCGTTAAGAGTCGGCGTTTGGCGCAGCGGCAAACCATGCTATACTTACGATGAATACAGTGAGGACGGTGCGTATGGGACAACTTCTGATGACCTTGATACTTGGCCCGGTGACCATTGCTGGCGGACTGGCGGCCTTTTTTTGGCGCCACCACCGGATCCGGCAGGAACGAGCGGTGTTCGGGATCAGTATCGACCGGCACTGGACCAACTGGTGGGCCGGCCTGCTGGGCGGCCTGGCCGGTGGGGTGGTGATCAGCGCGGCGCTGATCGGCCTAGGGGTCTTTCTGCCTCAGCCGGTGCTCCTGGCGCTGACGGGCCTGACGGTGCTGGCTGTGCTGCTTTCGGGGCTCGGGTTTGCACCGTGGTTTCTGGCGCTGGCCGGGCTGGTGGCGTTTCTGCCGCCGCGGTTTCAGCCGGTGGCGGCGCCGGCGTACTGGGCGGCCGGCTTACTGCTGCTGGTCACCTTGGCGTGGCTGGCGAATGCGGCCTTGCTGCGGTTCCTTAATCCCCCCGTCGACGTGCCGCGGCTGCGGCCCGGCTCGCGCGGGGCGCGCATCGCCACCTACAGCCGGCGGCAGTGGTACCTGCTGCCGCTGATCGTGCCGGTGCCTGGGAGCTGGCTGCCGGCACTCAGCTGGTGGCCGGTGCTCGGCAGCGGCCAGACGCGGTTTGCGCTGATCGGCTTGCCGCTGCTTCTCGGCGCGTTCTTGACCACGCGCCGGCAGCTGCCGACCAGTGCGACCGATCACTGGGCGCTGCAGTACTTGGGCGCCGGGCTGCTCAGCGGGGTGTTGACCGGCATCGTCTACTGGCGGCCGCAGGCGGGAGCGATGGCGCTGTGTTCGCTGGCGGCCTTGGGCGTGATCCTGGGGCTGGCCAACTGGGCGGCCACCAAGCGCGGCGCCCGGCTGATCTCGCAGACCAGTGAGGGCGTCAGGATCGTCGCCGTGCAGCCGGATACCCCGGCCAGCAAGATGGGCCTTGCGGCAGGGGACATTGTTTTGACTGCCAACCGCGCCGTCGTCCACACCGAAACTGAGCTGTACGCCGCCCTGCAGGCGCAGCCCACTTACTGCCGCCTGAAGGTCATGCGGCTGGATGGGGCGATCTATCTGGCGGAAACGGCCGTGTTTAACGGGGCCCCACATGAACTTGGAATGATCACTTTCGCGGAGGAGCAAGCATGAAAAAGATTCTAGTCGTCGATGATGAACCAGCCATTGTGACCCTGCTTCAGTACAACCTGGAAAAGGAACACTACGCCGTGACGACCGCCGAGGACGGAGATACCGCGCTGAGCCTAGCGCTGCAACAGAATTTTGACTTTATCATTCTTGACCTGATGCTGCCGGGCCTTGACGGGCTAGAGGTGACCAAGAAGTTGCGTGCTGCTAACCTGGAGACGCCGATCATGATCTTGACGGCTAAGGACAGCGAGACCGATAAAATCGTCGGCCTGGAGCTGGGTGCAGATGATTACGTCACCAAGCCCTTCTCGCCGCGGGAGATCATTGCGCGCATCAAGGCCATCGAGCGGCGCATCAACAAGCCGCGGCGCAGCGGTCCGAAGCCGCCGGCCCAGGCAATTGTGGTGGGCGCGCTGACGATCGACCCGGAGAACTACCAGGCCAGCAAGGACGGCACGCGGCTGCAGCTGACCCCTAAAGAATTTGAGCTGCTGGTGTACTTCGCCAAGCGCGTGGGCAAGGTCCTTTCCCGCGATGCGCTGCTGAACGGGGTCTGGGGGTTTGAATATCCCGCGGAAACGCGCATGGTCGATATTCAAGTGAGTCATTTGCGCGATAAGATCGAAACGGATCCCAAGCACCCGGATTACATTAAGACGGTGCGGGGCTTTGGGTATCAGATGGAGGCACCTCATGAATAGACACGCGCGCCGTGTGGCCTGGGTTAGCGTACTCGCTATCGCAGGTTTTTTTGCCCTTTGGCTGGCGATCGATCGGGTCCTTTACCTGCAGCAGGGAGTACAGCTGCGCTCGCTGTACCAGACGTACACCGACTACCAGGAGGGCAAGGCCGCGACCCGGCACCTGGCCCTGGATAATCATGTCACCTTCACCGTCCTTGACGGCCCGGCGGACACGACGCGGGCCAAGCTGTTGAACAAGCTAGTGGACCAGCAGCGCACGATCGTTGGCCACACGACGACCATGCAGGTCAATGGCAACGCCGAGCAGGTCTATGTCGGCCGGCAGAACGAGGTGTTCATCGGCGTTTGGCAGCGGCGAGCGAGCCTACTGAGCGTGGCGCCGGCGGTCGCGTGGGGCATGGTGGCCGTGTTCGCGCTGGGGCTGATCGCGCTGCTTGCCCTCATGCGGCGGCGGCACCGCTACTGGGTCGGCCACTTGGCCAAAATGACCGGCAACCTGGCCCGCATTCAGGCCGGCGGAGTCCCGGAGCCCATTATCTTGACGCCGGACTCGCCGTTTCTGGCGATGGGCAAGCAGATCGATTCGCTGCACGCCGCCACCAAGGAGTTGCGCTCGAACGTGGAGATGCGGCAGGCCACGTTTGGCCGCCTGATCGATCACCTGCCGCTGGGCGTCATGCTGCTGGACGCGGACCGGCAAGTGCTGCTCAGTAATCAGGCGATGGCGGCGCTGGTCGGCCACCCGATCCAGGAGACCAAGCACGATTACTTCGACGACATCAAGACTTACCGCCTGGCGCGGATGATCGAACACACCTATCGTAATCAGAAGACCCATCACAAGGAACTGACGATGCTCAACACCCAAAAGGCCGTGGACGCCAGTGTGATCGCACTGAACCGGGGGATGGCGGAGCTGCAGGTGCTGGTCATCTTGTACGACGTGACCTACCTGCGCCAGGTCGAACAGATGCAGCTGGATTTTGTTGGCAACGTGTCGCACGAACTTAAGACGCCGGTCACCGCGATCAGCGGCTTTGCCGAGACGCTGCTGGCAGGGGCCAAGGATGACCCCAAGACGCTAGATCAATTTCTGCACATTATCTACGACGAAAGCTCGCGGCTGACGCAGCTGATCACGGACATCCTGACGCTGTCGCGGCCGGACTCCGGTCAGGCGCAGGCCAAGCCGGTCGCAGTTGCGGACCTGGTGGCAGAAGCCCTCAAGAGCCTCCAGCAGCCGATCGCCGACAAGCAGCTGCAAGTCAAGGTGGCGGTGCCGCAGGACCTCACGATCACCACGGTCCCGGCGAAGTTTTCCCAAGTGGTCCGCAACCTGCTCAACAACGCGGTGTTCTATAATCGCCAAGGCGGGGTGGTCACGGTGGCGGCCAAGGCAGACGAGAAGAATCTTCACCTCAGTGTGCAAGACACCGGGATCGGCATCGCCGAAAACGATCAGGAGCGGATCTTCGAGCGCTTCTACCGGGTCGACAAGGCCCGCAGCCGCCACAATGGTGGCACGGGACTGGGCCTGGCGATCGTGCACGATATGGTCCAGCAGCTGGGCGGCGAGATCACGCTGGAAAGCCAGCTCGGCGTGGGCTCAACCTTCAAGGTCACCTTGCCACTGGCTGATTTACCCAGCTTTTACAAAGGTTGAGGCAACAATTTACACCACCTTGGTACACTGAATCTTGTTATGAAATCAGGCACGGAGAAAAACGCGGACCGGTACGGTCGTGGAGGGGTGAACATGAAGAAACGCCACATCTTGCTCGGCTTATTAGCCGGCTTGCTGGTCCTGGCCGGGTGCAGCGCCCCCGGCAGCGGCAGCGAGTCAATCACGGCCGTTGGCTCCAGCGCGCTGCAGCCACTGGTCGAGGCGGCTGCCGAGCAGTACCAAACCGATCACCTCGGGGTCTTCATCAACGTTCAGGGCGGCGGCTCTGGCACGGGCCTGTCGCAGATCCAGCAAGGCGCCGTGGAAATCGGCAACTCGGACCTGTTTGCTGAAGAGAAGCCTGGCATCAACGCCAAAAAACTGGTCGACCACCGGGTGGCCGTGGTGGGGATCACCCCAATCGCCAATAAGCAGGTAGGTGTCCGCAACCTGACCGTCGTGCAGCTGCGCCGGCTTTTCACCGGTGAGATCACCAACTGGAAGCAGGTCGGCGGTAAGGACCTGCCGGTGGTGGTCGTGAACCGGGCGCAGGGCTCGGGCACGCGCGCGACGTTTGAGCGCTGGGTCCTTGGCGACCGGCAGCCGATGCCGGCGCAAGAGCAGGACTCAACGGGGATGGTGCGCTCCATCGTCGCCAGCACGCCTGGCGCGGTCAGCTACGTCGCTTTTTCCTACGTCGACAAGACGGTGCTGGCGCTTTCGCTGGACGGGGTCAAGCCGACTGACAAGAACGTGACCACGAACGACTGGCCGATCTGGTCCTACGAGCACATGTACACGAAAGGCCAGCCAACGGGCCTCACTAAGCGCTTCTTGGCCTATATCCAAAGCGCGAAGACGCAGCAGCAGCTGGTCAGCAAAATGGGTTACATTCCCGTCACGGCCATGACGGTCGCGCGGGACGCTAAAGGTAATGTGATCGCCAAACAGGGAGGGACGACTGATGGATCCAATTAGAGCGGCAATGCTTAAACGCTCGCGTTCCGCCAAGCGGGAGCGCCGCGGGAAACTGATCAGCCTGGTGTGCATCAGTCTGATCGTGCTCGTCGTGGCGGCGATTTTCTTCTTCGTCGCCTCGCGCGGCCTGGCCACCTTCTTTGACAATAAGGTCAACCTCTGGGCGTTTCTGAGTCAAAGCGTGTGGTCGCCTGCCGTTAACGACGCCCATGGCAACCCGCAAGTCGGGGCGCTGCCGATGATTGTCGGGTCGTTTGGGGTCACCTTCCTCTCGGCAATCGTCGCGACCCCGTTTGCCGTTGGCGCGGCGATCTTTATGACGGAGATCTCGCCGCGGCTGGGGGCGAAGATCCTCCAGCCGGTCATTGAACTGCTGGTCGGCATCCCCAGTGTGGTTTACGGCTTCATCGGTCTGTCAGTAGTCGTGCCGGCCATTCGGCACGCGTTTGGGGGCACCGGGTTCGGGATCCTGGCGGGGACGTTCGTCCTGTTCGTCATGATCCTGCCGACGGTCACTTCAATGACCGTCGATGCCCTGCACGCGGTGCCGCGGTATTACCGTGAAGCCAGCCTGGCGTTGGGCGCCACGCGGTGGCAAACCATCAGCCGCGTAGTCCTCCGGGCCGCTTTGCCCGGCATTTTGACCGGGGTGGTCTTCGGCATGGCGCGTGCGTTCGGCGAGGCGCTGGCGGTGCAGATGGTGATCGGTAATGCGGCGCTGCTGCCGCACAACCTGATCAGCCCGGCATCGACGTTGACCTCGGTACTGACCGCCGGGATCGGCAATACGGTCATGGGATCGCTTGAAAACAACGCCCTGTGGTCCTTGGCGCTACTGCTGCTGCTGATGTCGCTCGCCTTTAACCTCGTGATCCGGTGGATCGGCAAGAAGGGAGAGATGAAGCGATGAACGCAAAACAAAAAGATAAGCTGGCCACGGTCGTGCTCTACCTGATCGCAGGCATCATCGTGCTCATTCTGGCCAGTTTGCTGGGGTACATCCTCGTGCAGGGGCTGCCGCATGTGTCGTGGCACTTTCTGACGAGTCCGGCACGTGCGTTTGCGGCCGGGGGCGGCATCGGGATCCAGCTGTTCAACTCGTTTTACCTGCTGCTGCTGGCGATGCTGATCTCGGTGCCGATCTCACTGGGCGCCGGGATCTACCTAGCCGAATACGCCAAGGCGAACCGGCTGACCGACGTCATTCGCACGGCGATCGAGATCCTGAGTTCGCTGCCTTCCGTGGTGGTTGGGCTGTTCGGGTTTCTCGTGTTCGTGCTTCAGTTCCACTTTGGCTTTTCGATCCTGTCCGGGGCGCTGGCTTTGACGATGTTCAACCTGCCACTGCTCACGCGTAACATCGAAGATTCACTGCGCCAGGTGGACTTTGCCCAGCGTGAGGCGGGGCTCGCTTTGGGGTTATCCCGCTGGGAAACGGTTATTCACGTGGTCATCCCCGAGGCTTTGCCCGGGATCATCACCGGGATGATCCTTGGCGCCGGGCGCGTCTTTGGTGAGGCGGCCGCCTTGATCTACACGGCGGGGCAAAGTGCACCGGCATTGAACTTCGCAGACTGGAACCCCCTTAATATTGCCAGTCCCCTCAACGTGTTTCGACCGGCGGAGACGCTGGCAGTCCATATTTGGAAGATCAATTCCGAGGGGATCCAGCCCGACGCGGCCGCGGTTTCTGCCGGGGCGAGTGCCGTGCTGATCCTGGCGGTGCTACTCTTCAACGTGCTGGCGCGCTTCCTGGGCCGCCGGTTGTACAAAAAAATGACCGCCGAGTAACGGCGGGAAGGTGGTCGCATGCAAAACTACTCATTAACTGACACGTTCATCCGCCCGTTTGACCAAGGCCAGGAAATCGCCCTGGCTACGTCGGCGCTCAAGGTGTTTTACGACGACCACGAGGCGCTTCACGGCGTGTCGTTGCCGTTTGAACGCTACAAGATCACCGCCCTGATCGGCGCCTCGGGCTCGGGCAAGTCCACCTTTTTACGGTCGTTGAACCGCATGAATGATACCATTGAAGGGACCCGCGTGACTGGCTCGATCATGTACCGCGGCGTCGACATTAACTCCAAGCAGGTCGATGTCTACGAAATGCGCAAGCACATCGGGATGGTGTTTCAACGGCCCAACCCGTTTGCTAAGTCCATCTACGACAACATCACCTTTGCGCCGCGCCGCTTTGGCGAGCACAATAAGGAGAAGCTGGATCAGCTGGTCGAACAAAGCCTGAAGGACGCCGCGCTGTGGGATCAGGTCAAAGACGACCTGCACCAAAGCGGCCTGGCCCTGTCTGGCGGCCAGCAGCAGCGGTTGTGTATTGCCCGGGCAATTGCCATGAAACCCGACATTTTACTGCTCGATGAGCCGGCCAGTGCGCTGGATCCGATCTCGACGTCGACGGTTGAGGACACCTTGCTGCAGCTTAAGGACCACTACACGATCATCATCGTGACTCACAACATGCAGCAGGCGGCCCGGATCAGCGATTACACGGCCTTCTTTTACTCGGGCACCGCGATCGAGTACGATGAGACGAGGAAGATCTTTACCAGGCCGAAGATCAAGGCCACCGAGGACTACGTGTCCGGCCACTTCGGCTGAGGAGGGAACCGATGAAAAACAAAGTGATCACCAGCAAGAACGTTCACCTCTTCTACGGGAGCTTTGAGGCGCTGACTGGCATCGACCTGGATTTTAACGAGCACGAGATCACCGCGATGATCGGGCCCAGCGGGTGCGGTAAGTCGACGTACCTCAGGCTGCTCAACCGGATGAACGATTTGATCCCCAACGTGAAGATCCAGGGCGACATTCGGCTGGAGGGCGAGGACATCTACGCGGCGAACATGGACGTGGTCTCTTTGCGTAAGCGGGTCGGCATGGTGTTTCAACAGCCCAACCCGTTTCCTTTTTCCATCTACGATAATGTGGTGTACGGGCTCCGGCTTGCCGGCGTGAAGGATCGCGGCACGCTGGACGCGGCGGTCGAGACCAGCCTGAAGCAGGCGGCAATCTGGGACGAGGTCAAAGACAAGCTGCACACCAGTGCGCTCGCCTTGTCTGGTGGCCAGCAGCAGCGCGTGTGCATCGCCCGCGTGCTGGCCGTGCAGCCGGAAGTGATCCTCCTGGACGAGCCGACTTCGGCGCTAGACCCGATCTCCAGCACGCAAATCGAGAATATGCTCCTTGATTTGCGGGACCGGTACACGATCATTCTGGTGACCCACAACATGCACCAGGCCTCACGGATTTCGGATAAGACGGCGTTTTTCCTGCAAGGCCGCCTAGTTGAGTTCGACGACACAAAGAAGATGTTTCTGACTCCCCGCGAGAAAGAAACCGAAGACTACCTGAACGGTCGGTTCGGCTGATTTGGGAACAAGGAGGAAACCCTGATGCGGCGATTATTTTCAGACGAGCTCAATGATCTGCACGCCCGTTTTTCCGAGATGGGGATGATGGTCAACGAGGCCATCTTCGATTCGGTCAAGGCGTTCGTGAATCATGACAAGGCACTGGCGCATTCGGTCATTGATAATGACTATCACATCAATCGGCGCGAAGTTGATCTAGAGAAACGCAGCTTTGAGATGATCGCCCTGCAGCAGCCGGTGACGTCTGACTTGCGCATGATCGTGACGGTGATGAAGGCCAGCTCCGACCTGGAACGCATGGGGGACCACGCTGTCTCCATTGCCAAGTCCACGATCCGGGTCAAGGGGGAGACCCGAGTGCCAGAAATTGAAAAGGTCATTGCGCAGATGGCCGCCGCGGTCAAAGAGATGGTCGAGCAGGTGCTGGATGCCTACGTCAAAGAGGATGCAGAGGCCGCTCGGCAAATCGCCGAAGAGGACCACGGCATCAATGATTTTTCTAGCCAAATTTACTCGCTGTGTATCGATGAAATGACCCGCGATGCGGACACCATCGTTGGTTCGATGGACTACATGTTGGTCTCTTCCTATCTGGAGCGGATCGGCGATTACGTGACCAACATTTGCGAGTGGATCTTGTACCTCAAGACAGGCAAGCTGCTGGAGCTCAACTCAAACGCCAAGGAAGACGGCTTCTAAATCCTGCCTTAGCTTGGCGGCGCGCGGTGGTCACATGGTGCTAAAGGCAAGCCCCAGCAAGGGCATTGCCTTTTTTTATAGGGTGCGCAGGGCTGGCGAACTTAGGCCGATGCCCAGCATAGGCCGGTGCTTTGCCTGCATCGCAGGTGAAGTGCCGGGCGTAGCAGGGCACTCGGCCGTTGCCAGACCGGAGCCCAACTTTGCCAGGGTGCGCAGGGCTGGCGAACTTAGGCTGATGCCCAGCATAGCGCTAAGGCGAGGCCTTAGCGCGCTATGCGGCTGGCGGGTGAGGCAAAATCAACCTTAGGACCTATGCAATTTTGCCCGGAGGCGGCCATACTATAACTACAAGTAGTGGTTAGAAACCCTGGAGGTAAAGCTCATGAATGAACGTGAACGGATCTTAGATTTAGTTAAACAAGGTGTGATCACCAGCGAAGAAGCACTTGTCTTGCTTGAGAACCTCGCCAAAAAGCAAAGTGCGCCTCAGCCCGAGCAGCCTGCCGCAGGCGCGGGGAGTGACGCCGTGCACCAAGCCCCTGATGAGGACTCTGCAGTCACCCGGGTGAACACGGAGATCGCCGAGGTCAGTGGCGAATTAGACGCGACCAATAATCAGATCAAGAAGACGCAGGCCAAGGTGGCCGCAAACAAGGAACAGATCATCGTGCTCGACACGATGGAGGACCTCGATACCCTGACCACCGCCAAATATGAAGAACGCGGCGCGCTCAAGCGGGAAAACGAGCAGTTGGGCGAGCAGCTTGTGCAGCTGGCAGAGCAGCAGGAACAGCTGCGGCACAAGTTAACGGCCTTGCAGCGGAACAAGCGTCAGCTCACCAAGCAGAAGCTGGCAGGCATTCTGCCTGACGATTGGCAGGATCAGACGATGGACGCCCTGAACGACCTGGGCAAAACCGTCAGTGTGACGACCAACCAGATCGGTGCGATCGTGAAAAAAACCGTCGGCACGGTCCTGGACAACGTGGACTGGAAGGACGTCAACATCAAGGTGCCGGGACTGGCGACGGAGAAGTTTAGTCACACCTTCACCTATCCGAACAGCCAGGCGTCGATCATCGACGTGAAGCTGGCCAACGGGGATGTCAACCTGGCCGTCGGTGATGGTCCTGACATCGAGATCCAGGCCGACGTCAAGCTTTACGGCAAAATGGGTAGCGAGTCTTCGCTGCAGGCCTTCCTGGACCGTAGCCGCATTGAGGTGACGGATGATCACTTGGTCTTCCAGGTACCAAATAAGCGGATCCAGGCCGACCTGACGATCACGGTGCCAAAGCGTGAGTACGATCACGTTTCGCTGCGCCTGCTGAACGGCAGCGTCAAGGTGGTTGGGCTTAACGGTAAGGACTTTTTCGCTAAGAGCACCAACGGCGATCTGAACTTCACAGGGCTTGCTGCCGTGATGCTTGAAACGGAAGCCGTGAACGGCAACGTTCGGACTACCGGGAAGGTCCATGACCTAGTTGTCGATACGGTGAACGGGGACGTTAAGTTCAAAGGTGAGGCAACAACGCTCGACCTCAAGACGGTCAACGGCACCGTGCGGGCCACGATGGTCAGCGACTTCAAGGCGCTTGCGGCCAGTTCGGTCAACGGGGACGTCAAGATCGCCGTGCCGGCGAGCGTTGCCATCAGCGGCGAGGTCAAGACGCGGTTTGGCAGCGTGAAGAGCCGCATGAGCGGGATCAAAGCGGACGCTAAGACCAAGGCCCTGTCCTTAGATCGGCCTGGGACCGGCGAAGGCACCCTGAAGGCGAGCGTGTCCTCGGGCACGATCCAGCTTAAAGATACCGATCTTGAGAAGTAAAGGAGTGACACTATGCCGCTGTTGTTTTTACCCATCATCCTGTTGATCATCGGGGTCGTGTTGGTCCTGGTGATTGGGTTCAGCCTCTTCATCGGGGTGGCGCTGCTTCACATCCTGATCTGGCCGGTGCTGCTTGGTCTGTTGATTTGGTGGCTGGTGCGCCGGCCCGCCAGGCAGGCGCGCTCACGCCGCGACTGGCAGGACTACCTGAAGCCGGACCAAAAGCCCGGCCCTAAGCCTGCCCAGCACGTCAAGGAGCAGCCGCAGCCGCGCGACTTACACCATGATCCCCGAAGCGACGACTGGAGTGATTTCTAGTGGGATTCATTCGCAAAGTGTTGCTGACGACGGGGCTTTTCCTCGTCTACGCGGAGCTGTTTCCCGGCCAGTTGTACGTGGCCGACTGGCAAACGGCACTGACAGGGGCCGTGATCCTTGGCGTACTCAACGGGTTGCTGAAGCCGGTGCTGAAACTGCTCACGTTCCCGCTGACCATTTTGACCCTGGGGCTTTCCTTGCTGATCCTGAACGCCTTAATGGTCAGCCTGATGACCCAGGTCGTGGCGGGGATCTCATTTTTCACCTTCGGCAGCGAGTTGGTGTTTGCACTTCTCGTCAGCGTGGTCAACGCCACGTTGGGGGAGCCGCACCAGCGCCGCTAACCCCAAGCCAGGCACAGCGCCTGGCTTTTTGTGTGGCCCGGCCACCTGTTAAATGACGGGCAGTGATGATACACTATTAGCAATGAGTGAAAGGCGGGGTAGAGCCGATGGCAGATCGAGTCTCAGTCAAGCAGCTGGTTAAAGATGTGAACTTGCTGGTGTATAGCGGTGAAGCGTACCTAGCGGAGCGACAGGTGGTCGTGAGCGACATTTCACGGCCTGGCCTGGAGCTGACCGGGTACTTTAATTACTATCCGCACGAACGGATCCAGCTTTTTGGCCGCACGGAAAGCGCGTTTGCGCGCAACATGACGGCGGCGGAGCGGCTGGTGATCATGCGGCGGATGGCCGCCGAGGACACCCCGGCCTTTCTGGTGTCGCGCGGCATTGCGCCGCTGCCGGAGATGCTGACGGCGGCCGATGCGGCCCACGTGCCGGTGCTGGGCTCCCAGCTGCCGACAACGCGGCTGTCCAGTCTGCTGACGGATTACCTGGAAAGTCGCTTGGCAGAGCGGCAGAGCATGCACGGCGTCCTCGTCGACCTGTACGGCTTGGGGGTCATGATCACTGGAGACTCTGGCGTTGGGAAGTCCGAAACGGCGCTGGAGCTGATCCAGCGGGGCCACCGGCTGATCGCCGACGACCGCGTTGACGTTTACCAGAAAGACGAACAAACCATCGTGGGCGAGGCGCCGGCAATTTTGGCCCACCTGCTCGAGATCCGCGGCTTGGGGATCATCGATGTGATGAACCTCTTTGGGGCCGGGGCCGTGCGCTCCCATGCCAATATCGACCTGATCGTTCACTTAGAGAACTGGACCAAGGACAAGCAGTTTGACCGGCTGGGTTCAGGCACCCAAAGCCAGCAGATCTTCGACGTTGCCGTGCCGAAGATCACGATCCCCGTTAAGGTCGGCCGCAACTTAGCCTCGATCATTGAAGTGGCGGCGATGAATTTCCGTGCCAAGTCGATGGGCTACGACGCGACCAAGACCTTTGAGGACAATTTGAACAATCTGATCAAATCAAATGAGCAGGCGGATCAGGCCAAGCCCGAAACGCCCGATAGTGAGGGATAACATGATTGCAGCTTTAAATCCGATCGCGCTGCGGCTTGGCGGCCTCGAGGTCCACTGGTACGGCGTGATCATCGCGTGTGGGGTCCTGCTGGCCGTTTGGCTGGCGACCCGGGAAGCAAACGCCCGCGGGATTGGGGAAGATCACATCATCAACCTCGTCCTGTGGGCGTTGCCGTTTGCCCTGATCGGGGCCCGGCTTTATTACGTGGCGTTTGAGTGGCCATACTACAGCGCCCACCCCAGCCAAATCATCGCCATTTGGAACGGCGGCATCGCGATTTACGGGGCGCTGATCGCCAGCGTGATCGTGTTTCTGATTTACTGCCGGAGCAAGTGGCTGCCGGCGTGGCTGGTGTTAGACATTGCCGCCCCGACGGTGATGATTGCGCAAAGCATCGGCCGGTGGGGCAACTTCATGAACCAGGAGGCCTTTGGCGCGAAGACGACCCTGACCTACCTGAGAGGCCTGCACTTGCCAGAGTTCATCATCCAACAGATGAACATTGCGGGGGCCTACCGCCAGCCGACGTTCCTGTACGAATCGCTCTGGAACCTGATGGGGTTTGCGCTGATCATGAGCGTGCGCCATCACAAGGGGTGGTTCAAGCGCGGAGAGATCTTCCTGGGCTACGTCATGTGGTACAGTTTCGGCCGTTTCTTTGTTGAAGGAATGCGCACGGATAGTCTGTACCTGATGCCGGGGCTGCGGGTCTCGCAACTGCTGTCGGTCGTGCTCTTCCTGGGCGCACTGGGAATGGTCGTGTACCGCCGGCGCCAAAGCGTGCCGTGGTACATGGACGGCTTTTCACTGAACAACTTATAGGAGTGATCTTGTGACTGAAAAAATCGCCGTACTAGGCGCCGGCTCTTGGGGCACGGTGCTGGCCAACTTACTCGTAGAAAACGGAAAGACGGTCGCGCTGTGGACGCATGATCCAAAGCAGGTGCCGGAGATCAATGAGCAGCACCGCAACCAGCATTACCTGCCGGAGTTTGCCTTGCATGATGACTTGAAGGCCACCAGTGACCTGAAAGCGGCGATCAACGGGGCCGCGGTCATCCTGTTTGTGGTGCCGACCAATGCGATCCGCAGTGTGGCCGAACAGGTCGGCCCGCTGCTTGAAGGGACGCAGCCGATCATTGCCCACGCGGCCAAGGGGCTGGAGCTCAACTCCAAGTTGCGGGTCTCTCAGGTCCTTCAAGCGGTGCTGCCGGCAGGGCAGTACCGCGGGCCAGTGGTGATCTCCGGGCCCAGCCACGCCGAGGACGTGTCGACCAAGGACATCACCACGCTCACGGTGGCCGCGACGGACGTGGCCGCGGCCCAGGTCGTTCAGCGTTTATTCATGAATGATTACTTCCGCCTTTACACCAATACGGATGTGCTAGGGGTCGAACTGGGGGCCGCGCTTAAAAATGTGATCGCAATTGGTGCCGGGGCGCTCCACGGCCTCGGCTACGGGGACAACACGAAGGCCGCCTTGATGACGCGCGGGCTGGCGGAGATCACGCGCCTGGGGACGCACATGGGCGCCAACCCCATGACCTTCATCGGGCTCTCTGGCGTTGGCGATCTGATCGTGACCTGCACCAGTGTCCACAGCCGCAACTGGCGGGCCGGGAATGCCCTTGGGCAAGGCCAAGAGCTCGCCGATGTGCTGGCCAACATGGGCATGGTGGTCGAAGGCGTCTCCACTGCCAAGGTCGTCCACGAACTGGCCCGCGAGCAGGACTGCGACATGCCGATCTCAGAGGCCATTTACCAGGTGCTTTACCAAGGGGCCCCGATCAAGACGGTCATCACGGATCTGATGGCGCGGGAAGGTAAGCCGGAATTTGATTTTGGGCTGACTTTACAAACCGCTCCGAAGCAGGTATAGTAGCAGGAGACTTACAAAACGTAAGCAAAACTGCGTGAAGGAGTGTTTGCCATGGCAAAACAATATGATGTGATCGTGATCGGTGCTGGCCCAGGGGGCATGACGGCGGCGCTCTACGCCTCGCGTGCCAACTTATCGGTACTGATGCTGGACCGCGGGATCTATGGCGGCCAAATGAACAACACCGCCGCCGTGGAGAACTATCCTGGATTCAAATCCATCCTGGGGCCAGACCTTGGTCAACAGATGTACGACGGTGCGACGCAGTTTGGCGCCGAGTACGCGTACGGCAACGTGACGGATCTGACCGATGACGGTCCGCTCAAGACGGTGGTGACCGACGAAGGCGAGTTCCAAGCCAAGGCCGTGATCATTGCGACCGGCGCCGAGCACCGCAAGCTGGGTGTCCCCGGCGAAGAAGAATACGGCGGCCGTGGGGTTTCCTACTGCGCGGTCTGCGACGGGGCCTTTTTCAAGGGCCAAGAGGTGGCTGTGATCGGCGGCGGTGATTCCGCGGTCGAAGAAGGCCTTTACCTGGCCGGCCTCGCGTCCAAGGTCACGGTGATCCACCGGCGCGACCAGCTGCGCGCCCAGAAGATCATTCAGCAGCGGGCATTTGCCAATGACAAGATGCACTTCGTCTGGAACGCACAGACGGAGGAGATCCTCGGCGATGACAACAAGGTCACTGGGGTGCGCTACCGCGACAAAGTGACGGGCGAAGAGCACGTCCTGCCCGCCGCAGGGGCGTTCATCTACGTCGGCATCAAGCCGCTGACCGATAGTTTCAAGCACGCCGGCGTCCTTGATGAGGACGGCTGGATCCCGACGGATGAGCTGATGGCGACCAGGGTGCCGGGGATCTTCGCCATCGGTGACGTTCGGGCCAAGAACCTGCGCCAGATCGCCACGGCGGTCGGCGAAGGCGGCCAGGCCGGGCAAAGCGCCTTTAACTACATCCAGAGTCTTCAAGATGAGCAGCTCAAGGCCGGCGCCGTGCCGGAAGCAAAATAAGCGATCAAACACCGAAGGGACCCTTCGGTGTTTTTCTTTGGCCTTGGTGAGATTTACCTGGATTGGATTGAAACAGCCTGCCGCTATGCGATAATGAAAGGGATGTCAGGACCGTTGGGTGGGAATTGTTGACGCGGGCTTTATTTGAAATCCGGGAGTACAATGACCCTGTAAAATGCAGCCTGAACAAAGAACAGGAGCTGATCACATGGGATACAAGGAAAACTACCAGGCGTGGGTGCAGGCCCCAAACCTGGACGCAACGTTGAAGGCAGAATTGAGCACGATGGACGAGGCGACCCAGGAAGAGGCGTTCACCGCGCCAATGAGTTTCGGGACGGCGGGGATGCGCGGCATTATCGGGGCCGGCATTGGCCGAATGAACATTTACACCGTCCGGCAGGCCACTGAGGGCCTCGCCCGGTTCATGGACACCTTGCCGGCCGCGCAAAAGCAGCAGGGCGTGGCGATTTCATTTGATTCGCGGTATCAAAGTCAGCAGTTCGCCCAAGAGGCGGCGGCGGTGCTCGGCGTGCACGGCATCCCCAGTTACGTGTTCGACAGTCTGCGGCCGACCCCTGAGCTGTCGTTTGCTGTTCGTTACCTCAAGACATACGCAGGCATCATGATCACCGCCAGCCACAACCCGAAGCAGTACAACGGCTACAAGATCTACGGCCCTGATGGCGGGCAGATGCCGCCGGAAGCGTCCGATAAGATCACGGAATACGTCCGCAGCGTCACCGACCTTTTTGGCATCAAGGTGATGGACGTTCACGAACTGCGCGAACGTGATTTGATGCACATCATTGGCGAGGGCGTCGACGAGGCCTACTACAAGGCCGTCGCCTCAGTCACGATCAACTCAGAGCTGGTCCACACGGTGGGCAAGGGCATGAGCCTGATCTACTCGCCGCTCAACGGCACCGGCCGCATCCCGGCCCAGATGGTGCTGCGCAACGCAGGGTTTGAGAATTTCGAGCTAGTGTTGCCGCAAGCCACCGCGGATCCGGAGTTTCCAACGACGCCGTTCCCGAATCCTGAGTTCCCGCAGACCTTCGACCTGGCCATCGAAATGGGAAAAAAGAGCCACGCCGACGTGCTGATCGCCACGGATCCCGATGCCGACCGGCTCGGCACCGCGGTCTGGACTGGCAGCGACTATCAGCTGCTGACGGGCAATCAGATCGCCAGTCTCTTGCTGCACTACATTCTTGAAGCCCGCAAGCAGGCGGGCACGCTGCCGAAGAACGGGGCAGTGGTGAAGTCGATCGTGTCCACCGAGCTGGCAACGGCGATTGCCAAGGACTACGGTGTGGCCATGATCAACGTCGAGACCGGGTTCAAGTTCATCGGCGACCAGATCAAGCAGTACGAGGCCACCGGCAGCCACGAGTTCCTGTTTGGGTTTGAGGAAAGCTACGGCTACTTGATCAAGCCGTTCGTCCGCGACAAGGATGCGATCCAGTCGACCGTGCTGCTCGCTGAAGTGGCCGCCTATTACAAGTCACAGGGCAAGACCCTGTGGGACGGCATTCAGGCGTTGTACGACCGGTACGGCCACTTTGCCGAAAAGACGGTTGGCCTGGACTTCCCTGGCCTAGAAGGGCCAAAGGAAATGGCGGCCCTGATGACCAAGTTCCGGGAAGAAGCACCGGCGGCCTTTGCTGGCGTGAAGGTGGCCAAGACAGAAGACTACAAGCTGCAGAAGACCACCACGGCGGCTGGCAGCGTGACCCCGATCGACATGCCGGTCTCCGATGTGCTGAAGTACGTCCTCGAAGACGGCACGTGGATCGCGATTCGGCCTTCTGGCACCGAGCCAAAGGTCAAGTTCTACGTGGGCACCGTGGCTGATTCTAAGGACGCAGCGGACCAGAAGCTGGCGGCCTTTGAAACTGCACTGACAGAATTTAAGAACGCATAAAAGGCTGCTGACCGGGGCGCACTTAGCGAGATGGGTAGCCTAGGTGAGGGCATTGCCGCCGTTTTTTGGCGGCGAGGCCCTCACCGTAGCTAACCACTCTCGCGTTGCCCCGGGAAGCGCGACTAAGGAAGGCTGCTGACCGGGGCGCACTTAGCGAGATGGGTAGCCGCTACGCATGTCAGCCCGTATGCCATAAATGGCGACGGGCTGATCATAGCCTAGGGCATTGCCGCCGTTTCTTGGCGGCGAGGCCCTCACCGTAGCTGCTGCCGCATGTCAGCTTGTACGCGCTATGCGCTACAAGCTGAGCAAACCACTCTCGCGTTGCCCCGGGAAGCGCGACTAGGAAGGCTGCTTCCCGGGGCGCACTTAGCGGGCAAGGCAACCGCCAAGGCTTTCCGGTAGGCACTTAATCATGGCAATGAGGCGCTTTGCATTTTCTGCGAAGCGCTTTTGTCTGCCCCTTGAATCCTGGCGGCAGGCGTGGTAAGCTTTGACAAATTTGCGTGAGGAGGCCGTTATCATGGGCATGCATCAGTACATTCAGGGACTGGGGAACTTGGAGACATTGCGGCGCGCCCCAGGGTTCTTCAAATACGCCGAGCACAGCGTCGCGGCCCATTCGTTCAAGGTCGCCGAGATCGCCCAGATGCTGGGCGACATCGAAGAGCATGCAGGCAACACCGTGAACTGGCAGATGCTTTACGAGAAGGCGCTCAATCACGATTATACGGAGCGCTTTATCGGCGACATCAAGACGCCCGTGAAGTACGCGACGCCGGCGCTGCGCTCGATGCTGGCCGACGTTGAGGAATCGATGACCGAGAACTTCATTCAAAACGAGATCCCCGCGGAGTATCAGGACACCTATCGCCGCCGCTTGGGTGAAGGCAAGGACGCCACGCTGGAGGGCCAGATCCTCAGCGTGGCGGATAAAGTGGACCTGCTGTACGAGTCCTTTGGCGAGATTGAAAAGGGCAACCCTGAGCGCGTGTTTGTTAATATTTACACCGAGAGCCTGAGCGTGATCATGAGTTTTGAGGCCATGCCAAGCGTGCAGTACTTCCTGGCGGAGATCCTGCCGGACATGTTGAACGAGGAATTTGCCGACCGTGATATGCTTAAGAAGTTGACCCGGTCGGTGATGGCGAAATAATCGTTGCCGCCGACGCGAATGTTTGTTCGCTATGGTATAATAAGTGTCAGTCAAAAAGTTGGGATCTCGATTCCGACTTTTTTGTTGCACGACGCCCGCAGCGGTCTTGCGGCGCAGAAGTGGAGGTAAGCCAATGATCACACGAATCGCAGATAAAAAATTCGACCTGGTTTCGCCGTACAGTCCAGCCGGTGACCAGCCCGAGGCCATTGCCAAGCTGACGAAGGGCTTTGAAGAAGGCAAAAAGGAGCAGGTCCTCTTAGGGGCGACCGGGACCGGGAAGACGTTCACGATGAGCAATGTGATCGCCAACCTGAACAAGCCGACGCTGATCTTGTCGCACAACAAGACGCTGGCCGGCCAGCTCTACGGGGAATTCAAGGAGTTCTTCCCGCACAACGCGGTGGAGTACTTTGTTTCGTACTACGACTACTACCAGCCCGAGGCCTATGTGCCGAGCTCAGACACTTACATTGAAAAAGACTCGGCCATCAACGACGAGATCGATAAGCTGCGCCACAGTGCGACCTCAGCGTTGCTGGAGCGCAACGACGTGATCGTGGTGGCGTCCGTGTCCTCCATCTTCGGCCTGGGCTCCCCGACGGAGTACCGCGACCACGTGCTGTCACTGCGCAAAGGCATGGCGATCGACCGCAACACCCTGCTGCGGCAACTGGTGGACATTCAGTTTGACCGCAACGATATTGATTTTCAGCGCGGGCGCTTCCGGGTGCGCGGCGACGTGGTGGAGATCTTCCCGGCCAGCCGCGACGACCACGCGATCCGCGTCGAGTTCTTTGGCGATGAGGTCGACCGCATCACCGAAGTCGACGCTTTGACCGGCGAAGTCATCGGCGAGCGCGACCAGGTCTCGATTTTCCCGGCGACGCACTTTATGACCTCTGACGACGCGCTGGAGCGGGGGATCGATAGCATCGCTAAGGAGCTGACCGGCCGGCTGAAGGAGCTGCGCGATCAGGGGAAGCTCCTGGAGGCGCAGCGGCTGGAGCAGCGCACGAACTACGACATCGAAATGTTGCGCGAAATGGGTTACACCAACGGCATTGAGAACTACTCGCGGCACATGGAAGGGCGCAAGGCGGGCGAGCCGCCGTACACTCTGCTGGACTTTTTCCCGAAGGACTTCATGATCATGGTCGACGAAAGCCATGTCACCATGCCGCAGGTCCGCGCCATGTACAACGGGGACCGGGCGCGCAAGCAGACGCTGATCGATTACGGGTTCCGGCTGCCGAGCGCCTTGGACAACCGGCCGCTTAAGCTGAACGAATTTGAGCAGCACGTCAACCAGATCCTCTACGTCAGCGCGACGCCTGGCCCGTACGAACTGGACCGGGTGCCAAAAGAGGACATCGCCGAGCAGATCATTCGGCCGACGGGGCTGCTGGATCCAAAGATCGAGGTGCGGCCGATCATGGGCCAAATCGATGACCTGACCTCGGAGATCAACAAGCGCATCGAGCACAACGAGCGGGTCTTCATCACCACCTTAACGAAGAAAATGGCCGAGGATCTAACAGATTACCTCAAGGAAGAGGGCATCAAGGTCGCCTACCTGCACTCCGACATTAAGACGCTGGAGCGCACCCGGATCATTCGCGATTTACGGCTGGGCAAGTACGATGTGCTGGTCGGCATCAATCTGCTACGGGAAGGGATCGACGTACCGGAAGTGTCTTTGATCGCGATCCTGGATGCGGATAAGGAAGGCTTCCTGCGCGCGGAGCGGTCGCTGATCCAGACCATTGGCCGCGCGAGCCGCAACGAGCACGGCAAGGTCATCATGTACGCGGATCACGTCACCGATTCGATGCGAGCGGCGATCGACGAGACCCAGCGGCGGCGGACGATTCAGATGGCCTTTAACGAGAAGCATCACATCACGCCGAAGACCATCATCAAGCCCATCCGCGACGCGATCTCGGCGGTCGATACCAGCGGCACCGCGGATCCGGACAAGGGCCGCAGTTTTGCCGAAGTCGACCTGCACGACATGAGTGCGGCCGATCGCAAGCAGCTGATCGCCAACCTGCGGACTCAGATGCAGGCGGCGGCCAAGAAGCTGGACTTTGAGCAGGCCGCCACGCTGCGGGACACCATTTTGGAACTAGAGGCAGAAAAGTGAGGATTTATGGCGAACGATAAAATTGTGATCCACGGGGCAAGAGCCCACAACCTGAAAAATATCGACGTGACGATCCCGAAAAACAAACTGGTCGTCATGACCGGGCTCAGTGGTTCGGGTAAGTCGAGCTTGGCGTTTGACACGCTGTATGCAGAGGGCCAGCGCCGCTACGTCGAGAGTCTGTCGGCCTATGCCCGTCAGTTCCTGGGGCAGATGGATAAGCCGGACGTGGACTCGATCGACGGGCTGAGTCCCGCCATTTCGATCGACCAGAAGACCACGTCGAAGAACCCCCGCTCGACGGTGGGGACGGTCACCGAGATCAATGACTACCTGCGCCTACTGTGGGCGCGGATCGGGACGCCGATCTGCCCTAATGACGGGACAGTGATCTCCAGCCAAAGCGTGGAACAAATGGTCGACCGGGTGCAGAAGCTGCCGGATAAGAGCCGCATTCAGATCCTGGCGCCGGTGGTGCGGCGCAAGAAGGGGGGCCACAAGAAGGTCCTCGAGAAGATCGTCCGCGAGGGCTACGTGCGCATGCGCGTGGACGGCGAGATCATGGACGCCTCGGCGAGCGTCGAGCTCGATAAAAACAAGAACCACGACATTGATATCGTGATCGATCGCATCGTGGTCAAGCACGGGGATGCCGACAACCGCTCGCGGCTGTTTGACTCCTTTGAGGCGGCGCTGCGGCTGGCTGACGGCTACGCCAACGTCGACGTGATCGGCGGCGAACCGTTGGTGTTCTCCGAGCACTTTGCCTGCCCACTTTGCGGGTTCACCATTGGGGTGCTGGAGCCGCGCCTGTTTTCCTTCAACGCGCCGTTTGGGGCCTGCCCGGAGTGCGATGGCCTCGGCGAAAAGCTTACCGTCGACGTGGACTTAGTCGTGCCTGATCCCACCAAGTCGATCCAGGAGGGGGCCATTGCGGCATGGTACTCGGCCACCTCGACGTACTACCCGGCCATGCTGGAGCAGGCCTGCAAGGCGTTTAAAATTCCTATCGCCAAGCCGTTCAACAAGCTCACCGACCGCCAGCGGGACATTGTCCTGAACGGGAGCCACGGCAAACCGTTCCACTTTCACGCGGATTCCGATTTCGGCGGCGTGCGCGACGTCACGGTGCCGTTTGAAGGGGTCTTGCCGAACATCGAACGCCGCTACCGGTCGAACAATTCGCCGTTTGGCTCCGACCAAATGCGCCAGTACATGACCGCGCTGGTCTGCCCGGTGTGCCACGGCAAGCGCCTGAATCGGCAGGCCCTCGCGGTGAAGGTCGCCGGCAAGGACATTGCCGAGGCCTCGGCGCTTTCAATCAAGGACGCGCTGCCGTTTTTCCAAAGCGTCAACTTGACACCGACCCAGGCCGTGATCGCCAAGCCCATCGTCAAAGAAGTGGACGACCGGCTGTCGTTTCTGGAGAACGTGGGGCTGGACTATCTGACCTTGTCGCGGTCCGCCGGCACCTTGTCCGGGGGGGAAGCGCAGCGCATTCGGCTGGCGACGCAGATCGGTTCGAACCTGTCCGGCGTGCTTTACATCCTTGACGAGCCGTCGATCGGGCTGCACCAGCGCGATAATGACCGGCTGATCGCCTCACTGAAAAAGATGCGCGATTTGGGCAACACCCTGATCGTGGTCGAACACGATGAGGACACGATGCTGGCGTCGGATTACCTCATCGACGTCGGCCCTGGTGCCGGCGACAACGGCGGCCGCATCATGGCTGCCGGCACGCCTAAGCAGGTGATGCATTCGCGGAAGTCGCTGACGGGGCAGTACCTGGCCGGCAAGAAGTTTATTCCGGTGCCGGCTAAGCGGCGCGCCGGCAGCGGCAAGGTGATCCGGCTGGAAGGTGCGGCGGAGCACAACCTGAAGCACATCAACGTCGATTTCCCTCTGGGCAAGTTCATTGGGGTGACCGGGGTCTCAGGGTCCGGTAAGTCGACCCTGGTCAACTCGATCCTGAAACGGGCGCTGGCGCAGAAGTTGTACCGCAACTCGGAAAAGCCGGGTCAGTACACGAAGCTTCAGGGCTGGCAGAACATTGAGAAGCTGGTCGACATCGACCAGAGTCCGATCGGCCGCACCCCGCGCAGCAACCCGGCAACCTACACCGGTGTGTTCAATGACATTCGGGCTTTGTTTGCCCAAACCAATGAGGCCAAGCTGCGCGGCTACACGCAAGGCCGCTTCTCCTTTAACGTGAAGGGCGGCCGCTGCGAGCACTGCAAGGGCGACGGGATCATTAAAATCGAGATGAACTTCCTCCCAGATGTGTACGTGCCCTGCGAGGTCTGCCACGGCACCCGCTACAACTCCGACACGCTGGAAGTGACGTACAAGGGCAAGAGCATCGCCGACGTGCTCAACATGACCGTCGACGAGGCGGTGAAGTTCTTCGCGGCGATCCCCAAGATCGCGCGCAAGCTGCAAACCATCGTGGACGTCGGCCTCGGCTACGTCCAGATGGGCCAAAGCGCGACGACCCTGTCCGGGGGCGAAGCGCAGCGGATGAAGCTGGCTTCCGAGCTCCAAAAGATCTCCACCGGCCGTAATTTCTACATTTTGGACGAGCCGACCACCGGGCTGCACACGGACGATATCCGCAAGCTGCTTGAGGTCCTGCAGCGGCTGGTCGATGAGGGCAACACGGTGCTGGTGATCGAGCACAACCTTGACGTCATCAAGACGGCGGATTGGCTGATCGATCTTGGGCCGGAAGGCGGCGACGGCGGCGGCCAGGTCATCGCGACCGGAACGCCGGAGACCGTGGCGAAGGTCAAGGCCTCTTACACGGGCCAGTACCTCGGCCCGATCCTTAAGCGGGACAAGGCCAGGGCGGCAGCCCAGGCCGCCGAAGGGTAGCCATGCGGGTTTTGCTTGTCTATTCTTAAACCGGCCAGTATGATTGACTCAAGAGGTGGCAGATATGTTTAGACAAACTCATTTTGGCTTCGACTGGGGCGAGCTTTTCACGGGGGTGGCCCTCATCATCGCCGGCATTGTCGTCCTGCATCATCCGGGGGCGACGATGGCGGCCTTGACGTTCCTCTTCGCGCTAGTCGCGATCATCCGCGGCATTGCGACGCTCGCTAGCTTCTCGCGGCTGCGGGCGCTGACGGGCGGCTTATCCTGGGTCAGCCTGGTGGCCGGGGTCTTGGACATCCTGCTGGGCATTGTTTTCTTGTTCGATCTTCAGGCGGGGGCAATCACGTTGGCGTACTTGTTCGCCATCTGGTTCCTGATCGACAGTGTCGCGGGGCTGATCAACGCGGGGCACATGCGCAGTGCCGGCACGGGCTGGTTCATTCTGACGCTGGTCCTTGACGTCTTTGCGGTAATCGTCAGCCTGCTGTTGATCATGCAGCCGGTCGTGGCCGCGGTCGGCATGATCGTGCTGCTGGCTGCGGACTTCCTGATCCTGGGACTCAACGCGATCTTGGTCGCGTTCGCCCGGCGGCAAATTTAAGCAGGATTATCGATGCGTCGCCCTAAAGGGGGCGGCGCTTTTTTGTAAGGTGCAGAGAGCTCGCGCATTTAGCGGGATGGGCGGCGAGGCCTCAGGCGTAGCTGGCCACTCCCGCGTTGCGAGCTCGCCGCCCGATTAGCCAAGGTACGCAGAAGCCTTGCTCTTAGCCCAGTTACCAAGGGCGGGAATCACTGTTTTTGACCGGCCGACACGCCAGGACTGTTGATGGCACGCCCGGCATGCTACAATGGACCAAGAAAGAAGGGATACGATGGCAGAGACTTTGAATCTCGTGGTGATCACTGGCATGTCTGGCGCCGGCAAGACCGTCGCCATGCAGTCGTTTGAGGACCTGGGCTACTTCACCATGGATAATATGCCGCCCGCTTTACTCCCTAAGTTCTGGGAGCTAGTCAAGGAAAGCGGCAAAATCACGAAGATCGCCCTAGTGATCGATCTGCGCAGCCATGCGTTTTACGACCAGATCAACGACATGCTGGCGAACCTAGACAACACTGCGTTTGTGACCACCAAAATTGTGTTCCTTGACGCGACGGACGCCGAGTTGGTGTCGCGCTACAAGGAGACCCGCCGCAGCCATCCCTTGGCGCAAGAGGGCCGGCTGATGGACGGCATCAGAAAAGAACGTGGCCTGTTGACGGAGCTGCGCAACCGGGCGCAGATCGTGATCGACACCACCAACCTTTCGCCGCGGCAGCTGCGCGAGAAGCTGTTTGTGACGTTCAAGTCGGCGGATCATCCGACCTTCCACCTGGAAGTGATGTCGTTCGGCTTTAAGTACGGGCTGCCGATCGATGCCGACATCGTCATGGACGTGCGCTTCTTACCCAATCCCTACTACGTCCAGAAGTTTCGGGACCGCGACGGCCGCGACCGGGAAGTTTACGATTACGTGATGGACAACCCGGCGGCGGAGCAATTCTACCAGCAGTTCTACACCATGCTCGCCAGCATCATGCCCCAGTACCAAAAAGAGGGTAAAAGCAGCGTGACGATCGCGATCGGCTGCACCGGCGGCCAGCACCGCAGCGTGGCCTTTACCGAGCGCGTGGGCAAAGCGTTTCAGGCGGCGGGCTACCCCGTCGACATCACCCACCGCGACGTGGACAAGCGGAAAGCGACGGTGAACCGCTCATGACCCTCAATGAAGCCAAAACGATCCGCGTGATCCGCGGGCGGCGGCCCAAGGTCGTCGTGATCGGGGGCGGGACCGGCCTGCCGGTGATCGTTAAGAGCCTGCGCGAGCAAAACGCGGACGTCACCGCGGTGGTCACCGTGGCTGATGATGGCGGCTCAAGCGGCGTGATCCGCAACTACATTAACGTGGTGCCGCCTGGCGACATTCGCAACGTGCTAGTGGCCCTGTCCGACCTGCCAGAAGTGGAAAAACAGGTGTTTCAGTACCGGTTTGATAGCGGGGACAGCTTCTTTGCCGGCCACGCGATCGGCAACCTGATCATTGCCGCGCTGTCCGAAATGGGCGGCGGCATCTTCCAAGCCGTGCAGACCCTGTCGTCGATGATGAAGGTCGATGGGCACGTCTATCCCGCCAGCAACCGCCCGCTGACCCTGCACGCCGCGTTCAGCGACGGCACGACGCTGTCCGGCGAGGCCGAGATCACGGCTGCGGGCAAGCACATCAAGCGGGTCTGGGTCACCGACACGGACGATGCGGTGGCCCCTGAGGCCATGCCGCAGGTGGTCGATGCGATCATGGCGGCGGATGTCGTCGTGATGGGGCCCGGCAGTCTGTTCACGAGTGTGCTGCCGAACCTGATGATCAAGAATCTGGGCCAGGCTGTGTTGGCTACCTCGGCCGAGGTCATCTACGTCGTCAACATCATGACCCAAAAAGGGGAGACGGAGCACTTCACCGATGCCGACCACGTGCGCGTGCTCAATCAGCACCTCGGCGCCAACTTTGTGGACACGGTCCTGGTGAACATCGCGCCGGTGCCGAAAAATTACCTCGACGAGCAGAAGTACAACGAGATCCTGGTGCCGGTGCGGCCTGATTATCAGGGGCTGCGCGATCTGGGCTGCCGCGTGATCTCGGCTGATTTCCTCAAGCTGCGCGACCGCGGCGTCTTCCACGACGGCGACAAGGTGGCTTCTGAGATCTTGAACCTGGCGTTTCAAGTCGGGACGATGAAAAAAAGAGGGCGGTGAACTAATGGCCAGTTTTGCGAGTACGGTAAAAAAAGAACTGACCCAACTTGAGGTCCACCCCGAACACGCCAAGGCGGAGCTGTCGGCGTTGATCCGCATGAACGGCAGCGTGGCCATCCAGGACCACCAGTTCGTGCTGAACGTCCAGACGGAAAACCCGGCGATCGCCCGCCGCATCTACGGGCTGATCCGCCAGGTGTACCACCACGAGGCCAATCTGATCGTGCGGCGGAAGATGAAGCTGAAGAAGAACAATCAGTACGTGGTGCGCCTGGCCACCGGCGTGAACGCCGTGCTGGAAGACCTTGAGATCCTTGACGGCAGCGACATGACGATCCGCACCGCGGTGTCACCAAAGATCCTCGATGAGCCGCAGCGCGAGCGATCCTACCTCCGCGGCGCCTTTTTGGCCGGGGGTTCGGTCAACAATCCCGAGACCTCGCGCTACCACCTGGAGATCTACTCACTGTACCGCGACCACAACGACGGCCTGCTGAAGATGATGAACGATTTTAACCTCAACGCGCGCACCGTGGAGCGCCGCAGCGGCTGGATCGTCTACCTGAAAGAGGCGGAGAAAATCGCGGATTTCCTGCAGGTGATCGGCGCGACGACCGCCATGCTGAAGTTCGAGGATGTGCGGATCGTCCGCGACATGCGCAACTCCGTTAACCGGCTGGTCAACTGCGAGACGGCGAATCTGAACAAAACAATCGATGCCGCCCAAAAACAGATCGAAAATATCAACTACCTGAAAGGTCACGGCATGCTTGAGGGCTTGCCGCCCAAGCTGCGGGAAATCGCAGAGCTCAGGCTGGCGCACCCGGACGTGTCCTTGAAGGAGCTGGGGGAAATGGTCCCCAGCGGGGTCATTTCCAAGTCCGGGATCAATCACCGGTTGCGCAAGTTGAATCAAATTGCTGAGGGCAGTCAGCAGCCCGCCGAAAGTTAGGACTTCCATTACCTAATTAAATCGTCTACAATAAGCTCGATAATAGAGATTGATATGACGTCAATGGAGGCGAGCATATGACTAAACCGATCCGTTTGAATGAACAGTTGTGTTTCTCTATCTACAAGGCGCAAAAGCAGTTTAACCACTTCTACTCTCAGGCCCTAGCGAAGTACAAGTTGACCTATCCGCAGTACATCACGCTGCTTTCGCTGTACGAGCACGGCACCATGTCGGTCAAGGAAGTCGGCCAGACCCTGAACCTGGATTCTGGCACCCTGACCCCGCTGATGAAGCGCATGGAAAAGGACGGGTGGATCTCACGCAAGCGCTCTGCCCAAGACGAACGGCGCGTGGATGTCAGCTTGACCAAAAAGGCGACGGATATGCGCGATGAAATCTATGAACACGTGGGCTCGTGCATGACCTACTTGCGGTTTCCCGATGAAGTCTACGATGCCATCAAAGCCCAGGTCGACTCGGTCGATGAACACTTGGCGGCGATCCCAGACGAAGAGCTTCAGTAGCACAAAAGGTGGGCCAACGCGGCGCACCTTTTGTTTTTGCCGTGGGGCCTTGCATCTTTGGCGCGGCTCCTGTAGAATAATTGAGTACTTGCGCGGTTAGTGTAATGGATCGCACGTGAGATTCCGGTTCTCGAAATCCGGGTTCGACTCCCGGGCTGCGCAGAAGAAACCCAGAAACGCCAATCGTTGGCGTTTTTTTTTTAAACAAAAACAGGGACTCATCTGCCCATCGGCGGAGGGAGTATGCTAAACTGGCTCTGCAATAAAAGTTTGGTCAAAGTCTTTGACCTTTTTTGACGTTAGTGCTAAGCTTAGCACTGTACTTTAAAGAGTGCTAAGACTCGTGAGGAGGTTCCGCTATGTTAGTTCCGACAGTTATTGAACAAACCAGCCGCGGCGAGCGTTCGTATGACATATACTCGCGTCTGCTTAAAGACCGGATCATCATGCTGTCCGGGGAGATCAACGACCAAGTGGCAAACTCAGTCATTGCTCAACTCCTGTTTTTGGACGCGCAAGATCCTGATAAAGACATCTACCTTTACATCAACAGTCCTGGTGGCGTGATCACCTCTGGGCTGGCGATGCTGGATACCATGAACCTGATCCACGCCGACGTGCAGACGATCGCCATTGGCATGGCGGCGTCCATGGCGTCTGTCTTGCTTGCTGGCGGGGCAAAGGGCAAGCGGTTCGCGCTGCCCAACTCCGAGATCCTGATCCACCAGCCGTCTGGCGGTGCCCAGGGACAGCAAACGGAAATCGAGATCGCCGCGGAGGAGATCTTGAAGGCCCGCAAGAAGCTGAACAAAATCTTGGCTGACGCCACTGGCCAAACGGAGGCTAAGATCAAGAAGGACACCGAGCGTGATAACTACCTCACCGCTCAGGAGGCCAAGGACTACGGTTTGATCGACGACATCCTGACCAGCAAGGCTGACCAGAAGTAATTTTCATTGAGGCACTCATGTGAAAGCATGGGTGCTTTTTTTGAAGGTGCGTAGAGTTCGCGGTTTTAGGGGGACAGCTAGCCTAGCTCCAGGCATTGTCGGCGTACTTTGCCGGCGAGGCCTGGGGCGTAGCTAGATGCGCCCCCGTTGCGAACTCGAAGCACAGTTAGAAGGTGCGGAGAGTTCGCGGTCTTAGCGGGATGGGCAGCCTAGCTTGAGGCATTGCCGGCGTCTTTTGCCGGCGAGGCCTCAGGCGTAGCTGACCATTCCCCCGTTGCGAACTCGAAGCCCAGTTAGAAGGTGCGGAGAGTTCGCGGTCTTAGCGGGATGGGCAGCCTAGCTTGAGGCATTGCCGGCGTCTTTTGCCGGCGAGGCCTCAGGCGTAGCTGACCATTCCCCCGTTGCGAACTCGAAGCCCAGTTAGAAGGTGCGGAGAGTTCGCGGTCTTAGCGGGATGGGCAGCCTAGCTTGAGGCATTGCCGGCGTCTTTTGCCGGCGAGGCCTCAGGCGTAGCTGACCATTCCCCCGTTGCGAACTCGAAGCCCAGTTAAGGTGCGCCGAGTCCGCGGTTTTAGCGGGCCAGCTAGCCTCTCTTCATGGCACCCTGAACGCGGCAAATGGCTACAGGTTGATTACACTGCGCGCCGTCATCTAACGATATGTGCGCCACTTGGCTGGGTCGAACCCTGGCCCGCTGGTTTTACAGCCTCATCGGTGGGCTCTTACAAACGGCCCGGCCAGCTCAGCATCCGCTGCACGCGACCAGCAAAAGATGAAAAAAGCGTGAGCGGCGAGGCGAATAAGCCCGATTGAGAATGCCTGATCCAAAAATGGCAACCGGTTTCTTTCCGAAAAAAGCCGGACGCTCTTCGCACATTCTTCCATAATTGGAAGAGTTTTCGGCAATTGAGCAAATCGCTTGCACCGTTTTCAGCGGGTGGCTATAATAGAAAACGTTGGTAAGGGTGACCAGGAAAGATTTGGGGCCCAAAATTTTTTTGCCATTACCGGGTCATCAGGTGACACGGTAGGACACAAACCGACCCACAAGAAGGACAATGAGTGATGCATTCTGAGTTCGCCTGGATCGAAGCAATCGCCCCGGATTTCATGGGCGTGATCACCAAACGGTATCAGATTCTCCAGTTCATCTCTTGGATGGCGCCGGTCGGCAGACGGGCGCTGGCCGAGCAGATGAAGTTGAGTGAACGGGTCCTACGCACGGAGACCGAGTTTCTTCGTAAGCAGGGCCTGATCGAAAGTTCAAAGTCTGGAATGGTCCTTACCAGCCAAGGAATTGATGTTTTTCAAGGCCTTGAGCAGTTTATGAACCGGCTGCTCGGGTTCAAGGAAGACGAGAAACGCCTCGCTGAGAAGCTCGGCATCGACCACTGCCTGATCGTCAGTGGGGATGCCGATCAAAGCAGCCGGGTCATGGATGAGATGGGCAAAGAGTTAAACTCGACGCTGCAGATGATCCTCCCCAGCGGCCGCTTGACGATCGCCGTGATGGGCGGCACGACCATGGCGCGCGTGGCGCAGCAGATGAGCTATAAGCTGTCTGCCGGCCGTGAGCTAACCTTCGTGCCGGCGCGTGGCGGGGTCGGTGAGGCCGTCGCCATTCAGGCCAATTCCGTGGCCGCCAGCATGGCGGAAGCGACGGACAGCCAGTACCGCGTCTTGTACATTCCAGAAAATGTCAGCGCGGAAACTTACCAGCCGTTGCTCCGTGAGCCCTCGGTGCAAGCGGTGCTTCAATTAATTGACAATGCCCAGGTTGTGATACATAGTATAGGTGATGCGTTGGTCATGGCGAAACGCCGGTCGATGTCACCGGAAGCGATCACAAAATTGCGGGAACAACATGCAGTTTCAGAAACATTTGGCACGTTTTTCGATGCATCAGGCAACGTCATCTACAAGATCCCAAGAATCGGCCTTCAGATCCCGGATCTCGATCATATTCCTTATGTGTTTGCTGTCGCAGGCGGCCGCTCCAAGGCCAAAGCCATCGCAGCATACATGAAAAATGCGCCGAGCCGGACGTGGCTTATCACGGACGTCGGCGCCTCAAATGCGATTTTAACTGGGGAAACCCGTTAGAATAAAACTCTTATTTCCTAAAGGAGGAAATTTTAGCATGACTGTTAAAATTGGTATCAATGGTTTTGGCCGCATCGGTCGCTTGGCTTTCCGCCGCATCTTCGAATTGGGCGCAAAGAGCAACGATATCGAAGTTGTTGCGATCAACGATCTGACCAGCCCAGCGATGTTGGCTCACCTGCTGAAGTACGATTCTACTCACGGCACATTCCCTGGTGAAGTCAGCGCTACCGACAACGGTATCGTTGTTAACGGCAAGGAATACCGCGTTTATGCTGAACCTCAGGCTCAGAACAT
Organism: Lacticaseibacillus jixianensis; assembly: GCF_003946485.1. Classification (GTDB taxonomy): domain Bacteria; phylum Bacillota; class Bacilli; order Lactobacillales; family Lactobacillaceae; genus Lacticaseibacillus; species Lacticaseibacillus jixianensis. Next base: position 37,639 of record NZ_RHOJ01000004.1, on the reverse strand, counting down.
TCCTTGGGTTAAGAACGACGGCGTTCAGTACGTTCTGGAATGCACAGGCTTCTACACCTCAGCTGAAAAGGCTCAGGCTCACTTGGATGCCGGCGCAGAACGTGTTCTGATTTCCGCACCTGCTGGCAAGATCAAGACCATCGTTTACAACGTTAACGATGACACCTTGGACGCAGACGACAAGATCGTTTCTGCCGGTTCTTGCACGACCAACTGCTTGGCACCAATGGCTTACTTCCTGAACAAGGAATTCGGCATTGAAGTTGGTACCATGACGACGGTTCACGCTTACACCTCCACTCAGATGCTGCTTGACGGCCCTGTTCGCGGTGGCAACCTGCGCGCTGCGCGTTCTGCTGCTGTTAACACCATCCCTCACTCAACTGGTGCGGCTAAGGCGATCGGCATCGTTATCCCAGAACTGAACGGCAAGCTTCAGGGCCACGCACAGCGTGTCTCCGTTGTTGACGGTTCCCTGACCGAATTGGTTTCCATCCTGAAGACCAAGAACGTTACGGCTGATCAGGTTAACGAAGCCATCAAGAAGCACACTGACGGCAACCCTAGCTTCGGCTACAACGCTGACGAGATCGTTTCGTCCGACGTTATTGGCACGACCTTCGGCTCAATCTTCGACCCTACCCAGACCGAAGTTACGACCGCCGGTGACTACCAGCTGGTTAAGACGGTTGCTTGGTACGACAACGAATATGGCTTCACTTGCCAGATGATTCGTACCCTGCTGAAGTTCGCGACCCTCTAATTTAAAACCTTAGAGTTTAGCTAATTTCAACCGTTATGAAGGGGGCGGAGGGAGTATCTCCCTCCGCCTTCTTTTTATGACAGAATGTGTGAAATCACACACGTGCATTCCCCCGGCCGCATGGGCTGGGCTTGCCGTGCCAAACCGCGCGTTTGGTAGGGCAAACCTAGTCCATTCTGGGCGGGTGAATGTGCCGACAGCATTCCAACTTTTAGGAGGGTTTTATTCAATGGCTAAATTGATCGTTTCTGATCTTGATGTGAAGGACAAAAAAGTCCTGATCCGCGTTGACTTCAACGTGCCGATCAAAGACGGCGTCATCGGTGATGACAACCGTATCGTCGCGGCGCTGCCAACGATCCAATACGTGATCGACCACGGCGGCAAGGCGATCCTGCTGTCACACCTGGGCCGAGTAAAGACCGAAGAAGACAAGGCTAAGCTGAGTCTTCGTCCGGTTGCTGAGCGTCTTTCCGAACTGCTGAAGAAGCCGGTAACGTTTGTTCCGGCAACCCGCGGCAAGGAACTGGAAGACGCCATCGCCAAGATGAACGACGGCGACGTGCTCGTCATGGAGAACACGCGTTTCGAAGACCTTGACGGCAAGAAGGAATCCGGCAACGATCCAGAGCTTGGCAAGTACTGGGCATCCTTGGGTGACCTGTACGTCAACGATGCGTTCGGGACCGCTCACCGCTCCCACGCTTCCAACGTCGGCATTGCCTCCAACATGCCTCAGGCTGCTGCAGGCTTCCTGATGGAGAAAGAAATCAAGTTCTTGGGCGACGCGGTTCAAAACCCGAAGCGCCCATTCGTTGCCATCCTGGGTGGCGCGAAGGTTTCCGACAAGATCGGCGTGATCCGCAACCTGGTTCCTAAGGCTGACAAGATCATCGTCGGCGGCGGCATGACTTACACCTTCTACGCAGCCAAGGGCCTGTCCATCGGCAAGTCACTGGTTGAAAAGGATAAGATCGAGCTTGCTAAGCAGATCATGGACGAGGCCGGCGACAAGCTTTTGCTGCCAGTTGACAACGTGGTCGCTACCGAGTTCTCCAACGATGCGCCTCACAAGGTCGTCGAAGGGGCAATTCCTGATGGCTACATGGCCCTTGATATCGGCCCGAAGTCCGTTCAGGACATTAAGGACGCACTGAAGGGTGCCAAGACGGTGGTTTGGAACGGGCCAATGGGCGTGTTCGAAATGCCTAACTACGCCAAGGGTACCCTGGAAGTTGGGACTGCGCTTGGCGACTTGGCCGGCGCAACCACGATCATCGGTGGTGGCGATTCCACCGCTGCCGCAAAGCAGCTTGGCATCGCGCCGAAGATCACCCACATCTCCACTGGCGGTGGCGCAAGCCTGGAATACCTGGAAGGTAAGACACTGCCAGGGATCGCGGCAATTTCCGACAAGTAAACTCGCTTTGAAAGGAAGTTAATTATGCGCACACCAATCATGGCCGGGAACTGGAAAATGAACAAGAACCCGGAAGAAACACAAGCATTCCTGGACGGCGTTAAGGGCAAGCTCCCTGAATCCAGCAAAGTCCAGACCGTTATCGCCGCACCGGCGATCGATCTGACCACGCTGGTTGCCGGCGCCAACGGGACGCCGCTTCAGACCGCAGCAGAAAACTGCTACTTCGAAGATGCGGGTGCCTTCACTGGCGAGACCAGCCCGAAAGCCCTTAAGGACATGGGCCTGGACTACGTCGTGATCGGCCACAGCGAACGCCGCGGCTACTTCCACGAAACTGACCAGGACATCAACAAGAAGGCCAAGGCCATCCTGAAGAACGGTCTTTTGCCAATCATCTGCTGCGGCGAAAGCCTTGAGCAGCGCGAAGCTGGCCAGACGAACGACTGGGTCGCTTCACAGGTTGAAGCCGCTTTGGCCGGGATCTCTGCGGAAGACGTTAAAAACAGCGTGATCGCGTACGAACCAATCTGGGCCATCGGCACGGGCAAGACTGCCTCTGCTGACCAGGCGCAGGAAGTCGTTGCGCACATCCGCTCGATCGTTGCAAAGCTGTACGATGCCGCAACGGCTGACGCAGTGCGGATCCTTTACGGTGGCTCGGTCAAGCCAGCCAACGTCAAGGAACTGATGGCGAAGCCTGACATCGATGGCGGCCTTGTCGGCGGCGCATCGATGGATCCAGAAAGCTTCGTTGCCCTGGCTAACTACCAGGACTAATACCGCAGCTTTGCGGTGGTAAACTAATTACGATAAAACCTGCCTGTATCAGGCACAAAAGGAGAAAACATATGTCTATTATTACAGATGTTTTGGCTCGCGAAGTCCTCGACTCTCGTGGCAACCCGACTGTTGAAGTTGAACTTTACACGGAAGACGGCGGCTTCGGCCGTGCGCTTGTTCCGTCAGGCGCATCCACCGGTGAACACGAAGCCGTTGAACTGCGTGACGGCGACAAGTCCCGTTTTGGCGGCAAGGGTGTTCTGAAGGCCGTTGCTAACGTCAACGACGTGATCTCCAAGGCTGTCATCGGCCTGGATGCCACCGAGCAGCGTCTGATCGACCAGACCATGATCGACCTTGACGGCACCCCGAACAAGGGTAAGCTTGGCGCCAACGCCATCTTGGGCGTTTCCCTGGCCGCAGCCCGCGCTGCTGCTTCCGAAGTTGGTCTGCCGCTGTACCAGTACCTTGGCGGCCCTAACGCGCACGTGATGCCAACACCAATGATGAACGTCCTGAACGGTGGCGCGCACTCCACGAACACCGTTGACTTCCAGGAATTCATGATCATGCCTGTTGGTGCGAAGTCCATGCGCGAAGCGATCCGCATGGGTTCTGAAACCTTCCACGCCCTCCAAGCAGAGCTGAAGGCAAAGGGCGACATCACTTCCGTCGGCGACGAAGGCGGCTTTGCGCCTAACCTGAAGGACAATGAGGAAGCCTTCGAGCTGCTTGTTGAAGCCATCCAAAAGGCCGGCTACAAGCCTGGCGAAGACGTTGCCATCGCCTTTGACGTTGCTTCTTCTGAGTTCTACGACCCAGAGACCAAGAAGTACACCCTCAAGTGGTCTGACCCTGACACGTCGTACACGACCGACGAATTCATCGATCTGCTTGCGACCTACATCGACAAGTACCCGATCGTTTCTGTCGAAGATCCGATCGACGAAAACGACTGGGAAGGCTGGCAGAAGTTCACTGCCAAGCTCGGTGACAAGGTTCAGATCGTCGGCGACGACCTGTTCGTTACCAACACCGATTACCTGAAGAAGGGGATCGACATGGGCGTTGCCAACTCCATCCTGATCAAGCTTAACCAGATCGGGACGTTGACCGAAACCTTCGAAGCCATCGAAATGGCTAAGGAAGCCGGCTACACCGCCGTTGTTTCCCACCGTTCCGGTGAAACCGAAGACACGACCATTGCTGACCTGGTTGTTGCAACCAACGCCGGCGAGATCAAGACTGGCTCAATGAGCCGCACCGATCGCATCGCGAAGTACAACCAGCTGATGCGGATCGAAGACGAACTCGGCAAGTCTGCGCAGTACAAGGGCCGCAAGTCCTTCTACAACGTTAAGGCGATCGACTAGTCTAATCCAACGTTAAGGTGCGCCGTCCTCAGGGACCCGGCGCACCTGGCAGAGGCCCTCATCACCTTTTGCGGTGGTGGGGGCTTTTTTATATAAGATGCGCAGAGTTCGCGCACTTAGCCCGACAGCTAGCCTAGCTCCAGGCATTGCCGCTGGTCTTTAGCGGCGAGGCCTGGAGCGTAGCTAGATGCTCGGGCGTTGCGAACTCGGAGCTCAGTTGCAGCACGGTGCGCAGGGTCGACGCACTTAGCCCGACGCCTAGGCCGCTACGCATGTCAGCTTGTACGCGCAATGCGCTACAAGCTGATCATAGTTCCAGGCATTGCCGCTGGTCTTTAGCGGCGAGGCCTAGAGCGTAGCTAGATGCTCGGGCGTTGCGAACTCGGAGCTCAGTTGAAGTACGGTGCGCAGAGTTCGCGCACTTAGCCCGACAGCTAGGCCGCTACGCATGTCAGCTTGTACGCGCAATGCGCTACAAGCTGATCATAGCTTAGGGCATTGGCGCTGGTTTTTAGCGCCGAGGCCTTAAGCGTAGCTAGCTGCTCGGGCGTCGCAGGGCACTCGGCCGTTACCAGACCGGAGCCCGACTTGCGTTTCGGCCACCGGCATGGCGGGCTGGGGCAGCGACCACATTTTTCCGGTCAGCCAGCCAATATTCACAAATTCTTCACATTTTGACTGCAAACTGGTATATGCTTGTTTTTATCTGAAAAGCGACGCGAAAGGAGCATGGTAAAATGGATGAAGAGCAGCGAGAAAAGAGCCCGTGGCGGCGCAACCTCAGCGTTCTGTGGGGGTGCACCTTCATTGCCGGCGTGGCGTTTTCTGAAATCACGCCATTCATGTCGCTGTTCGTCGCCGAGCTGGGCCATTTCAGCAAGGCCGAGGTCTCCTTTTACTCCGGCCTAGTCTTTGCGGCGACCTTCCTGGTGACGGCGATCGTGTCGCCGTTATGGGGCGCGCTGGCCGATCGCAAGGGCCGCAAGATCATGCTGATCCGGGCCAGTGTCGGCATGGCGGCGGCGATGTTCCTGATGGGCCTGGTCACCAACGTCTGGCAGCTGATCGCGCTGCGGGCGCTGCAGGGGCTGTTCTCCGGCTTCATCTCCAACGCGCAGGCGCTGATCGCCTCGCAGACCCCGCGCAGTCACGCCGGCAAGGCCCTGGGGACGCTGGTCACCGGGTCGACTTCTGGCATGCTGATGGGGCCGGTGATCGGCGGGCTGCTGGCGCAGTTCATGTCGATCCGGGTGACCTTCTTCATCACGGCCACGCTGCTGCTGATCGCGGGGCTGGCTTCGGGCCTGTTCGTTAAGGAGTATTTTGTGCCGGTGGCCAAAACAAAAGGGGCCAAGCCGGGCCTCAAGGGGCTGCTCAGCCAGTTTGCCAACCCCAAGCTGATCATTGTGCTGCTGGTGTCGACCATGATCGTGCAGCTGGGGAACGCCTCCATTTCACCGATCGTCAGCCTGTACATCAAGGAACTAATGCACAACGCCGGGCCTTACGCGCTGGTGGCCGGCATCATTGCTGCCTTGCCGGGGCTGTCGAACATTTTGGCCGCCCCGCGGCTGGGCGATTACGGCGATAAGCACGGCTCCGGTAAGGTGCTGATCGCCGGCTACCTGTTTGCGGTGATCATGTACTTCCCGCAGGGCTTTGTGACCAGCGTGGTCGTGCTGGGGGTCCTGCGCTTTGCCATCGGGATCTCAGACGGGGCGCTGTTTCCCACGATTCAGACGCTGCTCACCAAGAACTCACCGGCGTCGGCCACCTCGGCCATTTTCTCCTGGAACCAGTCCTTCCAGGCGCTGGGCAACATGTTTGGCGGGCTCGTCGGCGGCTTTTTGGGCGGGTTGTTCAACTACAACGTGGTCTTCATTTCCACCGCCGCGCTGCTGCTGCTGAACTTCATCCTGCTGTGGTTCACCGAACCGTCGTTGCGGCAAGAGTAGGTCCGCTTCTGGCGGGCCTTTTTGCTGTTGTATAATGGAGTCAGTTTCTTTGGAGGTGTGTCATGCAAAAGCCTAGTGCGAATCCCGTTGACCCCACGCGGCTCAAATTTGTGCTCTTCGGCCTGCTCGTCGGCCTGCTGACCGGCGGCGTGGTGGCGGCGTTTCGCTTTTCGATCGAGCGGATCCTGGCCGTGATGCAGGGGCTGTACCGCGGCGCGACGCCGGGGCTGATCGCCCTGATCGTGCTGGCCAGCGTGCTGGCGGGGCTGGGGGTCGCCTGGCTGCTGAAAAGTGAGCCGAATATTTCCGGGTCAGGGATCCCGCAGGTCGAAGGCCAGCTGCAGGGGGAAATGGAGTTCTCCTGGTGGTCGATCCTGTGGAAGAAGTTCGTCGCGGGGATCGTCAGTATCGGCCCTGGCCTGTTTCTGGGCCGGGAAGGGCCGTCGATCCAGCTGGGCGCGGCGGTTGGCCAAGGCGTGGCTCAAGGGTTCAAGAAACACGGGGCCGACCGGCGCATCATGATCGCGGCCGGGGCGGCCGGTGGGCTGGCCGCGGCCTTCAACGCGCCAATCGCCGGGACGATGTTCGTGCTGGAAGAGGTCTACCACAACTTTAGTCCGCTGGTCTGGATCACTAGCCTTGCCAGCGCGGTCGGGGCCAACTTCATCTCGCTGTACGTGTTCGGCGAGGTGCCGGTGCTGCACCTGATCTACTCGCGGCCGCTGCCGATCACCTTGTACTGGCACCTGCTGCTGCTTGGGGTCCTGCTCGGTGTACTCGGGTTGGCCTACCAAAAGGCGCTGCTCGCCATGCCCAAGCTGTTCAGCTACACCCACATCCCGCGGGCGCTGCAAGGGCTCGTGCCGTTTCTGCTGGTGATCCCGATTGGGCTGATCGACCCGGCCGTGCTGGGCGGCGGCAACGGGCTGATCACCGGCTTCAACCACAGCATCCCGGCGCTCGGCGTGTTGGTCGTCATTTTCCTGCTGCGGTTCACGTTTTCGATGGTGTCATACGGCTCCGGGCTGCCCGGCGGCATCTTCCTGCCGATCCTGTCCTTGGGGGCGGTCATCGGCGCCGTGTACGCGGTGTTCATGGCCAACGTGGGCTGGCTCCCGCGGATCTATGAGATCAACTTGATCATCTTTGCGATGGCGGGGTACTTTGCCGGTATCGGCAAGGCGCCGTTCACCGCGATCCTGCTGATCACCGAGATGGTCGGCAACCTGACCAACTTAATGGCGATGGCGGTGCTGGCCCTGGTGGCCTACGTGGTGGTCGATCTGCTGGGCGGCGCGCCGATCTACGAGTCGCTGCTGCGGCGCATGACGACGCAAAATCGCCTGGAGGCCATCCACCGCATGGACCGGCTGGAGCTGCCGGTGTACGCCGGCAGCGTGCTGGACGGCATGGCGGTGCGCGACTTCATGTGGCCCAAAGAGACCCTGCTGATGGCGATCCGCCGGGGGGAAGACAGCGTGCTGCCGCACGGCGACACGGTCATCCACGGCGGCGATACCTTGGTGATCCTGACTGACACCAGCAAGCGCGCGGCGGTGCGCAAACGGCTGCACGAGCTGGCCGCACAGTTGGCCGAACGCGCGGACGAATAAAGCGGCCGCCGGCAAAACCGCTGCTCGTGCCACGCGGCAAAGCCAAAGATGGCTGGTCTTGACCGCCGCTTTGTGATACCCTATTTCTAGTAACCATTTGCAAGGGAGGGAAAAACTTGCAGAGTCTTTTTACGAATTTACTTATAATCGATTCGATCCTCATCGTGATCGCCACCCTGATGCAGCCGAGCAAGCAGCAAGACGCCTTGAGCGCTTTGTCCGGCGGCGCCACTGACCTCTTCGGTAAGCAAAAATCGCGGGGCTTTGAAGCGTTTATGGAAAAGGTGACCGTCGTGTTAGGCGTCCTTTTCTTCGCCTTCTCGCTCGTCTTAGTGTATCTAGCATCCCACTAACGAAGGTCTCCTGGTGAACAGGGGGCTTTTTTTCGAGGCGGCGCCTTGCAGCGGTGAGCCTAAGCGACTGCCGCTTATTCGGTATCTGAAACATTTTGTGCAAAAGAAAACGAGGGACATATATGACCACAGTCGGCCACTTAAGAAATGAATTACTGGCGACGTTTCGCCGCAATCCGCAGGTCGGATTCTCGACCACGTCGCTGAACCGCGCTTTGAAGCTGAATGCTGCCGAGGACTTTAAGCTGATGGTCCAGGCGCTTGCGGGTCTGGAAAACGATGACCTGATCCACCAGGATGACAATCAGCGCTACCAGCTCGGCGGCAAGCCCCAGCAGCTTGAAGGGGTGTTTCACGGCAACGAGAAGGGCTTCGGCTTTGTTGCCATCGACGGCCAGGACAACGATATGTTTATCGCGCCGCCGAACACCAAGTTCGCCATGGACGGCGACACGGTCGCAGTGACCGTGGTGCACCAGGCGCGCCCTGGCGACTCCCGCGGTCCCGAGGGCGCCGTGGTCAAGGTGCTGGCCCGCAAGAACACGCGGATCGTGGGCGAGTATGCCCCACTGTCTGACGCAGAGCACCGCCGCACTGGGTTCATCGGCACAGTGACGAGCCACGAGAAAAAACTTGCCCGCTACCCGATCTACATCAAAGATAACGGGACCGTGCCTGAGCTTGGCGACATGATCATGGCCGAAATCACCGAATTTCCCACCGCCGACCGCCCGGCCAGCATGGTGGGGCTGCTGGTGCAAAACCTTGGCAACAAGAACGCGCCTGGGGTCGACATCATGTCCCTGGTGCTGGCCAACGACATTTACGTTGACTACCCGGATGACGCTATGGCCCAGGCCAACGCGATTCCGGATCACGTCACGGCCGAGGATCGCCTTGGCCGCCGCGACATCACGGACCAGCCGGTCGTGACCATCGACGGGGACGACTCCAAGGACTTCGACGACGCGGTCGTGGCCTGGAAGCTCCCGAACGGCAACTACCACCTGGGCGTGCACATCGCCGACGTGTCCTATTACGTCACTGAAGGCTCACCGTTGGATCAGGAGACCTACAAGCGTGGGACCTCGACGTATTTGGTCGACCGCGTGATCCCGATGCTGCCGTTCCGCCTCAGCAACGGGATCTGCTCGCTGAACCCGGACGTTGACCGCTTGGCGATGTCCTGCGATATGGAGATCGACGCGACGGGCCACGTGGTTAGCCACGACATCTACCAGAGCATCATCCGCTCCCACGGCCGGCTGACCTACAACAAGGTCAACCAGGTGCTGGCCGGCGATCCCGATGCGACCGCCGAATACGGCGACTTGGTCCCGATGCTAAAGCTCATGGCCGAGATGCACAAGATCCTTTACAAGATGCGCCACGGCCGCGGGGCCATTGACTTCGAAGAAAACGAAGCCAAGATCATCGTGGACGAAGAAGGTCACCCGACCGACATCGTGCTGCGCGAGCGCGGCATTTCCGAGCGCATGATCGAAAGCTTCATGCTGCAGGCCAACGAAACGGTGGCGGAGCATTACAACCGCATGCACGTGCCGTTCTTGTACCGGGTCCACGAAACCCCCGACGAGGACCGCATCAAGGACTTCGTTGATTTTCTGGCCACCTTTGGCCTTCAGGTCCCAATCAAAAAGGGGCAGCCAGTCACCCCGATGATGCTGCAAAACGTCAATACCGAAGTGGCGGGCACACCGGAAGAAATGATGGTCAACGTCAAGATGCTGCGCAGCCTGAAGCAGGCGCGCTACTCGGACGAGCCGCTGGGCCACTTCGGCATCGCGGCCAAGTACTACTGCCACTTTACCAGCCCGATCCGCCGGTACCCTGACCTTGTCGTGCACCGGCTGATCCGCACCTACGCGGCGGAAGGCACCGGCGATGCGGTGCAGACCAAGTGGGCGGAGAAGCTGCCGGACATTGCGGCGCAAGCCTCTACGCGCGAGCGTCATAGCGTGGACGCCGAGCGCGCCGTGGACGACCTGAAGAAGGCCGAGTTCATGGCGGACAAGGTCGGCGAAGAGTTCGACGCCGTGGTTTCCGGGGTGGCGGGCTTTGGGATGTTCGTGGCCCTGCCGAACACCGTCGAAGGGCTGGTCCACATCACCCGCATGACCGACGACTACTACGGCTTTTTGGAAAGCCAGATGGCGCTGATCGGCGAGCGGACGCACCACATCTTCCGCATTGGCCAGCCGGTGCGCGTCAAGCTTGAAAACGTTGACGTCGAGCAGCGGCAGGTTGACTTCTCGCTGGTCCCAACCGCCGAGACGCCGACCACCGATCTTGAGGTGCCAAAGCAGCCGCGGCGAGGGCCACGGCGCGAGGAGCCCAAGAGTGGGGCGCCGAAGCCTGGTGAGCGCGGTAAGCGGCACAACGCCAAGCGCCCGACCGGCCAGCCGAAGCCGTTCCGCAACACGATTGGGAGCCAAGTCAAGGGTCACGCGACCCGGGGCGGCAACAAAGGAAACAGACATTAGCCAAAGAAGGTGAGCCGATGGCCAAAAAAATGAAGCCGAAGCCCGATAACCTACTGGCCCAAAACAAAAAGGCCCGGCACGATTACAACATTCTGGAGACATACGAGGCGGGCATCGCCCTGACCGGGACCGAGATCAAATCGGTGCGCGACGGGAAGACCAACCTGCGCGACGGGTTCATCCGGGTGACCAACAACGAGGCGTGGCTGGTCAACGTTCACATTAGCCCTTACAAGGAGGGCAACCAGTTCAACGTGGACCCGCTGCGCACCCGCAAGCTGCTGCTGCACAAAAAGGAAATTGCCAAGCTGCTGGCGGCCTTGACCCAGCAGGGGAAGACCGCGGTGCCGCTGCGCATGTACCTGAAGCACGGTTACGCCAAGGTGCTGATCGGCGTGGCGGAAGGCAAGAAGCTGTACGATAAGCGCGAATCCCTCAAGAAGAAGGATCAGAACCGCGAAATTGCCCGGGCAATGAAGGACCGGTACTAAAAAATCCAAGCCAGTAATGGCTTGGATTTTTTTATCAAGGTGCGCAGAGGTCGCGCACTTAGCCGGTTAGAAGGTGCGCAGGGTTCGCGCACTTAGCGGAATGGCTAGCCTAGGTTGCGGCTTTACTCGCAAAGCGAGTGAAGTTGCGACCGTAGCTAGCCACTTCCGCGTTACGAACCCGGAGCCCGATTAATGGGCTTAAAGGCGCAAGAACAGGTCGATGCGAATGTACGGCCAGGTGCCCTTCATGGTCCAGTTGGTCACCTTGGCGTAGACGTTCAGGCCGGCGTCCAGGAGGCGGGCGATGACCACGTTTTCCCCCTTGGGGAGGTAGCCCAAGTCGCGGCCGGTCGGCGTCATCACCTTGACGGCAAAGGCATCGTAGGCGTTGTTTTCCCGCAGCAGGCGCACCTGCATGCCCAGCGTCAAGTCGGCGGTCAGCGTTTCTGGGTGCGCCACATGGGCCGTGCCGGCGACGTGATGGTTCACCAGCAAGATCTCATCGCCGCCGGCCTGGGCCGGCTGGTGGGGCGAATTGCCGGGCCACGGAGTCAGGCCGCCGCCCCCGGCGGGTTTTAGTTCAAAATCACCCATGTGCTTCACCTCCTAGATCGCCGACCAGCTGGCCGTACTCGACGCTTTTGGCCGCGACCTGCTGCTTGAGCTGCAAGAGCGCCTGCTGCAGGTCAGCTTCGTGCTGGGCCAGCCAGGCCGCATCCGCTAGCTCATCTTCGATGGTCAGCGGCCACTGCTGGTGCAGCGCGCGCTGGTGCTGTCGCGCCTGCGCCAGATCAGCGACCAGCCTGGCCAGCTGAAGGCGCAGGGCCGCTGGGCTAAGCACGTCTTCGGTGCGGCCAGCTAGGAGCGCCGCGATCGTGCGCAAAAGCCCTAGCAGGCCGTTGGCGTAGGCTGTGGTCACGAGCAAGAACATCCGCTTGTCGGCCGCGCTCTGGTGGGGGTGCAAATCCGGGTGCAGCGCCTTGACCAGCTGCTTGTACAGCGTGCTCAGCTCGGCGCTTTCGGCTTCAGTCAGGACGGGCAGGGCCAGGTACTGCACCGCCGCGCTCAGCTTGGCGTGCATCGCAGTCAGGGCCTGGTGCCGAGCGGCGAATTTAAGCGCGGTTTGCGTCTGAATGGCAGGCAGATCCGGCGGCAGTCCCCGGTTTAGGTACTGGCGCGTGAGTCGGATCCGGTAAACCAGTTGGTCGCGACTCAGCTCAGTTTCGTAGAGCTGAATTTCAAGCGGGCCGAATTGGCTCCAGTAAAAGGCTGACAGGGTGGGGAGGCGGTGGTTAGCCAGCGCGTCGGTTTGCTCAACGGCGTCCAGCAGCAACGTTCGCACCACCGCCAGCCGGCGCTGCAGCAACGCGGCTTCCGGGGAAATCATGAGCGCAAACACGACTGATCACCTCCTTGTTCCATATTATCCGACTGCGCAAAACTGGTTGCAAGCGGATACTGATTCAAGGTGCGCAGGGTTCGCGCACTTAGGGGGACAGCCAGCCTAGGCCGAGGCATTGCCGGCGTTCTCTGCCGGCGAGGCCTTGGCCGTAGCTGGATGCTCCCCCGTTGCGAACCCGGAGCCCAGTTAAGCCAAGGTGCGCAGGGTTCGCGCACTTAGGGGGACAGCTAGCCGCTACGCATGTCACCCTGTATGCCGCAAGCGGCTACAGGGTGATCATAGCTGTTGGCATTGCCGCCGATCTTTGGCGGCGAGGCCAACAGCGTAGCTAGATGCTCCCCCGTTGCGAACCCAGAGCCCAGTTAGTTCAAGGTGCGCAGGGTTCGCGCACTTAGCAGGTCAGCTAACCTAGGTTGCGGATTTACCCGCAAAGCGGGTGAATTCGTGACCGTAGTTAGATGCACCTGCGTTGCGAACCCAGAGCCCAGTTAAGCCAAGGTGCGCAGGGTTCGCGCCCTTAGCCCGACAACTAGCCGCTCCGCATGTCAGCTTGGACACCGGCGCCCCGGCGTCCGCTTAAGCGTAGATGTAATCGCGGGTCAGCGGCAGGCCAGTGCCGGACGGGGCCTTGGTCACCAGGTACTGGATGACATCGATGTTGCCGGAAGCAAACGAGGCAGCGGCCGCCTGCAGGTAGACGTCCCACATGCGGGTGAACGAGTAGCCGAACTTTTGTTGGATCACGTTGCGGTGGGCGTTGAAGTTCTCGTCCCAGTGCTCCAGCGTGCGCTGGTAGTGCCGGCGCAGCGGTTCGAGGTCGGAGACTTGCAGATTGGCGTCGATGATGTGCGTGATGTTTTCGCTGAGGCCGGGGATGTAGCCGCCGGGGAAAATGTACTTGTTCAGCCAGGCGTTAGTGGCGCCGCCTTGCTGGCGCGTGATGCCGTGAATCAGGGCCGAGCCGCCCGTCTTCATCAGCTTGGCGACGTCCTTGAAGTACAGCCCAAGGTTTTCTTGGCCGACGTGTTCGAACATGCCGATCGAGGTGATGTAGTCGTAAGGGCCGTCCGTCAGCTCGCGGTAGTCCTCCAGCAGCACCCGGGCGTGGTCCTGCAGGCCGAGCGCCTGGATCCGTTCGTTCACAAAGTCGTATTGCTCCTGCGACAGCGTGATACCGGTGACGTCGAGGTGGTAGCGCTTGGCCGCCGTCAGCATCAGCGTGCCCCAGCCGCAGCCAATGTCCAAGAAGCGCCGGCCCGGTTGCAAGTCGAGCTTGCGCAAAATGTGGTCGACCTTGTTTTGCTGCGCGTGGGTCAGATCATCGTCCCAGTCATCGAAATAGGCGCAGGAGTAGGTCATCGTGTCATCGAGCCACAGCTTGTAGAAGTCGTTGCCCAGGTCGTAGTGGGCCTGGATGTCGGCCTTGCTTTTCTTTTCGGTGTGAGACTGCTTGGGAATGACGCGGATCAGCTTCTTGTTGCGCATGAACGACCCTGCGCTTTCGTAGGCGGCCGTGAGAAGCGCCTGGAGCGGGAATTGGCCGCCGCCGGTCACATCGATGTCGCCGCGCATGTAAGCCTCACCAAGGGCCAAGGAGGCGTTTTTCAGCAGGGCCTTGATCGGGACGGCCTTTCTGAGGTGGATCGTGAGGCTCGGGGTCCCTTCGCCGTAAGTCTTAGTGGTATGGTCCCAGTACTGCACGGTGATGGGAATGTTAAACGAGTGCGCAAACATTTGGTCATAGAATTGCTTTTCGAGCATGGTGGTCCTCCTTATCAAGTGACGTCACCAGACTATACTTTTCACGGGGAAAAGGACAATCTGACGACTTGCAAAAGCCGGCGCCAGCCGCATCCGGCAGGCCTTGGTGAAGGCCTGCGGGGGCGGGTGGTGCCGGCCCTTTTCAGTAGCTTTGGGGCTACTTTCAGTCCTGGCCGTCCGGCTCGTCCAGGGTGTAGTACAGGTCTTTTTCCGGCAGTAGGAGCTCGGCGCGCGTCGTTTCGTCCAGCGCTTTGGCCTCGCGCTCCGGGTGGAAGCTGTGCCACGGGGCGATGATCCGCGGGGCGACCATTTGTGCCAGCTTGATCAGGTCCGTGCGCGTCGCGTGGCCCGAGCAGGACAGGAAGGTCAGCGGAATGGCGGCGGCACCCAGCGTCTCTGTTAACGTCTTGAACCGCGGATCGTAGTCGCCCAGCGGCTCGCCGTTGGTGTGCACGTACTGCGAGACCGGCAAGTCCTGGAGCCAGTTAAGGTGGGTAAAGGCGTTCTCCAGCAGGTACTGATCCGGATGCTGGCGCAGCGCCTCGCGGGAGATCGTTTCCTCGATGACCTGGTCGGGCTTGAGGCCGGTCATGGTCTCAAGCACGACGGCATCGGGGTGCTCCCACACCATCTGGCGGCCGGCGCGGTGGGCGGATTCCTGCAGCCCGGCCAGCCGCTCGTAATTGCGGATGTACGGGTTGATCGCGACTAGCTGCGGGCTGGCCTGAAGCACATCCAGCAGCTTGGCCTGCATGCCCGTTTCCGTCAGCGGCTCGCTGGGGTGCTGCTGGTCCTTGACCGGTGTTTCGGTGTCAAACGAGAAGGTGGTGCCTTCCAGCATGAACATCGCCAACTTTTTTTCGCGGAACACTTGGGCCCAGTGGTCAACGCGTGCGCGGTGCGGGCCGTTCAGCCGGACGTCGCCCGAGTGCGCGTACCACCGCTGGCCATCGCCGACCAGCAGCGCCATGATGCCCGGTTCGTCGTGGTCGGAGGCAAAGCCCTGGACGGAGAAGTCGCCGACCGTGACCGGCGTTTCAAACGGCATTGGGTGCAGGTTGGCGACCGGCTTTTCGATGCCCAGCGCAATGAGCGTCTGGTAGAGGCGATAACTTGGCGCGGACAGGTACACCGGGATGTCCTGCTTCAGGTACTGCAGTGCGCCCATGTGGTCGATGTGCAGGTGCGAGATGAAAATTGCCTCGTGCGCCCAGTGGTCTTCGGCCAGTCCAAAGAGTTCCGGCACGTTGGGCAGTTTCCCGTTTGCGATGGCCGAGGCCACCGTTTCGTTCGTTAGGTCTGCGGCCACGCCAAAATCCATGATCACCCGGCTGCCTGCTTGAGAAAATTCCACTATGTTGCCGCCAATGGTCCTCAGTCCGTTCAAAAATCTGATTTGTGTCATCGTGTCCTCCTGAGTGGCGGTGAGCCGGTAAGACCGGTGCCGCTTAATCGTAACTGGTTATTTTACGCCTCTTTTGCCGTGGCGTCACGTGGCGGGCATACGGCCGTCTGAGTCCTTCGGTGATGACGGGCATGTAATCGGGCTTGCGAATTTTGGCCGAACAAAAAGAGCCGACTGCTCAGCCGACTCTTCTTGGAAAAGCTGTTTACTTCGCGTCCTTCAGGATCGTTTCGGTCTTCTTTTGCAGGGCGCCCATGGCATCTGCTGGCTTCGTGTGCTTAGTCGTCATCGAATCAACGGCATCCAGCAGATCGTTGCGGTACTCGGTGAAGCCCTTGAACGCAGTGGATTGGAAGCCGGCGTCCAGAGAATCAACGGCCGCCTTGTTCACTTCGTGCTGCTTCAGGTAGGACTGGAAGGCAGAGTCTTCCACCGCCGACTTGCGCAGCGGCACGTAGCCCGTCTTTTCGGCCCACTTGATGGTTTCCTTCTTGGAGGTCAGGAACTTCATGAAGGCCCAAGCGCCTTTTTGCTGATCCGTGGAAGCGGACTTGAACATGACCAGATCGTTGCCGGCCAGTTCGGTCGCTTTTTTGCCCTTGTAGGAAGGCACCGTGGTGGTGTTCCAGTCAAAGCCCTTTGGTGCGTTTTGCTGCATCGAGGAAACGCCCGCAGAGGAGCCAATGTAGAAGAGAGTCTTACCAGAGGTGAAGTTCTTGTCGCCGTAAATATCTTCACCGGCGGTCTTG
The DNA here is from genome assembly GCF_003946485.1 of Lacticaseibacillus jixianensis. Lineage (GTDB taxonomy): Bacteria > Bacillota > Bacilli > Lactobacillales > Lactobacillaceae > Lacticaseibacillus > Lacticaseibacillus jixianensis. Next base: position 21,067 of record NZ_RHOJ01000004.1, on the reverse strand, counting down.
GCTTCACCGTCTTGCAACATGTTGAAGATCATGTTGGTAACTTGCAGGGTCTTCTTGGAGTTCAAGTTCGCCTTCAGGTCTTTGGAGACTAAAGCGTTGCCGTTCTGGCGAGCCAGTGCTTCAAGTTCCATGTCGAATGAGGCATCGAAGCCGACAGCTGCCACGCCCTTGCTCTTAAGCGTCTGACCGAGCGTTTGCAGCTCTTCCCAGCTGGTTGGGACCTTGTTGACCCCGAGCTTCTTCATCAGTGCTGGCTGGTAGTACATGATCCGGGTCGATTTAGAAAACGGCATGGAGTAGTACTTACCCTGATACTTCGAGCTGGAGATAAAGGCCGGGTAAATATCCTTCAGTGAGCTTTGGCTCAACTTGTCGCTGCCTTTGAGCATGTATGGGTCCAGCGGGGTGATGAAGCCGTTGGAGACATAGTCAGGGACGGTCGTGTAAGTCGTTTGCGCCATGGTTGGCAGGGACTTTGATTTGGCCCCCGCCATGATCTTTTGCTGCAGGGCGGTGTAGTTGCCCTGCGCGGTGCCTTTGACGACGTACTTGCTCTGGGACTTGTTGAAATCGGCAATGATCCCGTCGAGCGCAGTCTTGTAAGGGCCGTTCATGCCGTGCCAGAAAGTGATCGTCACTTTCTTGTCACTGGTGCTGCTTTTGCTTGAAGAATTTGAATTGCCGCAAGCAGCCAGGGTCAGGCCGACTAATACCGCGGCTGCCCCAATTAATGATTTGCCCCAAACACTCTTTTTCATGAGATGAACTCATCCTTTCAATCCAGCTTTAGAGATACCAGCAATAATGTACTTCTGCAGGAACATGTAGACGATGACCATGGGAATGATCACGAACGTCGAGGCCGCCATCAGCAGCTGATACTGCGTGCCAGCGTCGGTCGTGAAGGCTTGCAGCCCGACCGGCAGGGTCCGCATGTGCTCGCTGTTGGTGACGATCAAAGGCCACATGAAGGAGTTCCACGAGCCGATGACCTCCAAGACGGTGACGGCGGTGATGGTCGATTTGCTCATCGGCACCAGCACCGTCCACAAATACTTCCAGTCCGAGGCGCCATCCATTTTGGCAGCGTAATAGATTTGATCAGGCGTGGACTGGAAGGTCTGACGCAGGGTGAAAACGGTGAAGAAGCTGGCCAGCCAAGGGATGATCAAGGCGCCGTACGTGTTGACCAGGCTCAACTTCGACAGGGTGACGAAGTTGGGGATGATCAGCATTTCGCCGGGGATCATCATGGTGCCCAGGAAGATCATGAACAGGAAATTCTTGCCCCAAAACCGCAACCGCGCAAAGGCGAACGCGGCCAGGATGGAGGTCAGCAGTTGGCCGACCGTCGTGACCACGGTGACGATCACCGAGTTGATGAAGTAGCGCGCGAACGGGGCGGCGTGAAACGCCGTCACGTAGTTGTGCCACCGCAGCACCTTAGGGATCCAGACCGGCGGGACCTTAATGGTTTCCGGACCGGACTTCAGCGAGGTGGAGATCATCCACAGGAAGGGGACCAGCATGGTCACGGCGCCCAGGATGACGATCAGGTACAAAAGGACGCGACTAATTTTTTTTGCCATGGCAGCGCCCTCCTAGTAGTGCACGTGCTTGCGGGAGTACCACAATTGCACGAGCGTGACGAGCAGGATCAAGACGAAGAGAACCACTCCACTGGCGGCAGCGATCGGGTACTTGTACTCGGTGTAGAACTTCTCGTACAGGTAGTAGACGATGGTCAGATCGGCCTTCCCGGGGCCTGGAGTGCCCTGGAACAGGGCAAAAATCTGATCAAAGACCTTGAACGAGCCGATCACCCCGTTGACCGATACCAAGAAGGTGATCGGTGAGATCATGGGGATCGTCACGTTCCAGAACCGCTGCCAGGCGTTAGCCCCGTCGATCTCGGCCGCTTGGTAGTAGCCTTTGTCGATGTTGTTGAGCCCGACCAGAAACAGGATGATGTTAAACCCAAGGTTCTTCCAGATGCTCATGATGATGAGCGCCAGCAGGGACCAGTGGGGATCGGTCAGCCAGTTGATGGGGTGCAGGCCCACCAGGCTCATGAAGTAATTCATCAGCCCGTAGTCGGAATGGTAGATCCAGTTCCACACCATCGCGATCGCCACGGTCGACGTGACAAACGGGAGAAAGTACACGGTGCGGAAGAAGCCGGACAGCCATTTGATCTGGTTGAGCAGCAGCGCGATCACCAAGGACAGGACCACGGTGATCGGCACCACGCCCGCCACGAAGATCAGTGTGTTGCGGACGGCCAGGTGGAAGTCGGGATCGTTCCACAGGTACAGGAAGTTGTCCAGCCCCATGGCGCTGACCTTGTCGGTGTAGAAGTTGTACTTCGTGTACAGGCTCATGAGCAGCGAGGAGATGATCGGCCAGATGTTGAACACCAGCGAGATCACCAGCATCGGCAGCAAGTACAAGTAAGCCTTAAGGGATGATTTTAGCGTTGGCTTCTCATTCAGCATGGGCATCACCGCCAAAGATCAAAGCCCCTTGGTCGTCGAACAGGAAGAACCCCGCTTTCGTCAGGAAGAAATCGCCTTCCGTTTGATCGGCGGGCAGGCCAGCCATTTCGGTTGAAAGGAGCGTCTCCCCGTTGTAGGAAAGGTTGGCAGTCGATTCGCGGCCGTACTTGGCGGCTTGCACGAGCCCGGCGTGGATCGTGGCGACCATGCCTTGGCCGTTATCGAACGGCACAATGGCCTCACTGCGGATCCCGGCGGTCTTGGCCCTAGCCAGCACGCTGGCCGGCACCGTTGCCACCAGGTCGGCTTTCAGCGCCTCGGCGGGCACCGTGTTGATCACGGGTTCACCGATGAACTTAGCCACAAACAGGTTGGCCGGCCGCTCGTAAAGGGCGGTGGGCGTTGAGAACTGCTGGATCGTGCCGTGCGCTAGTACCATGATGTTGTCCGAGATGTGCAGCGCCTCGTCCTGGTCGTGGGTCACGAAAATGGTCGTGACGCCAGTTTCCTGCTGGATGCGCCGGATCTCCTGGCGCATTTCGATGCGCAGGCGGGCATCCAGGTTGGACAGCGGCTCATCGAGCAGCAGCAAGGACGGCGCCTTGGCCAACGCGCGGGCAATGGCCACGCGCTGCTGCTGGCCGCCGGACAGGCCGCCGGGCTTTTTGTCCAGCTGGTCGTCGACGTGCACGAGCTTTGCGAGCTCCTCGGCGCGCTTGTACCGCGCCGCCTTCTTCACCTTCTGCATCTTGAGCGGGAAGGCGATGTTGTCGCGGACCGTCAAGTGCGGATAAAGCGAGTAGTTCTGAAAGACCATGCCGACTTTGCGCGCCAAGGCGTCCTTTTTCGTGACGTCTTCGTCGCCGAAGTAGATATGGCCTGAAGTCGCCGGCAACAAGCCGGAGATCAGGTTAAGGGTCGTGGTTTTACCCCCGCCGCTTGGCCCCAGTAGGGAAACAAGGGTACCATCAGGGATCTCAAAGTTCAGATGCTTGAGGGTATCTTTCTTTCCGTCGTAGGACAAAGTGACGTCTTTAAACGTTACTTTCAACCCAGTTACGCTCCTTCAACTGTTTTCGCGTGCCGCCACTGCCATGAAGCGACACTAGTCACATCGTAGCAAATAACGGCCTTAGTCACAAGATAGAGTGTCATGACAATGCCGACTCACAAGATATGGCAGACAAGAGGTATTTCTCTGTTTCTATCGCTTTTATCGAATAAAGGGTGCTTCTTCGCGCTTTGACGAGTGGGAGCCATCAAAGCGGGATTTTAAAACTCTTTGACCATTTTTGCTAAACCCGCGCGGCGGCCATTCGCGGTCAAAATAATAACAAGAGGAGAAGCGGCTTATGCTTGTCATCAAAATTTTTGCCGACTTTTGGAACGGATTTTAACTATCTGGCAGACAACTGGCCGCCGGGTGGACTTTGCCAATAATAAAAACCTATCCTGGCGGCGCTTGGCGGCGCGGCCAAATTTGGTATACTAGGGTGGTTCTGATCGGCGCTCAAGGAGGGGAAGTTGCGGCCGCGTCGATCAGCATTTAGCTGGCCGCAACCCACATGATCCGTCCAAGTAAACCCGAGGACGCGGCGCAAGTCGTGCCACTCATTGATCTCGTTTTTGAAGAAATGGAGATCCCCACGTTGATGAAAATGGCCAAGCCCGACCTCTACAAGGTCTTCGAGCAGGCCTTCCTGCTGCCCACTTACCGCTACGGGTACCCGCAAACCACCGTGCACGTTGGCGCCCGCGGCGTCGATGGCATCCTCGTCGGCTACCCGCACGAGCTTGAGGCCCACATTGACGACGCGTTTAAGCCGCTGCTGCCAAGCGTTGGCCTGCCGGTCGATCACGAACTGTTTCCGGACGTCGAGACCGATCCCGGCGAGTGGTACATCGACACGCTGGCGGTCGCCGAACAGGACCAGCGCCACGGCATCGGCACCGCGCTTTTGCAAGGCATCGAGGCCCCGCTCAAACAGCGCGGGGTGACGCTGCTTTCGTTGAACGTCGATCAAACTAACCCGCACGCCGAGCAGCTGTACCGCAAGGTCGGCTTCACCAAGACGCGCGAGCTGATGATCGGCTCCCACCGCTACAACCACATGACCAAGAGGATATAAGTAAGAGGCTGAGAAACAAAGCGGTTTTAGCCCAAAACGCAGGCGTCCCGCCATCACGATTCTTTGAATCGCGGTGGCGGGACGTTTGCGTGTCTGGGCGTTGCTTTGTTGAACGCGACTAGGGCGATTGTGGCTCGCGCATTTTTTGAATGCCCGCTTAAACCGTCGTGCCGTAAGCCAGGCTGCCGCGCGTCAGCGGGTTGGCCAAGTGGACGAAGCGCCACCGGTCGAGCACGGCCGCGACCAGCAGGCCGGCGTGGACGTTGCGCGGGTCGGCGATGTCGATCTTGAACGTGGTCGAGGTCGCGGCGCCGACCGCGGCGATCGTCGTCACGGTTTTGACGCCGTGGTAGATGTGGTACTCGTTGGCTAGCAGGTTGCCGAAAATCAGCCAGTTGAGGTCGCTCACGAAGACGAACTCGTGCCACACGCCCAGCATTTTCTTGACGCTCCCGGCTTTTTGCCCCGCCAGGAACAGGTCGTAGCGCGGCGACACGCCCATAGTCTTCTGCCGGATCTCGCCGAGCTCCTGGCCGGAGATGGTGTGCAGGTTGAAGCTGTCGTTGGTCAGGCCGTGGCGGCCGTTCAGGATAAATGCAGGCTGGGAGTGGTCGTCTTTGACCACGGTCATGCCTGAGTCATGCAGTGACAGGGCATCAATGTAATACAGCATCGCGTTCGCCGCCTTCCTCCTGCTGGTTCAGCAGGATGGCCTGGTGGATCGCCTGGGCGACCCCGTCGTCCGTGTTTTTGCCGGTGGTGCGCCAAGCAAGCGCCTTGATCTGCGGCACCGCGTTGGCCATCGCCACGCTGTACTTGGCCATCCGGATCATCGACTCGTCGTTCAGGTTGTCGCCAATGGCCATCACTTCGGTCATCGGGATCTGCTTGAGCGCGGCGTAGGCGGCCAAAGCCGGCCCTTTTTGGGCGTCCTCGGCGTTGATCTCCAAGTTGTTCTCGCCGCTTGAGGTGACGGCCAGGCCGCCCAAGGCCAGCAGGCGCTGCTTCAGCGGGGCCAGTGCCGCTTGCCCGCCATCAGCGAAGACCACGACCTTCAAGATCTCGGGGTCTGCCGCCAGAAAGGTGCGGTAGTCGGTGACGTACTTGGTGAACAGGTACTTGATGTGCTCCTCGGCCTTGGCCTTCGCCTCGGCGGCGGTAAGCCCGGGCTGCATGTGCTTCATCGCGCGCGTCATATCATTCAGCCGGTGCGTGTAGGAATTGGAGACGACCCCGTCGGCAATCACTAGCTCGCAGTAAAAACCGGCGGCGTCGATCGCGTCAAGGACGCGCAGCAGGCGCTCCTTGGCGAGGGGCACGTGCACCTTGATCTGGCCGGTCTCGTTGTAGACGAGGCCGCCGTTGATCGTGATGTAGGCGGGCTTGAGGCCGTGCCGGTCCAGCCGGGGCTTGGCCTGCGGCAGGTTGCGCCCGGTGGCGACGATGAACTCGATGCCCGCTTGTTGGGCATCACGGATCGCCTGGGCGTTGCCTGCAGATACTTCAGAGTCAGCGTTGAGCAGGGTCCCATCCAGATCGGATGCGATCAGTTTGATCATGACATTCCCTCCAATCACCGCAATTCTACCATAAAAGCGGATGCAAAGCGGGCGCGGCTTGAGTACACTAGAGCGGGAGGCTGAGAATGAAAACATTGATTCATAACGACTGGCAGACTGTGCTGGCCCCGGTGTTTGCCGGCCCGGAGTACGCGCGGCTGCACCAGTTTTTGAAAACAGAGTACCAGACGCAAACCATTTATCCGGAGATGCACCACATCTTTCAGGCGTTTGAATGGACGCCGTTTGACCAGGTCAAAGTGGTGATCCTCGGCCAGGACCCCTACCACGGGCCCAATCAGGCGGTCGGGGCCAGCTTTGCCGTGGCGCCGGGGATCCCGCTGCCGCCGTCTTTGCAAAACATCTACAAGGAGCTGCAAGACGACCTGGGCTATCCGCCGGTGCGCCACGGCTACCTCAAAAGCTGGGCCGAGCAGGGCGTGCTGCTGCTCAACGCGGTGCTCACCGTGCGGGCCGGCCAGGCCAACTCGCACCGCGGCCAGGGCTGGGAGACGCTGACGGACGCCGCCATTGCCGCCTTATCGGACCGCGGCGGGGTGGTCTTCATCCTGTGGGGCAGCGCGGCGCGGGCCAAAAAACAGCTCATCGACCTGAGCAAAAACGCGGTGGTCGAGTCGCCGCACCCGAGTCCCTTGTCGGCTTACCGCGGCTTTTTCGGCAGCCGGCCGTTCTCGAAGACCAACGCGCTGTTGGCCAAGATGGGCGAGGCCCCGATCAATTGGCAGCTGCCCGCAACGCCGGAAGCATAATTTAGGTGCGAGCGCGTAAAAAAATTGCTATGATAGACCCTGAACGTTGTATGCGCTAACATTTTGGCTAATGGAGGGATAACGTTGGACTTAATTCAGAGCTTGGAGCAAAAGGTCAAAGGCAAGAACTACCGCATTGTTTTTCCTGAAGGAACTGATCCCCGAGTGCTCGGCGCGGCCGTGCGGCTGGCTGCCGACGGCTTGATCCAGCCGATCGTGCTGGGGACGGCAGACGCAGTGGCCGCAGTGGCCAAGGAGAAGGGTTTCACCCTGAGCAAGGTCATCATTCGCGACCCGCAAACGGATGCCATCCTGCCGCAAATGGCCACGGCCTTCTTCGACCGGCGCAAGGGCAAGGCGACCGAAGAACAGGCGACGGCCATGGTTAAGGATCCGAACTACTTCGGCACGATGCTGGTCTATATGGGGGAGGCCGATGGCATGGTCTCCGGGGCGGTGCATTCGACCGCCGACACCGTGCGCCCGGCGCTTCAGATCATAAAGACGCGCCCCGGGGTCTCGCGGACGTCCGGCGCGTTCATCATGCAGCGGGGCCGCGACGAGCGCTACCTGTTTGCGGACAACGCGATCAACATCGACCCGGACGCGCAGACCCTCGCGGAGATCGCCATTGAGTCCGCCAAGACTGCCAAGCTGTTTGACATTGATCCGAAAGTCGCCATGCTCAGCTTTTCCACCAAGGGCTCGGCAAAAGCCCCGCAGGTCGACAAGGTGGTCGAAGCGACGGCGCTGGCCCAAAAGCAGGCGCCGGACCTGGCCCTGGACGGCGAGCTGCAGTTCGACGCCGCCTTCGTGCCGACCGTGGCCAAGCTTAAGGCGCCGGCGTCGAAGGTCGCCGGCAACGCGAACGTCTTCATCTTCCCTGACCTGCAGTCTGGCAACATTGGCTACAAGATCGCACAGCGCCTCGGCAACTTCGAGGCCATTGGTCCGATCCTGCAGGGCCTGAACAAGCCGGTTTCGGATTTATCGCGCGGCGCCAACGAGCAGGACATTTACCAAGTGGCCCTGATCACCGCGGCGCAGAACCTGATCGATTAATTATGCTAAAATAGCGGTAGTCATTTGGACCGCAGAGCAGTTAGAAGGTGCGCAGAGTTCGCGTACTTAGCGGGATGGGTAGCCTAGCTCAGCGCCTTACCGCCGTACTTTGGCGGTGAGGCGCTGAGCGTAGCTAGCCACTCCCGCGTTGCGAACCCGTAGCCCAGTTAGAAGGTGCGCAGACTTGGCGGTTTTAGCGGGATGGGTAGCCTAGCCCATGGCATTGCCGCCTGGTCTTGGCGGCGAGGCCGTGAGCGTAGCTAGCCACTCCCGCGTTGCCAAGTCGAAGCCCAGTTAGGCCAATCAATCGTTGGAGGCGAAGGATGAAATTCGATAATGAAACGGCGCTGCAGGCGTTTGCGGCGCAGGTGGCGCCGCACCTGGCGCCCGGCGACGTGCTGCTGCTGGACGGCGATCTGGGCGCTGGCAAGACCAGCTTCACCAAGGGCCTCGCGCGCGGCTTAGGCATCACCGATTACATCAAAAGCCCGACCTTCACGCTGATCCGCGAGTATCCGGCCGGCCGACTGCCGCTTTACCACATGGACCTGTACCGGCTCGAAGACGGTGGGGCCGGTGATTTGGGCCTGGAAGAATACTTCGAAGGCGACGGGGTTTCGGTCGTCGAGTGGCCCGATTACTTAGGTGAGGCCCTGCCAGACGGGTACCTGCTGATCCATTTTCTCAAGGATGATTTCGATGATAACAAGCGCACCTTGACGTTTGAAGCCGTTGGCCCGCGGGCGCAGGCGCTGCTGGCCGCACTGAACGTCGCTTAACGCAAAACATCCCCACCCAAAACCTTGGGCGGGGATGTTTTGCGTTAGGCCGTCATCTTTAACATGGGCATTAAGGCGGCCGTACCGAACTGGTGGGCCTGGGCGATCAGGATGCGCGCGCAGGCGTAGCTGTCCTGCAGGGCGTTGTGGTGGTGCGCCAGGGGGATGTGCATGGCCGCGCTGACCGTGTCGAGCCGGTGGTTCGGCAGGTTCGGCATCAGCTTCTTGGCCGTCCGCACCGTGTCGATCACTTGGTAGTGGGGCACCGCGATCTCGTAGCGCTCAAGCGTGCGGCGCAGCACCGAGACGTCGAAGGGCGAATTGTGCGCCGTCACCAGCTGCGTGGGCGTGAAAAAGCTTTGGATGTGCGGCCACACCGCCGGAAACGTCGGCTGGCCGACCACCTGCGCCGCGGTGATGCCGTGGATGCGCACGTTTTGCGGTTCAAACGGGGCTTCCGGGTCGATCAGCGTGTAAAAGGAATCCGTCACGCGGTCCGCGCGCACCACGACGATGGCCAGGGAGCAGGCACTGGCCCGCTGGCGGTTGGCGGTTTCAAAGTCCATTGCGATAAAATCCATGTCAGTCTCCTAATAAGTCTGCAGTCTCAAGTTCAACCGGGCAGTGGTCCGAGCCCATGATCTCGCTATGGATCTTGGCGTCCTGCATGTAAGGCACGAAGTCGGCGCTGCCGACGAAGTAGTCGATGCGCCAGCCCGCGTTGCGCGAGCGGGCGTTGAACCGGTAGCTCCACCAGGAATACGCGTCGGTCAGATCCGGGTAAAAGTGGCGGAAGGAATCCGTGAAGCCGGCGGCCAGCTGGGCGGTGAAGTCCTTGCGCTCCTCGTCCGTAAAGCCCGCGTTGTGGTGATTGGACGCCGGGTTTTTCAAATCGATCTCGTGGTGGGCGACGTTCAGATCGCCGCAGTAAACCAGTGGCTTCTTGGCGGCCAGCTGCTTGGTGTAGGCGAGAAACGCCTGGTCCCAGCCCTGGCGGTAATCCAGGCGCTTGAGCTCGCTTCCTGAGTTCGGGGTGTAGACCGTCATCAAGTAGAACTTGGGGTACTCCAGCGTGATGACGCGGCCCTCGTCGTCGTATTCAGGCACGCCGATGCCGTAAGTGACGCTTACCGGCTCGTGCTTGGTGAAAATGGCCGTGCCCGAATACCCCTTGCGCTCGGCGTAGTTGAAGTACTGGTGGTAGCCGGGCAGGTCCAGCGTGGCCTGGCCTTCCTGCATCTTGGTTTCCTGAATGCAGAACCAGTCGGCGTCTAGGGCGTTGAATGTGGTCATAAAATCGTGCTTCAAAACGGCCCGTAAGCCGTTAACGTTCCATGAGATCAACTTCATAGTGGTTGCCTCCGTTCGTATTGCCCTCAGTATATAAGAAAAAGGCGTCCGCCTCAAACCGCCACCCGGGGGTTTGTATGTTAAAATCAAACGGTAATTTAATCCTGGGAGGCAGATCATGACGGCAGCCGTTATTGATGGCATCACGATTTTAAACAACGAACCCCTGAGTAAATACACCTTCACCCGCACCGGCGGGCCAGCCGATCAGCTGGCGTTTCCGCACACGGTGGCCGAGGTCCAGGCGCTGGTTCAGTACGCCGATGAGGAAGGCCTGCCGCTCACGGTGATCGGCAATGCGTCCAACCTCATCGTGCGCGACGGCGGCATTCGCGGGCTGACCATCATTTTGACGGCGATGGACCACATTGAAGTCAGCGGCGATCAGGTGACGGCCCAGGCGGGGGCGCGGCTGATCGACACGACCGAGGCCGCCTACCGGGCAGGCCTGTCGGACTTTGAGTTTGCGTGCGGCATTCCGGGCAGCGTTGGCGGAGCGGTTTACATGAACGCCGGGGCGTACGGCGGCGAGATCAAGGACATTTTGACCGCGGTGGTCGTCCTCACGCCGGCCGGTGAGCTGCGGCACTACGACAACGCGGCCATGGCGTTTGCTTACCGGCGCAGCTTGGTTCAAGAAACCGGTGACGTGGTCCTGGAGGCCACGTTCCAACTGACTCCAGCGCCCAAACCCGATATTCGGGCCCGCATGGACCGGCTCAACGCGCGACGCGCCAGCAAGCAGCCGCTGGAGTACCCGTCGTGCGGCTCGGTGTTCAAGCGGCCAAAGGGGCATTACGTCGGGCCGATGATTCAGCAGGCGGGACTGCAGGGGCACAAGATCGGCGGCGCGCAGATCTCAATGAAGCACGCCGGGTTCATCGTCAACATCAACCACGCCACCGCGACGGATTACATGGCGATGATCCGCTACGTGCAAAAAAACGTGCTGGCCAGATTCGGGGTCCAGCTGGAGCCTGAGGTGCGGATCATCGGCACCGAGGAGGCCCTCTAAGCCCCGCTTTTGAAAGGAGGCGCTGCCGATGCAGCTTGTAGAAGCCGTACTGCTCCTGATCGCACTGGTGATCGTCTCCAATGTGATCAGTCATTACCTGGTGGCCGTTCCGGTCTCCCTGATTCAAGCAGCGCTTGGCCTGGCGGCGGCGCTGTTTTTCAGCTTGAGCTTGGACATGGAAACGGACTGGTTCATGCTGCTGTTCACGGCGCCCCTGCTGTACAACGACGGCCGGCGCTTTCCCAAGCGCGAGCTCTGGGAGCTGCGCGGGGCGATCGCGGGTAACGCCATTTTGCTGGTGTTCATCATCACCTTCCTGGGCGGGTTCTTCCTGCACTGGCTGGTGCCGGCAATGCCGCTGGCGGCCAGCTTCGCCTTGGCGGCCATCCTCGCGCCGACGGACCCGATCGCGGTCCAGTCGCTGGCCAGCCGGGTGCACCTGCCGGCGGGGCTCATGCACCTGATCGCCGGGGAAAGTCTGATCAACGACGCCAGCGGGTTGATCGGGTTCAAGTACGGCATCGCCGCGGTGATGACCGGCACGTTCGTGTGGACCCAGGCCATCGGCGATTTCGTCTACATCGCCGGCGTTGGGGCCTTGGCCGGGGCGCTGTTGATGGGGCTGATCAACCTCCTGCGGCTGTGGCTGCTGCAGCAAGGCATCAACGACACCATTTTGCACGCGGTGCTTCAGCTGATCACTCCGTTTCTCATTTACCTGCTGGTCGATGAGGTGATCGGCGCGTCCGGCGTCATTGCCGTGGTGGTTGCGGGGCTGTTGACCAACGCGAGCGGCAACCGCTTCATCTCGGCGCTGCCGGAGCTGCGGATCGTGACGGAGAAAACCTGGGACATCGTCGTCTACGTGCTCAACGGCCTGATTTTTATTCTGCTGGGCCTGGAGCTGCCGGTCGCGATGCGCGCCACCATTCAAAGCCGGGCCGTTTCGACCTGGCAGGCCCTCATGGACGTCGTGCTGGTCTACCTGGTCATGCTGGCCATTCGCGTCGGCTGGACCTACGGCTACATGCGGCTGACGGCGTGGCAAAAGGCCGAGGCTGACCGGCCCAGCCTGCACTTGGCGCTGTTAAACGGGATCGCCGGGGTGCGCGGGGCAATTTCGCTGGTCGCGGTGCTGGCGATTCCCGTCCTGTTGCCCAGCGGTGCGCATTTTCCCGAGCGGGCGCTGATGTTGTTCATTGCCGCCGGCTACATCGTGCTTTCGATGATCGTCGCAACGGTGCTGCTGCCGATCATGACGCAAAACCGCACGCCGCTGAAGCTGCGCGGCTCGGCGATCGAGGACGATGACGACGGCGACGACGAGCCGCAAGCGGCCCCGGGCGGCGTCCGCCTGCTCGATCAGGCGCAGGCCCAGCGCTACCTTTATCAGATGGCGGTGCGCAAGCTGGAAGGCGAGCGGCGCGAGGACAACCAAAAGCCCGTGCTGGATCTGATCGACGAGTACCAGCACCTGCTGCGGCGCCTGGATCTGCAGGCGGATGACAGCGGCGAGCTGCCGCCGTTCGTCCAAGACGAGATCGACCTGCGCGCGGTGGGCGTGGCCGGTGAGCTGGCGCGGCTGGAAGAGCTGCATGCGGCCAATCAGGTCAGCGACCGCGTTTACCAGAAGACCAAACGCCGGCTGCACACCCGCGAGAACTCGCTGGTGGCGATGGCTCAGAACCACGGCCGCCTGACCTGGTCGGACGTGCTCGCCCGCGCCAAGGCGGCGCTGCCGCACTGGTGGCACAAGGTCGCGGCCGAACGGCTCGGCCAAACCGGGGAACCCGAGCGCCTGTTTGTCGAAAAAGAAATCGCCAAGGGCGGCCTAAAGACGCTCAGCGAGTACCTGCGGCAGCCGGAGCACCGCAAGCGCCAGTTCAACCGGCAGGTGATTTACGCGCTGATTGTGCAGTACCGCGGCCGGATCGCGACGGCCAAGGCGAATGCCAACCGTGCGCACAAGTCGGTGCAGTACGAGCAGGAAATGGCGCGACTGCGCACCTTGGCGCTTGCGGCCGAGCGCACGGCGATCCACGACCTGCTGGAGCAGGGCCACATCACCACCGGCACCGCGCAGCGCCTGTCGCAGATCGTGAACTACACCGAAAACGCCGCGACCCTGGCTGCTTTGGAAGAGGCCTAACGCCGCATCAATAAAATGATAGAATAGACAGGTAAGCGGGTTCACCGAGCAAGGAGGGTGAATCCAGGCTGCCTGTTTTTTTGAAGGTGCGCAGGGGCGACGCACTTAGCCCGACGGCCAGCCTAGCATAGGGCATTGTCGGCGTACTTAGCCGACGAGGCCCTATGCGTAGCTGGACGCTCGGGCGTTGTCGCCCCGGAGCCCAGTTAAGCCCAAGGTGCGCAAGGTTCGCGCACTTAGGGGGACAGCCAGCCTAGGCCGAGGCATTGCCGGTGATCTTTGCCGGCGAGGCCTTGGCCGTAGCTGGATGCTCCCCCGTTGCGAACCGGAAGCCCAGTTAGAAGGTGCGCAGGGTTCGTGCACTTAGCGGAATGGCTAGCCTAGGTTGCGGCTTTACTCGCAAAGCGAGTGAAGTTGCGACCGTAGCTAGCCACTTCCGCGTTGCGAACCGGAAGCCCAGTTAGAAGGTGCGCAGGGTTCGCGCACTTAGCAGGTCAGCTAACCTAGGTCACGGATTTACCCGCAAAGCGGGTGAATCCGTGACCGTAGTTAGATGTACCTGCGTTGCGAACCCGGAGCCCAGTTAGGCCCCGCCCATCCAGCGCACTTCAGCCCGCCTCACACCAGGCAGCCACAAGGGGGATGCAGACATGGAAACCATTCAAGATCAATTTTTCGACGGCGAGCGGCCGCTGTTCGGCAAGCAAGACGCGCGCCTGATCCGCACGACTTTCGGCGAGGGCGAATCGCCCCTGAAGGAGAGTCGCAACATCACCTTGCGCGATAGCACGTTCACCTGGAAGTACCCCTTGTGGTACAGCAAGCACATTGACGTGATCAACACGATCTTTGAGACGATGAGCCGCAGCGGGATTTGGTACACCGAAGACATTTCGCTGCGCAACTGCAGCTTTCAGGCGCCCAAGCTGTTTCGCCGCAGCCGCCACATCACGCTGCAAAACGATCACTTCGCCCACGCCGAAGAGACGCTGTGGACCTGTGCGGACATCGACATCGAGAACGTGGACGCGTGCGGCGATTATTTTGCCAAGGACAGCGAGAACATTTACGTCGACCACCTGAACCTCATCGGCAACTACGCCTTTGACGGTTGCAAGTACGTCGAGGTGCATAATTCGACGCTGGTCACCAAGGACGCCTTTTGGAATTGCGACAACGTCACGATTTTCGATTCGGTGCTCTCCGGTGAGTACCTCGCCTGGAACACGAAGCACCTGACGCTGGTCAACTGCACCATCGCCAGCGACCAGGGCCTGTGTTACTGCGACGACCTGACGCTGAAAAACTGCCGGATGATGCAGACGGACCTCGCGTTTGAGTACTGCACCAACATCGACGCCGAGATCACGACGCCGATCCTCAGCGTGAAGAATCCGCTTTCTGGCAAGATTCACGCGCAGGCCATCGGCACGCTGATCCTCGATCCCACCAAGATCGACCCACGGCAGACGCAGATCACTTACGCCAATCAGCCCAAGGTGGTGACAGAATGACTCAGTTTGACCAACAAATCGACCGCACCGGCACCAACTCGATCAAGTGGGCCGTCAAGCCCGGCGAGTTGCCGATGTGGATCGCGGACATGGACTTCAAGACGGCCCCGGCGATCATTGCGGCGATGACCAAGAAGGTCCAGTTCGGCGTGTTCGGCTACGAGGAGCCGCCGGCCGCGTACTTCACCGCGGTGGCTGACTGGTACGCTCAGCAGCACGGCGCGCGCCCCGAGCCGGCCTGGATGCTGTACTGCACCGGCGTGATCCCGGCGGTGTCCTCGCTTGTGCGGCGACTCTCGCACCCCGGCGACAACGTCGTGGTGCAGGCCCCGGTGTACAACATGTTCTACCACTCGATCGAAAATAACGGCCGCCACACGCTGTCCTCGGACCTGGTTTACGACGCGGCGGCTGGCCGGTACCACATCGACTGGGCGGACCTGGAGCAAAAGCTCGCCGCGCCGCTCAGCACCCTGATGATCCTGTGCAACCCGCACAACCCGATCGGCAAGGCGTGGTCAAAAGCCGAACTGACGCACATCGCGACCTTGTGCCTGAAGCATCACGTGGTGCTTTTGTCAGACGAGATCCACGGCGACCTGGTCTTCGGGGCGCCGGCCTACACGCCGGTGTTCGCCTTGCCCCAGCCGCTGCGGGACAACGCCGTGATCTGCGTGTCACCGTCCAAGACGTTCAACGTCGCGGCCCTGCACGCGGCCACGGTCATTGTGCCGGGGCAGGCGCTGCGCGACTCCGCGACCCGTGCGCTCAACAACGACGAGCTGGCCGAGCCGAATCTGCTGTCTTTGCCCGGCAGCATCGCCGCGTACACGCAGGGGGCGGCCTGGCTAGCGGCGCTCAAGCAGGTGCTGGCGGCCAACCGCGCCCACGTCCAGGATTTTCTGGCCGCCAAAGTGCCGCAAATTCGGCCGGCGTTTGAAAACGCGACGTACCTGCTGTGGCTGGACATCTCGGCGCTGGGCACCACCAGCGATGCGTTCTGCGCCTTTCTGCGTGAACACACCGGCCTCATCCTGTCTGCGGGCGGCGAGTACCGCGGCAACGGCGCCCAGTTTATCCGCATGAACATCGCCTGTCCGGCCGCCATGCTGGACGACGGCCTGGCGCGGCTTGCGCGCGGAACGCAATTGTTTTTGGAACAAAATCAATAGGAGGCATTACAATGGCATCTTCGATTTTGACTGAAACGTATACATTGGCAAATGGGGTCAAGATCCCCAAGGTCGGCTTTGGGACCTGGCAGATCCCCCAGGACCAGGCGCAAGAAGCTGTGGCCAACGCGCTGATGCTGGGGTACCGCCACGTCGACACGGCGCTGGCTTACCGCAACGAACAAGGCGTGGGTGAGGCCATCCGCGAATCCGGCATTCCCCGCGAGCAGATTTTCCTGACCACCAAGCTGCCGGCCGAGACCAAGACTTACGAGGGCGCTAAGCAGGATTTTGAGACCTCGCTGAAAAACCTCGGCCTGGATTACGTCGACTTGTACCTGATCCACGCGCCGTGGCCATGGGCCAAGCGCGGCAACTACGACAAGGAGAACAAGGACGTCTGGAAGGCCATGGAGGAGATCTACCAAAGCGGCCGCGCCAAGGCCATCGGCATCTCTAACTTCGGCGTGCCGGAGATGAAGAACATCTTTGACGGCGCCACCGTTAAGCCGATGGTCAACCAGATCCAGTACCACGTCGGCTACACGGAAAAGCCGATCACCAAGTTCGCCGAGGATAACGGCTTGGTCGTTGAAGCCTACTCCCCGCTGGCCACCGGCCGCCTGCTGCAGGATCCGGACCTCACGGCGATCGCCGAGCAGTACAACGTCTCCATCGCCCAGCTGGCCATCAAGTTCTGCCTGCAAAACGGCGTGCTGCCGCTGCCAAAAGCGACGCACCGCTTCCACGCTCAAAGCAACGCCGAGCTGGACTTCACCATCAGCGACAAGGACATGGACAAGCTCAATCAACTAGAAGAAGAATAAATCTAACACGAATCACGTCTTTGCGATTAGGCCGCTGCCTCCGGGGAGCGGCCTTTTTGTACCCCAGCCCGTTTGGGTGGACAGGGCATACAGGCGACCATTTAAAATTAATATTGTAGGGAGTTATGAAACTAATAAGCATAAACGAAAGGAAGTGCATCGATGAGTCAATCGGAGCGGCGCAAAAGCCGCGTGGCGGCTTCACTGGGCCTGACCGTGTTGATGAGTTCAGTGGTCTTAGGGGGGATGGGGCCAGTCCTCACCCACGCGGCCACGAACACTGGACGCAAGGACCCGGAAACAAGTGAGGTGGCCTCGCAGTTCACCGTCCCGGATAGTCCCAGTGACGCGGTGAGTCAGCTGCCAACTGGACAGCAGGCGGCAGCCGCCACCGTGGAAGAGGGTGAGGAAGCAAAGCCGGTGGAAGGGCAACCAGCTGAGGAAGCTGGCGCTGAGGGCGATACCGCAAGTGGGGAGAATACTACTCCAGGCGAAACCCCTGCGCCAGACACAGCACCAGAAAGCACGCCGGGTGAAGGCACTGAGACCAGCCCTGAAGGTCCGCCTATAGTCCCGGAAGCTGAGACGTCGGAGGCGCCAGAGCCAGCAGAAGGTGCAGCCGCTGCCGCCGAGGATGAAGCGGAAGTGGCAGAAGTCAAGGCGGACGAAGAAGGCACTTGGGGCACCGTGCCTTGGCGGCTGGAAGATGGGGTGCTGACTTTAGAAAGCGGGGAAGGGGCTGACACGGGCAGGGTGTCACCGTGGATTAACATATCTAACCAAATCGAAAAGGTAGTTGTGGCTGGGCACGTGGTTGCACCAAGGGATGCTAGCTGGCTCTTTGATCGGTTAGGGAACGTCAAGGCTTATGAAGGATTAGAGAACCTAGATTTGAGCACCACTGAGGATATGTCAGATTTCTTCTATGGTAATTTTAGTTTAGAAGAAATAGACGTTTCAAGTTGGGACGTTTCATCCTGTCTCAACTTCGACGGATTGTTTTCTTATTCCAGTTTAAAGACGCTCGATCTGTCTTCTTGGGCGACAAATCCCGAAGCCTCTTGGTTCAATTCGTTTGCCTCTATGAATCAATTAGGAACTGTCAATTTATCGGGCATTCACTCGAACAGTTCTCAAGCTTCATTTGCCGGAACATACTCTGAACTTGAAGAGCTTGTGTTGGGTGATGAGACCAAACTAAAGGAATTCCCCACTCCAGGTGGTGCGAAATGGCTGGGGGACTCAACTAGCTTCAGCTTTGTTGACGAGTATCCTGGCGGTCATGCCGACACTTATCGGTTGGTGGTTACGAATCAGGGAACTTGGGGGACGGTGGCTTGGCGTCTCGAAGATGGTATCTTGCATTTGGACGAGGGTGAAGGGAAAAATACAAATTATCAATCTCCTTGGGGGGTAATTGCCGACCAAGTTGAACGGGTTGTTGTAGATGGCGATATTGTGATGCCAACGAACGCTTCTAACCTGTTTGCAAACTTTACTGCGGTTACGGCATACGAAGGTCTCGAGAAGATGGATATGAGTCAGGCGGGGAGCTTAGATCACCTCTTTTATAATAATCAGAGCTTGCAAAATCTTGATGTCGCCAGTTGGAATGTTACTAACTGTGACTCTTTTTACTCGATGTTTGCTAGAGCGGGTATCCAGAACTTAGATCTTTCGAGTTGGCAGCCAAAACAAGACGCGAATTTCCAATCTGCCTTCGAATACATGATCCAGTTAGGAAGTGTGAACCTGTCGAGCCTTAGCATGACTTCACCGCAGTCTGTATTATGGGGTGGGTATGACAGGCTTGAAGAGCTTGTTCTCGGTGATCAGACTTTGCTAAAGGATGTTCCCACCCCAGACTATAAGGAATGGCGTGGGGTTAACTCCAGCCATAGCTTCAAGGATGAATATGAAGGTGGTCATGGCGATACCTATCACCTTGTATGGTCAACCGAAGCTGAAACTGGTACTTGGGGCACTGTGCCATGGCGCTTTGAGGAAGGCGTGCTTTATTTAGAAGGCGGGGAGGGTGCTGAGACAGATTTGTGGTCACCATGGAGACATTTTTCAGATGCGGTGTCCAAGGTAGTCGTCGAGGGGAAAATTAATGCTCCCCAAGATATATCGTACCTCTTCGAAGACTTCACATCTGCTACCAGCTATGAGGGTCTGGAAAACATTGATACAAGTCGAGTTGAAAATATGTCTGGCGTATTTTATAACAACTCGAAACTGAGTAGTGTAGATTTGGCTGATTGGGATGTTTCGCATGTAAAGAGCATGGGGCAGATGTTTGATGGATCAGGCCTAGTGAGTTTGGATTTGTCTCAATGGGCCCCTAACCCTAAGGTGGACGTTACCCTTGCGTTTGGCAGCATGAGCAATCTGAGAGAGTTAAACTTGTCTTCCTTCAATCTGGACGACTCGGCGGATTTCGGAGACGGAACTGACCAATTGGAGGTTTTGATTTTAGGTGATCGTACCCTTCTCTGTGGGATACCTAACGTAAGCGGAAAGAACTGGGTCGGTGAGAAGACGGGTCATTCATTCTTCCAAACATACGGTGGTGGCCATGCAGATACTTACCGCCTTCAAGATGCGACAATGGAAGGCGAGTGGGGGTCGGTGAACTGGCAACTGGAGGATGGAATCCTAAGCCTGAATGAAGGTGTTGGGACAGATACGCATGGGGAATCTCCGTGGGCATCCATTAGGGAATTGATTGATGAGGTTGTGATTAATGGCAAAGTCGCTGCACCAGTTGATAGTAGCCGGCTCTTCTATGACTTACGTAGTGTTATTTCCTACGTAGGGTTAGAGCACTTGGACGTGGGCGCAGTCCAGAGCATGAACTCAATGTTTGGATACAATGTGAACGTGCAGAGTTTAGACGTTTCCAACTGGGATACGAGCAACGTGAAAACAATGTATGGAACATTTGAGGACTGCCATCGCTTGGAGCAGCTTCCGATTGAAGCGTGGGATGTTTCTACTGTTGATGACATCTGCTATTTCCTTTATGGCACCAACTTATCGACCTTAGATTTGAGCGGCTGGCAATACGCTGGAAGGTACAGTAACTGGGCATTCGAAGATATGGAGAATCTTCGTGAACTCGACATCTCCAACTTTGACACCCCCACTAATGCGTCGATGTTTTATGGTAATTCAAGCTTGGAAGTTCTGACTCTCGGCGCAAATTCCAAAGCTCGCGGTCTCGATCGGGAGGATGGCAAAGTTTGGCAGGGCGAAAAGACAGGACATCAATTTAGCCATTCATACGGTGGTGGGTATCCGGATACATACAGATTGGTTGAGGACAAGGTCCATTATCTGAAGGTTGACCTGATAGACGAGGACCTTGATCGGAATGTAAGTTATGACCTGGTTTATGGCCAGGTTGGCGATGAGATATCTGTTAAGGAGTTATCTTTGCCTTCTGGTTATGAGTTAGTTGATAAAGATCAGATTCTCACCATTCTTGAAAATGATTCGCCGAATTCTTGGGAGATGCCTGCAACAACCGTTGCGATTCGTCAGGTGCCAAAGACCACAACGCGGACGATCATACTTGTTGGTCACCCCGATGGGGATCGGGAGGTCAAACAGACAATTAAGTGGAACTGGGATTGGAAAGCAGAGTCCTTAGAGAATCTTAGGTTGGTTTACCTCCCGCAAAGTGGCTATGAGGCCTATCAGGTGCCGGTGATGGAAGGCTACAAAGCCAATTTTGAAGTGGTCGAGGCGAAGTCGTTCGATGGTGAGTACACTGAGTTACCTGAGGATGAGTTATTCGTCGTGACTTACGAAGCTGAATCACCCGTTGACCCCGATCCGGACGACTCCAGTGAACCGGAAACGACAGAACCGCCAGTTGACCCGAATCCGGGAGAATCGGGAGAGCCAGAACCGCCAGTTGACCCGAATCCGGGAGAATCGGGAGAGCCGGAACAGCCAGTTGACCCGAATCCGGGAGAATCGGGAGAGCCGGAACCGCCAGTTGACCCGAATCCGGGAGAATCGGGAGAGCCGGAACCGCCAGTTGACCCGAATCCGGGAGAATCGGGAGAGCCGGAACCGCCAGTTGACCCGAATCCGGGAGAATCGGGAGAGCCGGAACCGCCAGTTGACCCGAATCCGGGAGAATCGGGAGAGCCGGAACCGCCAGTTGACCCGAATCCGGGAGAATCGGGAGAGCCGGAACCGCCAGTTGACCCGAATCCGGGAGAATCGGGAGAGC